>SICV01000001.1 GCA_009694725.1 Candidatus Pacearchaeota archaeon
AATATCTTCTTTGTCCGCTTTATCAAAATCAATTTTTAACATCCTGTTAAACTTAACAACGTCTTGTAAATACCTGTTAGTTTTTGGCATTCCTATGCCTTCAAGGTTCAATTGAGAAATAAATTTATGAATTAATTTTCTATTATTTTCTGAAATCTCAGGTAATGTATTTATTCGCTGTATTGTTTTTTGCAACATTCCCTCGTAGTTGTGAATATTATTTTTCATAGCTTCTCGTGTCGTGGTCAGCTTATATACCACGATTACAGAGCTCTAAACAAATTGGGGACGCCCGGACCAGGATTTGAACCTGGGAATCGCTTGCGCGAAACGGAGTTAGCAACCCCGCGCCGTAACCGCTGGGCCATCCGGGCATTACCTGAAAGATAAAAGGAGTGTTATAAAGGTTGTTGTGTGTTGTGAGCATGGAGTAGAGTAATGGAATACTCCTAGCACCTGAAGTGCTACTTCTTTACATATTCAAGTGATTAACTTTATATATCTTCTTTCTTTGAAGAAACTATGAATTGGGGCGGGCTTTTTGGTATTGTTGTTTTGGTGAGTGTACTCGTGTATGGATGGATTGCGCTCTACCCTTCTCCTGTTGAAGTTGCTCAAGTGATTGCTGGAACTTCTTCCACCCCTTCCTTTATTGCAACGTCTCTCCCTGCTGACTCTCGCTCTTCTTTAGTCATTGTTTCTGTTGAAGCATCTCAATTTACCTATACGCCCAAGGTAGTGCGGGTGAAGTCGGGACAGAATGTCACGATTCAGATTACGAACGTGGATACCGTGCACGGGCTTCGTATTCCTGCCCTTGCTATTTCAGGTACAAAATCCGTGAATTTCATTGCTCCCGCTCCCGGAACGTATGAGTTCTCTTGTCCGACTATGTGTGGCTCGGGCCATCGTGAAATGCAAGGCACACTTGTTGTCGAGTAAGTTTTAAATAGCCCCTCACACTTCTGAAGCTATGAAACAAGTATATGCCTTGCTTATTGTTGGTTTGTTAGTACTTTCGGTACTTCCACTTGCATTAGCTGCTGAAAATGAATCTGAGAAATCTCCTCGTGCTGCGAAAACTGAAGCTAAAAAAGCAAAGGCGCTGTGTATGAAGGAAAGCACCCAAGCACAGAATGCATGTTATGTTGTTGCAAAAGATGCGGTAAAAGTATGTAAGGCTGCTGCGAAAGTAGTTGCTTCTACTAACAAAACGCTTGGGCGACAGGATACTCAGGTTTGTGCAGTGACGTATAAAACAAGTATCAAGAGTTGTAAAACTTCATTTAAAGAAAGTAAGCTTGTGTGCAAGCAACGCTAAATGCGATTCTTGCGAGCAGTAGCAATTAGTATTCTCGGTTATTATGTGCTTGCCCTTGCACATATCCTGATTGCAACGGCTTTGCAGTTAGATATTCTTGCTCCTTCGTTGCCCGTTATCTTCTGGGTAGCTGCTACGTTAGTTACTGTTGCCCTCACCTTTGGGTTGATGCATTGGTATTTCCGTACACATGAGAAGTATGGGTGGAAGCAAGGGTTGTTGTTTGGGCTCTTTTTTGTTGCAGTGAGTGTTGTATTAGATATAGCCTATGTGTTTGTTCCAGGAGACTCTGATATCCTCTTCTCTTTATTTGCATCCTATGCTCAGAGTCCCGGCTTTCTCATTCAATGCCTTGCAGTCATTGCTACGGCGGTCTTTGTCGGGCATGCCCATCAGACACATCGTGGGAAAAAGAAGAGAAAATATGGTTGATGCAATCACTTAAGCGTTACTGAGGAGAATAGCGGACAGCATACGTATTTTGAATGGGAATAGGGGAATCCCTATGAAGTCTGTACTCACGGAATTAAGTGCTATAAAGGGTGAGATTTTTCAATTAAAGAGTCAAAAGAAGTAACCCTGTGCCTTGTTTCAGCTGTCTATCTCTATGATGTGAAGATTGACTTCAAGGAATGTGAGAAGGAGTATGTGAATCCTCAAGAAGTGCACAAATCCCGCCAAGGGCTGAGCGTTGATTATAACGCGTGATTACGCCTTCTCGGTCAGGCGTTTTATACGAAATACTTTTCGGGCAAGGCCGTTGATTGTGTTCTTTTGAAAGTGGTGCTACAAGTATAAATACTCTGCCTACTCTGTGTACATGTAAGTGTTTGATTTTAACACTTCATATAACCCGTTACGCGGATTAGGGATACAAGTATGTGTATCATATGAAGATTACCGATGCCGTTGAGGTGTCAGGTAACATAACGGAAGAGTACGCGATGCCGCAGGGCGGATACGAGGCCTTGTGCCGAACCCGAAAGGGTGACGTCTGCTCAAACTACGGCATCGTCGCGTACTTTTATTTTTTCTTATTATTTGTTTATTTATGAATTGGGTAAGTAAAGTATATAACGAGTGTTGTCCTTCTTCGAAAATGACTACTGAAACAGCCACCTTTGCAATGGGGTGCTTTTGGGGACCGGATGCGTTATTTGGAAAGGTACCTGGAGTCATAAGCACGCGCGTGGGCTATACTGGTGGAAAGACGGCCGATCCTTCGTATGATGATGTCTGTACTGATACAACCGGGCATGCGGAAGCAATTGAGATTGTGTTTGATCCTCTCGTGGTGAGTTATGCGCAATTACTTGATCTCTTTTGGCATAATCATAATCCTACAACCCCTGATCAACAAGGGCCCGATTATGGAAATCAGTATCGCTCAGCTATTTTCTACCACTCGCCTGCCCAGCAGAAACGTGCTGAACAGACGAAACAGGATATTCAAAAACTTCTCAAGCAACCAATTGTGACTGAAATTGTACCTGCACCTCGATTTTGGTCAGCGGAGGAGTATCATCAGCAGTATTTTGCAAAGAAAGGCATTACCCGGAGTTGTCATATTTCTTGGAAGACACCGGATGAATTGCGCTTGCGCGAATAATTCTCCGTTGTTGGAGCGATTGTTTATAGGGGGAGAATGAGTTTTCTGCGCAGGAGGTGAGCGTATAGTTTGCTAGGAGTTGTTTGATGCGTTCTTGGGAAATAAAATCGCGGCGCAAAGTGTGTGTGGTTTGTTCTCTATGATCCCCAGTCGTATAATCTTCAAGGAGTAACGTTCCTTCGGGATTGAGAAGAGAATGAAGAGATGCAATAAGAGACGTTTGCTCTGCAGGAGTGAGATTATTGAGGAGATAATAACAGACAATTACATCAAACGTGCCGAGATCTCCAGGGAGTGCGAGTACATTCGTATGGAGAAAAGTGACTCGGAGATCTTGGATCATTTCTTTCGCTCGCTTAAGTGCCTCTCCTGAGAAATCAATTGCAAGGACTGCTTGAGGATCTTGAGATAAAATTGCTTTGAGTGTTTTTCCATTTCCGCACCCTAATTCGAGGATGCGTTTGTTCGCGCAGATTTGTGGAAGGTCGAGCGTTTCTTTTTGCCAGGCTTGTATTGTGTAAAATGTATCCCAGAGTGATTGTTGATTCACTAGATGGAGAAGAGTTGAAGCTTAAAGAGTTACCGTAATGCTGCGACGATTGCATCTAAGCTGTTAGGAACTTTGACCGGTTGATTAGAAAATTGATACTTTCGTTCACCTGCATGATATTCAATAAGCGCTTCTGCATCATTTAACAAATGGCCTGTAAAGATACCAACTACTTTATCTGAAGGTCTAATGATTCCTTCTGCGCGTAATTTCTTCATACCTACCAGGGTTGCTGCTGAAGCTGGTTCACAGCCATAGCCATTTCGATTCACAACAGCTTGGGCTTCAAGCATTTCATCATCTGTTGCTTCGCTTACCACCCCATTTGTCCATTCGAGCATTCGAAGTGCCTTGTAGAAATTAACTGGTTTATTAATTTCAATTGCAGATGCACGCGTATGTGCCTTTGGAGCATTGGCAAATGCACGATTATAGTCCTCTCGGTTAACCTTCCCCCCATTCCATACGGCCCCTTGTTGAACCAGTTGATAAAACATATTTGCTCCTTGTGCATTGATAACCGCGATACGGGGCATCTTAGTCGTGAGGCCAAGTTCATAGAGTTCATGCCAGGCCTTGCCAAATGCAGAACAATTCCCTAAATTGCCCCCTGGAACAACTACCCAGTCTGGAACTTCCCAGTCAAGTCCCTCCCAGACTCGGTGCATAATTGTTTTTTGTCCTTCCAGACGAAAAGGATTTACTGAATTCGTGAGATAAATGCCTTCCGATTTTGCTACTTCCTGGACTCGAGACATGGCATCGTCGAAATCACCTGCAATTTGGAGCACTTTGGGATTATAGGCGAGCGTTTTTGCAAGTTTCCCTCGAGCAATTTTACCGTCCCCGATAAATACGGCTGCCCGCATCTGACTCAGTTCATTTGCTGCAAAGGCAGCCACTGATGCAGATGTGTTTCCGGTTGAAGCACACGCAACATATGTTCTTCCGAGCATTTTTGCGTGTGTAAAGGCGGCTGCCATCCCATTATCTTTGAATGATCCAGTAGGATTATTTCCTTCAAATTGAAACCAAACGTTCTCAGAAGGGAGGTGAGCATATTCTGCTGCATGTGTTAGATGAATTGGCCAGGTGTTCCCCTCCATGCCATCAAGCGTTACAAGATTGTCATCTTTTTTTGCATGTTCAAGATAAAATGGAAGTAAGTGACGAAATCGCCAGACCCCACTTCGATCGTGTACTTTAGTATTATTCATTCTTCGCAATTGTGCAAGCTCTTTAACCGAAGAGGCATCAATCCCTGTATATTTCACATCAAGTAAACCTGCGCATTCTGTGCATGCGTTTGCATCTGAGTTAACACTGTATCGGGAGTCACACTGAGGAAAAATACAATGGAGTTGTGCGTGTACCATAGACCGCTGGTCAAAAGAGGCTATAAAAAGCTATGGGTCTTATTTTTTGAGTTTATCGTCGAGTTTTTCTGCTGAAGAGGGTGTGAGTTTGACGCCTAATTTGTATAATTCCTGTGCATGAGCTTGAATCAGAGAGTCTACGATATCGACCATCTTAGCGAGCTCAGTGCGCTCTGCAAGCAAGGTATTGAGTGAGCCTTTATGGAAACCAATTTGTTCGTCTTTTGATATGTCTGCCATGCGAATAATTATTTCCTAAGCTATATAAGGGTGTTTCCAGTGTAGTTTGTATGAAGAAGAATACTGATTCTATTTTGTTATACAGTAAGCGTGGGTGTCCGTTTTGTAACAAATTGAAAGACTTATTGAAAGAGGAGAAGATCACGTATATTGAAATTGATGTGATTGCCGATCCTGCAGGGGCATTGGGGGCAGTTCATCGTGAAGGGAGAATTCCTGTTCCACAAGTAGAATACAATGGGACGATTATCTTTGAGTATACGACTGAAGAAGCGTTGGTTGAAACGACGAAGCAGTTATTGAAAAAGAGTCGATTAGACTAATGACCTACCCGAATCTTGAACATAAACATAGTGAAGAAGCTTTGTTTCATCCTGAAGATTTTTTGAAACATGCTGAAATACGAGGGAAATTTCCTTCCAACTATATTATTACCTATCAACGTAAGACATTAGCTTATTTTATTCGAACATACAAGCCTCGAAAACTTAAACTCAATTCTCAAATTACTTTGTATATACATAAGGGAATAGGATTCATCAAGATGACTGGGATTGGTTCTCCTCATGCAGTCACTGTTATGGAAGAGCTTATTGCTCTCGGCGGGAAGCACTTTATCAATATTGGAACGTGTGGAGGATTACAAACCTTGGGGACTTATCTCTGTACTGAAGCGATTCGAGATGAAGGGACAAGCTATCATTATCTCCCTCATGGGCAACGTGTCTATCCTGATCCCAGTCTTACTCAGCGATTACGTGCTTCTTTAGAAAAAGAAAGCATTTCTTTCAAAGAGGGAGCGACGTGGACGATAGACGCCCCGTATCGAGAAACTAAGAAAGAAGTTGCTCATTATCGCTCTCAAGGTGTGGTGAGTGTTGAAATGGAAGCCTCTGCCTTGTTTGCTCTTGCCCATTATCGCAAAGTCTCGATTGCAGCAGCATTTGTGGTAAGTGATGTACTTGGTGAAACATGGCAACCTCACTTTAAAGCATTTAATATCGTCAAGGCGCAAAAGCAGCTGGTTGATGCTGCGGTACGTTGCTTGTTAGGTAAGAAGTAATTCCTTTCTTTTTTTATTTATTTATTTATTTATTTATTTATTTCAATGCGGACATTTCAGGTTCTGTATTTTCTTGAGAATGAACTGTGTGCGTTGTGGGACTGTGCCAAAAGGGACGCGCATTAGTTTATAGCCATATTTACGATACATTGCGGCGATGAGGGCGTGGATTTTGTTTGCTTCAGTATAGGATTCTTTACGTTTGGGGTCATTGACATAATACTTCTGCGGGAGGGGATCCATAATGAATACGGCATCATAGAGAATGTGTTTTCCTTGGATGGCACGGTCATGGAGACCATTGAGATGCCCGAGTTGGGCATAGGCAAATCCATCAAAGAATCCGCGGTCGAAGAATACCACTTTTTCTTTTCGAACCAAGCTTTGGGCAAAGTGCTTGACTTCTAAATCCCAGATCGCTTCTTGAAAGACGTTCCCTCCTGCTTGCTTTGCATCTTTTCCTTTGAACAGTGTATTACGCGCTAAGACAAGACGCGCGGATTCTTTCATCACGGGAAACTTTTTCTTCAGAAGCTTCAGGACAGACGTCTTACCCGTTCCGGGACCACCTGTAATCACCACTTGCAACGGCATAGGTCTTTGATAATGATGAGTTATTTAAAGGTGCGTTTCCTGTAGGTATGATGGTCGCCTTATCACTCCAGAAAATCCAACAACGAATGCAGGACGTAAAAGGATGGGGATTGGAAGGTGGGGGGTTGGAAAAAGAGTGGATGTTTGAGGATTTTACTGCTGCGAGAGCATTTGTGAATAAAGTTGCCGACTTAGCCACACAACTGAATCATCATCCCACAATTTTTTGGGAATATAATAAAGTGCGTTTGATTTTGACTACGCATGATGAACGGGGGATTACCGAAAAAGATTTTGTACTTGCTGAGGGGATCGATACACCATGATACTCGATTTTGTAGTTGTGCTTATAGCGATTCCGGTGGGATATCTTCTTGCCTGGTTAGCTCGGGAAGAGTTGGTGCCCGGACGCGTGTGGTTCCAGCGGCTTGCGGTAATTTCGCTTGTACTGGGCATGGGGCTCTGGGCGTATGGGATGCCTACCGGATTGATTCTAGGCCTGTTCCTAGCCATTCTGGCGTTTATCGCCTATTGTCAGAGCTTTAACAGACGATTGACCACCAAACAGAAGATATAAAAGAGATTGTGTGGAAGAGAAGGAATGGTTGATATAAAGGCGATTCCTGCTGCGATGAAAACATTCTGGCAGAAAGAACAGGTGTATGAACAGTTACTTGCCCGTAAGGGAAAGCCCTATCGTGTCCTTGAAGGGCCTCCGTATGCGAATGGCGAACCGCACGCAGGACACCTGAAGAATACGGTATTCAAAGATATTGCGATTCGTTTGGCTTGGATGCGCGGGTATCAAGTTGCGTTTCAGCCAGGGTTTGATACGCATGGTCTCCCGATTGAAAATATGGTTGAAAAGAAATTAGGATTACGCGGGAAAAAAGATATTGCTACCTATGGTGTGGGCAAGTTCATGCAAGCATGTAAGGATAATGCAACCCTGAATAAAGATGCCTGGATGCGTGTGTATGAACAACTTGGAAGTGTGTATACGCTGAAAGACCCCTATGTGACGTATGATAATTCATATATTGAAAGTGGCTGGTGGATGTTTGCCCAAATGTATGCTAAAAAACTTGTGTACCATGGTGAAAAACCAGTTTTGTGGTGCTCGCAGTGTGAAACAAGTCTCGCAGGGTATGAAGTGACTGACAGTTACAAAGATCTCCAAGATCCTGGCGTGTATCTCTTATTCAAACTGGTGAATGATGATCGATCGATGTTAGTGTATACCACAACACCGTGGACGTTGCCGGCGAATGTTGCACTTGCCGTTGCTCCTCAAGAAATGTACGTCACAGTCGAACTCGAAGGGAAAAAAATCATTCTTGCAGAAGCTCGTCTTCCGCTACTCGATACACTGGGAAAAAAGTATCGTGTCTTGACGAAATGCCTCGGGAAATCCCTCGTTGGTACACAGTATGAACCGTTACTTGACGTTCCTCTCCAGCGTTCATTGCCTGCTGAGAAGGCGCATGTCATTGTTGCTTCTATTCCCTTACTGAAAGAACGTGTATCCTCGAAAGTTGCTGCAAAAAAGGGCGTTACCCAAGGGGATGTCTTTGAGGAATTTGTGACGGTTAGTGAAGGTACGGGCGTTGTGCATGTTGCTCCGGGACATGGTAAAACAGATTATCTGGTTGGTCAGCATTATCACTTGGCGTGTGTGTCCCCCGTTGATGAACGCGGGATGTTCACCTCTGCGGCGGGGTTCACTGGATTTGTGAAGAAAGCAAACACTGAGATTAGTGCATATCTTGAAAAGGAAGGACGTTTGTTATACCAACAGGTCATTACGCATAGTTACCCGGTCTGCTGGCGGTGTAAGACTCCCCTTATCTTTCGTTTGAGTAACCAGCTCTTCCTCAAAGTTGCTCCTGTTAAGAAAATCATTCAGAAAGTCAACACAAAAGTTACCTGGTTACCTGCATTTGCTCGGGAACGCTTTAATACTTGGGTTGCAAACGCAGAAGATTGGAATATTTCTCGCCAGCGTTTTTGGGGCATTCCCATTCCTTTGTGGCAATGCACGTGTGGCAAAGAAGTTGTCGTTGCTTCTCAGAAAGAATTAGAGCAGAAGACGAAACAGACGATTACCGATTTACATGTCGTTGATCACCTCACCTTTCCTTGTTCGTGTGGAAAACCGATGAAGCGTATCGGCAGTATTTTTGACGTCTGGTTTGACTCAGGAATTGTTCCGGGAGCAAGTGTGGGCTACCCTCACGATAACAAGAAATTCTTTGAAGAGCATTTCCCCGTTGATCGAATCAATGAAGCGCAAGATCAGATTCGTGGATGGTTTTACTCACTTATGTTTTGTTCAGCTGCAGTCTTCGGGAAAGCCCCGTATAAAACGGTGAGCATGGTGGGGTGGGTGCTTGATAAAAAGGGAGATAAAATGTCAAAGAGTGCAGGTAACTTCGTTTCTGGCGATGATGCACTTGCACAACTGGGGCCTGATGTTTTGCGTTATTATTTCTGCTGGGACTGTGCCCCCTATGATATTCAGAAATTTAATGCGGAATCTGCACAGAAAGAAGTTGGCAAAATATTTACCATTCTTGCTAACTTGTTGAATCTCTCTCAGCAAGGCAAAGTGATGCGTACTGAACCTGAAGATGCCTGGATACTTTCTCGTTTGGAAAGCGTGACTCAGGCCTACACTGGGGGGATCGATTCCTTTGAATTGCATACTGCTTTGCATACTCTGTCTGACTTCATTGTACAGGATCTCTCTCGGACCTATATTCAAATGACGCGCGATCGTGAGCAAGGTGCACTAGTGGGTGTCTGTCTTGCGCGCATTTCACAATTGCTTGCTCCGGTTTCCCCGTTCTTCGCTGAATATCTCTGGCAAGCATTACGAGAGAAACAAATTGTTGCCGATACGTCTGTTCATCTAACTTCTTGGCCAACAGTTCAGAAAAAAATAATTAATGAAAAAATTGAACAGACATTCACTCAAGTGCAGAAAATACTGGAAGTGGGATTGCGGAAGCGTGATCAAGCCCATATTGGATTGAAGTGGCCACTTGCTTTAGCGACGATAACAAGCGAAGCATCTGTTTCAAAAGAAGTGCATGGGCTGATTATGAAACAGTTGAATGTCAAAAAAATAAAGATTGTGAAAGGGAAAGAGTTTGATGTGGTGCTTGATACAGTGTTGACTCCGGCACTTGAAGCTGAAGGATATGCTCGTGAATTAGCACGTGCACTACAAGCTGCGCGTAAAGATGCCGGCTTACAGAAGGGCGATATGATTACGACGACTGTGTTTGTGTCTTCTGAGTTGCAGAAAATGTTGCACGAACACCTTGGATTTCTTACAGAACGTACAAATTCCAAAAAATTGCTCTTTTCCGACGAACAGAATGCCCCTGCAGAGGCGATTGTACTCACTGTGCGGGAGAGAAGAATTGTCTTTTCATTTCGTCGTTGCTGAATGACAGCACCCGAAAACATTTAAATAGTCGGAAGAAGTAAAGAGTATAAGGTGATATGACTTCATATGATTATTAAAGAAGAATTTCTCAGCAGACTCCGTAAAATCTTTGATTTGAATCTCTATGAGGCTCGCGTATGGACTGCTTTGTTATCTCGCGGTACTTCTACTGCTGGTGAATTGAGTAATATTTCGGACGTCCCTCGTTCTCGAACCTATGATATCCTTGAAAGCTTGGAAAAGAAAGGATTTATTGTTATGAAAATCGGTAAACCGATTAAATTTGTTGCTTTGAAACCGGAAGAAGTTGTTGAGCGTGTTAAAAAGAATTTAGTGGTTGATGCACAAGAGAAAAGTAAGCGTCTTGAAAAATTACGAGGTGATGATGTACTTGAAGAATTGAATGGCTTATTTACCAACGGGATTAAATTTGTAGAACCTTCCGATTTATCGGGAAGCTTACGTGGAAGACAGAATATGTACAATCATCTCGATATGATGATTCGAGGAGCAGAACGCACGATTACGATCGTAACTACTGCTGAAGGATTGAATCGAAAGATGGAGATGCTATTACCTGGATTGGAGCGTGCAAAGAAACGCGGAGTTACTATTCGTATTGCTGCACCGATCACTTCGGCTAACATGAAGATTGCAAAAGATTTGAATAGGGTAGCAGAAGTCCGTAACTTGGATTCGAAATTAACTGCTCGATTTGCGCTTGTAGATAGCACCCAAGTTATGTTCATGTTATTAGATGATAAGAGCGTTCATCCGAATTATGATGTCGCTGTCTGGTTATCAACTGAATTCTTTGCCAAAGCAATGGAACAGATGTTTGAACTTGCCTGGAATACGTTTAGTAAAGTACGATAAAAGAGTTATCTTCTGTTTAGTGTGCTCGCACTGATTCAATATACGTCCTCATTTGAGCAATTCCTTGGGTTACCGGACCATCATTAGTAATGGGATGAATATAACGAGGATTATGTGTTTTGACGAGTGCATTAATAGTGTCATATTCTCCCGGAATGTCATGTAATCGTCTTTGAATATCTTCTGTGCTTGCTCCTCTTGCCAACATACGCCTATGTAATTGTTCTTCTGCAATGGGAAGAAGATAGAGTACGTGCGTGTCCGGTTTCCAGGCTAACATCTTGCGTGTTCCTTGCGGTTCCATAATCAAAAACCCGTCATGGGTAGTAAGTGTATCCACTATATCACTTTTTCGTAATCCATAGTGGTTCCCTTTATATTCTGCGCGTTCAAGAAGCTCTCCCGAAGTCCAGTCTTGTTCAAATTCGGTAGGCGTTCTAAACCAGTACGCTTGCCCATTTTGTTCAAAACCATTTCCGTTTATACTTCGAGGTTTTCGTGTTGTTGAGGTAATTACTCGCTTCAGAGAGGGAATTCGTAGATCTGCATAGAGCTGATTTTCGCCTGTCACTGCTTCAACAAGTGTCGTCTTACCAGAACCTGAAGGCCCTAACATAATAAAGAGGTTGTGCATAGTTTTATCCTTTCTACATATTTAAAAAGATAGCGGATTCTGGAGAAAGTATGAAGTCCTGTTACATTGACATCCACTGTCACTTTGAACGATGCTCGGGAAAGGAAGCAATAGCTCGTGCTCAGCAGGCGGGTGTGGGCATCATCTGTACGCAGGGCACCGATGGTGAGACGAATGCACAGTCGCTTGTATTAGCACACACTTTTCCTGAAGTGAAAGCGTGTATGGGTTTGTATCCAATAATTGCGTTGGAAATGACTGATATAGAAATTGAGGTGCTTTTGAAAGATATTCGGACGCATGCACGAGACAGTATCGCGATTGGTGAAGTGGGTATGGACTTTAAAGATGATATAACACAGCATGCACGCCAGAAGGAGATATTTACGAAGGTCGTACGGCTTGCGCAGGAATTAGATAAGCCCCTCATTGTGCATTCGCGGAAGGCAGAGTTGGCTTGTATTGAGTTGCTTGAGGAATTGGAGGCGAAAAAAGTTATTATGCATTGTTTCTGTGGGAAATGGAGTCTTGCCCAGCGCATCATTGCGAATGGATGGTATCTCACGGTGCCCACCTCTGTGACGCGATCAGAACAATTTCAACGGTATGCGAAAGAACTGCCTTTAACCCAGTTATTCTGTGAGACCGATGCGCCGTATTTACATCCTGATAAGACGGTGACGACTCTCTCCAATGAACCGGCATACGTTATTGCAAGCTATGAGGCGATTGCTCGATTACGGGGAATGAAGCTTACCGATGTACGGGATCAGCTATTTGCAAACTATCAAACTCTCTGTGCGAAACGTTAAAATAGCCCTTTGGACCTTGAAAGGTATGAATACAAGGGTTATCGGGGGGATTCTATTGCTACTTCTTGCGCTAGCCATAGCCTATGCTTCTACTCGAGATGCAATGCCTCCTGCCTCTACTCGAGATGCAATGCCTCCTGCTTCTACTCGAGATGCAATGCCTCCTGCTTCTGCACTGCAGTGTGTTCCTGCAACCTGTTGTCATGCGACTGAGTGTGTTTCTGCTTCTGAAGCGCCCCTTTGTGCAGACATTCTGTGTACGCAAGAATGTGTTCCGGGAACACTTGATTGCGGTCAAGCAAGCTGTCAACCTATCGCTCAAAAATGCGTGGTTGTTCCGCATGCATAATCGTTTTTTTCTTATACCTTTCTTTCTTGTGAGTTTTTTTTTACTCGGTATTTTTTTCGCTCATTCTGTTTCCCCTTCTCAAGAAAAAATAGATCCCTCTTTACATGCAGAGGTTACGGATAATGAAACGGTGCTTGTGTTTATTCATGATCTTCCCACTCGTTCTGGAAAACGAGCATCTGTTGCCCCCTCTTCATCCGTTGCTCCCGAGCATATTAAATATGCATTTGAGGGCTATCGAGCTGCCTGGGTAAATGCGTCTGAACTTATTGCTTTACAAAATGATCCGAGCGTACAACGTGTTGCGCCAGTCGGTGTGCGTCATATTTTATTGCAACAGAGCGTTCCGTTAATTAATGCTACACTTGTCTATCCGTTACAACAAGCAAGTGTTAATATTACAGGAATTGGGGAAGCAGTATGTGTTATCGATACGGGCATTAATTATTCTCATTCTGCTTTGGGTGGTTGTTTTGGTAATAATACTCCTTCATCTCGTTGTAAAATAATCGGGGGATATGATTTTGCAAATAGTGATCCTGATCCAGTAGATGATAATGGGCACGGGACACACGTCTCGGGCATTGTGGGGGCAAATGGCAGTATCACCGGGGTTGCACCCGGCGTCAAATTACTTGCACTGAAAGTGTGTAATTCTGGAGGTACCTGTAGTGATGCCGATATTATTGCAGGGATTAATTGGTGTGTGGGTAATGCAACGACCTTTAATATTTCAGTCATTAGTATGAGTTTAGGAGATACCAGTAACCATACAACCTATTGTCACACTGATTCGTTAAGCGCTTCAATTAATACGGCCATACGCGCAAATATCAGTGTTGTTATTTCTGCAGGAAATAACGGCAATAGTACCGCTCTTGCTGCTCCTGCCTGTGTACAAAATGTAACGGTCGTTGGGGCAACTACCAAAAGTGATGTGATTGCCAGTTATTCAAGTCGCAGCCCCTTACTTTCTCTGTTTGCCCCCGGAAGTTCGATTAATTCAACCTATGGAGGAAGTTATAGTCTCCTTTCAGGCACGAGTATGGCTGCACCCCATGTGTCAGGAGCATTGGCATTACTTAATCAGTATTTTCGTGCACTAGGGATTGTAAAAACTCCCGCGCAACTGCTGACTATTTTGAATACAACAGGAAAGCCCATCACTGATAGTGCTACAAACAATATGTATTCCCGTATTAACATTTATGCAGCGATTGCATCCCAAGGAATTGCGGTTACGCTTCTTGCCCCTGTAGATGGGTTACGTACCACTACTCAAAATCACACACTTTCGTGTAACAGCACCTCGCTTGTTTCATTACAGAATGTAACGTACTCCATATGGAATAGCACAGCATTAGTTAATACAACGGTTCGTACCCTCTCAGGTCTGAGCAATACGAGTTTGCTTAACTATTCATTTGCCTCGAATATTTTTCACTCATGGAATTGTCAGTTTACGGACAGTTCTAATTCGCAGGCAATTGCTTCTGCAAATTACAGTATTACCTATGATACCCTTATTCCAAATGTAACGCTCCTTTCTCCCTTGAACGGAAGCGTCTACAATGCCGGACGCTTTAATGTCACCTTGAGTGAAAATGGGAGTTGTCAGTATTCTCTTTCGGGGGGAGTCATCAATACGAGTTTGAGTTCACTTGATCTTCAGATATTTAATGCGACGAACACTACTTTAATCAACGAACAAAATTACACGGCTTCTTATTATTGTAATGACACAGCAGGTAATCGCAATACGTCTCTTTCTGCAACCTTTACCATTGATACCGTTGCCCCGCTTGTTACCGCACTTTCTCCTGCTACAGGATATAGTGCGACGAGTTCTTCTGAAGACATTACCTTCGTCTATCAAGGAAATGACACCCGAAATATTACTTCGTGTCATTTGATTGTGGATAGCGCTCTCGCCCTTACTAATACGAGCATTACCAATCAATCACTGAATTATTCATTTATTCGGGCATTTACTCCGGGAAGTTATACCTGGTCAATTAATTGCACGGATATCGCGGGCAATATAGGGAACACGTCCGTTCGTACGATTAGTATTTCTGCTCCTGCTTCAAGTGGTGGCGGAGGCGGAGGGGGTGGCGGAGGTGGAGGGGGAAGTACTGCTTCTGTTCCTCTTACGGCACCGATATTAGATAGCTCGCTGATGTCGCAGGGCTACACTATGTCGTTGTCTCGAGGAGCTTCGGTACGCTTCTCATTGGAAGGGGCCCCGGGAGAAACCCATACGTTGCGCATTGATGCACTTGGAAATAATTCCCTCAACCTTACCCTTTTCAGTGATCCTCACGCACTTACCCTCTTTGTAGGTGAAGAACGAAAAGTTAACCTGAGCTCATCTTCGCATTACGACCTGCGATTGGTATTGCATGATCTGAAGTTTGGGAAAGCAAATCTCACGATACAGACGATCTCTGAACCAATGAATCTTTTACAGACGCCCCCTACCACTTCAGTGAATCTTACCACAACTGCGACCCCTGTCTCTTCCTCCTCTTCCTCTCCTTCCTCTTCCTTTTCTCTTTCAAAACGTATGGTCCTCCTGAGCGTTCTGGCTATACTCTTAGTCATACTTTTATTACGATCTACTACCAAAGGAAAAGATGTTCCTTCGTCTAAAAAAACAACGAAGCTTAAGGTTTAAATAGCGATTTCAAGCGAGTTTTCTATGGAAACAGTCGGTTCATTAGTTGATTACGGTAATTATGGTCGAGTCTACCGCTTAGCGAGCGATCGCACTAAAGTGGTAAAGATCCCCCATTCTCTTGCACGCATGGATCCCCTCCCCGGTTCTACTCGCGCACCCCTTTCGTGGTATCGTTTGAATATGCATCCCTCTGCTTCTATCGGCTTAGAACACGAAGGGGTGATTGCGGAAGCATTGAGAACTCGTTCTTTTCCTGCCCCTCGTCCTTATCATGTGCAACCCATTCTCTCGCCAGAAGGGGTTTCAACGATCGGCCTTGCATCTGAGTATATTCATGGAACGGAACTGAATCGTCTTTCACTCGATAGTGTTGCTCAGCAACGTCCGCGTATTGATGCACTGCTTACTCGAGTACAACAAGAAGGATTTACATTTGGAAAGGATACCGTGCGGAATGTTTTGTATAATCGAACAGGGGATACTCTGACCCTGTGTGATTTTGGATTTTGGCATTTTAATACTCCCGTTAGGGCGTCTGATTTTACGTTACTTGACTTTAGTCAGTGGAAAATACCTGGTTTTTTCTAAAGGGGTCTTTAAACGAACAACCATACTTGTTTCATTCGTGAACGCCAAAGGGGGCGAAGTGGTTTGGTACGCACTTCTTGAATACCGGTGATCAGTGCGCGATGGGAAATTTCATACGCATGCCCATATGCTCTGTTAATAAGATGCTCCCACTCAACGACTCGCTGATTTCTCCTCTTTTCGTGAAGTGTAAACGAAAGAGGTTTCTTACTTTCAGATAGTTCTTGATCATAGATAAACGTTGCGTGGTGGAGACAGGATCGAGCACTTGTTTCATAGGCTTCATCGAGTATTCTCCTTCGCTCTACCTCATCAAGCCACTTCTGTTCGTTCTGTTCTGCTGCATCATATGCTCGTTTCCAAGACTCAAATGTCGCTTCAGGATTTCCCTGTGCAGCGTATGCATACGCTTCATTCATCCAGTGAATAACTGCTTGTCTGGTACCAGATACCATATCACTAAACAAGCATTTTGTTCTTAAAAAGATACAGATGCTTGCATATATACCAGAAATATTTGAGCAAATCCTCTGTAGAAAAAAATGCGGGAGGGAGGCTCACGAGAACGAAGTTCTCGGATCCTGCACCTCTCTGCTAGAGAGTGTGCCGTATTTGAACCTGTTCAAATCCTCTGTAGAAAAAAATGCGGGAGGGAGGATTTGAACCTCCGAAGGCACTAAGCCACAAGATTTCTTACAAAATCTTGCTTGCTACTCTTCCTGGTGGAAGAGCGACGTCTTAAGTCTTGCGCATTTGACCGCTTTGCTACCCCCGCGCATTCTGAGAACTCAGAAAGCCGTTATAAAGGTTATTGTTTGGAAGGGGCGCTGAGGCATTACCTTTTTTAAAGAGGAAGGAAAAACGTATCTGTTGTTTCGGGTGTTGGTTGTCTGATGCTCTTCTGATTATTGAGCGCTGCTTGTTCTATACATGCTGCAAACATGCGCCGTTGGTGATCGCTTGTAACGTTATATTCTCGAGAATAGTGTGCAGGGAGATCTCTTGTTCTCATTTCAGATAGACTTCCAGGAGTATAAGCATCCCACCTCTCCCCGTCATAGAGAAGTGTATATTTCATGCGAAATTACTGATCGGAACCAATTTTTGTAACGAGGCCTGTTGATTCACGATTCACATGCTGTAACGCTTCTTCGTCAGATGCTTTTGGATGTTCACGCTTAAATTTGAGTGCTTCTGATGCTCCTGCGATAAGCGCCATCTTCATCATCCCTCTTTGTTCCATGTTGCTTTTTTCGTCTGAGAGTATATAAGGATTATTGTGTTTGGGAAAGAAGGTGAAGGCGTTGATGCAATTACATTAATGCGAACAATTCTTGCCTGTATGTTTAAATAGGGGTTCGTATTACTGTTTTTGAGGTATTGAAAGAGGATGACTAGTGAGCTCTTGCGTGCAGAACTAAAGGTTCGTGGGTTTTCTCCGTTGACGGTACGCAATTATGGCTTTTTTGTGGATAAGTTCTTAGCACATGTCAAAAAACAACCTGATCAGACTACCCCTGATGATGCGAAATTATATTTAGCAAGTCTGTTTGAAGATAAATCAAAGAATACCATTATGTTGGCTGCTGCTGCCTTGAAGTTTTACTTTACCCAGATTCTTAAGAAGGATTTTTCAGCAGTCAAAATGCCGAAGAAAGAAAAACGGTTGCCTTCAGTGCTTACCAAAGATGAAATGCGTGCGGTGCTTGCGAGTGCAGATACTGAAAAGTCCCGGTTGATGATTTCGTTATTATATTCTACGGGTTTGCGTGTTTCTGAAGTGGTTAATTTGAAGAAGAACGATATTGACTTTGGGGAGAAATCTGGCTGGGTGCGTCGAGGGAAAGGAAATAAAGATCGGTTATTTAGTATTTCAGACCAACTCACCAAAGATTTACAAGCTTATTTGGAAGGGCGAGAGTATCAGTATGTGCTTTCTAAGGATAAACCGTTGACCACACGTAATATTCAGAAAATTATCAAACAGACTGCAGGTCGAGCAGGTGTCCAGAAAAAAGTGACCCCACACACTTTGCGCCATAGTTTTGCAACGCATTTACTTGAACAAGGGACGGACATTCGGGTCATTCAGGCTATGCTTGGGCATAGTAATTTGAATACGACCCAAGTGTATACGCATGTGTCCTCGGATCAGATTAAGAAAGTAGCCAACCCTTTGGATACGCTTCTTGCCCCTCTCAATGGACTCGCCTAAGTATGCCTGCTTGTTAGAACAACTGTGTCTCGCTGCTGACACCCATGACTGGATTATGTTTGATTCTTTGATCCTATCAACGAGAAAAGCTCATGATCACTATAATACTGATCGACTACGACGAGGATGGCAACCTGTTCGTATTTACGAAGAGAGTTGGGTGATACTTAACCGTCATGCACATGAGCTTGTGTGGAATTGATTCATTGTGCTATTACTCTTTGGTAGGATTGGATGAAAGAGCTGATGTCTGCTCTTGGTGAGTGGTTCAGGGTAGCTTGACTTTCTGGTTACTAGCTATTTGCTATTTTGAAAGTTACCCTTGGCACGTTCATGTGCTAAGGCAAGGACTTGCTCAGGGGAGAGATCTTCTTCCTCGTCATCTTCGATTGGAAAAGAGGGATGTATCTTTTGTTGATAATAATAGTATCGTTGGACAAGGTGCGGATATTTCTTTTTGATGGCCTCTAAGAGGCGACGAGGGGACTGGGAGCTTGCCCCCACCATATCTTGTTTCAATAGAGCATGAAGATCCCAATAGAGTGCATCTTCATGAGAAACCGCAACATAATGAGTAGCACAAAACGATTTTTCCTCTTTAAAGAGATCTGCTTCTTTATTACATACGGTACAGCGAGGAACTGCCATACCTCTCTTGAGAAACGTGGAAGCTATAAGGATTTCGGTTATCCGAACTTGAGAGGATGTTCAGGTGTGAACAAAATTTTACCATTCAACAATAAAAAGAAATTATCTGATGATATGTTGAGAGGTTTACCTGCTTGAGTGGATATTTCGTTTAATTTTTTACACCCTTGATCTAATGCCTGACATTCAAGTGAACAAATGACTCCTCTTTCTGTTATTTCGGCACCTTCTGGAGTAAGTAAAGATGAAAACGGGCGATAGTTAGTTGTTGCTTCAGGGTCATTTATTTTATGAGGAATTGTGCCCAATGAAACTTTACAGGTAATATGCCCAATACCCTTAATATAGGCTATATTTAACGCGAGATAATGGCCAGAAGGTGCTCTCTCGAGTGTTTCCCACGTACATAATCTATCGGTGACTGATTGATATTCCATACCAAGAAATTCCTTGTATACTTACCTGTTCTTTGAAGCATATAAGGATGATGGTTTCAGTTTTGAGTATTTTGTTCAAAGAAAGAAAAATCTTACTCAGACTACGAGAAGTCCTATGGTTAACGGTAGGACTTTTGACGGCGAGCACGAGGGGCAGAGTCGTTTGGTTTGTTTGCTTCTTTACGACGTGAGTCTGCAACGATCATGTTTCTATCATATTTAATGAATGTTTTCTTGAGTGTTTCAGAACCTGTAATGTACAAGAGGGCTTTTGCAATAGCAAGACGAGCTGCTTGTATTTGGGCTTCTTTTCCACCGCCAAATCCTTTGATATGAAAATCTACCTTTAATGGATCTCCAAGTTCTTGTTCATAGAGACGTAATGGTTCAGAAAGAGCAAGTTTATGGAATAATGGAAGTTCTGCTGAAGGTAAGTAATTGAAAAATACTTTGCCCGTGCCTATTTTGAAACGAAGTTTTGCAACAGCTGTTTTTCTCTTCCCTGCAATAATGCGCGTTATTTCAAAAGCCATAGTTATAGTTCCTTTGCTAATTCAGCAAGCTTCATCGTTCGAGTATTGAGGGGGCGTGCAACAGAGACTGCTTTAATTGCTTTCAAGTCGGCAGGAACCTGATTATAACATTTGATCCGGTCAAAAGCAGCTTCCCCACGACCCATTTTATACGATAACATACCCCTGATAGTTCGTTTCATTAATCGTTCCGGACTGCGCTTGATCCAATTGGGGCCATTTAATGCATGTCCGCCACGAAGTGAAGCTTGTTTGTATTCTGCGATAATCATATGTCTTCGGCCAGACAGTAAGCCCTCGGTACAGTTGATAACCGCGACTTGCTTACCCAGTAATGATTGCTTTGCTGCTATGGTTGCAATACGTCCAATTATTCCACCGGTAGCATCAATGACGAACGTGTCCATTATGCTAACACCGTAATGCCTGTCGCCTTTGGGTTGACTTTCATTTCTTCATCAATGGTAACTAATTCGCTCTTGGTTGCTTTTGCTTTTTCATGTGCTGCTGCAGAGAATCCAAGTGCAACAATACGTATTTTCTTCGTGAGCGTGCCGGATGCAAGCACTTTCCCACCGATTAAGACGGTATCTCCCGTTTTCGTGAGTGCATCAATTTGATCGAGATTGAGTGCTGCAAGGGCCTTGGTTGGACCAGAGATACGTTGGGCAACGGGAAGCCAGGCATCTAGTTTACGTGCTGCTTGAATTGTTGCTTGGAGTAAGGGGTTTGTCTTTCTTCCTGCCTTTCTCTTAATGTGGGATCGACTGATGGTCATCTTCATACTTTTGTCGTATTTCTGACGGTATATAAAGCTTTCTCGAGTGGAAAGCCTTTTATACCTTCGTGTGTATAGGTGTGTATGTCTAAAATCCGGGTCAATATTACGGTTGATCGTGAAACACTTGCTTTAGCAAAGCGTAAGTTGGGATTATTTGGGGGGAAACTGAGTACGTTGTTTGATGCCTATCTACGTGATTTTGTTAAGAGTATGGATAAAGAGTATGGAGCTGATTACAAAGTGTTACAAGAAAAAGTTGCCGAATTGGAAAAGCGGTTAGGGAAAGTGGAAGGGAAAAAGTTATAATTTATTGTGCTTCTTGAGAAATGCAAGTGCTTCTGCATCATCTATTTTGTGTAATAACGTACCAAATGTTCGGGTATGAATAAATGCGGGTGCTAGGAATCGAACCTAGGCAAGCACTAAGCTACTGCCACCTCAAGGCAGCCCGTTTGACCGCTCCGGCACACCCGCTACGCGGGTGTGTGTGCGGGGTGGCTTTTAAAGATAGTGATTAGACCTAAGACCCATACGGAAAAGAAGGAAGTGAGACATATCCTCTTCTGTTTGCCACTTGTCGTTCTACCCCTCTATTGAGTTCGGCTATCTGTACAAGAGCATTATATTCGGCACGCTCTACGATTCTACGCGCCCCCTCTCTAATTTCTGGAGTAGGGGGCTCGTGTAACACTTCTCGTAATATATCAAGTAAACTCATACGAGTGAGAAGATATCGAACTTTAAAACGATTTAGATACAGTTACTTAAATGCCTTGACTACTTCGTCACAATTGTCTGAGAGTGAGGCTATGGCTTTCTTGAGTATGTCAGATGCGGGCATGTTCCCATAGCTTTCTACGATAAAGAGCATTTCATCACTGTCTACAATTGCTTTGTCATCGATGGCGTTAACATCATGTTGAGTTGCTTCATTCAAATCACAAAGCCAGGTTGTGCCTGTTTTTTCTGCCTTCATAATGCCTGCAGACTTTTGAATGATAGCGTCGATTTGTGCGTTGCCCTTTACTTTCAAGATATGGCGGTAATAGGCAAGGCCGGGTGTGTATTTTGCATGTTCAATGCCTTTGCCGAGGATTGCAGTTGCAACTAATTCAAGTTTATGTCCTTCTTTCAAGAGAGTAAGAGGAATATTGTCATGTACGACTTCTGCGTTACCTTCGAGGTCGCCTGAATAGACAGTGCACGGGCCGGTCTTGGAGAGTTTCAATTCTACTTTTGTTTTTTCGCCCATTTTTGCTTCGGTCTTTAAGGGGACAAGACCGAGACGATGAGCAACCATTTCATCATAGAGCGCTGAATCATTTTTATAGAGTTCAACTTCATCGATGGCGAGCGTAGGAACTTCTGCGACGCTTCGACGTAATGCATTTGCAAGCGATTCGTGTGCAGGCATACGAATGACTACTTTTTCAGCAGACTTAGAAACAACAGACATAGGAGTAAAGGGAGAGAGAGGCTTTTAAAGCTTATACTCTGCGTCCGCGCTTACCTCCCTTCTTCTTCGGTCCACCGCGTGCAACGCGTGAGGTATCAACGATATTGAGAATCTTGAATCCTTCTTTGTCAAAACTTTTGACGGCAGCATGTGCACCTGGACCGATACCCCGTTCGCTTCCGGTACGAGCGCGCATACGTACATAGAGTGAGGTGAAACCGAGATCTTTTGCACGTTCTGCTGCTTTCTTTGCAACGAACATCGCAATCGTTGGATCTGCTTTCAAACGAGAGTGTTTGGTTACCATTCCGCCCGTGATACGAGAAATAGTATTACCTGCAAGATCAGTAATGTGAATCATAGTGTTGTTCTTGGACGTATTAATGTACACAATACCTGTGCGTTCTTCTTTTGGAGCTTTTACTTCTGTGACCACAGGGAGAGGAGTCGGGTTAACTGTTGGTACTTCAGCTAGTGCCGGAACAGCAGTTGGTTGTTCAAGTGCTTCTATTTTTTTTGCACTTTCCATTATTCAGTTTCCTCCGTCGTTTGAGATGGCTTAGTGAAGATAAGTGTCACAGTAATTGCTTGTTCTTCATTAACTGGAACAAGATACCCGGGTTTATTGACCACTGAATCGTTGATAAGCACTTTACGATGAGTCACCATTTGACGTGCTTGACGAATCGTTTGGGCTTTGTGTTGTTTGAATAAAATAGTCGGCAATCGACGATTCAAAATATCCTCAACTTGAAGTGCAAGGACGTCTGAAATTACGTTTACGGGTAATCCGAGACCACGTAATTTACCGAAGAGCACTTCTTGTTCTGCTGAAGGGGCTTTTGCAAGTGCTTTTGCACGATCTCTGAAATAGGAAACTTTTGCTTTTGCCTTCCAAATTTCGCGTTTATTTTTAAGTCCGAAACGTTCAACGAGTTTGTTTTCTTCAGTAATACGCGACTTTTCGTATGCCTTCTTTGGTCGACTATATGATTTATGCTGGCGTATCATTATGCACTACCACCTTTTTTCTTTTTCATACCTGCAGCCATACTCTTCTTTCTGAAGTGTGAACGTGTACGTTGACCACGAACCGGTTGTTTTGCTGCATGACGTGCACCACGATAAGCTTTCATTTCTTTCAAACGTTTAATATCGAAGTCTCGTTTCATTTCAAGATCGACACCCAGGAAATGCCCTGATTCGCCTGTTTCAGGATCAGTTGCACGATTTCGCATAAATAGGGGAAGTTCCATCTTTGGAAGATAGGTTTCAATTTGCTTGATTTCATCTTTTGAAAGTTCAACAATTTTTTTCATACGATCTAATTTCAATTTAAAACAAATAAAATTAGCAAGTGACCAGGAAATACCCTTGATGCGTGTTAAACCAACATACAGTGGACGAGAACCGGCAATGTCATACCCCATAATACGAACAAGCGTTTCGGAACGGTCTTCTTCTCCTGGACGTTTACTAACAGGTTTGGGTGTAGTGGCTTTCTCGAATGCCTTCTCTTTGGTTTTGTTTCCTGCTGCCATTAGTGGATAAATAGATTGAATCTTTGTCGTTCAGACAATTCTTCAATCAAGCGTTTCTCAATCGCTTTTTTTGGATCGGGTATACTTTTCATGCGTGTTCGTATGTCTTCAAACGATTCGAAGGGTTTCTTCTCACGTTCTGCTAATACTTCAGCCGTATGCTTTTTACCAAAGCCCGGAATAAGTTCAAGTTGATGAAGACGAGTATTAATTGCTGGTGCAGAATTAAAGAAATCGACAAATTTCTTCTCCTGCTCCGCAACTACCGTTTCAATGAACTCTTGTAGCTGGATCTTTGCAGACTCAGTTAACTTTTCTCGAGGCAATCTGCCTGAGATGAAGTATATCTTATCTCGCTTGTCTGGGCCTATATAAACCTTTTCTTTAATTTCTAGTGTAACCCCCCGTCGAGGGACTAGTTCTAAAATAGCAAGGGTCTTTTCTCCAATTGCTTGTGCAACCGGTTGACCACGTCCACCCATTGGATAGCCATAGGGTAAATAATCTAAGATAAGCGCGTACTCTTCCTTTTCTCCCATGGTGTTACTTTAACGCTCCAAGAATTGCTTGTGATTCCTCTTCGGAAAGACTTGCTTCATGACATACTTTATTGACTCCTTCAACGTCATGCGGCATAAAATCAACTAATTTGATAAAATCGTTTTCTTTCAATTTAATATTGTTTAATGCGATAAGCTTTTCTTTCAATGCTTTTGCTTCTTTTGCGTCTACTTTACTAAATGTTTTCAAATAGGTATAGACTGGGCGATCTTTATCTTCATCTGAAAGGTAAGATTTTACTTCTCCAAGGGTGAGAGCAGTTTTATCGATAATCATTGAGACACCTGATGTAAATGAACGGGATGAATCATATATCTTTTTGGTCTTCCTAAATCTTTCACTTCAACTTCGTATGCATTGCCTCGTTTAGCAATAACTTTGCCTGTTCTTCCCTGCATTCGTGTAGAGTATTTGAATTGAACACTATGTTCTCTGACAACGGCAACAGTATCTCCGACTTTTAATTCTTTAAAGTAAGCACTAAATGAGATTTTACCACTTTTGCGAGGGTTCTTATGTTTGAGCATGGGTGCGGGTATTAAGGCTGGTTTTTAAACGTTTGTGAGGGAAAGTGAGCTTACAACCGTCGAGCAGGGACAGGATCGCTTACTGAACCTTGAAATAGGTCGCCTGCTGCCCGGGATTTTTCCATACTTTCAACAATTGTGTTAAACATTTTTTCGCCCCATACACCAACACCACATCGCTTACAAAAATCAATGACTGATTCTTCAGCAACATCCGTTTTACAGTAAATACATTTTTTTGCCATACATCTCTCTTTTGATATTCTTTGTTTTTTCCGGAACTATATAAATATTCGTGTGATTTGTTCACTATTCTCTCCATCATCCAGAAACTTTATATACTCTGGGAATAAAATCTTTCGATGGAAGAAAACCATATGGTGAGTGTTTCTAAGGAGTCCCTTTGGAAATATACTTCTATTCTTTTAGGTGCAGTTGTGCTGGTAGGCATTCTTTATTTTATGGCTGGAGGAAGTGTCACAGGAAATATCATTTCGGGCAGTGCCCTTGGTGATTTTAATTCCGATGATTTAATGGATGATGACGCGGTGAAGGGTGATTCTGATGCGCCGGTAACGATTGTTGAATTTTCTGACTTCCAATGCCCATTTTGCGGTAAGTGGTTTTTACAAACGTACCCTCAGATAGAAAAAGAGTATATTGATACAGGTAAAGTAAAGATGGTCTTCCGAGATTTTCCCTTGAATTTTCATCAATACGCGCAAGTAGCAGGTGAAGCTGCTGAATGTGTCCGCGACCAGGGAGGAGATGATGCATACTGGGAATTCCACGATATTTTGTTTACCAAGCAAGCTCAATTAAGCGATACAAATGTTAAGGCATGGGCTAAGGCTGCAGGCTATGATGTTACCGAGTGCCTTGCTGATGGTACGTTCAGACAAGAAGTACTCGATGATATGGCTGATGGGCAAGCTGCGGGTGTGAGTGGCACTCCAGGATTCTTGATTAATGGTAAACTTATCTCTGGAGCTCAACCGTTCTCAGTCTTTAAACAAGCGATTGATGCTGCGTTGTAATTTTTTTGTTCCATAACCTTTTTTAACATCTCTTTGTAACCTTGCCTATGAGTTTTCACCATTTTCTGAAAGAGCTACGCGGAAAGCGTATTGAAGGGGAGTTGTTGCACACAATGGGCCTTTCCATTTTAATCTCAGTATGTACGTTAAGCATTTTGTATGTTCTTCGTCTTCGAGACATTTCACATTTTATAGATGCGTATGGTTTATTTCTTGGCTTGAGTTGTGTGAGTTATGCCCTGATCTTATCCTTGTTGCGTCAAGTACGTGCCTATCCCGCTCTGCCCTGTATGAGTGGGATGATGGTGGGTATGGGAACGGGTATGCTTGCTGGTTTCTTACCTGGATTTTATGTTGCAGGAACGAATGGCATGTTTGTGGGCAGTGTGTTTGGGTGCGCGGTGGGAATGATACTGGGCGTGTGGAGTGGAAAATGCTGTGGCGTTATGGGTGTGCTTGAAGGATTGATGGCAGGCTTTATGGGTGGATTGATGGGGGGAATGACTGCATTTATGTTATTCAACGATCATCTTGCGCTCGCAGGGATACTTGTCCTTTTTGTGTGGCTGGTGATTGGTGTTGGATTGAAATATATGGTGTATCTTGAAACAAAGGATGCAGAACGCGCGCATCATGAAGATCATCTGCTCACGATTGTGCTGACGTTTGTCCTTGTAACGGTTACTACCTGGGTAATGGTGTATGGTCCCCGCTCTGCAGTCTTTGGGTAATCCATAACACTTAAAAAGTGAGCAGGAGTTGAAACGATATGGAATTCAGGAAAACAACGTTATTTATTTTGGGTATTATTATCTTAGGGGTGCTTGGTTTCTTTTTCTTTGGTTCATCCCCTTCTTCGAATGGAAATGTGGTAGTTGGTAATGAAGATGCCCAACAAGTAACGTTGGGTTTCAAAGATGGCAATTATTATCCTCAGACCATTACCGTGCAAGCGGGCACACCTGTTGAACTCACGATAGATGGTAGCGTTACAGGTTGTTTTCGCTCATTTAATGTAAAAGCTTTGAACATACAAGAATATTCAAAGGACCCTTCAGAGCCTGTTCGATTTACCCCTACTAAACCTGGCACCTATCGATTCGTCTGTGGTATGGGTATGGGCTCTGGCATTCTCCTTGTGAAATAAATGGGTTATCTTCATCATAAAGAACGTGCATCTCTTCGCATTCATTGTACCCTGTGTAACCGAGATTTTCAAGATGCCGGAGGATTAGCGATGCATACTGCTGCGAAACATGGGTCCTCAAAACAAACTGAAGAAACTAAAACCCCTCATTTCAAAACGATTCGTAATTGGGGAATAGGTCTTGGGGCCCTTTTACTTCTCGGCTGGCTTTTTGCCTCACTGATCCCCAATTATACCGTTCCTGACTTAAACGTCGCCCTTGATGAGCTCGATGTTAGTTCTATACCTCCTGGTGCTGTGCATTGGCATCCTCGTCTCACAATTATAATTAATGATACATCAGTGCCTCTGCTTGAAAATTTAGGACATACACAAGGGAAAAAAATTGACACCTACTTGAGCGGAATGGGAATGGCCCCTTTGCATACACATACAGAAAAAGATGGCACCATTCATCTTGAAAATAATAATCCACGTTCGAGGCCTGAAACTGTAACGTTGGGATACTTCTTTTATGTGTGGGATGTGCCCTTTAATGCCACCTGCATCTTTGAGTATTGTACGGATAAAGGGAATTTGACCTTGGCGGTAAATGATAAAGAGAATCTATTATTTCAGAATTATGTCATGAATGATAAGGATACTATCACTATTCGATATACTCCATTTTAGAGATTCAAACACAATGTTTAAATAGTCATATGATAATTATAATCATATGACTTCTAAACACATACATCATCATGAGAGATACACTCAGGAAGAACTTGCACAGGCATGTAGTTTATTTTTTGGGACGTTAGTATCTGAACAACGACTGGCAATTATCGCTCTTTTGCGTATAAAGGAGAGAAATGTCAGTGAATTAATGTCTGTACTTAAGACTGAACAAACCGCCTTATCCCATGACCTTGCTCGTTTGCGTCGTTGTGGGTTTGTGACTGTAACGAAAGAGGGAAAATACCGCGTATATCATCTTGCTGAAGATATTCGGGCACTGATGCATCTGATTGATACCCATATGAGGCAGCATTGTGTGCATATTGTGAGAGGAGAGAGAAAATGAAACAGGCGTATATCTTCTTCCTTGCAGCGAGTATGTTTCTTATTGCAGGGATCAGCATTTTTGTAACCTTTTCTTCTCCTGGACACCTAGATTCTGCTGTGGGTCAAACGCTTCTAGTTACCCCTCCATCACTAAACCTATCTCGTGTTTCCGAATCTGCAACGCTTACTTCTGAACCCTATGCTTTAACAATTCTCCCGGTGACTCAACACATTGGAAATCGTTCTCTTCCTTCCTGGGGATATAATGGTCAAATACCCGGGCCACTTCTCACCGTATGGAAAGGTTCGAATCATACAATTGTCGTTACAAATACGATGCCCTACGAAACAACCGTGCATTGGCATGGGCTTCGGTTAGAAAATCAATTTGATGGAGTTCCAGATGTAACGCAAAAACCGATTGGCCCGAATGAAACGTTTACCTATCAGCTTACCTTTCCTGATGCCGGTATCTTCTGGTATCATCCCCATATACGAGAAGACTATCAGCAAGAAGCAGGACTCTATGGGATGATTCATGTTATTGATGAAACTTCTCCACATTATTACCCGGTTGTACTTGATGATATTGCACTCGATGCGAACGGGACTGTTCCGTTTTATGAAGAAGTTATCACCCATGCAGTGATGGGGCGTTATGGGAATCAGTATGTGATTAATGGGCGAGAAGCGTATATATTGAACGTGACTGATTCGAAGCCGATATATCTTGCTTTTCTCAACGTGGCAAATGTGCGACCCTTTCGTATTACAATTCCTGGGGCGAAGATGACCCACATTGAAGGAGATCTAGGATCCTTGGAACATGAACAAGTCATTGATTCATTTGTTCTTGCGCCTGCTGAACGAGTTGTTGTGCGTGTAGAGTTTCCTGCTGCAGGCACGTATACTTTGTATAATGATAACCCTCTGAAGCAGACAGCACTGGGGACATTGGTTGTTACGAACCCCACACAACTCTCACCCAACGAGGAACGTACAACTTCTGGACTCTCGGCACTTGTTCAACCCTATCGTTCAAGCCCTCCAAATCATACACTCAACTTAGGATTAGACCTTCCGAATATGGGGCATATGGGGGCGATGCATGTAGAAGATCGTATTGAATGGGAAGATACGATGCCGATGATGGCAAGTATTACGAATGAAAGTGTGCGTTGGACAATTACTGATGCTGTAACTAAGAAACAGAATATGGCTCTCCAGTATCTCTGGCCCTTAGGAAGTTATCAGAAAATAAGACTCGTTAACAGTTTAGAAAGTCCTCACCCTATGCAACACCCTATTCATTTCCATGGACAACGATTTTTAGTGTTATCTACGAATGGTATTCCTACCAATAGCCTTGGCTGGAAAGATACAGTGCTGGTTGGTATGGGCGATACCGTTGATATCCTCTTAGAAGTGAGTAATCCTGGAGAATGGATGATTCATTGTCATATTGCTGAACACTTACAAAGTGGAATGATGAGCTCGTTTATTGCAGGCGATATCCCTGCAGGAAAAAATACCCATGCGAATTAAATTACAAAGGAGATTTTCATGAAAATAATAAAAGTGACTATCAAAGGAATGCATTGTGCCTCGTGTGGGAGTAATGTTGAGAAAGCTGTATCGAAACTAAAAGGGGTGCGCTCGGTGAAAGTAAGCGTGCTTCTCAATAAAGCAACTATTGAAGCTGAAGATACCGTTACTCATGCACAGATTGCAGGGGCTGTTGCTTCTGCAGGATATACAATCGCGGAGGGGACATAATGAAACACGATCACCTCACACCTCCTGAGGAGCGCGAACAAGTCGAAGATCTCGAACTGAAGAGTTGGAAACGTAAACTCATATTTGCCTGGGTATTCACGCTTCCCATTGCTCTCTTGATGATAGAAGAACGTATCTTGGGGTATGATATGTTCATGGACGCATTTGAACTTGCGCGTGGAATGGAGATCGCGATTTTAGTGCTCGCGTTTCCTGTTCTTTTTTATGTAGGGTGGGACACCATGCGTGGAGGATTACGAGGCTTGTTTACTGGTTATTTCTCGATGGATAGTTTGATTGCATTGGGTACTCTTGTGGCATACCTTACAGGTATTGGTGCACTCTTTTTCGCCTCCTTGACTGATTATGCAGGTATTTCTGCCATGATTATGGCTATATTCATTACGGGGAAATATGTTGAAGCGCGGGCTAAAGGAACTGCAACACAAGAAATTCGGAAACTGCTTGCATTAGGAGCTAAAGAGGCACGCGTCCTTCGCCAAGGAAAAGAGTACCTTGTTCCTCTTGCGGAGATTACAGTCGGAGACACGCTTCTTGTTAAACCGGGTGAAAAAATCCCGCTTGATGGGATGGTGATAAAAGGAGAAAGTAGCGTTGATGAAAGTATGGTCACCGGAGAAAGCATGCCTCGAGAAAAACGTAAAGGTGATTTAGTTATTGGAGCAACGATTAATCAAGACGGTGTACTGTACCTCCGCGTTACGAAAATTGGAGAAGATACCTTCTTAGCACATATTGTGCAACTGGTTGAAGAAACGCAAAGCAGTAAAATTCCGATTCAGGCACTTGCAGATAAAATAACGAGTATTTTTGTGCCCGTTATTCTTATTGTTTCTCTGCTTACCTTTGGAGGATGGTGGTATTTTGGTGAAGACGTTGGGCGTGCTCTTGGCAATGCTATTGCCGTCTTGGTTATTGCATGTCCCTGTTCCCTTGGTTTGGCAGTTCCCATTGCTCTTATGGTGGGATCAGGTATGGGTGCTCGAAAAGGAATTTTGATTCGCAGAGGAGAAGCAATACAAACGATGAAAGAAATTACCATCGTTGCATTTGATAAAACGGGAACGCTGACAACGGGAAAACCGGTTGTTACTGATATCCAGAGTACGGGCAGTGAACACCTTCTATTGCAGATTGCTGCTTCACTTGAATCATTGAGTGAACATCCCCTCGCACATGCAGTCCTTGCAAAAGCTCATGCGCAGAAACTTACATTACTTTCTGTTAAAAACTTTAAAGCGATTCGAGGAAAGGGCATAATCGGTTCTGTTAAGGGAGTACCTGCACTTATTGGAACAAAGCGACTTTGTATTGAACGGGGCATTTCGTTAGGTACCTGGGAATCACCCATCAATACTCTTGAATCAACAGGTAAAACAGTACTTATTGTTGTACAACGAAAAAAAGTTATGGGCATTATTGCAGTTGCAGATACGGTACGGGGAGATACACGCCAGGCACTTGCAGACCTTCAAGCAGTAGGATATCGTACCGTGATGATTACGGGAGACAATATACGAACAGGAGAAGCGATTGCTCGATACGCAGGTATTACTGAAGTTATTGCTGAAGTACTCCCTGAAGATAAAGCGAGACACATCAAAAAACTACAGGAAAAAGGAATGGTTGCCTTTGTAGGGGATGGGATCAACGATGCTCCTGCGATGAAACAAGCGAATGTGAGTATTGCCATGGGGACAGGTACGGATATTGCGATAGAATCAGGAGATATCGTCTTAGTGCAAGGAAACATGCAGGGAGTTGTACAGGCGATCGCCTTAAGTAAAGCAACATTCCGTAAAATTAAGCAAAACTTGTTCTGGGCATTTGCGTATAATGTCGTTGCTATTCCTCTTGCCATTGCAGGAGTTCTGCACCCTGTTGTTGCTGAGATTGCAATGGCTTTATCTTCGATTACTGTTGTGGTGAATGCAAATCTACTACGACATACAAAAATCTAGAGGTTATCTTCCTTTGAGTTTACCAGATACTGCTAACGATTCAGCCATTGTTTCTCGCATTCTTCCAAGCTCAAGACCATAGACGCTAAAATGAGTTTGATCCCTAAAGAGTCCAGTTTGAATTGCACCGATCCTCCATAATGCTCGAATACCTCGATCTTCTAAGAGTCCACGCTCTCTTCCAACACGTAATCGATAGTGCTCGGGTGCATTGGCCGGTTCCCAATTGAGATCTCCCCAACAATGCGTGAGTGTTTGTAGAAATTCCCAATTGGTAACGGGAGGTTGTTGTACTGCAAAAGCAGTCTCTTCAGGAAGATCAAGTGTCTGCGCAAGATACCCTAATGATTTTCGAGCGTCTTGAAAATAGTTTTGATCTGTTTTTTGGGGGCTCTCTCGGAGAGGGGCAAATCCAGCATAGATTATTTTGAGAGCATCAGCACTTGCAGTATAGAGGCGTGCAGAAGGCAAAAAACCAAGTTCTCTCAGTTCAGAACGAAGAGTAATCATATACTTATTTGCTTTTTCTCTTTTAAATGGATTGTGGGAGTGAATAAAGCGGTGTTTCGTTACTACTTTTAGTTAAGAGTTATTCATATCTCGAAGGCAAGGTTAGGGCTCTCATTCATATCTGAGTGCATCGACTGTATTCAAGCGGCTTGCACGATAGGCAGGGAGAGCTCCGGCGAGGGCACCGATGAGAATGGCGAATCCTGCACAGTTCAAGAAGAGATAGAGAGGGAATGCTGCTTGGACTAAGGAGATAGCCAAGATGTTTGCTGCAACATATTCGATTGTATAGGCAAGTGAAGCACCCATAAGAATGCCTGCACTACCTCCTATTAATCCTAATATGCCTGCTTCGATAATAAAGAGGCTTAGAATTTCACTATTTTGGGCGCCGAGGGCTTTCATCGTGCCAATTTCTTTAGTGCGTTCGAGTACCGAGGTGTACATAGTGTTGGCAATCCCGATTGCTCCGACGAGTACGGAAATGGTTGCAATGGCGACGAGAAATACCGTTAATACGCCCAACACATCCCCAAACGTGCCGAGGAGTTCTTCAGGAGTAAGGATTGAAAAGTCTTGTGTTTTTTCAGTTACATCACGCGAAGAACGAAGTCTCCGTTCAACGCGCTCTGCGACTTCTTTGATGGTTGCCAGGTCTTCTACTTGGACAATAAACTCATCGTAGGTTCCATCGTCTCCAAAAAGAAATTTAAATTCATCGAGCGGCATGAGGATAATCCGATCGTCTTGTGGGTTCCCTTGCGTTTCAGTAATCCCTCGCACTTTAAACTCCTGATTATTGATAGTAAATGTATCGCCTAGTTTGACTGGTTTACTGAAGACAGCATTATGTTTATATTGCGCCCCGATAACGATATCGGTAGTGTCTCCTTCTTTGAGTTCTCGTCCTTCTTCCGTTTTGAATGCACCGTTTTCACTAAATATCTGTGCACGTTCTTTTTCGAGTGGGAAACCAATGACGGGGAAAAAACGTACTTCTTTATTAAACTCTATTTTTGCGTTTGTTGCTTTGAAAAAGGACAGTCCCTTGACACCTGAGACTTTTTCTATCGTTTGAATGTCTACATCGGTCAATGATGCCGCTGAGTCGGTGCCTGGACCAGCCACTTGTCCTTTCGGGAAGATGAAGAATTTGTCAGTGCCTAATTTACGAAATTGTTCTTCAACACCTGCTTGTAAGCCTAACGAGATCGATACGAGCACGAAGATCGTTGCAACTGCAAGCGTGATGCCAACAACCGTCAGCGCTGAACGTACTTTGCGTTTCCAGAGATTCCGTGCTGCAAGGGAGATGAATTGAGATTTCATAGATATTTTCTCCATATTTTAGGCACATCTCGGCGAAGATTACGAACGTCGTACCAGAGTATTCCCGTTATCCAATCGGAGAGAGAGGGATCTTGAGGTGCGAGCGCGATTGCACTAAGCTCTCGCAGTCCTGCCCATCCTTTTGCAAGAGGATTGTGATTTACGACTGCGCTTGTCCAAGAACAAGAAACAAGTCCACAGATACGCACTTTATTTCTGGTCACTGCATAGCGTGTCGCTTTTCGTTCGAACTGATGCAACGCATCACAATGGGCTTTTTCATGTTCATACAAAGCAGTACTATGATGTTCCTGAAGATAGGTAAGGAACTCTATTTCCTCATTGAATCTTCTTGTTCCTGTGATCCAGTTAATCATGATCGCAGTGCCTCCACGGTATTGAGTTTAGAAGCTTGAATGGCTGGAATGGTGCCTGCGATGAGGCCAAGAATAAGAGCAAAGAGAATGGCAATAGTTATCAAGGGATAGGAGACGGTAACTGCAAGAGTGATGCCGCCGAGGGCTTTAGATGCGATACCTGAGACAGCAAAGGCAAGCGCGAGACCAAGGAGTGCCCCGCCCATACCCCCGATAAGCCCTAAGAGCGCTGATTCGGTTATAAAGACTTTGAGAATATCCCTATTATGTGCGCCAAGAGCCTTCATGGTGCCAATTTCTTTTGTTCGTTCAAGGACCGATGTATACATTGTGTTTGCAATCCCTACTCCCCCCACAATAAGAGAAATTGCAGCTATACCTGCAATAACCGCATTGATACCAATCAGAATAGTGTTAATTGCAGATAATGCTTGTAAAGGAGATTCAACAGAAAATGTTTCTGCTCCTTCCTTTTCATGTCTATCTTTTCTTAGTGCTCGTTTGATTGCTTCAGCAACAGTATCAACTTGTGCAAGATCGGTAACTTGTGCAACAATAAAATCAATCTCATTTTCTATGTTGAATATCTTTTTGAGGTCTTCTTCAGCCATAAAAATCGCCGTATTGAATTGGAAAGATCCTGTTTCTTTGAGGATACCACTAATTTCAAACGATTTTCCTTGTATGGTAACAGATGTACCTACTTTTAGCGGTTTACCATACGTGTTTTCTTTAAACCCTGACCCTATGACTATTTTGCCACGTTCATCTACAGTTGGCAATCTTCCTTCTTCTGCTTCAAGTTTAAATGAATCAACAAAATACGTAAAATCTTCCTTTTTGGAAGGGAAAGAGGAAAGAAACTCAAACCCCGCTACTTTGTTAAAGTCCATACGTGCAACACGCACATATCTACTGAGTACTCGCGTTATTCCTGAAATTTCTTCTACTACTTTTTTATCATGTTCGGTGAGTTTTGCGATACTCCCTGCTCCTGGAGGGCCAAATGCGTCCCCAGCATTTTGGATAAGGAGTCTATCTGCAGAAAGTGTCGCGAATTGTCCGGTAATTGCATTTTGAAGCCCATTGCCGAGTGAGATAAGTGCTACGACAGCAGCAATACCAATAAAGATACCTAACAGAGTAAGAAATGAACGGAGCCCTCGATGAGTAAGGTTACTGATTGCGAGACGAAGATATTGATACATAAGCTTCTCCTTTTTGTAACGATTTTTCCTCAATTTTAGGAGGAGCATAATACTCTTTGACTACCATAGTAACTCGATAGAGCCCATAGAGTATGCTTCCGATAATAATGCCGCTTACGATTAATTTTTCGAGTTCAGACCGTTTGTTCACTCTTTCTTCAAGATTTTTAAGTGAAGCAAACCACTCTTTTTTTTTACTTCTTTCTTCATGTGACTGACCAGACATATTACTTGCCTCGAAGGTTAGCTTCTGCTGCACGACGCATTCTACGACGCTTTGCAATGGTGCGATAGATGAACCAGAGGAGGAGAATAACTAAGACAGTGCCAATATACATTGGTGTGCGATTTGGTTGAGCAATGCCTTTTGCAACTGCTTCGTCTAGGGTGTAGACGTTGAGGGGGAGATCAAAAACTTTGGTGAATGATTTCACATCATCGTCTTGATACTCGAGTACGCCAGCGAGGGTTGCTGCTTTACTTGTGGGAATAACGTCAAGGGTTACGCTCTCAAAATCGTCTGAATCGACTGAGCCGATATAGGCTTCTTTCTCAGAAAGGATGGTTAACCCTGATCCTTGAAATTGAACTGACACAAACCGTGCTTCGCCTAATCCTTTATTGACAATTTTGAAGGTTGCCTTTGTTTTGATGCCTATGATTGGTTCGGCAATCGTTGCAGTGAATGAAAGCGAAGGATCAGCAGAAACACGGATAGAAATGGTACCTTTCTTGATACTTGAGCTGTTACTGTACGTAATCGTATAGGGAATTTTGTAATCTCCTACTTTTGCACTTGAATCTGCGCGTACCAAAAATGCAAACGATTCTTTGTCATCTTCGTCAAGTTCATCTACAGATGCTTCAGAACTATCAACGGGAGCAAGAGGAATACCGGTGAAATCGAGCGTGAATGACACATCTTCAATATCCTTGCCCAGTGTATTCTTGATCGTCACATCGAGACGTCCTTCTTTCCCCGGTACTAACGTGTCTGCAGAGACATCAGAGACAACTAAGGCAGAGGCTAGTGGCAAGATAAGGAGTGCTAACATTAATGCGATGAGTTGTTTGAACATAGTATTCTCCCTTCTGAGAGGTATTTAAAGCTTATGTTTAAGACACTTAAGAGTGGTGACAAAAAAGGAAGATTTAAAATAGTTTTATTTTACCTTTCTTTATGCCTTCCTTTGGAACACCGAGCCCCTTACAAATACAAACTGAAAAACTTCTCGCAAGCGCTTCAGGTAAGCCAGTTATTCGTATTTCTCCACGATTTGCCCCTCTAGAATATGTACAGACGTGGTCTGTTGCTTCTTCCCCTTTAGTCTCAGAAGGATATTTCTATTGCCGAGGTGTTGTGGTAAAAGATGGGGGCGGATTGTATGGGCTTATTCATCAATTTCCTGATGCCGACCTTGTTCTCCCTCTCCAAGAACTTATGAAACAACGCCCTACTTTTTCTCGTACACATTTACCAAGCATTATTGTTGAAACGAGTTATAATTACCCTTTCCCTTCTTCTGATTGTATTGCTCACTTTTCATTAGATGCACAGAGAATTACACGAACAGCGGAAGGGGGATATCCGGACTTTATGAATATCCTCGTTATCCCTGATCATAGACTTGTTTCACTCCTTACTGAAAAAACTCGCCACGATATTACGTTCTAACTTCTTTCCAACTAGTGCCCGTTTTCTTCGTAACCTTTTCTACCTTGCCGTCCTTAATCCAGTAGATCGTGCGAGCGTGGGTGAGTGCCTTGTCGGGATCGTGGGTGATGATGATAATCGTTTTCCCTTGCTTGTTGAGTTGATCGAGGAAGCCCATGACTTTTGCCCCTGTCTTCGTGTCAAGGTTTCCTGTTGGTTCGTCCGCCAGAATGACTTCAGGGTCATTTGCTAAAGAACGTGCGATAGCGACACGTTGCTGTTGTCCGCCCGAGAGTTGATTTGGATAATGATCGCCCCGGTCGCTAAGTTCGACCAATGTAAGGAGTTGTTCTGCTTTCGCATCTTTTTCTTCTTCATCACGATCTTGAAAGAGCATGGGGAGTTTAATATTTTCTTTTGCCGTGAGATTGGGAATGAGATTAAAGCTTTGGAAGATGAATCCAATTTTCTTCCCCCGTAATTGAGCAAGCTCTGATTCTTCTAAATGTGCAATATCCTGGCCATCTAAGTAAATTTGTCCTGCCGTGGGGATGTCTAAACTTCCCGTAAGGTTCATTGCAGTTGATTTGCCTGACCCTGACGGACCCATAATGGCAACAAAGTCCCCTTGGTCGATATGAAGCGTAATGCCATCTACGGCTTTGACTGTGGTATCGCCCATGTGGTAGTACTTGCTCACGTTTTTGAGGGTGATAATCGGGTGTTTCATGCTTTTTGTGAAGGGGAGAAGCTTAATAATCTTTGGAATAGGGGAAGCATACGGAAAACAAAAGCCTTAAAAAGCACTTTCTCAACGCATGAGTATGATTATTCCTGTTCGCTGTTTTGGATGCGGTAAACCTGTTGGACAACTCTGGGAAGCGTACAAAAAACGTTTAGCTGGTGGAGAAGAAGCAGGAAAGATTTTTGATGAAATGGGATTGGAACGGTATTGCTGCCGTGCTGCCCTCCTCGGACATGCAGACATGTTGCCTGAGATTACCAAGTTTAAGAAGGCATAACTGCCTTCTTGGTCATCATGTAAGCGATTACTTTTTATACCTTCTTTTAGAGTATTTCAGAATTGATTGTTTGCTAGAGTTTATACCTATTCGCTTTTCTACATATTTTACAAGTCACCGTTTTATAGCCGTTATTAATTCTGATAGAACCTGCCAGCGGGTTCCAGCATTCGGTGCAGAAGCGTTTTCGATAGTCGCCTAACCGAATGCGATGGGCTTTGGCGAGATTCCAGATTTTGCGCAGTTCTTCTGATGTAAAGGCGGTTCGTTGGAAAAAAGTATCTACTTTCTTCTGGGCTTCTGTCTTGGATTCTTTTTTCTTTGCCATGTACCCGATAGAGATAGATTGTTATTAAAGATGCTGTTTGAGTTTTTTAAAGAAAAAAAACGAAGACAGCATCGGGGTTTCGCCTCTTGTGGGAGACTACCGCGACCGACGTATGCAGCTTGACTTCTGTGTTCGGAATGGGAACAGGTATTTCCTGCATACTATGGCCGTCTTCAGGGATGTGCATTGGAAAGGGTATAAAAATGTGTCGGTAACCTCTTTGTTTATGATAAAACAGAAAAGAAAACGATGTTTATCAGTGCGCCGTATGAAACACCCTTCACCAGAAGACGTAGAACGAATTGAAATGCTCGCGGGACAGTTAGAACATTCCCTGGGATTACTACGGAATACTCAGCCAGGGACTCAACGGGTGACGCTTTATGGGGCCGTTCGATCACATCATCGAGAATATCGTTACCTCACTGGTAAAGCCTATGTTTCTCCCACCGCTTATGAAACTGAAGATTAATGTCTGGTTTGTGTGATGCATAGTAAGACGAAGTGGGCTGACTTAAACAATAGTTTTAAAACAGTACCCTTGTTGCCAGAAGAATGCGAGGGTAGCAAAGCGGTCAAATGCGAAAGACTCAAAATCTTTTGGCTTAGTGCCTTCGGAGGTTCGAATCCTCTCCCTCGCACTCTTTATAACTAACCCTTCTTCTCTTCTTATAAGCCCGGGTAGCTCAGCCTGGATAGAGCAGTGCCCTCCTACGATATTTTTCGAAGTAAGGCACAGGTCGCAGGTTCAACTCCTGTCTCGGGCGTCACGAAGACCAATAAAAACCTTTAAAATAGCTTCAAGATAGGGTTTAATAAGCGCGATTAATTTAGTGGCAGAATGACTGGTTTCCAGGTTGTATAAGGAATTATACGACGAGATCACCAGTATACACGGGTTCGATTCCCGTATCGCGCATGGATTCATATGGAACAGAGCACAACTGAACACTGGTACAATAAGCATTACAAGCACTTATTAGTCTTACCGGGATTGTTGTTGCTTTTTTCGCTCGTGTATTTGGGTATGTTTTATAGTGCGCATGGCGATTTATTCTTGAAAGATGTTTCTTTATCGGGTGGGACAGTTATCACTGTCTTTGACACTGACTTTACCCCTACGCAGGTGGCTGAGGCACTTGCCTCTACGTTTCCTGATGCACACATACGTGCTATTTCAGATATACGTACCGGTGCACAAAAAGCATTTTATGTTGAATCGAGTGCTTCTGCTGAGGAACTTCGGCCTGTTCTTGAAGCCTTGATTGGGTATTCGTTGACTTCTATTAATTCATCTACTGAATTTTCAGGGGCAGTGTTATCTCAACAATTCTATCGGCAGTTGTTACAAGCATTAGCCGTTGCATTCTTGTTGATGGCCTTAGTTGTATTCGTTATTTTTAGCCAAGATAAAACACTGAAAGCCTGGGCAATCATGCTTACGTTAGGAAGTACTGCTGCTTTGCTTCCAGGCATTCGTTCTGTTTCTACGCTCTGTGTATTAGGCATTGCCTGTGCGGGGATATATGGGATGTTCTTTGGTAAGGGAAAGCGATGGATTGTGTTTGCTTTGATGCTCTTCTCATTTGTACTCCCTTCACTTGTCGGAAATCAGTTTTGGATTATTGGTGTAGTGACAGGCGTGTTGTTTGGAGGATACGCCTACTATTCTGTTCCGAGCGCTGCAGTTGTGTTTGCCGCTTTTGCAGATATTGTGATGACGTTAGTCGTGGTTAATTTGATGGGCATGCACATGTCGGTTGGAGGTATTATTGCTTTGTTGATGTTAATTGGGTATTCGGTTGATACTGATATTTTGTTGACTACTCGTGTATTGAAAGAACGAGTGGGCACAGTAAATGAGCGTATGTGGGGCGCGTGTAAAACGGGGGTGACTATGACAATGACAGCGATTGTTGCCGTCGGTATTTCATTAGTATTTGTCCATTCGTTTTCAGATACGTTGAGCCAGATCTTTACAATTATGTTGATCGGTCTTGGATTTGATTTGCTCAATACGTGGATCACTAATGCGAGCATCTTGAAGTGGTTCGTGGAGCGTCAGGCATGATGAAATATATGACCTGGCGCGTATGGCTCTTGCTCTTTTTTATTATCTGTTCCCTTATTGCTATTCAACCGAGTTTTTCACACGATGTACTGATTACGGGCGTTGATCGGGATTCTGTTTGGTATAGGGAAGGGGTACGAGAAGGACAGGTGCTTACTTCCATCGGTTCTATTCCCATTACTACCAGTACTGAGTATCAAACCGCACTTGCTGCTTATCCGGTAACTGCTGAACCTCGTCGGGTAGATATCGTTACTGAAGAGGGCGCATTTATTGTGTATACCAACGAATCCCTTTCATTTGGCGTGAAAGCAGCTCCACGCACACGCTTGCATTTAGGATTAGATTTAGCTGGAGGTGCTCGTGCCTTAGTACAACCTGCAGAAAATCTTGATGAAACAGAACTTCAAGACTTGATTGCGATTACACGTAACCGTTTGAATGTGTATGGTTTAAGCGATGTGCAATTAAAGGGCGTACGTGATGCCGATGGTCAGGCATTTATGTTGGTTGAGATTGCTGGAGCAACCCCGCAAGATTTGGAAGATTTGATTGGGCAACAAGGAAAGTCCGAAGCATTAATTGGTAATGTTACTGCATTTAGTGGCGGGAAAGAAGATATTGGAGGAGTATGTACCCGAGATGCGACGTGTGCAGGTATTCGACAATGTCTTCCTGTAGAAGGGGGGTATGCGTGTGAATTCCAATTTGCTTTGTACTTTACTGAGCAAGCGGCAAAACGACATGCGGCAGTTACTAGACCATTAGGCACCGATAGTACGGGACGCTATCTTTCAGAACAATTAGTATTAACCGTTGATGGAGTTGAAGCAACCCGTCTTTCAATTAGTACAGGACTTCGAGGATTAGAAACGAATGAAATTAGCATCTCAGGTTCAGGAACGGGGGCAACACAAGACCAGGCATATAAGGCTGCACAAGAAGAAATGCATCGATTACAAACAATCTTATTGACGGGTAGTTTGCCGTATAAATTAGAAATTGTGAAACTTGACACAATTTCTCCTGCGTTAGGTGAAGACTTTGTGCAGATTTTGTTGCTTGCAGGATTTGTTTCATTATTAGGCGTTAGTGTGGTCGTATTTCTACGCTATCGTGCATTGAAAGCTTCGATTGCTATTCTCGTGACTTCATTTTCCGAAGTTATTATTATTTTAGGGGCTGCTGCGTTGATGGGCTGGCACTTAGATTTACCGAGCATTGCAGGCATTTTAGCAACCATTGGTACGGGGGTTGATCAGCAGATTATTATTCTTGATGAATCCCGTAAACGTACCGTTGCCTTAGGTGAACGTATGAGGCGCGCATTGTTTATTGTGGTAAGCGCCTTTGCAACCTCTGCAGCCTCATTGGTACCCTTGTATTGGGCAGGAGCAGGATTATTCAAAGGGTTTATGATTACTACCCTTCTGGGAATTACCGCAGGCGTATTGCTCTCTCGTCCTGCCTTTGCAGATATTATCGGTAAATTAGAGGAACATACGTAAGATGTTACCTAGGTGGCATATCTTGTGGGGGGGACTCTTTACCGGAGTGCTCTTTTTCCTTTCAGGAGGATTGGAAGGCATGCCTTGGTATCATTATGCCCTTATCTTTTTGGCCTCTGTTTTTATTGATGTGGATCATTATCTTGCTGCAGGGCTGAAAACGGGAAGCTGGCGATTAGGGGACGCATTAGAGTATTACCAGATGCAAGGGCTACAGGTTCAGAAAGATCAACACAAGGGTATACGTAAAGTATATGATTTCCATTTATTTCATACGATTGAATTTCACCTCTTGATTGCGCTTATCGGGATTTGGTGGCAACCTGCCTTTTACCTCTTTATCGGAATGGTCTTTCATACACTCTTGGACATCTTTTCATTATTGCATAGAGACTATCTGTATATGCGAGAATTTTTCTTGAGCGCGTGGCTTTGGAACAAAGTTAGTGAAGGGTTTGATTAAAGCATACTCCCTGCACCTTTTGCCATCAGGAGAAGGGCAGGGGTCCAGACGAGAAGCGTAGGCAGCGATACAATAAGGGAGATGAGCAGGAGCATGCTTGCGATAAAATCGAGTGCACTGAGGGGGTCTCCCGTGAGAATAAACATACTTTTGAGTAAGAGTAGGCCTGCTGAAAAGAGAACGAGCTGTAACGGGGGAGCAACCCCAAATACGAGAAGGAGGAAGAGTCCCGCTCCGATCAAATCAATCATTCCTAAGAGTTTGAGTATAAGCATCTTTTAAAGTGTAGAAAAAGGATTAAAATGATATCTATGGTACAACGATTATCTTTGATTATCCCTGCGTATAATGAAGCTGATACGCTTCAAGCAGTTATTCGGGCATTACATGCTCTTTCTTTGCCTGAGATAGAGAAAGAGATTATTGTGGTGAATGATGGGAGTACGGATACAACTGAGAAAATTTTGAAGCAATTACAACAGACTATCCCCTTACGCGTGTATGTCCACGCTTCGAACAAGGGAAAGGGGGCAAGTATACGGACTGGATTGGTCCATGCAACGGGTGATTTGATCCTCTTTCATGATGCTGATTTTGAATATAGCCCTTCAGATATTATGAATATGGTCAAATGTATTCGTGAAACGAATGCCGATGCGGTGTATGGGACACGTATGAACTCAAACCATGCACGATTTGCTTCTTCCTTACAACGAGGAGGGAATTGGTTCTTGAGTTTTGTTACTCGCCTGCTGTATGGGGGGGACATCAGTGATATGGAAACAGGCTATAAATTACTCAAACGTTCTGCATTACAGGGCATATGCTTACGAGAAAAGGGATTTGGTATTGAACCTGAACTTACGGCGCAACTTCTCTTACAGAACAAGAGAATTGTAGAAATCCCTCTCTCGTTCCGTGCTCGTACACAGGGTAAGAAGTTACGCTATGTTCGGGATGGGTTACGTGCAGGATATGTGCTCTTAAAGTATCGAGTGAAAGGGAGCAGAATACCTCCATGAAATTAAAACTAATTACTTTTCTTATGCCTGCACTTAATGAACAAGCAGGTATTGCAGCAACCATTGGGGCTATTCCGCTCACACACCTTTTTCAGGCAGGATATAGTGTAGAAATTCTGGTTGTTGATGGGGGAAGTAGAGATGCAACTGTTTCTCTTGCGCGGAAAGCGGGTGCTCGTGTTATCGCCTCTCCTCGAGGATATGGCACACAGTATCAATGTGGTTTCAAAGAGGCACGAGGAGAATTTATTGTTACCGGAGATTCAGATGGGACTTATCCCTTTGAAGATGCCCTGCGTTATATTCATGCCCTCGAACAACAAAAGCTTGATTTTGTGAGTGTTAATCGCTTTGCACATATGGAACAAGGAGCGATGCCCCTCGTTAACAAGATGGGAAATCGATTACTCACTCTCTGTACCAATGTTCTCTTTCAGCTCTCCCTTCGTGATTCGCAAAGCGGGATGTGGATTATACGTCGTACCGTACTTTCTCAACTTCGGGCACCTTCTTGTGGCATGTCATTTAGTCAAGAACTGAAAATTGAGGCATTTACGAAGGTACGAAGTGCTGAACTTCCTGGCCGCTATAAAGTACGACTTGGTGAAACAAAACTGATCAAATGGAAAGATGGATGTACCAATATGCTTCATTTGTTCAGAAAACGTTTGTCCTTCTAAAAAGTTTGACCCCATAATCTTTTTATAGCCCCAAAGAGGGGTTTTTGTATGGCTCAGCGTATTGTTGTAACCGGAGGAGCAGGATTTATTGGAAGTCATTTTGTGAGACATGTTTTTGAAAACTATGCCGATTATCGACCATTGGTTGTTGATGCTCTTACGTATGCAGGCTCGCGAGAAAATCTTGCAGCTATTCCTTCTAATGGTTATGATTTCATTAAAGCAGATATTACCAATCTGCCCTTTATGAGTGCAATTCTTCGAAAAGATGACCTTGTCGTTCATTTTGCTGCAGAGTCGCATGTAGATCGCTCAATTGCGGAGCCCCTCATATTTACTCAGACCAATGTTTTTGGTACTCACGCTCTTTTAGAAGCTGGAAAACGTGCCAAGATTGCTCGATTCCTGTATGTTTCAACTGATGAAGTCTATGGCTCGTTAGACCCCACTTCCCCTTCTTCTCGTGAAACCGATCTACTTCGCCCCAGATCCCCGTATAGTGCAAGCAAAGCAGGGGGAGAGCACCTGGTGAGTGCTTATCATGCAACATTTGGAATGGACACTGTTATTACGCGTGGTTCTAACACGTATGGCCCTCGTCAATACCCTGAGAAAATAATTCCTCTTTTTTGTAGACAATTAGTCGCGGGAAAAAAAGTTCCGGTATATGGCACGGGACAAAACGTTCGAGATTGGATGCATGTTCAAGATCATTGTGCAGGGATTGACCACATTTTACACCAGGGTGCTTCTGGAGAAATATATAACTTGGGCGGAGGAACTGAGATTACAAATCTTGAACTTACGAGACGATTGCTCCAGGCTTTTGGCAAAGGGGAGGAGGCAATTTCATTTGTAGAAGATAGAAAAGGACACGATTTACGCTATTCTTTGAATACGGAGAAGGCGCAGGCATTGGGATGGTCTCCTCGTGTATCATTTGAACAAGGATTGCACGAAACAGTCGAGTGGTATAAACAGCGGGGGGAATGTTAATACAATGAAGAGCATTGTTTTGGCAGGTGGTGCAGGTACGCGATTATGGCCCCTTTCATTAGTAACAAGTAAGCAATTACAGCCAGTCTATGATAAACCTATGATTTATTATCCGCTTACTACTCTTATCGAAAGTGGTATACGGGATATCCTCCTTATTTCAACCCCTGTAGATACGCCTTCTTTTCAAAAATTGCTTGGTGATGGTTCTCGGTTCGGTATTCGACTTTCTTATTGTGTTCAACAAAAACCAGAAGGTCTTGCTCAAGCATTTACTTTGGGGGATCGATTTATTGGACAGGACAATGTTTGTTTAATTTTAGGCGATAATCTCTTTTCAGGTTTTACTGAAATTCCTTCTGCTTGTCAACGATTTACATCCGGTGGAACTGTTTTTGGGTATGAAGTAAGCAATCCTCAGCGCTACGCTGTAGTCAACTTTGATCCTGCAGGTAAACCTCTGGAGATTATTGAGAAACCAACACACCCCAAAAGTAATTATGCTGTGCCTGGAATCTATTTTTTTGATTCTGATGTTGTTCCTATTGCTCGAGCGCAAGTCCCTTCCGCTCGAGGAGAACTTGAAATTACGGGAGTTATGAATGAGTATTTAAGACGAGGAACACTGCAGGTTTTGAAAGTGGGGCGAGGGGCTGCCTGGCTCGATTCGGGCACTACGAGTAGTTTACAAGAAGCATCCGCCTATGTTCAAACAATTGAACAGAGACAGGGTATCAAAATTGGATGCCCTGAAGAAGCCGCACTGAAACAAGGATTTTTGACGCCTATACAACTTAAGAGGCAATTTGATGACGGCACTATTCCTTCTTGCGAATATCGATCCTATCTTGAACGATTAGTTGCGTAAGGCAATCGTTTCTTGAAGGGCGAGTTTCCAATTTCTTAGTTTTATTTTTGTTGAGCTGAGAACCTCACTTCGTGATCTGTGCGGACCATTGAGTTCATCTTCAATAATTGATTTTGCACGAATAGGTGACTTACTTTTGAGAAGTCGTACGAGTTCGGTACAGAATTCCAATGCTGAAGCGCCCCCGTTATTTGCTATGTGATAGATGCCCTCTTTTTCTGCAGTAATCACCTCTTTTAATGTTGATTGAAAATCGGATACAGATGTGAAAGAACCTGTTTGATCTTCCGTTGCATTAATCTCCTTTCCTTGCAGGGCAGCATCAATCACATTGTTGAAGAAATTTCTTTTGTGAGTGAATCCAAAGAGCCAACCCGTTCTTACGACTATTCCTTTTTCATAGCTTGTGACTATTTTTTCTGCGAGATATTTAGTAAGCCCGTACGTATTTCGTGGTGAAGGAATAGCATTTTCATCAAACAGCGTGCCCTTTGGTCCATTAAAGACGGTTCCTGAAGAAATCAGGATTACTGGAATATGCTCTTCTGTTGCTATCTTTTGGACGTTTGCCATACCTTCCACATTAATTTTTGCTGCTTGAAGCGGGTCTTTCTCACAATCGCGTAAATTGAGAGACGCAAGATTGAGGATTGCAGTGGGATGATATTTTTTTACTGCTGCACGAACTGACTTTTCTTCAAGTATGTTTACTTCCTCATGAGATACCTTTATTCCAAAGTCTAACTCTTTACCAATGGCGCCTTCCCCTCCCAGTATCAAAACTTTTTGTAGATTAGCCATGCTCAATAACTTCTAATTTTGGAAACGGAACAATCATTCTGAAAGATGCATATTTTTCTTTTAGACGCCTGAGATAATCTTCTTTATAATTCCAGGAAAGTAACAGGAATGTTCTTTTTTCTGTGTTGCTCCCAATGCTTTCAAATGATTGTACAGGAATATGTACCCCGGGTGTGACTCGCCCTTGTTTAAGAGAGGTGTCATCTACAATAAATGCTATGTCTTCTTTCCCTATTTGACAATAATTGAGGATAACTACTCCTCGCGCGGGAGCACCCAAGCCAATCAGTTTTCCCCCTCGTTTCTTTTCTTCATTAATCAGATTTCTTAAGTGTATTTTAAACTCTGCTACCTTTTTTTCTACCAAAAGGTAGGTCTCGGGTTTATCAAACCCGATCTTCTTTTCTTCTTCTAAAAGTGAAAGAACCCGGGATGAAACTTCTGAAGCATATTCTTCCTTCATCGCGCAGATACGCAATGAGCCCCCTTGTGTAGCTATTCGTTCAACGTCGATTACTTTCATCCCGGCCATTCTAAAGAGGGCAATTAATGAATGAAGGGAAAAGGTATAGACATGTTCATGATAAATGGTATCAAATTCTCCTCGAAGAATTGTTTCAAGGGCATAGACTCCCTCCATTATTAAAAGGCATTTATCATTCATAAGGATACGGGCACCTTTGAGGAGATCGATATTATCTGGAGTGTGTGGAATAACATTCAAGCCGATAATAAAGTCAAATTTACCCCTCTCTTTTACTATTTGAGAGGCTGTTGACGTATTAAAAAACTCGGGGATATAGGGTACTCCCTTTTCTTTGTTAAGAGAAATGAGATTTTTTGCCGGGTCGACTCCTAGAATATTCAAGGTATATTGTTTGAAGAAAGATAAGAGCGTTCCATCATTTGACCCAATTTCTAATACTCTCTTTTCTCCTGAGATCGCGTGTTTTTTCGCAAGATGAGCTGCTACTTCTTTTAAATGAGAGATATTTTGTTGGGATCCCGCTGAAAGGTGGAGATACTGTCTAAATAATGTTTCAGGAGGGACTATTTCTTCAAGCTGAACTAAGAAACACTGTGGGCAGTAGGCTAAATTAAGTGGATATTTTACTTCTTGAGCTATTTCGGCAGGAAGGATAAATGCGTTGACAGGGGGAATGTCCCCTAATGTGAGAAAAGAGACTATTTTTTCAAACCCGCATCCTGCACATTTAAGATATACCATATTCTTATCGCATTACCTCCGCTTAAAGAGCTTCGTATAGATGCCCAGTTTTGCAGCCACAAATGCGCCTAATACTTTAAACGTTCGAATAGCATACCAAGCAGCCCCTTTCAGTGAGTGAGAGGTATGCTCTGCTTTATAGTCTGCCTCAACAGGAACTTCTTTCACGGTAAATCCGTAATATGCTGCTTGGGCAATTATTTCAAAACTAAACAGATAATCGTTTGTATTATCTGCGATGGGGGCAGTTTCTAAGAGGCGACGACCGTATATTCTAAATCCGGTGTGAAATTCAGTCAAAGGTAATCCGAGTACTGCCCGGTCAAAGAAACTTAAGCCCCTATTGGCGAGGAACCGAATAAGCGACATCCCATTCTCTCGTGCTTTACCCGGAACAGTAAATCGTGATCCTAGGATGAGTTGCGCTTTCCCTTCTTGCATGAAAGGTAATGCATATTTAATAGAAATAGGGTTGAATTGTGCTCCATCCCCATGAATTTCAACGATATAGTCCGCGCCCATCTTCAAGGCTTGTTGAATACCTGCTTTGAGATTTCCCCCGTACCCTCGATTAGGCACATGCCTAAATGCTTTAATTCCTAATTTTTTTGCAACTTCATATGTCCCATCTTTTGAACCGTCATCCATCAGAATAAGGTCATCGAGAAGTTTATGTGGAATACGTTCCATTGCGCGAGGAAGCATCGATGCTACGTTATAGGCTAAAATAACTCCGATTATCTTTGGTTTCTTTGTAACAGAAAGAGTCTTCTTCTGAGGCATCTCTTTCTAGACAAAAAGGGATTTATAAAGTTACATAGTCCAGAGAAGAATCGTTATTGTATGCTTTATTTATTATTCCATCGCGGAGTTGACGCTAAACTATATTGCATCACCGGTTCTTTAATGATTTTTTTCATCACTTCTAAATTGTAATATTTCATATCGTCCATATTGGGCAATTCCCCTTTAGTGAATGCTTCTTGAATTTCTTTCACCCCATATGCAACATCATAGAGCGCTTTGAAGTTACAAATTCTTTCAAATTTTTTAAAGCTCACCAGATAGGAACGATTATCTCTATTTCCTTCTAAACGTTCAATAGGGGCATTAGGAAAGATTTTTTGCATAAGAACAACTAAGTCTTTAATCATGAAGTTGAGATCACTATTCCCCACATTGAAAATCTGTTTATTCACAATACACGGGTCTTCACCCATCACCGTCATAATCGCTCTACTTGCATCTTTTACGTGAAGAAAGGGTCGATATTGTACCCCGTCTCCATTCAGAATGATACTTTTTCCTTGGAGGGCCCTTTTTGTCATGACGTTAACGGCTAGATCAAATCTCATACGAGGGGAATACCCGAATAACGTTGCAAATCTCAGAGCCGTGACTGAAAATTTTGAATCAGCAAGCGGAAGGAGTTCATTCTCACATTGTAACTTTGAGAGAGCATAGAGTGTAACGGGGCCCACTTCCGATTGCTCATCGAGATGATGTGCCCCACTTGCCCCATAGACACTACAGGAAGAAATGAAAATAAATTTCTTTACTCCTTCAGCCTTTGCTCTTCGTGCGAGAGAAAGTGTCGCCAAAAAATTTGTCTGAATGGTTAAATTAGGATCTAAATCTCCTGAAGGATCATTGGATAAACCAGCAAGATGAATGACTGTTTCAACATCTTTGAAAAGAGAAGGGATATTTTCATGATGCGATACATCCATTTCAATGAGTGAAAATTGGGGATTTGAGAGATATTTCTCTAAGTGTTCTTTCCCGAAATACAAGCTATCGACTACCGTGACTTTCTTACCTGCCTCAAGGAGTAACGGAACCAATATATTGCCTAAATACCCTGCTCCTCCAGTCACAATAACCCTCTCTCTCAGCGTCATACTTTTGCCTGCAAGAGTTTATTTATAAATCCTCTGCTCGATTGTTCCATGTTTCAGTCATAACCACCAGATAGAGTGTATAGAGTGGCGCAAGGAAAGCAAGCACAATACTTACATAGAGAACCAGATACGCTAGAGGATTGAGCAGGCTTGCAACTAATCCAGAAGTGGTATATGAGTCGATCTGAGCCCCTTCATTACGAGTACGAGGGATATCATAAAAGAACCAATTGTGTGTTTGATCGATGCTTTGCAGAATTTGAGGGTTGAGAGGAATAGAAACCTCATAGACCCGATATTGGACTAACGATGAGTCTTCATACCCATCAGCATTATCTTTTGATCCTCCTCCATAGATACTCCACTGACTTGTCGCTGCTGTTTTAAAAGAGGCTGCTAAGGCCTCCATTGATTCGTTTAATGCTGGTTGGTCTTTAATTGTCCCCCACCCACAATCGTCCACGGCACATTCAATAAAGAAAGTTCTCACAGGTGTTGAAGCTTTATTTTTTTGAGCATAGTCCATGACTTGTCCAAAACTACCTGCGTCCAGATAATGTTTATCGTTAAACATCCAGACTGAAAGTCCTCGATAAATACGGCTATCCGTTATGACCAGGTCTGCGCTTGTTATTTTATCGTTTGCAAACTCGCGTAATTGCGCTGTTGCACTTTGGTGGGCAAAGACCGGACCGATTATGCTGAGGTTTACAATAATGAGTATCATAAAGACAACAAACGCTATTTTTTTAAAGAGGGCGCTTGAGCTCGTATGTATCTTTTCAAAAAAGCTCCCAGCAATAATGGCAAAAAGAGCGGTAAAATAGGTATAATGTGTGTCAAGCACAATGGTTGCTGCGATGAATAGAAGTGGAAATACGATCAGTGTCAGGAGGAATGACTTCTCAAAGCGAAATTGGTTCTCTTTTTTAAGAGAGCGAAGGAAGAACATAAGCCCCAGCCCAAATAGTATTAGAGAGAGAGGATCTTGTTTAGCAAAATACTCGACAAACACATCTTTCAGATTTTTAGGGAGTTTTTCGAGCATGAATCCATCCCCATGCGCTAGTCCAGGACCTTGGTATACTTCGATGTTTATTCCTAAGTACATAGCAAAGGGAAGATCAACAATCCCCTTTGATTCATAGAGAAAGTAATTGTATGCAAACAGAGGGACCAAACAAAGGCCGATTACTCCGAAGAAATAGAGCATATTTCTGAAACTCTTGTTATAGAGTGCGGGATCTTTTCTATTGCGGTATACGGTTATCAGTAAAAATATACTAAATACGACAATAAATACGCCTGAAATTATCTTTATCAAACAGCCAATTCCCAAGAAGAGGGCGCTGAGAGGAGTAATATATTTTTTATCTCGGTAGTCTTTCAAAAAGAAATAGGAAGCAAGAAGAACAAAGAAAAGAAGAGATTGATCCATATATATTCGTGACCAATAAAGCTGATAGGGTGAAAAAGCAAATAACGCTGCAGCTAGAAGACTTGTTCGTGCACTGAAAAAGAGCCTACTGAGTAGAAAGACCAACACAATTGAAAATGTACCAAATACAATTGCACATAACCTCCCCGACCAAAGGGTTACTCCAAACACAGCATAGGAGAAGTCTGTTAAATAGAACCAAAGCGGGCCCTGGGTAATGGTGCTTAAGGGGCCTAATGAGGCAATGCCGATAGCGTGTGAGCCGTGTACCATTTCATCTGCAACAGGCGCATTATGTGCTGCGATGATCATTCGGAATATGAAGCCACAAAGAACAAGGAGGAAGAGCCATTTTGCTTCATTTTTTGAGAATAAAATGGTGACGAATTTTTCAATTATTCCCTTTTGCTCTTTCTGTGGGGGCATAGTGGTAAAGGAAATTAGACATTTATAACCTTATGTTTTATTTATCCCTTTATTGCCTCCATTTCTATATGACATGCACCGATATGCTTTGGCATTAATTTGTAGAGCATTATCTTTAACGTATTACTCCCACCATAAAAATAGTTGAATTTGTGTTGTTTAAATTTTCTAAATAAATATTGTAAGTGACTTGCGACAAATAAATGATAATGGTGATCCTCAACATCTCCCTCTTTTTGAGTATGCCCAAAGGGATCTTGATTTGTAAATAGCTTTTCATATGCTTTGTTATGTTCATGCTTCTTTGCTAAGTGAAGTAGTACAAATCCTGCGTAATCTGTTCTAATCCATATTTTTCCACCTTTTTTAAGAATTCTATAACATTCATCTGTAAAAGTCCCCAAGTTTTTGATATGCTCAAGAACTGATTTGCAATAAATTTCATCAAAATAATTAGAGGGATAAGGTAACTTTTTGTCAAGATCTCCAACTTCTGTCGTGGCGAGAGTTTTGAATACGTCTATTCTATGGGTGCCATACTGATCATTCCCACATCCTACATTTAAAATTTTCTTTCCCATCGTTAATATATGCACAATTATGCAGACTTCCTATAAAAAGATATCTGCTTTACTATACATAGATGGCTCGTAAGTCAATAATTGAAGTTATTAAAGAAGTGAAACATCTTTTAGAGATGGAGGGCACTTTATCTACGCGCCAAATTTCGATTAAAACTCATTCTCAATGGAGAACGGTACACAAAGCATTAGAAGTACTTACCTTTTTGGAAATAATCCAGAAACAAAAAGGTAGTAAAACTGAGAGAATGGAAACGAGTTACTCGATAAAGGACTAACTTATTTAAAGGGCCCTTTCAGTTTTAGATAATGGCTTGGCTTTCCCCTGAAGAGCATACGTTTATTGAAGAATCTGTTGCTTTATTGTGTGTTGAAATCCTGATTGTTGATAGCTTAGAACATCCTTCCAAAGTCCTGTTAGTTAAACGTGCAGAAGAACCTGCGCTTGGACAATGGTTCCAACCGGGTGGAATGATACGGAAAAATGAACCTGCTCGTGTTGCGGCACTACGGAAGGCAAAAGAAGAACTAGGGGTTGAGGTAACTCTCGGCCCATTCATTGGTGCCTATCGCAGTTTTTTTATGCCTGGCCATCGCAATAACCCTTCTGGAACAGATGCCTGCAGTTTGGTCTTTATGGGCACGGTTTCACCTTCTGCTTCTTCTCAAGTTGATGCCACAAGCTCTGCCTGCGCCTGGAAACAATTCTCTGACCCTGAAATTGCCTCATTTCCCAAGCGGTTCATAGTTGACTCAGGTTTATTCCCGTCCTTGGCACCTTCATCTCCAGCCCATATGGCTCAGGAAGGGCTACTGTTGCTTGAAAAAATTATATAACCTCACTTTAGTTAAGAATTATTTTTTTTCCCTATACGAATGTTTATAAATTATAGGGTGAGCAGACACTTATGGATTCAAAGATAGCGGCCCCTCAGAAAAAAGTTGCAGTAACCGGTGCGGGAGGATTTATAGGCCATCACTTAGTAAATGCTCTTAAAAAGAAAGGCCATTGGGTTCGAGGAATTGATATAAAAAACCCAGAATTTACTAAAAGTGAAGCGGATGAATTTTGGTTTGCAGACCTCAGAAATAAGGATATGGCATTAAAACTTTTAACCGAGATGGATGAAGTTTATGCTCTGGCAGCGGATGTGGGGGGAGTTGGTCATCTTTCTCGTTGGAATTACGAAATAATTAAAAATAATTTAGAAATAGATACAAATACTATTGAAGCCGTTCTAAAAAGTAAGGGGAAAAAAATCCTTTATACTAGCTCTGCCTGTGTTTACCCATTATACAAACAAAAAACAAATAATCCTCTTCCTTTGAAGGAAGAAGATGCTATGCCTGCTGATCCTGAAGGCGCATATGGTTGGGAAAAGTTAACCGCTGAACAGATTTTGGAACATGCTTCGAGAGACCACGGTCTACAAATTAGAATTGCTCGATTTCAAAATGTCTATGGTCCTGAAGAAACATTTGAAGGCGGTCGTGAGAAAGTTGTGGGGGCGCTTTGTAGAAAAATTGCAATAGCAAAGGAAGGAGAAAGTATTGAAGTCTGGGGGGATGGTCTACAAAAAAGAAGTTTTTGCTATGTAGACGATTGTGTTATCTCTTTAATAGAATTAATGGAAAGTTCTTATTCTAAACCATTAAACGTAAGTATTGATAAAACAATTACTATTAATAATCTTACAAAACTTATAATCAAATCTTCAGGTAAAAAATTAAAAATTAAAAATATCTCTGGGCCTGAAGGAGTCAGGGGAAGAATGCCAGACGTTAGCATGAGAAAAAAGGTATTAAAATATATACCTAAAACTTCAATTCAAAAAGGATTAAATAATGTTTATCTATGGGTTGAATCTGAAATAAACCGTGGAAAATAAAATGAACTCTTTAAAAGATAAAAAAATAATCTTTGCCACTTGGTCTTCAAATAACAAATATTGGCATGCCCATCAAATGTGGGATGGTCCTTTGCGAAAATTATTTGGAAAGGTCGTTACTTTTGATCCACAAGAACAAATAAACAATTTCGGCAAAGAACAAATGAATGCTAATTTTTTGGCGACTTTAAAAAGGGAACAACCGGATTATGTTTTCATGTGGATTATGTTTGAAGAATTCAATATTGAAACTCTTTTTGAAATGAGAAAATTGTGCCCTAAAACTAAATTTATTGGCTTCTGTGGGGATGATGATATAAAGTTTGAAGATCACACTTTACACCTTATTCCTTTTTTTGATTATTTTTTCCTTACTCAGCCCAATTATTTTAAAAAATATAATGGAAAGGCATATTTTATGTGTGGCGTAAATACTGATGAATTCTTTCCTTTAAAATTGGAAAAGAAATATGACCTCAGTTTTGTTGGCTCTCCAAAGGGAGATAGAGTTAAACTCTTAAGATCGCTTTTAGATAAAAAATTAAATATAAAAATTGGAGGTTCTGGATGGTCCCGGTATCCTGAATTTGAAAAGTTCTATTGCGGTAAAGTATCTTCTGCAGAATTTGTAAAATTAATAAATGAAACTAAAATTAATTTATGTCTCTCCAATAATATTTTTTCTAAACCCCATTTACTTGAAAGATTTTTTGAAGTTAATGCCTGTAATTCTTTTCAAATAACTCAATATTGTGAAGGGTATCATAATTATTTTAGGGAGGGGAAAGAGATAGTTACATTTAAAACTCAGGAAGATTTTTTACAAAAAATAATTCTCTATCTTGCTAAAGAAAAAGAAAGGAAATTAATTGCTGAAGCTGCATACAAAAAAACGATTAACACTTTTACAACCGATAAATTGCTTGAAAAAGCCTTTTTTAAAATAGATTTGGAAAGAAAGGAAAATGATTTTAAAAAACAAATTGTAAATGAAAATTATGTTTACCTTTTCCCTGATGATCTTTTTCTCTCAAAAATAAAATTAAAAAATAAAATTGGTTCTGCAAAGTATGTCTTTTTTAAAGGAAATGGTTTTGAATCCCACCCCTATCGTGAAACAATACAAATTAATTCACTCAAGGAGGGCGGGAAAAATATCTCAATCTCAGATTTCTACCATAGTTCTTTTTTAATTAAAAATTATGCTTCTTTATGTAGTAGAGGTTTACTTGAGTATTATGGTCTAAAAAAATTGAATCAGTTTATTAAATTACAACAATTAATGGTTCGTAAAGATTATCTTTTAGAGAATATTAATCATTTCAAGCTATTTTATAAAAATTCAAAGGGTCTTTCATTTGATTTTGAGAAGACTGCATTCGTTAGTATTCCCTTGTTAAGTTCTAATATTAAAGTCAAAATTCCATTAGATAACCGAGAACACTTTTACTTTGCTTTTTTCGAACGAGATCTCCTTTGGAGAAAAAATAAAGGATTACTTTTTTTTGATTCTTATTTATATAGATTCCTCCTATTATTAATGATTGATCGAAATTGTTTTCGCTATTTTTTCACCCAAACATTGTATAAAACGAAAATTCCCTTCTTCATGAAAATTTCTCAATTGGCAAACGCCTTCATCTTATAAAAATATCATTCCCCTCTTCTTTTTTTTGTAAAGCCTCTATTTATAAATATGCTTCACCTTAGAAAAAGTATGGTTGGAAAACGAGATATTGTAACCGGAAGATCTTCTCGGTTACAACAATGTATTAATCTTATCCCTAAATCCTGGCGATTACGACTTAATCCTCGTCGCTATGCTATTGAAACATTTGTTGAACAGAGCGCTCGAAAAATCAAACCAAACGCCTGTGTGCTTGATGCAGGCGCAGGTCCTTGCCCCTATAAATCATTCTTTGCCCACTGTACCTACCAAGCAACTGATTTTACTGATCCGTATAGGCTAATGGATTTTACGTGTGATTTAAGCTCTATTCCTCAAAAAACTGGTTCCTATGATGTAGTTCTTTCGACAGAAGTGTTAGAACATGTCCCCGATCCTCTCGCGGTTTTAAAAGAAACGCATCGTATTCTGAAGAAAGGGGGAACCCTCTACCTTACCACTCCTCAATCCTGGATGATGCATCAAAAACCCCATAATTATTTTTATTTCACCTATTTTGGGCTTAAACATCTTTTACAAGAAACTGGTTTCAAGAAGTTCACCATTAAACCCATGGGCGGGTATTTCTGGAATCTTGCGGATACTATACGATTTAATTCGCTCCGGCACCAGTATCGAAAGCAGAGTGTGCTTTATGTTATCCTCACTATCCTTGAATATCCCTTTACTAATATCCTCTTACCTTTTCTCTTTTTTCATCTCGATTGGATAGATAAGGAAAGAGACTGGACTATGGGTTGGGTTGTTGAAGCAACAAAGTAACAGAATTAGGAGGTATTCCCCGCTATTCTTTCCTGTATTCTTTGTTTGATAGATCTAAACACTTCCCTATCTTGTGCGTCATGTGTCTTTAAGAGATACAATATCCCGAGATACCCTATTCCCCCAATACCTACTCCTACGAGTAACGAACTTAGTGACGTGTACTGTGTAAGCCGATAGATTTCTAATCCTACAAATAACGCCCCTGCTCCGCAGATAATTTTACCTATCTCTTTGCCCTTAAAGGGGAGTTCTTTCAGTTCTTTTCTTACTTGCACCAAGAGCGTAATCAGGAAAACGGCCCAGGTTACTGCAGTAGCATAGGCAACGCCTTCAATACCATACGGACCTATCAACGCAAGATTAAGAAAGAAGTTCATTGTTGCGACACAGGTTACATTACAAGCCAAAAGGTATGATTTTCCTTTTGCGGTGAGCACGGCAGTGAGGCTATTTGAAAGAGAAGAGAATAATCCCCCAAAGGCGAGGATTTTAACACAGGTTTCTGCAGATGCATACGTAGCGCCAAATAAGGTATGAATGAATACTCCCGGGAAAAAGAAAAGTGCAAGGGCTACCGGAATATTTCCTATGAGAATCCATTTGTTTACCCTTCGTAATATTCCCCTCACTTGTGAAAGATTATTTTCCGCAAAATATTTACTCATTAATGGAAGGAAAAGTTGCATAAAGAGTTCAGGAGCAATGCCGAGTACTGAAATAAGTGTAATTGCGATCGCGTATATCCCTACTTGCTCCGGAGGAAGATAATGTCCAATTACGAGAGAGTCTATCCAGAACAGTAAACTAAATACCATCCCGGTATAGAGCAACGGGAGAGAATACCGAAGTACGGTTTTTTGCAATGCTACTCTTTTTTCTAACGAAATGAGGGGAGTTTGCCTATAGAATGTTCTTATTTTCTTTGTGGCAACAAAACTCAGCAAGGCGAGAAGTCCGGCAGTTAATACAAAACTTACGGGCAAGGCATTTTTTGCCTCCAGAACGGCAAGTCCCGCCGCAAGAAGCACTACCTTGCCTATTCCCTGGGCAGTGTTACTAATAAGGGAATATTTTTTGATGTCTTCATGAGCCCGTAACAGTGCAAGATGAAAACCCGCAAAAACGGTGAGAGGTATACCGAGTGCCATGAGAGAAAGCATATCTGCTAGAAGCGCATTTGATTGGAAGTACTGTGCAAAAGAGGGGGCCCCTGCAAATACCCCTATTCCCGTCAGTATACTCAAGAAAACTACCTTTTTCTTAAGGCTCGAGATTAAACTTGCTATTTCGGATACTTTCTTTTTCCCTCGTAGATAGGCGATATAGCGTGTTAATCCTTCGCTCAGCCCTAATGAACTGAGTGAAACCGCAAAACCTATAATAATAAGTGCTAATGAAAATGTTCCAAATTCGGCTGGAGTTGCATACCGAGCAATTGCGACCTTATAGAGATAGCCTGCGCATTTTGCGAGAAACATACTTGCTAAAACAATCAAAGAACTCTTCGCAAGTCTTGCTAGAGCAAGATCTTCGGTAACTTTTGAGGACATTCCCCCATAGGGAATTTTGCACTTAAAAGTCCTCTGATACTTACTTCTCTTGAAGATAGAGTGAGGAAAGCTGGCCATTCGCTATTTTTTCGGTATGTGCTCGTGCATGCTTGAGAGACCTCATACAATACACCCATTTTAACCGTTCATTTTCTTTTCTTGTTTTGAGATAGAGTGCAAACCGTAAAAAGCTAATTCCCCCGATACACCACATAAACGTTAGTTTCTCCTTGAGAGAAGAGTTAAAATTCTTATAATTAAAGTAAAAATGATTGATTTGATTCATGTATGCCAGCTTCTCGGTTGGCATTCGTTCTACTAGTGAAGCTCTGTGCACAAGTGTAGCATGAGGGGTAAGAAATAAGCCTAGAGGGTATTTTTTGAATACTCGATAGGTAAAATCAAAGTCTTCCCCTAGCGCATACCGTGTTAATTTTTCATCAAATGAAAATTCGGTACCTATTTCTTTCTTAAACGTCATGTTAAAACCTGAAAGCCATTGGGTATTAATTATTTTTGTAAGCTTTGAAGGATACGTTGCCCCGTATGCTGAAAGAACTCTTGCCCTATTTTCCTCGAAACATTCAATTGCAAATAGTTTTTTTAGAGTATTCTCAAAAAAGGAATTTTTTTGTAATTCTTTTGGTAGATAATATCCGCTTACTCCTTGTGCCGATGGTTCGTTATTAAATACCTCGAGTATTTTCTCAAAATATTCTTTTCCCAGAGTAACATCATCATCCAAGAAACAAATGAATTTTGTTTCTTTTGAAACTTTCCTAACTCCACAATTTCTTGCTTTGGTCAAAGAAGGGATATCGGTGTGAATATAGCGTATTTTTTTATTTTTTATTTTTGCAATCATTTCCTTTGTTTTGAGGTCTGTGCTTTGATCAATGATGAGCACTTCCTTAATAAGAGAGAGTTTACTTTTGAATGAAGCTAATGTCTCCTTGAGATCTTGAGATCTATTGTAGGTGGCTATAACTACTGAAATATCTTTGAGAGAATAGTGCTGCCTCATACTGTTTGTTTACCATCCATAAAACCTTTCCAGAACCCTGCGATATAATACGGGTGATCGCAGAGTGAAGCAAAAAGATAGGCAGGAAGAAGCCCGAGCCCTCCTTTGTTGAACGGATAACTGAGTGGATACGTAATCAAACCTACAAGAGGAATTGCTTTCAGCATGCCGACATACCAGCGTACCATTTCTTTTCCGTGTACTCGTACTAGCGCCCCATAGCCGTTTGCATATTGATACTGTTTTTTGAGTCGCTGTTTAAACGTAGTTGGGTGATAATGTATAATTTTAACATTTGGATAGACTATTTTCCCTCTTTTTTTTAATTTCACATACGTATCGTAATCTTCCCCTGCTGTGCGAAATGTTCTTTCATCAAATAATCCTATTTTTTGCATAGCTGATTTACGATATGCGCCCCCTTTGCCATCTAAACTTGAACGAATGATGCCTTTTTCTTTGATCATAATCCCCTTTGTGCCATAAGAGAAGGTATCCCATAATGCTGAGGGAAGCTCTACCTGGGAGACACTTGCAACTACTTTCTTATCTGCAAACGGCATCAGGAGATGTGTGAGCCATTCTTTTCCTACCGGAATACAATCCTGGGGAAGCATGACCACAAGCGAATACTTAGATTTTCTTATTCCGATGTTCATTTGCTCTGCAAAACCTTTATGTTCATCGATGATTAAAATTTCTTTGTTACCCTTATAATTTTGATGATTGATGACTGAGATAATCTTTTTTAATAGTTTTTTATCAGGGTTATATACCGGGAAAATAATTGAAACATCCATAGGGGCAAACATCATTGATGGTTAATAAAGAATCCCCCGGCAAGCTGGAGGGTATTCTTTAAGCCTCAAACGGGGAACAACGAAGTAACTTGCACCCCGTTCGAGCAATAAAGATTCAGCATGCCCCTTGATAGAAGGCGATTGTTCTCTTAATTCCCTCTTCCAGAGATACCTGGGGTTCCCAGCCTAGCCCTTTAAGTGGCGTTACATCAGCTATAAAGTCCCCTACGCCCACTTTTTTATGAAAATCAGGAGGGGTAATTGAAACTTTTTTTGTGTTTGGTAGATGCTTTTCAATATAACATACGAGATCTTTGAATGGTACTCGTTCTCCTCGACCAATATAGTATACTTTTCCTCGTTCCCCTTTTTCCATGATCTTTTGTGCCCCTGCAACCGCATCATCTACATACACAAAATCCCTATAAAATTCACCGTTATTGTAGACTTTAATTTCTTCTCCGTGCACTGCTTTATGAATCATGCCATTGAAGGCTGCTTTCTTAAGATTGTCTCCCTGTTCAAAGGGCCCAAAGACATTGGTAAATCTTCCAATGGTTGCATTTATACCGTGGAGTGTGTGATAGACTTGACAAAATTGTTCAGCGGCGAGACGAGTTATCGCATATGCTCCCAAAGGGCGACAGGGCGTTTCAGGAGTAACGGGAAGTTTTGTAACATTGCCATTGACAAAAAAAGTACTTGCAAAAAAGAGTCGTGCTGATGATTTTCCTTTTCTCATGGCCTCTAATAGGGCAATCGTCCCCCTACAATTGACATCGAGATCGAGGTAGGGTTGTTCAAGAGAGGTATAATTATCAACTGTACTTGCAAAATGATATATTTCTTCTTGTCCTTCAATATCAGTTGGAGTAATGTCGCAGATATCCTTTAGGATAATCGTTATTTTTCCTTCGAACCCTTGCATATTTTTCTTTTTTGCTTCTGAACGGGTGAGTATGGTCACCTTATTTCCTTCTTCAGCACAGAGCTTTTTTGCTAACGTACTCCCGATAAAACCTAATCCCCCGGTAATAAGAATATGTTTCATAGAATCATTAAGATCTTTGGATATAGTCTCTTACAATACCATAATAATCTGCTTTCTGATCTTCAGGCATTCCCCAGCACGGTACAAATAATGCTCGTTCTTCTACACTATCCCCTATAGGAAACTTTCCCCCCGTGAGTGAATGCCAGGGTACACGTGCGAATGGTTTTTGTAAGGTAATATTCCCACACATCACTGGTCGCACTTCTACCCCTTTACTTGTCAGATATTTAGCAAATGCTGAACGATCAAATGGTGCGCTCGTTTTTACGGTTACCGGGTATGAGAACCAACTCGGTTGTGCTTTTGGATGTATTACAGGTAGATCGAAGTAATCAGACTTACCAAACAATTCAGTCATTTCACTAAATTGTTTTGCTCGTTCCTGAACATACGTAGGTAATTTTGCTATTTGTGCTAAGCCGAATGCCGCTTGAATACCGGTCATTTGACTGTCGGTACCGAGGGTTTCGTACGTATATCGCTTCAAAAAGTCTGCATCTCCGGGCCTAAAATCTCTTCCCCAAAAGATAAGACTTTTGAGTAATACTTGTAATCGTTGATCATTTGTTGCAACAGCGCCCCCCACTCCTCCTGCAGTGATGTGATGTGATCCATAGAAGCTGAAAGCAGTAACATCTCCAAAGGTACCTATGCCTTTTCCATCATACATTCCGCCCATCGTGTCGCATGAATCTTCAATAAGGAACCTGTGTGGGCCGAGCGCACGTTTAATTTTGTCCATATCTGGAATGTTGCCCAGTAAATGAGGCAACACCATACCTCGGGCTTCGGGGAAACGCTCCACTGCGGCAATGACTTGTTCTGGATCAGCAACATAGGTGCCAGGTTGTGTTTCGATAAAAATGGGTTGCATGCCCAGATTAATTGCTGAAGAAATGCTTGTTGCGAATGTAGTGACGGGATGGATTACTTTATCTCCTGGTTGCCAGCGTCCGTCTGCTTTTAAGGCAAGTAACCCATTTTCGATTGCAGCTGAGCCACTATTGGTCAAGTGTACATAGGATATTCCTGTTGAATCCACTAATGCTTTTTCAAACTCTTCATTAATGTCCCCATATCCAAACCAATCTGCTTGAAGTACTCGTTCTAAATTTGCTACTTCGGGTTTTCCCCATTGAATACGATTAATGAGATGTCGGTCCCCTGGTTTTTCCCAAGGTTTCCAGGCAAGTGTTTGATCCATAGTTTTTCCTTTCAAAGTCCTTTTATATACTTTATGTCGTTTCCGATATATTCATTAATCCCTTCTTTTTAAACAGAATATGAAGATCTTGGAATTAACCACGTTTAGCGCGGGGGGATGTGGGGTCTGGCGACGAGTGCAGCAAGAGGCTCAGTTATTGGCTGGGCGAGGACATAGTGTGCAGGTTTTTTCTACCAATAGAGTTAAGGGAGAATCGGGAACTGCTCTTCTAGAAGAGAAAGACGGGAAGGTGCAGATACAACGGTTTCCCGCCTGGAAATTAGGGGGAGAAAGCTTCATGTATTGGAATTGCCTTTCCGAGATTTGTGCCCTTAAGCCTGATGTGATTATTGCTCATTCCTATCGACATAGGCATACCCATATTGCTTTGCACGCACAAAAGAAACTTGGTTGTAGGGTGTTCCTCGTTACGCATGCCCCCTTTGGACGGGAAGCTTCACGAGGTATGTTTGGGAATTGTGCTGTTTCGTTGTATGATTCGTGGATTGGTCCGGGCAAACTCAAACGGTTCGATGGTATCTGCACGATTACGCATTGGGAAGAGTCGTACCTTGAGAAGCTGGGTGTTCCGAAAGAGAAAATGACGTACCTCCCTAATGGAATAGATACTGCCTTTTTTAGTAAAACTAAGACAGGCTCCGGAAAAGACGCGATACTCTTCTTGGGGCGCATTGCACCGATTAAACAACTTGAAACTGTCTTGGGGGCACTTGCATCGTTACCTGTTTCGAAACGTATTCCCTGTACGATTGTAGGTCCGGGTGAACCAGAGTACACTGCGCAGTTACGTGCCCTTATTATAAAACATACACTCTCGGATACTGTTACGCTTACTGATACGTCCTACACCGCGCCTGAAGCACGTACTTGGTTGGATAGTCATCGGTATTTCATTCTTCCGAGCAAGAGTGAAGGGATGCCCCAAGCACTTGTAGAAGCAATGGCTCGGGGGCGTGTGGTGATTGCAAGTGATAATCCGGGAAGCGCTGAACTCATCCAGCATGAGCAGAATGGGCTGCTCTACCCTAATGGCGACTCGCTTGCCCTTGCAAGTCTCTTGAGCGACTTGCCTTTTTCCCCATCTGCCTGTGAACAATTAGGAACACGTGCCTATCGGAGTGCTCGTGCGTTTGTCTGGGATACGATTATTGATCGGTTAGAGAAGACATTAAAGCATTCTCTGAAGTAACTAAGCATTTGACTCACTCTTCTTTTCTGGTATCGCGTATACTCTCCTTTTTTCTTATTTCTGATTTTTATTACTCTTAGATATTAAACAATGAGATATACCTTGTTGCCCTTTTTTATTGCGCATACGAAGTAGGGTCTGCGACATTTGCCCATTTGAATCCTGCTTTGCGCAATCGACAGGCAAGGCAAAGGCCACAGTGTTTGTTCTGCCTGGGTTGATAACAACTCCAGGTTGTTGCATAGTTGAGAGCAAGCTTTGTTCCTTTTTTGATGATGTCTTCTTTATCTTTCGTGATAAGTGGCGTTTTGAGGGTTACCTTATGAGTAGATGCTTGTCTGATGAGGGCTTGCATTTTTTTTGTATAGTCTCTTGTTGCATCCGGAAATGGCTCTCTGCCCTCGTTTTTGAAACCCAGAAAAAGATCGACTTTGTCTTGCCCTTGATAGTGAGATTCGATGTAGGCGAGCGCATGCACAATTAAGAGTGTGTTTCTGGCAGGAACGAACCATTGCTTTCCTTCATGTTTTGTGTCTTTCATTTTTTTCTGATGGATTTTAGGACTTGTTCGTTGTTTATGAGAAAGATGTGCCAGAGCAGGAAGGGCAATTTCTACATAGTTTGCTTTGAGCTTTCGTGCGTGATATTTGACTGCTCTTCGTTCGTGTGCTTCTTGGAGCTGACCGTATGCACAAAACATAAGGGTGTGTGAAGCATACTTCTTTTTCTGGGCGAAATACGCAGTCGTGACACTGTCTATTCCCCCTGAGCAGAGAATGAGTGCGTGCTTCATGCTAGAAGACGACCGCATAATCTTTATAAGTATAGTGGACTCGAAAGACATATGGCCAAGATTCTTGCAAAGGACGTCAAACCGGGAACGGTGTTGGTACTTGGTGGGGAGCAGGTAACTGTCCAGGAAGTAGAACATTCTGATATTGCCAAGCAAGGAACCAAAAAGACACGTATTGTCGCACGAAAAGCGAACGGTGAAACAGTCACGATTATTCGTCCTGCAGAGTATCCTCTGGAGAAAGTATAGATGATTGATGTTATTATTACGTCCTATAACGAGCCGAAGGCTACCTTGCGCGCGGTACAGACTTTTTTGAAGCAATATACGAAAAAAGACCTCCGCGTAACTGTTGTTGATCCGTTTCCTGCAGTGGGTGTCTTTTTGCACAAGGCAATCAAAGATCCTCGGTTTGTTTTTTATCCTGATCCGGGAGAAGGAAAGAGTTATGCTTTGAACTTATTATTTCAAGAATATGCTTCTTCGAATAAGAGGGATATTTTTATTTTGACTGATGGCGATGTGCATGTCTCGGAGCACACCGTTCGTGAAATTGTTACCGCTTTCAAAGATCCCCATGTTGGCTGTGTAACAGGCAAGCCGGTAAGCCTTGATGGACGAGATACCAAATATGGTTTTTGGGCGCATGTGGCGTTTGCAGGGATTCACCGTGTCCGTGATCACTTATCCTCTTCTGGTACATTCCTTGAATGTTCCGGCTATCTCTTTGCAATTCGTAAAAGTGTTATTCTCGACTTTCCTCTTGAGACAAGTGAAGATAGTATTATTCCCTATTTGTTCTGGAAAAAGGGGTATGGCATTCAGTATGTACCAGGGGCTGAAGTCTATGTCAAGAATCCGACTACCTGGAACGATTGGCTCGCACAAAAAGTACGAAATGTGAAAGCACATGAGAATCTCAAACATATTGCCCCCGATATGCCTCGGACGAAGACCCTTTGGCATGAGATTAAGCACGGAGGGCTGTACGCCTTGACGTTACCCCGGAATCTCAAAGAATGTGGCTGGTTGTTACAACTCTATCCTGCGCGGTTATATCTCTACCTCAAAGCATTCAAAGAGTTACGGAAGAAGAAACAGTATGCTGACGGATGGCGTGGGGATGCAACGACTGAAAGTACGAAGACGTTGGATGCCTAGTGTTTATTTATTTCTGCTTCTAGCTCTTGCATTGATCTGACAATAGGCATACTCGCAATAAGAATAGACGAGAGGTATTCGAATCCGTCTTCCGGGCTTTCATCGGTCTTGAGGCCGAGGATAGGGATGCCTTTGGCATAGGCGTAGCCCAGCTCCCAGGCGGTACCTGCGCCAACATGGAAGCCATCCAGGACAGCAATGACCAATTGGACGTCCTTGAATCCGTGTGTGATGTCTCCTTCAAAGATACGTTGCGCGTCTTGTGCCGATTGTGCGATGCCGACATCTCGATGGGGGAGGAATGTGGTGTGGCCAAGCTTGACACAGAGTGAGTCGACATTTTGAAGGAGATTTTTCTCATGCTCCGTGTGTAACTTGCCTGCAAGGTAGATCTTCATAGGTTTGTAGCATTGGGGAACATTATAAGGATTATGCCTGTTTATTGCTCATCTTTGTGATAGATTTCTAAGAAAGTTATCGTATCGATATTTATTTCATAGGTATATGCAAGACGAAAAGAGCCGACATATACCTCACGTGTGTCTTTACGTTCATAATGCATTGGTTTTCCCAATGTTGGATTCTGTGCAATTTTAGTGATTACTTTATCTATTTGTATTTTTACAGTATTATCTAATTTAGTAAGTCTACTCTCAAAATGTTGAGTAGCCTTGATATTAACCATTGAGTAATCTTTTACGAAACTCTTCTAATGATGCATAGGTTCGTACTCTTCCTGCATCAACATCTTGATAGGCTTTTCTGATTCCTTGAGAAAATGCTTTATCTTGTGCAAACTGTTTATCCATGGCACTTGCTTTCTTAATGATCACTTGCTCGTTATCCTTTACGAAGACAAGAGTATCTCCCTCTACAATGTCCCAGTTCAAGGAATTAGGGATTACTACCTGTCTTTTTGCACTTACTCGTGCTGTTGCTATTTCTACCATGGTAAGACGTTTACTACCGGAGTATAAATATGTTTCGCCTCCACCTGCATAATCCTTTTAAGTGAATTATCTTCACGATACTATGGAACATATTGCAATTATCAAATTAGGTGCTGATGGGGATGTTATTCGTACATTACCTTTACTCAAAGGTATTAAACAGAAGTATCCAGCGAGTCACATTACATGGATTACAAAGGGCGATGTTGCAACACTTCTTGAAACTGTGAAAGAAATAGATTCCGTTGTGCGCGTCCCCTATCATGGTCGAGATGTATTTGATGTTATCTATAATTTTGATATTGAACAAGAAGCCCTTGATCTTGTTGAACGTATCGATGCTTCTGAAAAATATGGATTCTATGCTGTTGACGGATTTCCAACTGCATACACCACAGGAGGGGAATATTACTTGAATACACTTTTTGATGATGACCTTAAAAGAAATAATACAAAAACATATCAAGAGATGATGTTTGAAGTTGCTGAGTTCCCGTACCATCACGAGTATCTAGGGTTAACGCTTTCTCAGGAAGATAAAATGTATGCTCAAGCATTTCTGAAGGAGCACGCTTTGCATTCTTCGAAACTAATTGGGATCCATATGGGTGCCTCAAGCAGATGGCCAAGCAAAGTCTGGCATTCAGAGAATGTTCAGGCATTTATACGTTTAGCATTTCATCAAGGATACCAGATTCTTTTGTTTGGAGGGCCCAATGAACAAGAAAAACTCCAACCCTTTGTGGCACATCTTGCACAGGGAGGCATTACCGTTGCTTCAAATAACCCTTTAAACACAAAACGAGAATTTGCAGCCCTTGTTTCGCTTTGTTCAACCATAATTACTGGAGATAGTCTTGCCCTCCATATTGCTTTAGCTTTAAAAAAACGAACGATTGGTCTCTTTTTTGTGACAAGTCCTGCTGAAGTTGAAGATTATGGATTACTTAGTAAATTAATTGCTCCTCGGTTATCTGAGTTTTTTCCTGAAAAGAGCGATCAATATGATGAAGCATTAACAAAGAGTATCTCTTCCGAGCTTGTTTTTGAGAAAATCACCCTGCCAGGAAAACAATAAAAAGCCCTGTAATGCTTACTGTTTATGGATACAAAGGAAACTGAACAACGTAAACAAGCCCTGGGTGCGTGGTTACGCAACCCCCTCCATCTGTTATTGATCGGAATTATCCTTTTAGCGTTTGGTGTTCGAGTCTATTATTTTGCTTACACGGATGGCCAGACATTATGGTGGGATGAAGCTGAATATATGGCTACGGCTAAACATTGGGTATATGATGTTCCTTATGACGTCAATGAACAACGCCCCCCTTTATTCCAACTGCTTGCCGCTCTTCTTCTGGGGGCTGGTTTTTCTGAACGAATTATTCTCTTTTTATTAGTTGTTCTTCCTTCTACAGCCCTCATTTTTGTTTCGTATTCGCTTGGTAAAACCCTGGTCAATACTCGAACCGGGGTTTTTATCGCATTCGGTATGACCCTTACCTGGTCATATCTTTTTTGGAGCACTCGATTCCAGCCTGACTTTTTCTCTCTCTTCTTCCAACTGTTAGGGATTCTTTTCTTTTGGAAAACAGTTGTAACGAAAAGCGTTCATTCGGGGCTTTTAACAGGTCTATTTATTGCTCTCGCGTTTTATTTTAAAATTTCAACTCTCGTTGTCCCCTTGGCATTTTTTGCTTTTTTGCTGATTACCGAACAAAAAAAACTCTTCACTACAAAGGCGTATTGGATGATTGGGCTTGGATTTATGGTCGCACTTATTCCTTTCTTTCTCTGGCAATATATCTTATTTGGAAACCCGATTGCTTTTGCCCCGAGTTATGCAGACCCAACGCAACGCGCCGAGAGAGACTGGGGATGGCAAGCGCTTACCTATCTCTATTCATTTACTCATCCGGATGCTTCCTTTGTAAAGGGGCCCTTTGCCTTGCTCGCCCTCGGCGGAGTAGTACTCTTCCTTGTCCCTTTCCTCTTGACATTTGACACGTATCTCCTGAACTCTACTCGTCCCCCTCGGCCTGAATTGTTAGCGCTCCTCCTCATTATATGTACTGAACTTTTCTATATCTTCTGGACACAAGGAACTATTGAAGATCGGTGGATCTTGATCATCGCCCCCTTCACCTTATTTTTTAGTGCCCGAGGGGCATTCTACCTTTATGACAAAGTAACAAAACGAAGTGCTTTGTTCGCCATCATATTACTTATCGTTCTGTGTGGATTTTATGCTCAGACGCAACTTACCCATATGCATACACTCACTACTCTCAAAAAAGACTCGTATGCGCCCGTTAAGGAAATTTCTCTCTACCTTAAAGAAATTCTAGCCCCTACTGAAAGCTGGGCAACGGTCTCGTATACGCAAGGAACGGCCTACTCTGAGCGAAAAGTGATTACCTATGGGCCCATTAAAAATAGTACTGCCATGGATGCATTGATTCAGCAAGAACACCCTCTGTACCTCATGGATTCAGCATTTGAACCTCGACCAACCTGGCTTGATGCATGGATTGCTGAACAAGGAACACAGCTTTCTGTAGCCCGAGTCATTTTTGCAGATCAAGCCCAAAAACAACCTCTCCTTATTCTGTATAAAATTGAATACTAGATCTCCTTTTACGAACCTATAAAAACCATTTACCTATCTCAGTAGTATGTGTGGCATTACTGGTTTTTCATGGTCTGATACAAAACTTCTCACTCAGATGACTCATTCCCTTGCTCATCGGGGCCCCAATGACCGAGGTTTTTTTGTTTCTCCCGGTATCTCGTTAGGACATCGACGATTAAGCATCATCGATACTTCATCATCTGGCCATCAACCCTTGTTTAATGAAGATCGCACGATCGTGGTTGTTTTTAACGGGGAGATTTGGAATCATGCCGAATTACGAAAAAAACTCACCAATCATACTTTTGTGAGTAACTCTGATACTGAAGTATTAGTACATGGTTATGAAGAATGGGGGGTGGGGCTCTTTGAACAATTAGAGGGAATGTTTGCCTTTGCGTTATGGGATGTGAACAAAAAGGAATTGTTACTTGTGCGAGATGCACGAGGAAAAAAGCCATTATATTATACCCGCACTCCGAAAGGGATCGTCTTTGCTTCTGAGCTCAAAGCTTTTCTTCACTGCCCCCTTATTGATTTTAAGATAGATCATCAATCGCTTGTTGATTACACGGGGCTACGATTTGTACCTGGGGTGAAAACTATCCTCTCCTCAGTCTTTCGGCTTGCCCCTGGTTCCTATATACGTTATTCGAAGAATAAGATTACTTCTCATTCTTTTGTACCCCTCCTTTCTTTTCGGCCAGGAAAAAATAATTCGCCCTCTCAAGCTTTAACGCTCATTCAAGCGGCGGTAGAAAAACGCCTTATGTCTGACGTTCCACTCGGCGTTTTTCTTTCAGGTGGACTTGATTCAAGTACGTTAGTTGCTTCTGTTGCTAACGCAGGTTTTAAAGTAAAAACTTTTTCAGTAGGTTTTGGAGATACAACCGATGAAACGGCTTATGCGCGCCTGATTGCTCAACGGTATAAAACAGAACACCATGAAATTAAATTGACCAAAGACATATTACACTACCTTCCTGAAGTGGTGTGGTATGGGGACGATCTTCTTGCAGATCCTGCTTGTCTCCCGACCTATCTTTTATGTAAAGAAGTGAGTAAAAAAGTAAAAGTTGTTCTTTCGGGAGAGGGGGGAGATGAAGTTTTTGGAGGATATCATACGTTTACCTATGCTCCTGCTCTTACAAGCTATTTTTATCTCCCATATCCTCTTCGTTCAAGAGTTATTGCCCCTCTTTGTTCTGCATTATCTCCCCTTACGACGTACCCTTTGAAGCAAATGTTGAATCTCGCTAGTGAATTAAGCAAAGAGACCACTTTAGCTCGTGCATATGAACGTCTTTTTTATTTTCCATTCACTCAAGAAGAAAAAAAGGCGTTGTTTATACGGCCTCCATCTTCCCTTGCAACTCCACTCGTAACTGCGGTACGCCGAGAACATTCATTACGTCAAGGGGCGCTTGCCTATTATTTTACTGAATGGCTTCCGAATGATTTACTGATGAAAGCGGACAAAATGGGCATGGCCCATGGGCTTGAAATTCGTACTCCCTTCCTCGACTCAGGGCTTATTAATTATTTTTTACGAACTCCTTTTTCAGCTCGCCATAATCGCGCTTTATTTAGAAAGGCTGTCCGCCCCCTTCTTCCACGAACAATTATGCAAAAACCCAAACAAGGATTTACGCTCCCCATCAGTACTTGGTTTACAGATCCTGCTCTTGTTGCTTCACTTTCTCATTATTTTGAACAGTTAAAAAAGAGGAAATTATTTTCAGACAAGGTTATTGATACGCTTCTTGCTCATCCCACTGCACACCGTGCAGATCATCAGCTGTGGATACTCCTTGTTTTTGAACTGTGGGCAGAACTGTACCTTGATAAAAAACCCTTGCGGGAGGTTATACGACTATGGGACAAAAACCTCGGATAAGCTTTATTTTAGGCATTTTGAATGCAGAACGAACACTCGCTGAATGTCTTGACAGTATCTTACAACAAAAAACAAAAATCCCTTATGAGATTATAGTTGTTGATGGGGGCTCAACAGATACCACTCTCTCAATTATACGGAAGTATCAAAAAAAAGTCCCCTCTATCCGGCTATATCATAATCCTGCCCGACTTTCTGAAGGGAAGGGAATGAGTAAAGATATGGGCGTGCAGAAAGCGAAGGGGGAGATTGTTATTTTTATCGATCATGATAATATTCTCCTTGAGTCAACGTGGCTCACCAGTCTTCTTGCCCCTTTTACAGATCAGACAATTATGGCCTCTCAATCATTGCTCGCATCCCACAAAGAAGATTCGCTCTTCCTTACCTATGTAAATGAAATAGGGGTTGAAGATCCCTTTGCAATTCCCTATTCGCTCGTTGCACAAGTTCAACTTAACCCCTCACGCTTTAGACGGGAGAACGCATGGTATACCTATGTGGTTTCTGCTTATTTTCCCCTCTTCGGTGGAGCAAACGGTTGTGCATTTAGGAAAGAAGTATTTGATCGTATCGGTGGATATACTCGCGACGTGGATATATTTGCTTCGATGGGTGAACAAGCCATGCGTGTAGCCATTGTTCCTCAAGCCCATGTCCATCATAAAACCTCTGCGTCTTTTCTATCTTATCTTTATAAAAAAGGAGTTTACTTTAATCGATTTATTTCGCAAGACTATACACACAAAAAATTTAATTGGATTCCTGATTCATTAAGGGGTAAAGTGTGGTTTGCGAGTTATGTTTTTCTTAATCTTACTTTTCTTTGGCCGATAAGTTGGAGTTTCTTTCGATTTATACGTAATCCTCGATTGTTCTGGTTACTTCATCCAGGATATCTCTTTATCATCACCTTAGAATATTGTTTCCTGAGTCTCCTGAAATTCCCAAATCTTCTTCGTTATTCACTTTTTTCGCGCAGAAAGTAAGATATCGAGGCCAGAATCATTCAATTGGTGGTATGTTTTATTAGGACTTTTTATAAATGTCTGAAAGGGTCTTTGTCTTCTCAAAATGAATTTGTTGACCAGATGGATATAGAGATTACCTAGAAGATAGATGTTCTCTACAAGATTAAAATGTTCTATCTTGAAACCTGCTTCCTCTACTCTCTTTTTTATCATGCTGTTTGAATAATGGCGTTCATGTTCCGCATATTTTACAGGATTTATGTAGTGAAGCAGGTGATCATTTGGAACTCCAATAATTACCTTTCCCCCTTTCTTGAGAGATTTAGCTATCCATCGCAAGGCTGCACGATCGTCTTTCAAATGTTCGAGGACTTCTACAATCACGATAGTATCAAAATATTCCTGCTTTAAAGGGGGTTGAGAGGTAATATCGTACTTGAGTAAGGTTGTTTTTTTAAGAAATTTTTGTGCACCTTTTAATTTTTTTTCATCAAAGTCAAGGGTTATACATTCTGCAACTTTTTCTTCAATTTTCATTTCAACTTCAGGAATATTGGATATGCCAATATTCAGAATTTTTTCATTTTTCTGAGGGGCAATGAGATTAACCAAATAATTAATCCGGTCACTTGCAAAGGGCGCATTACTTTCTTTGTTCATTTTCTATTTCCTTGAATATTTTTTTAAAAAAGGATTGTAATTTAACTAAATTATCCTTTTTGATAATTGGTACTGTCTTATACTCTTTAAGAAGTTGAGGAGTTATGTCTTGAATGTTTAGAATAACTTTAATCCCCGTTCTTAGGTGTAATGCCTCTGCAAACTCAACTTGATGATCATTAATATGCTCACCGAATTTCTTTTGACGGGGGACTGTAATAATTGGTTTTTTGTTTGATAATACGAACTCTAAAAGAGACGTCGCGGAATGACTTATTACTAACCGAGCATCCCTAAAATAAGGTTCGAGCGATTCTGCAAAAACAAAATGTTCTACATTCTTGGGAACATACTTTGTAAACCCTGTCTGAATGATAATTTTTTCTTTTATGTGGGGGGCAATTTCATCGATTCTTTTAATAAGTCGATCAAATTGTCCTGGGTGCGTACCGATCGTTACAAAAATCATAGTACGCTTCCCCTGAATTCTGCTTTTTTACCATACTTTTCTTTCATAGTTTCGTGTTGTACTAAAAATGTATCTGCAAACCAATAACAAAATCGTGCTGACCAATTAGGCGTTTTAACACGAATGAAGGTGTCTATAAAAATAACATATATTCCCAATGATCTGGCAGCAAGTACTGCCGGAATGGAAAGATGGGCGCCGTTTGTTACAATGCTTTGTATATGCTCTTTTTTTAAAATAGCCCGTAATTGAAAAAACCGCAGACTATATGCGACAGGGTTAACCCCTAACGAATCTTTGGGGAAAAAATAGGTACGGTATTTCTTTTGAAAATACTTCTCGAGATACCCGCTTTTATCAGGAGATTCAGTAATAAAGATAGCACTATGCTCTTTCAATACAGAGGGTGTAAATATAATGCCTGCTTGTCCTGCATGGCCCCCTTGGGAAGAAATGAGCGCGATTCTCATAGACTCTCCTTTCCCCGATACATTATAAATATAGTTATTGCACAATTTTCCATATAAACAACACCTGTTTTTTCAAAGGAGTAAGTAAGCAATGAAGAGGGGATTTCTTTAATCGTAATTGAATTACCGCAAAGAACATCTGAATGGATGTCCTCACCAGTTTTACTTTGCTTCCCTCGATGTCTATCCATGTTGTTGGCACCTCTTTAATGGTAAACCCTGCTTGATGACATTCATAGAGAAGCTCGATGTCAAAAGCCCACTGCGTTACTTTTACCGAAGAGATTATATGTGCTATCGCTCGTTTACTAAATACTTTCGCTCCACATTGTGTGTCTGATTCTGGAAGGTGGAGAAGTAATCTTGTAAATGTATTGAATAGTTTCCCTACAACTGCCCTTCTAAACGTTAAAGTGGGTGTGCACCGAGATCCTGGAAGATAACGGCTTGCGATTACGCCTTCTGCTTTTCCTCTTTTATGTATTAAATCATCAAAAGCCAGAGGACTTGTTGCTAAATCTGCATCAACAAACCCTATAAGATCATACTTTTCTTTATAGGCGCATTTGAATCCTTCAATAACTGCATATCCCTTTCCGCCTTTGATTAGATTGAGATAGTCTATTTTGTGAGGATATTTTTTCTTATAGCTCTGAACAATTTCTAACGTTTTATCACGCGTATTATTGATTATCACCCATATTTTTGTTTTTACTCCTTTTCTTGTATTGTAATAGGTAATAAAAGCATCGAGCGTTTTTCCAATTCTTCTTTCTTCATTATATGCGGGGATAACAATTGCGAGTTTCATTTTGCTAATTGTTGTCCACTCCAAACATATATCCCCAAAGCGCATGAAGCAATAATTAACCTTGTAGTAAATGATTCTATAGAGTGCGCAGTACTTAACAACACCACTTCACTCACCAATCCAATTCCAATGGCGCATATTACAAATTTTATCTTTTTTTGATTAAAAGATATGTCTTCTTTGATATTTGCAAGAAGATGGAGAAAGTATAGATTGAGAAATGTAAGAATACTCATGGCTATCCCTGTTTTAAAGAGTAGTTTTGCGGCCAAAGGTAAATCTTTACCGGAGAATAATATAATTAATTGCTCTGAAAAGAAAAAGTAGATACTGAGTAATGTGATAACAAGAAAACTTGAGAAAAGCCCTGCTTTAATGAGTAATTTTTTTCTTTTTACTTGACTAGACATTACTGCCAATGGAAGATACGCTCTTCCAATAGGCATTGCACCCCAGAGTATTATCTTCCCCAATAAAGCTGCGAGAGCATAATTTCCAGCTATTTCTTCTGAGAATATAAGTCTGGCAATGAGTAAATCAATGGAATAAAACCCCACGACTCCCAACATAAGCACAAGAGTAATGACTCCCTTTTTGAAAGGCGCTTGTAAATGGGCCTCTTTTCTGGAAATATTTTTTAAACGTAGTTGTTTGGATGAAAGGGGAATAATTACGAGTGCTCCAATAATAACTCCCCAAATTGCACCATATAATGCCCATCCAAACCATACGAGAGATATGGCAACGCTTACTTTAACGAACGATTCTACGATAAGGCCCAAGCCCAATTCTTTAAATTTTTGAGTGCCCTGTAATCCTCCGCGCAATATTGCTGTAACAAAGGATAAAGGAATGAGGGTTCCAATGAGGAGAAGATGTAATGAAGAAAGTTTTAGATAAGGGGCAATGAAAAATATGAGAATTGAATACAGTGTCCAGACCGCAAAGGTATATTTTAAAGCTCCTTGTGAAAACCGAATAATCGTGTCTTTTATTTTTCCCTTATCTTCTGTTTTTGAAATGAATGTTGTAACGGTTGTTTGTAATGTATCAGAAAAAAGAGAAACAAAATAAACAACAGTAAATAAAGTTGCTAAAGCCCCATACTCTATTGGAGAAAGTAAGCGAGCCATGCTAAATTGATATATAAAATTACAAACATTGAAGAGATTATAGGCTATAAGCAAAGTAAGACTTCCCGAAAGTAACGTGAAAGATCCTTTTTTCATCTCGGATTATAATGCTCCTCGCAGATAGATGAAAGTTTCAATGATAATAAGAAGTTGAAACGCCCAAATAAGAAGAGTCACTCGTTGTTCAGTTGCTTGTAAGCCCATTTTTTGTAAAAAGGTTATGCCGAGGTGTGTTAAGCCATAGATCTTATCATATCTTTGCTTTAGTGAACCGTCTTTTTGAGGTAATCCGAAAGAGGATTTTTTAAAGCTCCCTCGGCTTTTGAGTATAACTTCAAGAATAATGGGAATAAAAAATAAAAGTGCAATTTTTTCAAAGTTACCAAGGATACACATTCCTGCAATGAGTCCACCAACCGGATAGGTCAGTACATCTCCTGGAAAGACTTTTGCGGGGAATCGATTGTAATATAGAAATACAAGTAATGAAGCAACCATACAGAGACCGATAATAGCAAGCCAGGAGCTTCCGGTGAGATAGGCAACTACGCTTACTGCACCAATGAGCAGTACGCCTTGTCCTGCTTCGAGTCCATTAAACCCTGCAAGAAAATTAAACGTGGTCCCTGCACCAACAAAAGCAAGAGGTATTAAGAAAAGTGGATACATAATTCCTGCATCTAAGGTTCCTATAAACGGTACTGAAATAATACTTTTACCTGCATTGATAGCCATAAGAGGTAAAGCCGCCCCTAGTGCAAGGAGAAGACGTGAACGTATTGAGAGGCCTCCTCGTTGCCAGCCCAATAAATCGTCAATTAACCCAATACCGCCCATAATAATACACGAAACAAGTAATGCAAATACTTCGACGGTGTGAACGTTACTTTTTGTAATAAAGGTATGATATGCGATAAAGGTAAGAACCCCACCTATGAATCCAACCAGTACTGCAATCCCTCCTGATCCAGGTATTTTTTGCTTTCCCTGTTTGTTCATATCATCCCAGATCAATCCAATTTGCTTTGCTTTACGCATCCAAATGGGAAGCGTATAGAGGGTAATTATAAAACTGATCCCTATAAAAATAAAATTGATATAATCCATTACGCTTTATTCAACCTCTTATCTGGGAAAGCAGTTTCGAGATACGTTGCATTTGATTGTTGATTCTGAGAATACGTAACTTCCCATATTCTAATCGGGCCTGCAAAGGCGCCCCCTCGTACGCCCCCATATAATTCATCATGCAAGAAGGGACCTGCAATAAGTCCTGCGTTTTGTGATTTAATCGATGCGATAACGGCATCTTCTTGTTCATGGACTAAGGTAAATCCTGTAATCGTTTGATTGAAAAGGTATAACTGGGCGATGTTTGAATGGATCACTTTTGGTGAAAGATAGAGTGCTGCTCCGTCATTTTGTATCTGGGGTTGACCTTCAATAGATGTTAATCGTGGATATACGAATACCCCTGCATTGATACCTTGCTTGAAATCAAATAATTGATTATTATGATAGGCGTATCGTAAGGGTATAGAAAACTGTTTCCCTTTATGTATAAAGAGTGCAGTTGGTTGGGTGACTCCCGAGCTATTTTTATTGAACCCAATAATAATTCCTCCAATCCCTGCTGAGCCTTCAGGAAAAAATGTCTCTGTTCCATTGATTGCATAGGTAATATCTTGGTCGAGAGAAAAGCCCCCTTGATAGAGAAAGAGAGAAGCATTTTTTGTCTCGCCTGCGGCCTGTTGTTTTATCAGTGAAGGAATATAACTTCGACGATCATAGGTTGTTCCTGATCCAATGGAAGAGAAAGCCCCGTATTTTCCAATGTCTGTTGAATCAATGAGTAGATGTGTTACCTCATGCGTTTTGAAATATTGGAAGAGTTGCTCTGAACTATTTCCGGTTAATGCTAATCTCCCCATCAAATGATTCCAATACCCATAGAGGTTTCCGCCATCGAGAACTGTTGCGCGTTTCCCAATTGATTGTACCCAATAGCCATAATCCCACCAATGTGCAAATACGGCATCTTCGGCGGTATTTTCGCGTACCCAGGCCATTGCTTGTTGCCATTGTTGGGTATATGCGCTTGGACCAAACCCTTTTGCAGTGCAATAGGACTCTTTAAAGAAACTTGATGCAGATCCCGTACAAAAATTGTCACTGAAGAACGTACTTGAACCTGCAAGGAAACTTGTATGAAGCAAGAGGAGTGCAATCCCCACGGCACACCAGGCAAGATAGTTTGGGGTATGTTTTGATTCTTTTGATTTAACATAACATGTGACTGCAGCATAGGATGCAAGAATTGCGGCTGCTGGAACCAAGACCATAATAGTACGTACGCTTCCGCGCGCTGAAACAACGCTAAAGAAGAATAATGAAAGGAGTACGATGTATCCAAAATCAAAGTTTCCTCGTTCCCCCTTCACATAATAATATCCAAATACGGCTAGTAATGCAATAAGCCCTGATGCATAAAAGAGAAGACTTATCCAGTTCGTGCCATTAAATACGCTTGAGGGGTCATATCTACTAAAAATGATCGCAATCAAGAAATAGGCAAATACCCCTGTCTTGACAATTCTTGTTTTCTGAGCATACGCATTGAATAAAGAGTAGAGTAAGATGAGTGAACCCACTATAAATGTAAAGAAAAAGGTCTTACTGAAACTTCTAATCCATTCAGTAAAGAAGGGTTGACGATTTTCTGCAACCGTGACTCCGAAACGATCAACAATTGGGGAAACAAGGGCATTTTTAACGCTCAGGATTTGTTGTACTATATGATCAAACCCGAGTACGCCAATTCCCACCACTAACCCGAGTACTCCTGCAATACAGATATACAGGACTTGGGAAGGAACTTTGTCTTCATAGGGCACTTTTATTTTTAGTCTATCCTTCAGAACATATTCTACTCCGATCATGGCAAGTACACCGTATGCTAACCCGGTTACCGGAGATATCACGAGGCCGATAAGTGAATAACGATTGGTTGTTAGTAAAATAAGTGCTGTTGCTATCAAGAGCCAGAGTGCATAGACTACTTTGTTCGTATGATTTATGTGATTATATAAGAACATAATTGCGCACGCAATAGCAAGCGTCACGAAGATATAGACAAACCCTCCCCAGGCATTTGCCATTGCAACTGTGCCCAGAATTGCGAGTGCGAGCATGCCTCCTCTTTTTTTCCAGTGCAATGCATTCCACGCACCTATAAATCCCCAGAATGCGATAAACATGAACAAAAATCCGATCGACTCTTTTTCAGGAATTCCCGCAATGGTTCTTGGAAGTAATGCTGAGATAATGGTGAGGAGGACTGATGCAGAGAGGGCAAGAAGTGAGGCATATTTAGTTCCCAATTTGAGGGTGAACATTTCTTGCGTCATAAAAAAGAAAGCTGCGACTGTGAGTGAAAACATCACTGCAGGAAAGAGAACTGCGGAATGCGTTACGGAATCGGTTAGCCCTAGAAACGCCAGTATATTGTGAAACCAGGCAATCATATAGGGGAGGAGTAAGAGCTCACCAGAGGTATCAAATCCAAGAGGTACATATCGCATTGCATCATGGGCCATGATTGTTCCGTTCTGTACAATATACTCTGCCCAGCGAAGGAAGAGATACGGGTCAAGGTCGGGACCTAATGCCCAGCCCCCTGTTGACACATCACGCAAGAGGGGAAGGTTTCTTGTACGAATCCAAAAGGCAAAATACATGAGAAGTGCGAGGGCACCGTAGGCCCAGAGCGTGCTCTTGCTTTTCACTGAAGAAAGCAGTGCGCGTAGTCGCTCTTGTGCTACTCGTGATTCGTCATCCTGACTGGACATGGGAAAGATAGGCGAAAAGAGCTATTTAAACATTCAGGAATAGTTCCCTTCACTTAGAATAAAAGGGGCGTGAGATAGACTTCCATCAATGCTGCAATAAAGAGAACGATCACTGCGGCAATAATGAGATTAAATGAGTCATGCAACACTTCCCAGAAACGTTCTTGTCCCGCTTCATGTTTAATGATTGCAATAGAAACCATCCCTCCTGCAAGCGCAACAATAAAGTAGGCCCCGATTTCTGGAATGCCGTGAATCATATATCTCATTAATCCGAACGGTAAATCAACAAGGGTAAATTTTGTGAAAATCCCTATGGCTGCTGCAATAACTGATGCATTCCAGGCAAGGATGAAGATTACTCCTGCCCCAAAGATGAGGGAGAAGACGAGTGTAAAAATGAGTACTGAAATATTATTCTTGAAAATTTGCATAAGTCTAGCGGAAGAAGTCACTCCTCCCGTCGCCACTACCGAATCCTGGATACCATACTGCTCAACACAATTTTCAATGTTGCTTGGACGATTAATCAGGCAATAGGTTTCAATTTGTGCTTTAAAATTTTGAGGAGAATCTAAGACGATATACCAAAATGCAAAAGCAACGACGAATCCTAAAAATAAATAGAGAAATGCTTTGATTGCCTTTTCGTGTTCACGTAACAAATTGACTGTCCCGCGTATATAGGGGATTTTACTTTCTTCGTATTTAATGGTGTAATACATGAACGGCATGGAGAACATCACGGTGAACGTGACTATAAGCAACCCGGCGTATCGGGAAAGAACTAAATCGCGTGAGAATACTGCTTCGGTGAGCAACACCGCAAGACTTGCATAGAACGCTCCGACAAAAAAGAGTTCCCAAGGGTATCTCTCCGCTTTTTTTGGATTCACCAACATTTCAAACATACTCGTTTGGAGGAAGAGTCGCTTTTATAGGTTATGCTCAAGTAGTTTTTGTGCTTGTTGTTCTACATCTGCTTGGTAATGAAGCAATTGAGTTTTTGCTATTCGTAACTGACTTGTTTGCTCGTTCAACGTTTTAGTAACTTCTCCGATTGTTTTCTTAAGCACTATCCCTGCGCCTACTTCCACAAAGCACGAGAGGGCAGGGGCAAGCTGGGCCTCGAGAAATACTCCCTTTCCAAGAGGTGCCAAAATTGTAGAACCGGGAATAGCCTCAGGCAATGCGTGCGTAAAACTTTCTAATTCAATAAGTTGTTGGGTTATTGCTTGTAATTGTGCCTGATTTTGTTCTAACTGATGCACAAGAGTACGTAGGCGATTATTATCCATAGTGAGAAAGGTTTTTGAGGGTTTTTAACGCTGTTGGATTTCCCATACTTCTAATTGTTCCATAAAGAGTTTTTGCTGTGCGATGACTCGCTTCCTGAACTTTTGTTTCTTAAGCAAGAGGCTGATTTTTGTACGTGGAGTAAGTGAGGAGAGGAGGAGAAGCATTAGGCCCCCTTTAGTAAGGTGCTTGGGTGCTTGGGCAAGAAATTTCAGAATCCATTCATCGCCTCTTGTTCCTCCCGTTGTTGCACGAGCACTGGCTTTGTCTTCTTGTGCATCTGCAGGAAGATAAGGCGGGTTACACATAATTAAATCAAATTTCTGATGTACTTTAGTAAAGAGATTGGAATACTGTGTAGAGATTCCTTTCTTTTGTACTTCGGCTAAAGCTTTTCGGTTTATGTCGACTGCAAGAACTGAAGAAGCTCCTGCTTCCTTTGCCGTGAGGGCTTGAATGCCCGACCCTGTTCCCATATCCATCACTTTTTTGCCGGAGGCATATTTTTTGACCTGTGCAGCAAGTAACCATGAATCTTCAGCCGGTTGATAGATAGAGGCATGAGAAACCATCACACAGTTGGCTTAAGCCATTCAAGAAGTTTGTCACTAAATGCAATAACGCCGATTAATGCAGCAATAAGAATAACAATAACTATTGCTAACCCAATTAAGACATATCTCCAGGTTTTACTTTTCTGTTCTGGAAGAGTAGAGGGGGAAACTATTCCTGAAGCAACAGAGTTTTGTTGAATGGGGGAAAAAGATTTCGAAAGAATAGGCTGGGGGGTAGCGAGAGGGATAGTCGTAATTTGAGCAGAGACGCCACCCAATGCTTGTACTGCTTCTTGCACTTCTTTAGGATTGTATCCTGCGTTAATGAAACTCTGTGCTGCCTTGTCAAGTGAAATACCTCTTTCAAGGGCATTTTTTATGCCTCCGATTATTTCTTCATTCATATTGTTAGTACGCTCCCATTATCCATTAAGTGTACGGTCTTATTTACTTTATAGCCCAATTCTTCCGCGAGGTTAGCCCCTGCTTGGCGTTTCTGAAGTTCACCATGAGATGGAATGACGTGTTCAGGTTTAACGAGCGTGATTAAATCGCGTAAATCTTCTCTCCCGCCATGTCCTGAGACATGGACATTATCAAAAATACGTACTTGATGTTTACGTAGCCGTTTTTCTAGTTGGTCGCGATTCATTTCGTTGACATCGGTTGGAATTGTTTTTGAAGAGAAGATAATATGTACATCACTTGAGAGATCAAAGGGTAATTCTTGTCGGGCAATACGATCAAGAATAGACCCTGGCTCTCCTTGATGGCCTGTGCAGACAATAACATATTCAGATTTTGCCTTGTTTATTTTTTTAAGCATTTTGATCATTTGTTTTTTGTAGGTAACTAGTTGGATACTTCCTTTGAATGGAGCCTTGCCAATATTTGAGGCAGCTTGAACATATTTACTAAGACTTCTTCCGAAAAAAACGACTTTGCGATTTAACCGTTGACTTAATTCAACAATCGATTTCAAACGAGCGATGTGCGAGGAGAAGGTGGTGATAATAATGCCTGCTTTGCTATTATCAGTAGTACATAAAACGTCTTCTAATAATCCGCGGGCAATTTTCTCTGAAGGGGTTTTTCGATCATCAGGGGCATATAAACAATCAACGATCAATGCTTTCACTCCCTTTTGTGCAAGTTGTTTTAAACGTGCATAATTTGGCTTCTCACCAAAAACGGGCGCGTTATCTAATTTGTAATCATTGGCATAGAGAATAATGCCCTCAGGCGTATGAAGTGCAATAATCGAAGATTGGATTGTTGAGTGAGTCATGTTAATAAATTCTAACTGATACGTGTTATTTGTTTTGACTGTATATGAACCATCAACCGGAACGGTAATAATCTTATTAGGGATTGTTTGTTCTGAGTCCTGCATTAATACTTTTAATACGGACATGGTATACGGGGAGCCAATAACTGGAGCTTTATAGCGAGGTGCTACATACGGTACACCCCCAACATGATCTAAATGGGCATGTGAAACCATCAGTGCTCGTACCTTATCTCGCAGGTTAATCGTTTCCAAATACACATCATCCGGCAATGCCCCTAAATTTCTCATACCTCGTTCAGTTGGCACGCGCTCTTTTTCTGAAATGCCTACAATCGCAGGTAAATGTAATCCTGCATCAAACAAAAAAACATCATTGCCCACTTCAACGGCAGTCATATTCTTCCCCACCTCATCATAGCCCCCTATTGCGTGAATTCGCATATCTGAAGCACTGAAAGTTTGTTTATATACCTTGCTCGCTCTCCCCGTCGTAAGCTATAAATAGCGGAATGAATAGAATCACGCATGGATAGACACCACGGCATCTTATATGGGGCAGTGGTTATTCTTCTGGTATTGCACATTGCTTCCTTTCTGTCCATTAGTGCACAAATTACTCAAACTAATGCTGCCCTTACTCGTGAGACTTCTTCTCTGAATGAAAGTTTTATTTCGCTCCTGAGAGATTCTTTGCAAGAAGAACGAACTACCACTCAGCAAACATTTAGTGCTTTGCGTGATGTCATTGGAGAACAGCAAGCATTCCAAGATACGTTACAAGAAGATCTAGAATTATTAAAATCGTCAACGGGGGATTTTTCTGAAGTTATTAGCGAAGTGATAAAAGGGGTGGTAAGTATCGGCACAGATACTTCTATGGGTACAGGATTTGTCTTAACGGATAGTGGTTATATTGTTACTAATCAGCACGTTATTGCCGGTGCAAAACGTATTGAAGTGCTTACCCATGATCGAAAAGTTATTGTTGCAACACTTATCGGTGCAGACGTCACCCGCGATGTTGCTCTCTTGAAAGTTAACGCCGTATTTGAATCCTTAGAACTTGCAGATGATTTGCCAGTTGTGGGCAATAAAGTAATTGCTATCGGTAACCCTTTAGGGTTAGCATTTACGGTGACTGAAGGAATTGTATCCGCTTTGAATCGAAAGGGCCCAAATGGGCAGCAAGAATATATTCAAACGGATGTTTCCTTGAACCCTGGGAATTCAGGAGGCCCCTTAATTAATGTACAAGGAGAAGTGGTGGGGATGAATAATTTCAAAGTGGGGAATGCTGAGAGTTTAGGGTTTGCATTAGAGGGGGATGTGGTAAAGCGTGTTGTCAATACATTGGCAAATGCAACCATTCTTTCCTAATGGCCTTAGGAAAAAAGGCCTCGCATCGTTTGCATCATCAGTATCTTTTATTTGCTTCTTCAGATGTTCATCATGTTGAACAGGGATTACTGGAAGGGATAGGTTTGTTGGGATGGATGCGAGCCCAACCTGTCTTTGAAAAAATTAAACAACAGGTAGTAGTTGCCTGTCATCCTCGGATGATGAAAGACATTCGAGCGGCAGCACTCCTTTGTTCTCCTCCTTTAGCCATTCTTTCTGTTTCTGGGACTCTTGCAGGCTTAGGGAGAAACCAATGAAAGGACAATTAGAACTGTCATTTGGCATGATTTTTTCATTACTGATTATTATTGCGACTGTCGGTACTGCCGGATACTTTATTACGAAATTTGTAGAAACGGGAAAATGTACCACGTTACAATTGGCGTATGCGGAGTTACAAGAAGGAGTAGATTCTGTCTGGGGCGCTGCTGTTGGAAATAAAGAAATCTCATTGCAGGTGCCTTCAGGGATTACGTCTCTTTGTATTGGTGATATGAGTTCAGGCACGAATGCGACCTTGCGCGAGTTAATTGATGTGTATATCGTCGAAGGTATCGGCGTGTATGCGTTACCCCCTACAAACGCGTGCGATGGTGAACTTGCTGCGCGCAAATTAACCCATCTTGCTTCTACTCCGCTCTTATGTAAGCCCGTTGTGCGAGGAAAAGTAACGTTCCGGGTTAGTAAAGAAAGTGTCAGTGAACGGATGGTTCGTATCGATGCGTAGAGGATTTGAATTTAGTTTTTCCTGGTTGTTTTCTTTGATTGTGGGGGCGCTTATTTTGATTCTTGCGATTTATGGGGTGAGCACGTTTGTGGGACAAGAACGTACCATCAGCGATAGTGAGACGGCGCAAGCATTGTCTGGATTGTTGAGTCCATTACAAACAAGTGTTGAAACATCCTTCCGCCCAAATCCGATTATATTTCCCCAGGCAACTGAAATTACCTTAGGATGTACGCGTGATGCAAGTAGTGTGCAAACGCGGGCGTTGTCGAGTATCGGACGAAACAGTGTGCCTGGATACGCCCAAGAAACTGCTGGCGTTGCAGTATTTGGCAATACGACGCTGACCGGGACAACCGTGCATAGTTTAGTGGTCCCCTTTCTCTTTCCCTATAAAATAAGTGACCTCGTCATTGTCTGGACGCAACCTCTCTGCTTGGTTAGTGCGCCTGAAGCTGTTCTTGACACCTTTGGTTCTGATAATCATAGTGTGCAGGCAGTACAACAGGTACGTGGATGTCGTAAAGGGACGCGCATTATTTGTTTTGATCAAACACAGGGATGTGATGTTGCAGTTGATTCGTATCTCCGACGAGTAACCACAGGGGGAAAATCATTGTATTATGAAGGTGCTTTGTTGTATGGTGCGTTGGTTGCCTCCCCGCAGGTCTATGAATGTCAGATTGGTGTACTCATGCACCGCGGGGCTGCTTTGGCAGACCTGTATGCGGGGGCAAGTGCACTTATTGGGGCGCATGGAGAAGGATGTAGCACGGCCGTTGGTACTTCAGTAGTTCAGTATGGGCGTTCACTTCGCTCGACTAATAGTTCAAAACAATTGGCAGGTCTTGCTGAACAAGCAGAAATACTTGGAACAGACGAACGATCGAGTATCTGTTCACTCTGGAGAAATGCATGAAGGGACAACTTAAAATTCAAGAAATGGCGTTCGTGATTGTAGCGCTTGTCTTACTTTTTGCTCTTATCGCCGTTTTCTTTACTTCCTGGCGTTTGCATTCGGTCAAAGGAGAGGTGGAAGCACTACAGGAATATGCGGGAGGGAAACTGGTGAGTCAACTCGTCAACACTCCTGAACTCCAAGGATCTTGCCAAGGATGTGTTTCCTGGGATCATGCCTGGGTACTTGCAGAGGGAAATTATTCACTCGCTGATCGATGGAACCTCGATTATTTAGAAGTGCAGATTCTCGGGGTCAATCGTACCTGCACTGCACAACAGTACCCTGAGTGCGGGAGCATTACGCTTATTCGAGGTGACGCCTATGGCACAGCACAGCGGGCATTCAGTGCTATGTGTTATTGGGATCCTTCGATCAATCAGGAACGATGCCAGTTGGGTATGGTATTGGCATCAGGAGGGAAAGCATGAAACGAGGGCAAGAAGAGATTGTTGGATTCGCTGTACTCTTGGTGGTATTAGCTATCGTGGGCGTTATCTTATTGGGCATGTATCTTCGATCTCCTGTTCCTGAATCAAGTACCTTTCCTGAAGGGGGAAGTTTCTTGGATGCGTTGCCCCAGGTGACGAGTTCCTGTGCGCTTACTGGAGATCGATTGATTTCAGTGCATGAATTACTGGTACAGTGCATTATGCAACCAGGAAAACAATGTGCGTCTGAAGAATTAATATGTACGGTAATGAATAACACACTCCATTCATTAGTTACCCAGGCGTTTCCGATCGGAAGCAGGATTGAGGGCTATCGTTTCACGGTGAGTGAACCTGATACTCCTCCGGTCGTTACACTTTCTGCAGGAAATTGTACGTCCTATCAGGGAGATCAACGCTTTTTGCCCGGTACTGGTTATTCATTGGCACTTTTTGTGTGTACTTAAAAATGTAGGGTGAGATGTAATGCGTCGAGAATGAGCAGAGGTTTTGCACAAATACGTTTTCCTCTTTTTTCAGGCACGAGGGTAATAATTCCAAATTTAACGAGTAGTTTACAATCGGTGAGCACCGCTTTATAGGGGCGATTTGCTCGGTGTGCGAGATCATAGATGGAATGAGGGCTGTTAATTTTAATGAGATGAATGAGGCGTGCACGTTCTGAACTTAATACTGCACGAATATCTGCAAGTTGTGCAAGATCTACTTCTTTATGTTCTCCTGCAAGACGTTTAAAGAAGGTATTGAATGCACCACTTCGTTCTGCAAGATGAATTACTTTTGTTTTTTCTCTCTTCCCCATGCTTTCTCCGAGGAAACCCCGGTATATAAGTCTTTTTACACTATATATGTCTTTAAATATACCTTATTGTCTCTTTCCTCAGACTTATGAGGGACAGTGACGAAGAGAGCTTGTTGTCACTTCTTTACTCAACATAAGCTTTATATACCCTTAAATGGGTAGGGTATTCACTACTTCGCACTAGATTCACTTGCGGGCAAAGCTTTTTAAAGGATTTTGGATTCAACACTTTACTCTACTCATGCTGAGTAGTGGAGGTATGTTCCCTACGCATATCTCACGGTGGGCTCTTGAAGCCTTCTCGTTTGGGAGATCCTTCGGGATTACCACACTAAACAGTTGAAAGGGGGATTATATAAATATGAAAATAAATTTTAGAAAAATTGCATCTGTTCTCGCAAGTACTGCGATGTTAAGCTCAACGCTTGCACTCGCAGCTGCTGCAAACTACCCAGCTCCTTTCGTTCAAAACGGAAATGCTGGTGTAGCGGTTGTATACGGTAGCCTTCCTGGCGCTGAATTCGACCTTGCTTCGGTTACTACAATTACCGGCAATTTGCAAGCTAAACTAAGCGCACAGAGCAGTTCTTCTGGAAGTTCTACAACTACTTCAACAAGTGGTGAAACATTCCCATTATTCACAAGTTCTACGAAAATCTATCTAAACAATAGCGCTAACGTAGTGCGATCAACGCTTACTGAATCTGAACTAGCTACTATCTTAGAAGATGGTTCATTCTCCGGTAATGTTGATGCTGATTTTATCCAAACAATTACTATGGGTGCAAACCCTCGTGTTGTGTACGATAAATTACCAACAAGTGATGACGATCCAAGTTTCGGTATCCAATTAGGTACGAATGCTAATACGCAACCTATCTATAACGCTACTGTTACCTTTGATCGTGCAGTGAACTTTACTAATAGTGATTCTGAAGGAGAAGAGCTTACTCTTTTCGGTCAGAAATTTACTGTTGGTTCTGCAACTGATGATGACGAATTAGTGTTGTACAAGTCCTCTGAAACAGCTACTTTAACTTTAGGTGGGTCTGCTCCTTCTCCGTCTACTTCGGTAACGGTTGATGGCGCAACATACACTATTGATCTCATATCCGCTTCGGATACAGATGCAACGGTTAAAGTAACGAATGCAGCAGGCGTTTCTGATACTAAGAAAATTAATGAAGCTTCTTCTAAGACCGTCAATGGTTTGGAAGTTGCTATTAATATTGCAGATGAATCTGATGCTACGAATACTGCTTTTGCAGAAATTACTGTTGGCGCAGAAAAAATCATTTTGCAAAGTGGATCAGAAGTAAAAATTGGCTCTGATGAAGATGCTGTCGAAGGCACCTCTGTAACATTTACAGGTAGTGTTGACGATATCACCAAAATCACCTTAGCTGTCGCTGCAAGCGACTCTGATGAAGATGCTATTGTTGCCGGCGGTTCATTCGTGGACCCTGTCTTCGGTACATTTAAAGTCAATTTTGCAGGAATGACTATTCTTGCCAACTCAAGTGATCGAGAAAAGATTCTTATCAAAGCCTCAGGCAATGATAAGATGACTGTTAATCTTGCTACCCATAAAGATGATGCTGCAAAGACTATTACGTTCATTAACAACGAGACCGCTATGGTTCTTGGTGATAGTGATCGTGATATTTTCGTACTCCCTGAAATGGCGCCAGTTAACAAATCTCAATACACTCTCCTTGGAAACGAGGATGATGGCTACTTAGTTGAAGTTACTGCGGTCACAAACGCTACAAGCGGTTATGATAACGATAAAGTTGAAGTTAGAGATGTCTTTACAGGAGATACATACGAAGCTACATTAACAGCTGAAGGTTCTGGTACTATTACTGTCGGTGGCCGTTCTTATTCGGTTACCTACACTGGTGCGAGCGACCTCACTGAACGTGCTCGTTTTGTTCAATTTAATGACCCTGACACCTCCTCTGGAGTTGTTAATGTCTTAAATACCCTTGAAACATCTAAAGGTGCTAAAGTTGGATTCTACACTCCGATTACCCTTAACTTGTCGAATGTGAATAACGTTCTTCAAGATAATGGGGCTTCTGCCTCTACTCTTAAGTTCCCGAATGGTGATGGATATACATCGATTACTGTTTCGAAGAACTCTACGGATGGAGCAGGATGGATTGTTAACTCTGCTTTGTTAAATACCTCTTCTAACGCAACATCTGTTGTTATATCTGCTGGAGCATTAGCTTGGAATATCTCTACCACTTCGGTTCAGAATCAGACATCTGTGAAATTAAACACTCCAGATTCTAATACAGCTATTAGTCTTCCGGCGTTATTCCTCTTTGAGGAAGAAGATGACCTCAACAATGAAGAATCAATTGTTGTTCGATTTAGTGGTTATGTCTCCAGTTCTACCCCAATTCAAATTGCGGGTGTTGATCTTGGATGGCAAGAACTCTTTGTCGATAGACAATCTGAATCTAATGATGATATCTATACAAGTATGGACTTTTTCGGTTCTCTTGTTACTGAAGACCGTGCTGATTCCGATCAGTACGTTGTCACTATCAGTTACCCTGATGAACAAGTAAATGCTCTCTTGTATGCAGGTGAACTTAGTTCTTCTGTTGCATCCACGGGCTCCGGCTCTGGTCTCAAAGAATTAGGATCGGTTCATGTAAAGGACACTGAAGTTGCTTCAGTATCTTCGAAGAACCTCATCGTTGTTGGTGGTAGCTGTGTCAATACACTTGCCAAAGAACTTCTTGGAGGAGCTGCTTGCGGTTCCGACTTCGAACAGAAGACGGGCGTTGGCGCTGGATCATTCTTGATCCAAAGCTTTTCGAGAACTGGTGGTAAAGTTGCTACATTAGTTGCGGGTTATTCTGCAGCTGATACTGAAGCTGGAGCTAAAGTGTTGACTACTCAAACTGTTGATACAACAGTCGGTAAGAAATACAAAGGCACTGGTAACACAGTAGCAATGGTTGATACAACCTCTGCTTAAGTTTTGAACTGATTTTTTCAGTTCGTTTTTTTTTCTTTTTTTCTTTTTTTTTCTTCTCCTTCGGGGACACGTGTGCGATTTTTGAGCTTTGTATACCTGAATGACGGAAGTATCAAATGTACTTTTTGAATAGTGGGGGATGAACTCTCGTGGATATGTATTGATAGACAATAAGAGGGTGCCCACTATCTGAGGGATAGAGACGATGAGAAGTCTACCTGTATGAAAGGAGCATCTCTTATGCTACCGATCTACTGCAAGCGTAATCCTTAAAAGTGATGGTTACGCTTGGAAGAGATGCGTTCATTAACTTCTGCTTCTGATACAACCTCGAAGCGTTCATCTCAGCTTTTCTTATATTTTGCCGTGGGAATTATGATTGTAAGTAGCGTGGGATATGCCTTCTTATCAAGCCCGAGTAGCGATACGCTTCCTCCCGATACTTCTAATGCCCCTACGGGCATCCAAGACCTCGGAAATGGTGTCTGGTCTGCGAATGTCTATGGTGCTTCGTTTCAGTTTTTGACGAGTCCTGATGATGTGGGAAATGTTACGTTGATGACTAACATTACTCTTGCAGAATTAGTTGCTCTTCCGATCGAATATAATATTGCAAGTCCCAGCTTAGGAGAGGCAGTAGGGATGACCGTGGGACAATTAGTTGCTTCTCAGCCTGTATGCATTGGCAACTGTGTGGAAGATGTGCCTGAGCGTGATTGTACAACGCCAGTTATTTCTTGGAATCAAACTGCTCTGGTGGAGAGAGTCTACCAGCAGAAACAATGCATTATAATTGAAGGAAGTCGCACTGCTTTTGATGCCTGGGTTTATCGTTTAACGAGTCTAGCATAATCCTTAAAAGGCACTTTACGCTTGTGTGAAAATGGTTCGGAAGCAGAAAAACACGTCTGATGATCTCCAACGATTAAGACAAGAAGTCACACAATTTGCAGGAAAGATCCCCCTTTGGGTCTGGTGGTTGTTAGTTCTCGTGTTTGGAGCCTTTGTCTTTCAATACACGCTTGTTGCGATGACGACCTACACGTATAAGGGATTAACGTTTACGATTGAACAAGAGGGCGATTTACGCCTTCACCATCATGCGTATTTTATTGATCCCACTACGCGTTATAATTTATATTTACGTGAAGATCCTCGTGAGAATGAAGTACCAGTTACCGGACGCATCATCTATGACTCTCGCCGGGTCTATTTGAGTGTCAATACGAGTGAATTGAATACGTGTTCAGATAGTGCCGTTGGGGTGGGGACCCTGACCTCATTCCTTGGATTAAATGGGTTGAAAGTGAAATCTGCTTCTCCTGATCCTCTGAAGGCTGCCGAATTTAATGTGACCCATGCAGACTGTACCACGAATCAGGAAGAAGAAGTTACTCTTTTACAAGCCATGGTTATTATTCTCCAAGCTGGAGAAGAATCATCAGTGGAAAGGATACAAGACCGGTGTTTTGTGCTGACTGTCCAGAACTGTAGTGTTATCCCGGTTATTGAGAAGTTCATGGTTGAATCTGTTGCACAACGACGTGCATTGGGTGCAACTTCACTCAGACCATAAAAGTATTTTGAATTAGTTAATAAGTATTTACGTTAAAGGTATCGAATGTCTGTGTTGTGTTACTCATACTGTCGATTATCGTTTATGTTTGTAATAGTAGCAGAGCCCCACAATAAGGCAGATTCCGACAACTCCGAGAGTAATTTGATTCAAATACTGATGCAAAAGAGTATAGTTTTCTCCGACAATAATCCCCAGGGTGATGAGAATGAATGACCAGACTCCTGCCCCGAATGCTGTCCAGAGTGTGAAGAGTATAAGGGGCATCTTGCCAAACCCTGCCGGAAGGGAAATGAGTTGCCGAATGACGGGGATAAGGCGTCCAATAAATGTGGTGATGGTGCCGTGTTGTGCAAAATACCTTTCTGCTTTTATAATTGAACTCTTCGAGAGAAGGAAAAATGAACCATATTTTGCTACTAATGTATTCACTGTTTTTCTCCCCAATGTAAGCGCAATATAATAATTCACATATGCCCCTATGAGGCTTCCGAAGGTACTTGCAAGGAGTACGAGCCAAAATGAAAGTTCTCCCCGTTGAATAAGGATGCCTGCGGGAATAAGGATTACCTCACTCGGAAAGGGGATGAATGAGCTTTCTACTGCCATTAGTACCGTTATCCCCGTATAACCAGAGGTACCAATTGTTTGGACGAGCCAATCGGCGAATGTCTGAAGTACGCTCATTGCTTACTCTGCATTGCTTTGATAAGGTTTTGTATATCCGTGAGAATGGGAATTTCTTTTATATCATAATAGGTTGCAGTCCCGAACCAACAGGCAATGACAATTAATGTGCTTCCGGCATACCAAAAGAGGGCATGTGTTGCATCAAATAATGATTGATTACTTGTCGCGAGATAGGTTGCGAGAAGAATGCGAAGGAGATTGACGAGAAAGAAGATGCCGAAACTTGTTGCAATCAGTTTTCCTCGTTCTTTCCAGGAAATAGGAATGGTGCAGGCACAGATAAGGAGAAGATAATATGCTGCTCCTGCGATACAGGCAGGGACGAGCGCGATATATTCTCCTTTAAACACCAAGCTTGTTTCTGCAAGAAGCGTTGTGTGACTGACGAGCGATAAGGCAAGGTATGTACCGAACACGGTGAGGGGGGTCAGAAACCAATAGAGGGGGGCAAGGGCGTAGATACCGATTACCAAGATAAGCCCGTATCGTAGGAGATAGTCGTATTCTTCGCGCATACGTATCTTACTCAAATGAGATTTAAGAATGTAGCGTTAGAGGGATTACTTATCTGCGAGAGACAATGACTGCAACTACGATAATCAAGATAACGAGGACTACGTTTACTGCAATCAACACCCAGGTCCAAGAGCTTCCATCAAAGAGGGAGTCGCTTGCAACTTGCACCACAACTTGACGAGATTGGATTTTCCCATCTTCAGTTCGAGCATTAATTGTAAAGCTTTGTTCGCCTGCTGCGTCATCTTGTGGCATCAAGGTAATTGTAATGTCCTTTGATTGGCCTGCTGGAATTTGTACGATGTTTTCTGAAATATCTTTCAAACTTGCCCAGCTTTCAAAGCCAGTTGCCGTTACTGCAAATAATGCTGTTTTATCCCCATTGTTTCTCAAGGTGGTTGTAACTTTCAATTCTTCACCAGTTACCGCATCTGAAGCAAGGTCTGCATTGATAGAGACTGCATTCGTGGTACCTGGAGCTGCTGAACAACCGAATACTTTCAATTGTGTTTCAACATCATCATCAAGTGATTGACGATAGACACCATTTCGATAGTCATATTCTGCTGATAAGTCAAGCGTGTAGGTGTTATCTGCAACTTGAGGTACGGTAAATGAGAAGGATACCATTTTACTGTCTCCTTGGTCAAGACCTTGTGTGATTTCTACAATTTCATTTACGCCAAGAACACGATTTACCAAGTTGATTAAAACGCGATCTTCGTCATCTTCGCCGATATTGATTGCATCTGCGGTAATAGTAACTGAATCACCACAGGTTACTTGTGTTGGAGAGACAGTAATATCATCAAATGCAATGAATTTGCCTTCATCATCTTCTGACTTTACTTGAATTGTTTCTTGAATACTTTCAGCAACGCTATCAGTACAGAGAGACGATTGACTAACATCATCGCTAAATGCTTTCAAAATAAGTGTGTATGAACCTTCATCAATATCTGCAGGGACTTTAAAGGTAAATTCAATCTTCGTATCATCGCCATCATCAAGATCCCCTACATCAAATTCTTCTTCGCCTTCTGAAGTGAAGTCGAGTTCATCAGCAACATTGTTACCATTTGAATCAAATAAACCGAGTTCAACAATAAGATCTTCAAGATCTGAGCTACCGGTGTTTTCAATTTCTACTTCAACAGACACTTCATCAATAACATGCCATTCATCATCTTCATCGCCAGAACTGGTAAGTTCAACGTCACGAAGGGTAAGATTTGTTGTTACTTTACCTGCTGGGCAGAATCCGCCGGTTCGTGTAAAGGTAACTGATTGATTACCTGTAGCGTGAACAGCTGTAACTACTGCAGACGATGTGCCAATACGGAACGTTTGGCCCGCAGTAGGGGAAACAGTAACTGTTGTGGTAGAACCAACCGTAACGGTTGGATTGCTATTTGAAAATGAGACGTTTAAAGCACCTGAAGCTTTTACTAATGAGAAGGTTAATGCTTGATTACCTGTGTTTGTCAATGTTAGAGAACCATTTTGAGAAGGAGTAACTTCTGCTGTTTTTGTGAGGGTGTACGCCGTGGATGTATTAAGAGTAACTGTAAAAGTATTAGATAGAGTGTCTGCGCCAGTACCTGTAGTATCATCTGCATTGAATCTACCTGAAATAGTTCCTGTTTGAAATGCCGGAAAATTGATTGTTGCAGTGATTGTTGCGGTTGTTCCATTACCAAGAGTTACTGGATTTTGAGAGAAAGAAACAGAACTTACGGTACCTGAAACGGGAACATAAGTCAAATTTGCTACTCCTGAATTTGCACCTGCAGCGTTTGTTACATTAAATATTACCGTAAATGAACCTGCATTGTGTGCTACAGAGGTAGCACTTTGAGAGACGATAGCTGGATCAGGGTTAAAAATCATCGCAGAAGCAACGCTTACTAAGAACAAAGATGCAAACAAAGCGACAAATAGTTTTGTGAAGTTCATTTTGTGTTGTAATTCTGGAGTTACAACCCCTATTTAAATCTTTGGATTAAAGCGAACGCGATTGGAATAGAGGGGGAATGCTCAGTTATACTCGAAGGCAAGGAGAACTATGGGGCAAAGAACAGAAAATAGAGAATAGAAAGGGAAAAGAGTTCAATACGTGGGATATATCTTATTCGTTGATATAATCTGGTTTCTTGACTACTGCGCTTTGAGGAGTACGTTGAATTTCAGCGAATTTAGGAGTTACAATGATCGTACTGTCCCCAAATGCTGCAATTTGCCCTTCAATCGCATCAACTGTTTTCTTGATCTTTGCTATTGCTCGTTTGAGTTCAATAATGTCCTTTGTTTTCAGAGGTTTCATATCAATAACGGCAATAGTGTATCCTTCACGGATAGAATTAAGGATATCATTAATATCATCATATTGTCTGAGAATAAAGGGCTTGACAATGACCTTTACGTCCTTTTCTTGTTGCGCATTCACATCAATTTCAACGTATTCGTCGCCACTTGAGCTTGAACCAAACATCTTTTTGAGTGTATTCATCACCATAGTGTCTTTGGTGTGGATGCGGTATATAAAGATTGCTGTAATCTGACGCACGTAATTGAATGTATTATGTTTACGTTATGTTTTTTTCTTCTGTTTCTCGACGGCAGATTGAACGTGTGTGCGTGTTTGTTCTTCTTGTTTCACGAGTGCTTCTTCATGTTGTTCAAGGGTTTTGAGTTTACTTGAGAAATTTTTTTCTTTTTCACTAAGTTCTTTGAGTGCTTGGGCTTTGTCTGTTTTGACCATAATGCCTGCTACAATTTTATAGACCTCTCCGGACGTTGCGGTAACTTCCCTTGTTGCGTTCAGTACTTCTGCGTGTTCAACTTGCAATGATTGTTTTTGCATACTCAGCTGTTGTAATTGTTGTTCGAGAAATTGTAATTCTTGAATTTGTTCTTGGAGCGCTTGATCCATTGTTAAAGTGCTTTTAACTTTACAATTTGGGCACGAGGTTTGTAGAAAATCTTTGATCCGCAGTGTGGACAGACAAAACGCTTTTCAAGTATTTTGCTTGTAATTGCCTTTTCGCATCCGAAACATTTGTATTGTGCCATGAGTATGAGGGGGATTTGGGGATTTTTAAAAGCTCTGGTTATTGCTTTTTGGTGAGTGAATAAGCTGGACCTGCGAAGATTTTACCCGTATGCGAACATTGCCAAATACCTGCGGCGAGACGCTTTGCTTTCCCACGTGGGTGAAAAGGGGAAGGTTGATCTTTCCGTTGCAACGATTCAATTTCATTGTATATCTTCTTAACATGTGTTCCATATCCTGCACCAAACTTACCAAATGCCTTGGACTTTTTTGTTTTACTTGTCATATCTTCTGGTTTATTTCGGGGTTTTTAAATGATATGGTCTGTGGAATAGCACGTGATACCGTAGAATATCTCATTAACAGAGCATATAAAAAGGTATTCGAGAAACTGTAGGGCATGGAGCATCGCCCACTCTATGTGATTGTCCATGAAGCGTGTGTGCCTCGTGCAAGCCCGCAAGCTCGTGAACTGGCTCGCATTAAGCGAGAAGAACGATGGATTTCTGCTCCGTTTGATCTCTCAGTTGCTTCTGTGGAACAAGAGGAACGAGGATTTGTGCGCGTGTGTGGGGCGTATGGACTTGCCTGTGTATTAGCTCACTTTGAAGCGGTGCAGGCAGCTCGAGGGTCCGCACGAGCGACTTTTCTTCATTTCCCCGGTATTATCTCAGCAACTGCCGCATTTGACTATCAATATCCTTAATTTCTATCGAGTGCAAGTAAGCGTTCAATTTCCCAATAGATAAAAGTAGACTCCCTTTTTTCATTGCAGGTAAATCTGTGTCCGTGCGGTAAAGGGGGGTGTGATCTAGACTTACAGACTCTGTTCGTACCACTTCCAATTCATACTGCACACAGTGTTCGTCTGAATTATTTGCAAGTACTTGTGCATGGATACGTGCTTCATCTTCTAGATAGATAATTTCATCACCGGGGCGATAGGCATCTTTCTCTCGCATTATCATGAGCAGAAAGGCAAAAGACGAGTATAAAAAACTACTGAAAAAATGGGGATGCCCGGATTTGAACCGGGGTCGCGAAGTCCCAAACCTCGAATGTTACCAGGCTGCACCACATCCCCTGCGATTGGTTGACTTTCTAACGCTTTTTAATTGTTGGTATTTCTTTGTTCATACGACAGATATGCTTTAGGGGTTATCCTTTTTTAGTGAGAGATACGAGAAAAAGCAAGGAACATAACCAGAACAAGCTGTGTAATGACCCGCTGAGCACATCTGAAAACCAATGAGAGTGACTATACATTCGAGCAGCCCCCACGATGAATGGAATGAGCGCACTACAGAGCAAGAGGATACGTTTTAGGGGGTGTTTGAGATGCGTATAGAATACATACCAGACTAACCCGAAGAAAAAGAATGCTGTCGCGGTGTGGCCGCTGGGAAATGCAAAAGTTGTTTCTGAAGTGAGTATCTCTGCAGGGCGCGGAATTGCGGTTTGTGCTTTCAGAAAACTAAATGAAAGTGTATTGATGAGCAGAAAAAAACCACTGAGTAGGGCAGTCCTGCGTTTATTTCGATAGATAAGAAATCCAATGAGGCATACTGCTGCAAGATAGATATGTTGCATATTGGTTGCATACCCTATCCAGACGGCATATGATACGAGTAAGGGGTCTTGGATAGAAAGGAGGCGAGTATCGATACTCTGGTCGAGCGTTTTGAGGAAACTGCCTTGTGTTATATTTATTAATACTATCGTAAAAAAGAAAAGAGCTATGCCTGCTCCGAAAGCATAGGAATACTTTTTGTGCATAGAGCGTGTAAGAAAAAAGAGTATTTGAAGATGCCTACTTATGCTCCTTATTTCTTCTTAGCTGCAGGTTTTTCTTCCTTCTTTGCGGTAGCTGCTGCGGCTGGAACTGCGCCCGGTGCTGCAGGTGTTCCAGCGGCTGCTGCGGCTGGAGCTGCGGCGGCTGCTGCAACTTTAGCTGCTTCTTCAACTGCCTTTGCTTCTTCAGCTGCCTTTGCTTTCTTATCTTGCATCGATTTACGTTGCACGAAGAATGCGGCTAATTCTTTCTTCTTAGCATCTGGTGTTTCAGTACGTTCTTGCTGTATTTCTTTGTCATAGATGCCCGCATCAATATCTTTCTCAACTTGTTTTGCTTCTTTACTATCAATCATGATACCTAGAGAAACACATGTTCCAACGACTAATTTGATTGAAGAACGAAGCGTTTTTGCAAGTAACGAGGCATGCTTTCCTTTAGCGACACTCACGATTTGTTCAAATGAGATATTTGCTACTTTTACTTCGAGTGGAGAGCCTGATCCCTTTGTGAGTCCGCTTTCTTTCTTGAGCATTTCGGCAACAGAAGGAGAAGAGACTGTAATAGTGAAGGTTTTACTCTTTGCATCAACATCAATTTCAACAGGGACATTCATTCCTTTGAAACCTGACGTCGCAGCATTAACCTCTGCCATTACTTTGCCCATATTGATGCCTAATGGTCCGAGTGCTTGTGCAACTGCTGGTCCGGGCTTCATTGCCCCTCCTTCAATGATTAATTTAATTTTCGGCATTTGTTTCTCCTGATTCTTGGTTTTCCTCACGCCTTATAACCTTTACGTTATCTATTTTTACCGTAACCGGGATAGGAACGGATGCTCCCAGAAGTGTGACTACCACTTCGCCCTTCTGTTTATCAAGGCGAGTTACTTTTGCCTTTTCTTTCTTGAATGGTTCTGCAATCATTTCAACGAAGTCTCCAACCTTAATATTGACGTCCTCGACTTTTGGTTCAATCATTGTTTTGATTTCTTCATAGGTGATTGTTTTTCCGATTATCCCTTTTACATAGGGTTGATTGTAAGCTGCTTCTTCTGCAGTATCACGATCGGGCGTTTCGAGAATAAGATAGCCCCGTAATCCATGGGGACGAACAATTGACAATACATTAATATTTTTCTTTGTAGCACGATCGAGAATCATTTCTAATGCTCTATCTTCTTTGTTTGTGGTGACTTTTAAAATGAAAATCATGGTTTGTTGTGTATCCACTACCTAGAGAATCTAAGAAGTAGATAAAAGAGAATCTGAAAATGGGTATATAAATATTTTCATTGGCGTTCCCCTTTATCCATGTAACGTGCCAGTTGCATTTTTATACTTTTTCCAAGGCACTCAAATACTCTTTGATGCGCTCAAGACATTGCGGAATGAGGAACTTTTCTATTTTTGACTCAAATAATTCTCGTAAGGGGGCAAATTCTGAAAGACGATATTTATTTTCTTGTTTATCTATCAGGAGAATATCGCGTAATCGTTTCAGTTGGCGACGGATATTACTTTCCGCAAGTCCCTTGAGTTCATACCCATGCTCTTTCCGAGAGTGTTCTACTAAATCACGAATTTCGAATGAAGTACACCATTTGCGTTCTTTACGCGCTTTTTCTAAGACCAATACTATGTCCACGATGCTATCACGTCCATCTCCTGGTTGTAATAACCCGAGGGAAAGACAGACTTTTTTGACCAGTTCTCGATGATTGTTCAAAGAAGAGGGTTTTTCGTATCTGCGTAAGGTAACTTCTGCTAAGGGGGCCTCTTTCATACTCATAGCTTCACGAGTATAGGAATCATTATAAATCTGCCCGTTGCCCTGCACCTATGGAATTCGTTGCGTGCGTTGGTACTGATGAACATAATTGGGGACAAATAACTGCCTTATTGAATCGCCTGGAGTATGAGACAGCAGTCTTGGTTGTTGATGCGATGGCTTCAGGCTATCCGACTAATGATAAGTGTACGATTGTCAAAGTTGATATGGGTCAGCCCCTTTTACTTTTGCAGAAGGAAATTCAAGACAAGTTAAAGAAAACGATCGAGGGAGAATTTGAAGTTGCCCTCTCGTTAGCCTCGGGCACAGGTAAAGAGCATATGGCTGTACTTTCTGCCTTGCTTAATTTACCTGTAGGAGTTAAGTTGGTTGTGTATACAAAAGAAGGAATACAATTCTTGAGTTAAGTTTAAAAGAAAACCCTTTGGGCTACTAGGATGACTATTGTTTCTTCTTATGCACAAAGCGCCCTTACCTTCGGTCTTCAAATTGGTTCAGGTTATCATGGGGAGGTGTTTCGCCTTATCCCTGGTTCAAAGGTTATCAAATTATATCGATCCGAAGGGGAATTTTTAGCCCCTACAAGCAAAGAAGGTTTAGCCCTACGAAATGCTGAGCAAGAACATACGATTGCCAGCGATTTATTTGGAAATGGGATCTCTGCTCCTAAGTCTTTCGGTATCTATTCCATACGACTCTGGCGAATAAATCATCCTTGGGAATTAGTTCATCCGCTTCATTTAACGGGTTGGTTACGAGCATATATTCCTGGAAAGACTATTGGTAACCTCTCCGGGGAACAACGTCAACGTGCTGAAGAACGTAAATGGGTCGAATTGCAAAAAGCTCAAGATTTCGGTTATAATCCTCCCTCCGATGCCTGGAGTTCAAAAAATGTAATTTTACAACCGAATGGACGAATTGTTTTAATTGATTTTTTATATTGGAAAAAAAAGGTTAACTAATAATTACCCAGACCCACTTCAGCATCATGACAATGACAACCCCATAGAGGATATAGGTACAGAGGGCAAATGAGGCGTGGGCTAGTTTCTTGCTGTTGGTGAGTCCTAGAACGGTCAGGTAGAGGAACCTACCCCCATCTAACATCCCTGCAGGGAACATATTGAATAAGGCAACAAGCATATTGATGATCACAATCCACCACAGGAGATCGTAGATGAATTGTGCGCCGGGAAGCGATGAGGTGTAGTATATCGACGGGTTCTTGACGAGGGTTATGAAATTGTACCAACGACCGATGAGTCCCTTGCTTTGATAGGGCATGCTTGCGATACCGAGATAGGCTTTTCCATTCCGTTCTTGAAAGGTAACTGTTTTTGTTTCTTCGATTCCCTCGGTGGTGAGGGTGGTAACGGTACTTGTTTCATTTGGCTGGGCATTTGTTAATGCAGTGCTCAGTGCTTGATAGGATGTCATGGGCTGATTGTCGATAGCAATAATAGTTCGAGCGAGTTGTGCGCGGAACGCGGGAGCGTCATCATATGCATAGACTAATACCCCTTGCTCAAGATATGCTGAACCGGATGCATTTACAAATTTTGTGGTGTTTCCAAGGGTAAGTGCCAGATATCCTGGAATAGATGCATTTGCAACACTCGTAATGTCTGAGGTGTTAATGATTGAGAAAGCGTATTGATCAAAAATAAAGCCTGAGGACTGGAATGCAAGTGCAAAGAAGACGATAAGTATAATTCCGAAGAGAACAGACATCACGACATTTGCAAACGTCCCTGCAGCAAGAATTGCTAATTGGGCCTTAACGGGGGCCTTATTCATTTGTTTGTCATCTTGTTCGACAAATGCGCCTAAGAAGGGGCCGAGGAATGCAACGCCGGTTGTTTTTATGCGGACGTTATTGAGCCGAGCAATAATACCGTGTGCTGCTTCATGTGCGATTGCCACAATGGCGATGGCCACAATAAAATAAAAGAAATAGAAGGGAGGGAACACAGAATCAAGGTTGAAAAGTTGGGGGAAATACGGGATGAGTGGGAATACTGCGGGGACTTTTGCTAAGGGCGCATCTGAAGACTGAGTAATATAGATAAGGAGCGTTTTAATGAGTAAAGAAAACATGCTGATCATTAAAAAATACCCTGAAGTTATGATGACATATTGGAGCGGGAGAAGGAATGAACGATACTTTTTTGCAATTTGATCAATAACTTTGATACCGAAGGAGGTTTTGTATAAGTACATCCACCCTTCCTTATGCATATTTTTCTTATGTTTGCGTGCAAAGTAAAATGCTGCCCAGGTACAGAGCGCTAAGAGAATAAGATCAAGAATAATAAAGCTACCCATCACTTACGGCGAACTGGTCTAAAGGTGTGTCCTTTACAGCCAGGGCATCTCACTTTTTTTGCAATGACACGTGTTGGTTGCGTCCGTATTCTGCGATTACAATCGCGGCATACAAATACATTATTGAACATGCGTGCTTGAGCGATTGGAATTTTTGCAGCCATTAGAAGACCCTCATGACTACTTTTTCTTGACTTTCGACATCCCAATATTCAACTTGTGCTTCAGCAACTAATTTATCTTTTAGTTCTTCATCATATGCAAGTTCAAGTGTTTCAAAACTTTCAAGATCCATAATAGATACCTTTGCACCATCTAAAGATAAGACTTGTGCACGTTTCTTTAAAATTAAGGGTACATCAAATCGCGTATCTCCGGGAACAGCGATAATTTTCTTTTTACCTGAAAAAATTTCACGGCATTCAAGACGACATTTACTTGCCCCATGTTTACCCGTTTTACTAATATCATTACTGGTGACTGTAACAGCATGTCCTTCAAAGAGGAACGTTGTTCCTGGACTACATGAATGCGCGTTGATTAACTTTAATACCATAGCTATCCGAGGGAAAAAGTCATTTATAAAGCTTATTGGAGAAGCTTGTCACCCCTTTTTTTAAGTGATAGGGAGGATTCAGACTTAAATAGGGTGAACGCATAAGAAGTACGCTTGGATAGCTTATCATGAACAACTTATTTCCGTATTCTGCTTTTGGATCAGGATTACTTTTGGGAGGAATACTTTCACTCTCGGGCGCTGAGCCCGTTCAGCCCTCGTTTCCTACACGTACTGCGCCTACCAATGCTCCTGCAGTGATTCGCCCCCTCCCTCTTACGTTATCTCCCTTGCCCTATTTTCAGCAACCTTTTACTTCCATGTTTCAACAACGATTGAGTGAACGTGCGATTGACCCTCTCTCCCCTATAACGTTACAATCTGCAACCATAAATCCTGCAGCATATGAATCATTCAATCAGTTAGGAAAATCAATTGTTGAAGGCGCTGCACGGCAAACCGTGCGCGATTGGATGGTTGGAAGAGTATTGCCGACCCTTTCGCTCTATGATAAACCCCTTACCGAAGTGGGCAATGGATTTATTTTAGGAAGTATTCAAGGAATGCAACGAAGGGATCTTGAGCCGTTGACCAGTGTCTATCGATTAGAACAAGATACTATCTTTCGTCCGCAAGAACTCAATCCCTTAGCTTATACGTGGGGTATTGATCCTTTTCGATTAGATCCGAAGATACATGCCACTCTTGCAACTCGTGACGCTACCCGGGTCTTTCGTTTGAACACAAGTCATAAAGCTGGTGAACTTAGTTTTGATGTGCATGATACTCTCGCATTCGTACGTTTAGGTGTACGAAGTGAGTATACTGATTTCAATAATAGCAGTTCTGCATTTATTTCAGTTACTCCGCGTTATCGACTGCCACTTAATCTAAGCTTCGGGAGTAACATGAAAGGTGACGTGACTGCTTCAGCCGGATTACATTTTAGATTCTAACGGTATATTTATAAAACGGTTTCCATGAGAAAAAGTATGGCTCTTGCTTTGGGTTCCTGTGTACAACTCTCATATACCGGGTATATTAATAATGTGGTATTTGATAGTACTGTTCCTGCACAGGTTACCCGATTGAATCCGCACGCAACTACCCAACCGGCAGTCGTTATTGTGGGTGAAGGAATGATTGTCAAAGGATTAGATGACTCATTACTAGGAAAGAACGTTGGTCAATCCTATTCTCTTACGCTCCAACCAAACGAAGCATTTGGAGAACGTAAAACAAATTTGGTAAAAACTATTCCCTTAAAACTGTTCACTGCTAAAGGCGTGACTCCTCGCCCTGGACAGACGCTTAAACTAGATGAGATGTTAGTTCGCATCATTACTGTTTCAGGTGCGCGTGTGGTCACCGATTTCAATAACCCCCTTGCGGGAAAAACAGTACGGTATGATGTAACGATTGATTCTCTTGTTACTGATGAACATCAAAGAGCTCGTGCGGTGTTCCAAGCGGTGTGTAAATTTATCCCTGCATTTACGGTACGTGATGTAGTAACCGTAGAAATGCCTGCTGCCCTTGAACAGTATATGCTGAGTTTTGGAGAGAATTTCAAAAAATTAATGGGTAAACCTCTTGCATTCAAAGCAGTTGCAGGTAAAGAAGCTCAAACAGCACAATAATCCTTATAAGCGCCCAGACCCGATTTTAGTTATGGCTGAGGTTTTTTCTGAAGATATGCATCCTACAAGTGATATTGATAAAGAACTTGCTGCATTGTTACAACGCCAAGGTGCCCGTATTAAGGTTATTGGATGTGGAGGGGGAGGGGGGAACTCGGTGAGTAGAATGAAAGAAGCAGGGATTAAAGGGTGTGAAATTATTGCGATTAACACAGATGCACAAGATTTGTTATATGCGAATGTGGACCATAAAATTTTGATTGGACGTGAGAGCACGCATGGATTGGGAGCAGGAAGTAATCCTAAATTAGGAGAACAGGCTGCTCGGGAAAGTGAGCAAGAAATTAAGAAACGTCTTGCAGATACAGACATGGTGTTCGTCACCTGTGGTTTAGGAGGGGGGACCGGTACTGGAAGTGCTCCTGTTGCTGCAGATATTGCGAAGAAACATGGAGCATTAGTGATTGGAATTGTGACATTACCGTTTACAGTTGAAGGACAGAGGCGTATTGAAAATGCGCAATGGGGTTTAGAGCGCATGATATCTGTATGCGATACATTGATTGTTATTCCGAATGATAAGTTATTAGAAATTGCTCCTGAGTTACCGATTCATACCGCATTTAAAGTTGCAGATGAAATTTTAACGAATTCAGTAAAGGGCATTACTGAACTTGTCACGAAAGCAGGATTGGTGAATCTTGATTTTGCCGATGTGAAAGCCGTGATGTCTAATGGGGGCGTTTCGTTAATTGGTATTGGAGAAGCAGATACAAAAGATCGTGCGCGTGATGCAGTGTATAAAGCAATTAATAATCCGTTGTTGGATGTAGATATTACCAATGCTTCTGGTGCTCTCGTCAATATTGTGGGCGGGCCTGATATGTCTCTTGATGAATATAAACAAGTGATGGAGATTATTGGGGAAAAAGTTGCCCCTGATGCAAAAATTATTTCTGGAGCACAAATTTCTCCCGATATGGATAAATCGATTCGCGTTCTCTTGATTGTTACCGGTGTTAAATCGTCACAAATTATTGGCATATCTACCGAATTAACCACAAAACAACAAGATGAATTGACTAGAGATTTGGGCATTGACTTTGTTGAAGAGAAGAAATAGTGCTTACCACATTCTTTAAATAAGCCCTCGGAATACTCTTTGTATGGAAAACGTTATTCCTCAAGCAACGTGGAAGACAAAAGTGCACTCGTTTATTGTGCAATCGGTACGTGTGTGGCATGTCTTAAAGAAACCAAGTTCTGATGAGTTTAAGATGGTAGCAAAAGTATCAGGTATCGGTATTCTTGCCCTGGGAGCTTTGGGTTTTATCATTTCCGACATTATCAAACTGGTAACATAAGCTTTAAATAGCGCTGTCTGGATGAGAAATCAACTACATACGATACGCTTCGGTTTCTGAAGTGCGCTCGTTCAGGTAGGAGATCAGCCGAAAGGCACATCGAACCATGGAATTACCAGAAGCACTCCAAATACTCAGAAAGCAAGATAAACGTGGCTTTAGCCAGAGTATCGATTTGATTATTACTCTCAAAGGTATTGACCCGAAGAAAGAAACCTATTCCACTATTATTACGATGCCTCATGCATTCAAGAAGAAGAACGTATTTGGTTTCTTTACGAAGAAAAGCGAGTTATGTGAAGGCATTACTGCCCTTGATTTTGCTAAATACAAAGATGCTAAACTTGCTAAGAAATTAGTAAAAAAATATGATATTTTTGTTGCACATGCAAAGCTGATGCCGCAAGTTGCCGCAGTGTTTGGGAGAGTTCTTGGACCAACCGGTAAAATGCCTTCTCCTCAATTAGGCGTCTTAATGAGTGAAGATGATGCGCAATTAAAAGCATTATTAGGAAAAATTGACAATGCACTTAAAATTAGAGTAAAGGAATTATCGGTAAAGGCCAGCATTGGTAACGAATCTATGAAAGATATTGAACTTGCAGAAAATATTACCTCCTTATATCAAGGCCTTATTGCTGTTTTACCTGTTAAGAAGGATAATGTCCGACGTGTATTGATTAAAACCACCATGGGTCCCCCTGTTGAAGTGAGGATGGCCTAATGGCGCAGGTACAACGAACCAAGGATATTCCTGAATATAAACTCAAACTTGTTACTGAACTTGCAAAAGAAATTAAGCAATCTAAAACAGTTTTAATTGCAAGTACGAGTAAATTACCAAGTTCTCAATTTCATGCAATCAAGAAGAAACTTCGTGCGCACGCACTTATTCGAGTTGCTCGTAAGTCTGCTGTTGTTCGGGCAATTCAAGCAGTATCTAAGGCAGGGTTACAACCCCTTATCGATCATGTTCAATCCGATGTTGCACTTTTTTTCTCTCAAGAAGATGCGTTTACCCTTTCTGGTTTATTGAGCGATAATAAAAGCCCGACTAAAGCAAAAGCAGGCGATATTGCCCCTATGGACATTCAAGTTGAACCTGGTCCAACAGATATGGTTCCGGGTCCGGCCATCTCTGAACTTTCGGGTGTTGGATTGAAAGTAGCTGTTGAAGGCGGTAAATTAGCTATCAAACAACCGCACGTGATTGTTAGAGCTGGCCAAATCATCAAAGATAATGTTGCGAGTGTTATGGGTAAATTGAATATCTTGCCGATGAGTGTTGGCTTTGAACCGCTTGCTGCATACGATAGTGTTGCAGACAAAGTGTATGTAGGCATTAAAATTGATAAAAAAGCATTCTTGGAAGCATTCCGTTCTGATATAGGGAAGAGTCGAGGTTTTGCACTAGGTTTGAATTATATTTCCTCAGACACTATCATCGCATTAGTGCATAAGGCCGCACGCCATGAGAAAGCTCTTGCCTTAAAATTATCAAGTACAAAGGAGGGCGCATAATGGAATATATCTACGCAGCTTTACTTTTACATAAGCTTGGCCAATCAGTTACTGAAGATAACGTTACAAAAGTTATCAAAGCAGCTGGCGCTTCAGTTGATGAAGCAAAAGTCAAGACAATGCTCGCGAGCCTACAAGGAATTGACATTGCAACAGAACTTGCTAACGCAAGTACTGCCGTTGCAGCAGCTCCTGCAGCAGCTCCAAAAGCAGAAGAGAAGAAAGCAGAAGAGAAGCCGGTTGAATCTGCAGCTGGTCTTGCATCTTTATTCGGATAATCCCTGTTGGGCCCTCTGAATTGTATGTAAGCACTCCAGCAGTAGCTGGTTTCTCCTCGTGGTAGCTTTGAGCACGTTATTTTTTATTTTTGCTTGAAGATACCTTTTATTTTATGAAAGAATTTCCCCTTCTCTTTTTGATAAGCACTTATATTTAAATAAGAAGAAACGTGAGTTGTGGTAAGCCGACATGGGACAATGGCACTCCGCTTGTCTTGAGAACAAGTTTCCTTCGGGATTTCCCGGTTCGATTCCGGGTGTCGGCGTTTTTATTTTTTTAAAAGTGAGTTGTTACAAACCAAACCACTTTTTCCAGAAGGGTTTGTCGGCTACTGGCAATTCAGCAACTGGCTCTGAGTCATAGGTAATCGAGGGAGCAGTTTTAAGAACGGGGGCTTCACGAGCGAGGTCATCTTCGGTCTTCTTGAGTGCCTTTTCTACTTCCATACGGGAATGTCCTTGATTCACTAAGGCCCATTTCAATGATTCTTTGGTGTATCCCTTCTTGAGATTTTTACGAATGTATTCTGAGAGGTCTCCGAGATAATCCCCTTTCTTTTTCATAGTAGTGTGTCTTCTTTCTCCCTTAAAAAGTTATTGCTGTTTCCCCGGCGTGTGATCTTTGTCAGCAATGAGGTCATAAAACGTTCTATCTTTATAGGTTTTGAGGAATGTCAGGAAGTAAGCGACAATTAAGGGGCCTAGTAAGAGCCCGACGATACCTAAGAAAAAGAATCCGCCAATCATTGCTACCAAAATAATTGCTGGAGAGATATTTGTTTTACGTGAAATGAGATATGTTCTGAGGAAATTGTCTACAAAAGACACGATAATTACGTTATAGAGAATATACCATATGCCCTTCGTTGATTCTCCTGAGGCTAACATAAATATACCAATAGGGACCCAGAGGACAAAGGGGCCGATAATAGGGAGGATGGAGAGAAATATTGCTAAGACGGTTAAGGCAAGGGCATTTTTGACCCCAAAAATGAGAAATCCTAATCCTGCAAGTCCCCCTTGGACTAACCCTACAATTATTTGACCATACACTACAGAGTCAGTAATATCTTTGAATTGTTGCACTAGAATCTTTTCATGCGAATGCGAGAATGGGGATAATGCTGAAATAAATTCGCGTAATTTATCTCCATCGCGTAACGCGAAGAAAAATACAAAAAAGATAATAAAAAGATGAAGGGAAATGGTTGGTATCTCTAAAAATAGTTTATTCATTGATGCAAGTAACGTCGTTACTATTTCTGCTACAAAGTTATTGACACTAATTGATAGTTGAGAAATAAATTGCTCAGAAGCTGTTGGAAAGAGTGCATTGATCATGCTTGAAAGATTTGCTTTTTGGAAAAATGTGTAGACATCAAACACTTGCTGAAGCATAACCGGCATTACAAACCAGAGTGGAAAAGCAACAAGACCGATAATAAGTGCAGAAACTATAAATGCATTTATTGTTGGATTGTGAATCCATCTCTTTGCCCAACAAAAGGTAGGGGTAAAGACGTACGCAAGAATTAATCCACCCACAATACTTACCAATACTGGTTTTACTAAGAAAAAAACAAGAATTGCAAGAATAGCAAGTGCAATTCCAACTGCAATTTTCTTTACATCTTTATCATCAATCTGCATTTATTCTCAAGCGGTCAGAGTTATATAAAGTATTCGTTAGAAAGGGAATGTTTTATAAACGATTTTTGTAATGACTCGCTATGACGTTTGTATTAGAATCAATTGCACGCAACGTAAAGGATGCAACTGTGCATGATGCATTCATCAAATATAGCAAAGGTACTTTTCGTCAGCGCTATTTGGTTCAATCTAAAAAAGGAAAAGAGGGTTGGACACTAAAAACGAGCGCCGATTATGTGAATAGCATTGTGCACGCAGGGCTTGAGCGGGCGTCGGGCAGTATTCGAGTCACCGGGGCAATTATTGCCACGTTTAAAGTTGCCGAACATGCAACCTTTCCCACTCAAGGTTTGAAACAATTTATGGGTATTAAACAAACCTTGGTTGATGATGATATTCCTGTTGCTCAACTACTTGACCTCATGCAAAAACAGCCTCGCGCATTTTATGCACTTTCGTTTTCATTCCCAGGAGGAAGTATCAAGACTAAAGCAAAGGCCCCTAAGAGCGCAAAGCCTTCAACAAAGGAAACAACCGAAGTTAAACCTGATTTTTGTGTTTTGAAAACACTTGATGAATCCTTTGTCAATCATATTTTATTGGATGTACCTGCTGCAAAGTCAGTAACGTTGTCACATAGTGTCGTTATTACTGATATTGAACTTCCACAGAATATAGCTGATCCTGTGCAATTACGTGAACAATCAATTCGTGTTGGCTCTATGGTGCGGACGTGCGTTGCCGACGATGTAACGACAAAAAAAGAGTATCCGTTTCGAGCTTAATACTCAATTCCTTTCCGGGCAAGTTTCCCTTGATCATAGGGATGTTTTATTTTTTTGATTTCGGTGACAAGATCTGCGTGCTCAAATAGCCGGGGATAAGCAACATGTGAACCGGTGAGGATGAGTTCTTGATTGGATGGTTTCTCTATGATGAGCGTGAGAATGTCTGCTTCGGTGCAGAGCCCTAGTTGAATGGCGTAGAGGAATTCATCCGCAATAATGATATCGTAGGTGCCAAATGATGCGCGAATATGCGTGAGTGCTTCCTGAAATGAGGCCAGTGCGTCATTATTCGGCTTACCGATTATCCATTCACCGGATCCGAATCGGTTATATGAGAAGCCTGGGAACTGTGAGAGTGCCTTGAGTTCTCCCGGATGTTCTATTTCAGGGTCTCCTGCCCCGTTTTTCATGCATTGGACAAGATGCACGGTGTAGCCATTTCCGACTGCACGTAATGCCGTGCCTAACGCTGCAGTTGTTTTTCCTTTTCCATCACCCCAAAAGATGCTCACGTGACCAAGATGTGACTTATCCATGCTCTTTCTTTCTTCGTGAGATTAAGTATATTTATATAGTTGTTCTTCATAGGTATCTTATACTGAGTACCCTTATGAATACCTCTATGAATCCCCATAATAAGAAAATATTAGATTTGATACATAGCGAAGAAATAGTCACCACTTCTGAAATTGCTGGTAACTTGGACATTTCTTGGAATACTGCAGATAGTTATCTTAAGGATCTTGCTCTCGATAATAAATTACGTCGAATCAAAAAAGAAGGAGTTACCTTATGGCTCAAAAAATGAGAGGACAAGTTATTATTTGGGTGTTTGTAGCATTGGGAGTAACTGCTTTTTTTGTGTTGTTATTCAGTATTAAAACAACCCCTCAACAACAAGTCGTTACTGTTGATGATCCGGTAAGTTATATGCAGACCTGTGTGCGTACAGCGATTGTTAATGCACTTGAGGCCCGTCTCCCTCGAGGAGGCATTGTGGATAGTGGTATTTCAGTTATGTACAATAACATTTCTCGTACCTATTTATGTTATACTCGGGGATTATTTGAACCGTGTAGTATGCACCATCCTCTTCCCCTTGAAACGCTGACGTTACAACTGACAGAAGAAACTCGCCCGCTTGTAGAAACCTGCTTTGGTGATTTGCAAGAAACGCTTGAATTGACGGGAAAAGAAACTTTGATGCAATCCTTGACCTATTCTGTATCGTTTGCTCCTGACTCATTATTTGTTACTATTATTCGTCCCTTCTCGATACAAGATCGGGGCATATCTCGAGACTATGAAGACTTTAGTTTTACTATGAAAACTCCAACGTATCAACTCATGGATGTCGCTCGAGAAATTGCAAGTCAAGAAGCCCAATTTTGTTATTTTGAATACGCGGGTTATATGATTTTGTATCCGACATTTGAAATTGAGAAAAAAACCATCTTTGATGGTATCAAATTGTACACGGTACGTGATGTGCCGTCGAATCAAGCACTTACTTTTGCAACACGTGGATGCGTGTTGCCGGCGGGACTCTAATGAATAGACGACAACCGATCGCATTCGGGGAACTATTCTTACTGATTAGTATGAGTTTTGCGTTTGCCTGGATTATGCATGAATCCCTTCCTTCGGATACTTCTTCAGTACTTCCTTCTTCTTCAGCTTCTGTTTCTCAGGTTGGGATGCTTCTTGCACTTCTTGGAAATATGCTGTTTGGAGATACCACGGTAAGCGCTGTTGTTCCCGGTGTGTGGACCTGTCCGCTTATGAAAGATGGGAGCGTGTGTCAAGAATTGAATAGTGATACGTGCGCGACGTATTGTACCACGTCCTGTATTCCTGCCCGCAAGCAAGATGTACAACAATGTAAGCTGGGCACGTGCTTTTCCCCAAACACCGGAGGATGTAGTGCCGGAACTCCTCGAGATACCTGTACGGTTGTAGGTGGGCAATGGTTTGATGCTCCTCGAGAAAATGTATTGCAATGCCGCTTAGGGTGCTGTCTCACGGGACAACAAGCCTCCTTTACGACGGAACAAGCCTGTCTCCGGCAAGCACAAACGTTAGGAACTGAAAAACTATTTCGACCTGAAGTATCCACTGAACTTTCCTGTCTTGCACTTGCCGGGAGCGCAGTCGAGGGCGCCTGTTTATTGGGTACTGATGATGACGGAAAACGTATCTGTTTATTTGGGACGCGTGAATCCTGTCAGACGCGACAGGGCACCTTCCAGGAAGGATGGTTATGTTCTGCTCCTTCCCTAAATACGAGTTGTCAGGCTCAACAACGTACGGGTTGTTCAGCGGGAAAAGAAGAAGTGTATTGGTACGATAGTTGTGGGAATCGAGAAAATATTTATGCGTTGCCTAAAGCGACCAGTTTCAACACTGGGCGCGTGCAACCAAAGGGGGCATCGTGTACGCTCACCCAGCAATTGACGAATGCCGGTACGTGTGGAAATTGTAATTATTTACAAGGGAGTATGTGTAAACGCGCTCCAGGTGTTGCAAGCTTAGGAGATTTTGCCTGTCAGGATTTGAAGTGCACTGATCGATGGGGAAACAAACACGAACCGGGAGAAAGTTGGTGTGCCTATCAAGGCTCGACGGGTGTTGATCAAAATCGGGGGACTGATACTCCTGGCAGTCGACACTTCCGTGAGACCTGCGTCAATGGAGAAGTCCAGCAAGATGCGTGCCAAGATTATCGTAATGAACTATGTGTCCAAACCACGACCGGTACGGGTGCTCAACGCTATACCGCTGCTGCCTGTCGTTTGAATCGATGGGCAGAATGTGTAGCGTATAATAATCCTCAAAAACCGGATGAAAAAATAAAGTGTAGTCAGAATCCCGATTGTCTGGTGAAACAAGTTTCTGTTGGTCAATTCGCCTTTAACCTCTGTACTCCCAAGTATGCGCCGGGATTTGATTTGACTGAAAATGGACGAGGGGAAGGGTCTGAAGCACTGTGTTCTATGGGAAGTCAGAAATGTACCAAAGTAATGGTAAAGAAACTAGGGGGATGGAAGTGTCAAGCAAATTGTCAGTGTGATAGCGCATTATTCACGGAACAGATGAATAACCTCTGTACGAGTATGGGCGATTGCGGAATGAAAGCTAACTATTTGGGAACCACCTCGGATAGTTATCGGGTGACAGGTGCTCCTGCACTTGGAGCAAGTTACAAAGCAGGCATGCAACGGTATGCTGATGAACGTTTGTTCAAAGACAAACCTGCACTTGCGGGGAGTCTTGCTGAATTCTATGCTCTTACCGGCGTGCCTGCAGGCTTAGGCTTCGGTATGGATCCAACTGATCCTACCTCTGGTACACGCGGTGCTTTGAGCATGCCGATTGGTATGGCTGGATTGGCTGTAAGTTATATGGCAATTAGTACCGGGGTCGGCTATAGTGTTGGCTCAACTCTTGGTATCTCTACATATGCAAGTGCAAGTGGATTGACTGCTGCTGGAGGTGCGCTCATGGGGGCAACGATTGGATTTGCACTGGTGAGTTTCTTGCTTGATTTCACCGGAGTAGGACGAGGATTACCTGCTGAACTTACCTATGGCCTCATGGCTGCAGGGGCTGTCGCAGGAGCGGTGATGGGTATGAGTTATGCTGCTGGAACGGGAGTAACCGGATCATTCTCCGCACTTGGAGCAAGCGGGTTGTCAACTCTTGCAGGAGCTGCTGCTGCTGCCTTTGTGGTTATTGTAGTTGTCATTATCATTATCGTTGTTATGGCTCTCCTAGGTATCGGGAAAGTCAAAAAGATTGAATCTACATTTACCTGTAAGCCTTGGCAAGCTCCGACGGGAAGTAGTGCGTGTGGGACCTGCGGGAGCGATGGATTCCCGTGTAGTGCGTATGCGTGTTCTGCGCTGGGACAAAATTGTCAGCTCATTAATGAAGCAACGGATGAACCAGAATGTGTTGCGATTAGCAGGGATGATGTGGTTCCACCGGTGATACAACCGTTGACGGGAGTTATTAGTGTGGGACATCAGTATAGTGCAGTGGGACCTTTGGGATTCAAACTGACGGGACCTGAAGAATGTTTAGAACCCTTTAGTCAGCTTATTTTTGGACTTGGCTTGAATGAACCGGGGCAGTGTAAGTATAGCACCTCTCCTTCTGATAGTTTTGCGCAAATGAGTGCCGACTTTGGATTCAGTTCGTTATTCCGACGCAATCATACGATGATTTTGCCGGTACCGAGTATTGAGGCTTTGGGGTATACTGGCTATCAAACTAACTTCACGGCAAGTCAAACGTTGTATGTTCGATGCCAGGATAAAAATGGGAATGTGAACAATGCAGGCTATGCAATCAACTTCTGTGTGCGACGAGGATTAGATGTTACCCCTGCCGTTGTAGTAGCTAAAACTCCCGCCTGGGACTACGTCGGCTTCTTGGCAACGCAACAGAATGTAACGCTCTATACCAATGAGCCTGCAACCTGTCGCCTGAGTGATCGTGCTCAAGCCTATGATGTGATGACGCAGGAATTAACCTGTTTGAATGATCCAGTTGAAGATACTCCTGCCTTATTTGGCTGGGCATGTAACACAACGGTAAATCTGCTTGCACGGAATGATTCTACCTTTTATACGCTCTGCAAAGATCAGCCTTGGTTGATTGGAAAAAATGTATCTATCTATCGGGTGAATAACACGAATTACACCTTTAATGCCGACGCGGTGAATATGACGTTCTTACAAGGGATAAGTACACGATCAGGGACTCCGCTTGCTCTTGTCCAGACCATTCCTGAAGCGGTGTTGACGAACATCACGGGAAATGGTACCACGAAACGGATTCAGACTCGAAATCTCATGCAGCAAGCCTATCCGTTTACCATTCGGAAGAGTGTTGCACCGTTACGTATTGATGAACTCCAACCATATGGAACGCTCGCGTTTGGCGTTATGCCTGCTTCGGTGTCGGTTATTGCACGTACGGGTGGCGGGCTTGATGGAACCGCTACCTGCCGGTATCAGTTTGGCGGGCAATGGATTGATTTCCGAGACACCCTTGGGCTCGTGCATCGCCAGACTCTTTCGTTGTTTAACGGAACGCATACGTTCCCGATTCGCTGTGAAGATCAAGCTGGAAACATCGCTGGCAGTAGTGTGACGTTTACCATCCGTGCAGATACAACGATGCCCCTCATAACTCGGGCGTATGGCTCGGGTAGCACGTTGACCGTGGTTACGAATGAACCGGCGACCTGTAAAGCGAGCACACGTGGATGTCAAGATGCCTGGATCAATGGGACTGCTTTGAGTGGGACTGATCGAGCCCATACGTTCTCCTGGGAACGAAAATTTACCTATTATCTCCAGTGTACGGATCAGTATTTGAATGGGCCGGGAAGCCAGTGTCAAGCAATAGTGAGGCACCAATGAGTAATCTGAGAAACAATCGCATTGAACGTAGGTATCTCAGGTATTCCTTTGTATCTTTTCTAGCTGAAGCCCCCTTGTTCAATGTATTTCAAGTGAATAAGCCTATCTACTCTAGGAAAGTACCTGCATGAAAACCATTATAAACATCCGACGTGATGAGGAGAGTATGGAGAGAGGGATACGTACACGAGGACAAGTTACCTTTTTTGTACTAGTTGCAGTTGTGTTGGTAGGTGTTATTATTGCGCTCATTGCGATTCCTCGGTTACGCGGACCGAGTGTTGATGCAGTACAAGATCCCTCTGCCTTTTTACGCGCCTGTATCCAACCTACGTTAGAGGCTCGGTTGGCAACGCTGAGTGAGCAGGGAGGTTATCTCACTCCTGAAGGGTTTATTGAATATAATGGGACTAAAGTAAAATATCTCTGCCATGCAAGCGAAGATTATGCAACATGCACTGTGCAACAACCGCTGATTAAAGAACATGTGGAAGAAGAACTAACCAATGCATTACAGGGAACAGCACGACAATGTGTGCAAGATTTGAAAGATGCGTTCCAGAGTGCTGGCTATAGCGTGGGAGGGAACTTTGAACGGTTCACGTTTTCATTTATCCCGGGAAACATGGTTGCGGTTATTGAAGCTCCGCTGACGTTAGAGAAACAAGGACGACGAACGTACACGCAATTCCAACTCACGTTCCCGAGTGAATATTATGATGTACTCTATCTGGTCACCAGCATTATTGAATATGAATCCCAAGTGGGCAATTCTGAAACATCTTTATATGTCCAGTATTACCCCGATATTAGTATGGATAAGATAACCTTGGGAGATGGCACTCGTGTGTATCGAGTGAAGAATGTAATCACTCAAGAATCCTTCCAATTCGCCTCTCGCAGTTTGGTGTTCCCACCAGGATATGGGTTTGAGCGATGAAGTTCCTGTTTGCTTTGTTCATAAGCGTCGTTCTTCTTGGACTGGTGGGTGCAGCTGAACAAACCGTGTGTTGTGAAAAAACAACCTCTGGCCTCTATTGTCAGCAAGTGCAGCCAACACAGTGCGCTTCGGGAAGCAAGCAAGCTCCGACCTCCTGTGAGTCAACGAGTTTCTGTAAACCGGGCGTATGTTATGGTACTGCTGAAGGGACGTGTATGGAAAATACACCCCAAGTTGCCTGTAACGCACAAAATGCCAGTTGGTCTGCAACGTTCCCTGCCCAATGTACCTTAGGGTGTTGTGTGTTAGGAGATCAAGCGGCATTTGTCTCCTTGCCTCGGTGTAAACGCCTTGCAGGTTTCTTTGGTATCCCTGTTACGTATAATCGCGGGGTGACCAATGAGGTGCAATGTGTCTTGAGTGTACAAAATCAAGATAAAGGAGCATGTGTGTATGAACAAGAATTTGAAAAGACCTGTCGATTTACAACACGTGCATTATGTTCTTCGGGTGCAAATAATACAGGACAAGGTACTTTCTATAAAGACAAGCTCTGCACCGCTCCTGAACTTGCCACGAATTGTGCCAAGACACAGAAAACAGCCTGTGTCGATGGGAAAGATGAAGTGTATTTTGTGGATAGTTGTGGGAATGCGGCAAATGTATATGATGCGGGCAAAGCACAAGACGTTGAATACTGGACAAACATAAAAACTCCTGAACAAAGTTGTAATCCTACTGGTGCAAATGCGGGGAGTCGCACGTGTGGCAATTGTGAATATTTGTTAGGAAGCATCTGTCGGAAAGCGAGTAAAGCAGATACGCCTGCGATGGGCGAGAATATTTGTACGAATTTGAATTGTGCTACTACCAGTAATGGGAAAGCGTATAAACATGGGGAAAGTTGGTGTGTGAATACGGATGCGGGTAAAACGGCAGTGAGTAAGAATAGTGTGGGCAGTCGCTTCTACAAGCATCTCTGTATTAACGGAGAAGAAAAAGTAGAAGGGTGTGCCGATTATCGCCAGGAAGAATGTATCCAAGATGTGATTAAAACAACCGCGGGAGAATTCTCTCAGGCAGCCTGCCGTGTGAACCGGTGGCAAGATTGTACGACCCAGACTGATAAGGACGCTTGCCAGAATCGTGATCGACGAGACTGTGCCTGGAAACCAGGTGTTGCAGCTAATCCTGATGCGTGCGTTCCGTTGAATGCTCCTGGCTTGCAATTCTGGCAAGGAGAACAAACCAAAGAAATTTGCGGGAAAGCATCAGCAACCTGTACAGTCACCTTTGAGAAGGGCGCCTTTGGGGGAGAAGAATGTAAGCAGAACTGTGAATGCCTCACCGGACAATGGCTCCAACGGAGAAATGAGTTATGTAATGCGCTGGGCGATTGTGGTCCCAATATTAATTGGTTTAATCAGAAGGGTTACACTGACGGGTATAAAGTAGTTGGACCGTAAGTAAGTTATTTGTATCGCCTGTATCTTTTTAATCCCTTAACGCATCTACCCTCTATGCGTTCTCATTCTCTCGCATTGGTCGGTGCAGGACTTGTAGGACTTGCTTCATTGAGCGAGGGTTCACTTTCTCGCCCTTCATTTCTTGAACCTCTTTCCCGAGCAATGATGCCTGCTCTTTCTGGCCCGCTCGCCTATTGTGCTGGATGTGATTCAATCCATGGTCCAGAAGGGGAGGGAAGTACTCGCTATGAACTTGTTACCGGATTTGCTGACTTGACTTCGGTTCAATCCCTCTTTACTGATATGCAAGATGAAGTAAAGAATCTTGAAACGATTGCGGTAACAGGGGTCACGGTACGACAGCGTGAGAGTGATGATAGCGTGAAATTGCATCCAGAAGATCCCGTGTATCCTGGACAGACACCTGGTGACTCCTATAGGGGTACTTCGTTTATCTTGTTTTATATTGACCTTGCTAACCATCCGTCGACTTTTACGTTACAGATTGCACGTGACGGGACAAACATGTACTCGCAAGACTTTGATCTTGCGACTTCTCCCGCTCGTAGGGGTTTTCTTCTGTTCAGCCCTCAAGAACTTGCACCTCGCGAGTATCGATTACATGGTCCTGCCAAGTATACGATTGAAACAATAGTGGATGACGATGAAGATCCGGGTTCTTCTCGCACTGAGCAAACCATGGAATTCTTTATTGAACATAAATAGGGAGAAGATTATTTTTCTTCCCCTAATAATTTTAAATTTTCAGCAAGTGTTTCTGGCCTATTGTTTTTTTCGCCTCTCCGAATATTTCTTATCACGAAGTTTTTTAGAAGAGCATATCTTAAAAGATAAAGAACGTATTCCTTTTCTTCTTCTTTGATCGGAAATTTAGAATGCACATTATAACCTTGAGTAATCGCCTTAAAACTACTTTTAAGGTATAGGGGCGGTGCCATATTTCTGCCAAATAATAAGGGGGACTCAAAATCAACAACTCTCCTTGAAAACCTAAGCAACTCTAAATCTATGAATTTTAACCCTGTAGATGTCAAAATTACATTAGACTGATTTAAATCTCCATGAATGTAAGCTTCATCTAAAAAATCACGCCTTACATCAAAACCTGCACTCATTATTCTTTTTGTTTCTGGCAGAAAAGAATCGTGGCCGTTAACTGCAAGGTCGATATTAATTGCGATCAAATTGCTTGCACTTGAATGGCTGCATTCAGATAAAAAAGTATTTTGTAATCCTCTCCTTTCTATCGCGCCACTTAATTCTCGATGCATTCTTGCAATTTTTCCTCCAAGTTCAAAATAATAAGATAAGCTTCTTTCCTTAATTGGTTCACCTATAACATATTCTTCTAAACCATAAAAACCATCACTTAAACAAACGAATCTTTCTCCTGATGTCGTTTTTTTGCCTGTTGGGAAAAAAGAAGGCAGTTCTTGAACTACTTCAAATAACGCCTTTGCTCTTGCTGTTTTTGTTCCTAAATTTTTAAGAACAAATTCCCCTTCCTTACTAAGAACATGAAACAATCCTTCTTTTCTAATGCTCCCTTTAATAGGGGTTAAGTGTATATTAGTTAAACCATAAGATTGAGCCAAAATATCTTCAAGCATCGAGGTGTTTTTTTTCTCTAAATTTTCTCTTGCAAAAACTTGAGAAGGTGTATGATATATTATTTTTTTGCCTTTTAGTAAACTTATTCCTAATTCTGACATGCTCTGACTTTCAATAGGAAAAACTTGAGTGGTACCTTTATAAAAAATAGTGAACGAATTAGTCGAGTTAGAAACCGTCGTTTTTTCTTTATCTGAAATAACCACGTTATTCATGCATCTTCCTGAAAAAGTAATTTCTCCTGTAACATATCCAAAATTATTGCCTTCTCGATAAAATTTTATTTCTTCTGGGAAAAAAATTGTTGAATTGAGCATAAAAATGAGTTTGTCCCCATTATTTAAATATGTCTATTAACATTAATTATTCTTCGTTCTTTCAGCTTATTTTAAATACTATAAAACAATCTCTAAAGTATGGATATTACTTTTATTCGTCATGCAGAGAAAGAACTAGGTGAAGGAGATTTATCTCTCTCTGAAAATGGGAAGAAACAAGCAAAAAACCTTGCTAAACGTTTAAAGGGGGAACATTTTGATGAATTTTACTGTAGTGAACTATTGCGTTCACGTGAAACTTCTCAATTAGTTTCAGAAACTATTAATCTTGACCCGATAATAGTGCCTTCACTTAATGAATTTGAACCCTCTCTTTTAAAAATAGATCAAGAAATTTGGGGTGAAAAAGAAACTAAACAATATCAAGCACTATGTTCTTTTCTTGCTAACTTTAATAAACGAGGAGATGAAAAAAAGCGCGTCCTAATTATTGCACATGGAAATACTAATAGACTTATACTTACAATATTGCTCGAATTAAACTTAAAAAATATCATTAGATTTAGATTGCTTGAAACAGGAATAAGTGAAGTTTATTGGATGCCGAAATTTAAAAATTGGAGAATGAAATATTGGAACGATGTTTCTCATCAACCTAAGGAACTAGTTGAAGGCATCAACAAATATTAAGAAATCGCAAGATTATAATAATTGACAAAGGAATTGAAAATTTTCTTGCTTGAAGTTAAGGTTGTTTCCTTATTTTCTTTAAGTTTAGATACTTTTTTCTGTATATCTTTAACATTTTTTGAGAAGCAAATAAACCCAATATATTTAGAAGCTTCAAAAATTCTTGAAAGAATTTTCCTTTTCCTCGTTTCTGACGATAGCTCATTTCTTATATCTTTCAAGTAATATCGATTATAAGCATTAAACAATAAATCATAGATTTGAGCAGGGCAATTTTTTAAAAAGATTATTTTATTCTCTTTAAAATCTACCCCCTTAATTGGCAAATGTCTCCAAGGCAAAGAAATGGAAGTTCGATTAATAATCGCCCTCTGAAAGCATTTATCGAATGGAGCAAATTTATCTATAATTCCTTTTGAGAGATTTTCTTCTCCTTTAATGGAAACTCCAACAGAATAGGCCTTATTTTTTATTTTTATTTCTTTTTTTATGTTTTGAAAGGTATTACCTTTAATAATTACTAGAAAATCGTAATCTTCATTATTTTCTGAATGAAGTCCTGATCCAAAGACTGAGATGCTTTTAATTTTAGTACCTCCTCTTTCCTTTAAGAGTTGCTTTTCAATTATGTTTGCTAAATTGTTAAAAATTTTCCACCTTTTCTCTAAAATTTTATTCTTCTTGCCATTAATTTGATAATACAAATTTCTCTTAAATAGTCTCTTTCTTTCTACTTTTTTTCTAAAATTAATTTTATTTTTTTCAAATAGATCTAATGGAAAACCTACATCAAATTGAACAGGTTTAATTTTCATGTAACATAGAGCATAAACCTATTTTTATTTATTTCTATTAATCTTAATAAAAATCCTCTTTTTTAACTACTTTCAAGTTACGGCTTACCGAAAGATATAAAAGGACATTCACCATGGAGGATTGTGCACCAAAGTCTTGAAAAACGGTTGCGAGGTGGTCTTCTAGCTGTTAGTATCGGTGTTGGTTCTTTGTTGGGAAGTGGGTGTGCAACGAATAATCCTGCTCTCAATGCGTTTATGAATTATGGTGTTGCTCCGATTCTTGCCGCTGATGCGGGACGAAGTCAACAAACAGTGATTGTGAATGCTCCCGGTGCTTCTGCTCAAGACCCTCAGGACTACCTTCCCAAAGATTATGCTCGGGGACCGTGGGCGCTCTACGCTGCAGGTTATTGTGATGAAAATACGGTACGAAGTGCAAAGGACATTCGTAACACCTTCACGGAAGGGGAAACCTTCTATGTATTGGGGAAAGGTCCCGGCACACGTTATCTTCGTCTTGAAGTGAGTGATGAGCAGGGAAAGCAAGTGGCAGCAAAAGAAATTGATATTCGGTCTGGACCCACCAACATCGCACGGGATGGTGGCTTTCTTCGTATTCTCGGAGGGACAATTCCCCCAGGTGCATACACTATTAAAATGTTTGACGGTCGTGGATTAAATTCACAAGGCAGCTTCAAAGTCATCTCTCGCTAATTTTTTCTCCCGCTTTTCCGTCGCAGAACGTTTATAAATCTCTGAACGTATGGATCCTCATGTTCAAAAAGAGGGACGCACATATTCTATTAACATCTTTCTTTCAGATGTATCTTATCCTTTCCCTTACCATTATTTCTTCTGCATTAGTATCTTCTATTGTTCCCCCGCCAGTTACCAATACTCCTGCAGGGGGATATATGGAATTATTAAGCAGAACAGCAGGAGGACAAACATTTGCGAATACTGTTCCGGGACAGGTTTTTAGTGCGGGTAAAGCAATTCCTCCAGGTACGATTTTACAACCGGGCAGTGCAATTCAAGGAGGAACACTTGGGGGGGATAGTGTTGGCTATACTTTAGCTGGAGAACCCGTTGGTCCAAATGTCTATGCTGCTGAAGGCCAAGGAGCAACTGCGGTTTCAACGTCAACGACTGCATCTGCCACAGGGGCACTGGTACAAGGATTATTTTGGGGAGTAGCCCTTTACGCAGGTATCAAAATGCTGGGGGGAATGTTGGGATTAGGTAAAGGTACGACGGATGCATTGGCAAATGCTGCGCTTGTTGGAGGAATTGCAGGGGGGGCTACAAAGGCAGCCATTTTATATTTTAGACCTGAAACCACTGCAGCTTCACAAGTCAATTTCTTAAGTGGGTCGTTCACGCCAGGACAACTGGGCTTTGGTGCGGGTGTAGTGATTGCAGTCATTATCTTCTTAGTCAAGTATAAAGATACTAAGACGAAAGTGGTATCGTATCAATGCCTGCCATGGGAACCTGCGCTCGGAGGGGCGAATTGTGGGGAATGTAATAAGAATTCTTTCCAGCCGTGTTCTGAGTATCGGTGCAAGTCACTGGGACAGGCATGTGAGTTGGTAAATCCGGGGACGTCTGAGGAGAAATGTATCTGGAAGAGCAAGCAAGATGTAACGTCTCCGACCATTACTCCCTGGGAAGATGCGTTACGTCCTACTGGATTGCGGTATGTGCCTTTGGAAACGCGTCCGAATGCTCGAGGAACGCGTATTGTGAGTGCGAATGGAGATTGTCTTGATGCGTTTACACCCTTGGAATTTGGGATTACGACGAATGAACAAGCCCAGTGTAAGATTGATTTTAGAAATGGCAATTTGAGCACCATGCAATTCTTCTTTGGGGGCAGTAATTATTTTGTGACCAACCATACGCAACGGATGAAGTTGCCTTCGGGGACTGCGGATGGACTCACCTTACAAAACGATGGGACGTTTGATTTGTATGTGAAGTGTCAGGATGCGAATGGGAATACCAATGAGGATGTCTATGTGATTGAATATTGTGTGAAAAAGGGTCCGGACACTACTCCTCCCGTGATTGTCGATACGTCCATTACCTCGGGTAGTCCCGTACGATTTGGAGCAAATGCAGTACCTCTTGAAGTGTACACGCAGGAACCTGCGCAGTGTAAGTGGAGTCGGACCAGTAAGCCGTATGATGACATGGAAAATCGCTTTACGTGCGCCTCCTCACCTACCCAATTGAATGGAGACTTGAGTTACACGTGTGCGGGGAATATGACTGGTGTGTTGGATCGTGCGGAAAATCAATTCTATCTCCGATGCCAAGATTATGCTAACAATACGATGGCTCAAAGCTATCCGTTTGTACTGAAGGGAAGTCAACCGTTAACGATTCTCGAAACGAGTCCAAATGGGACATTGTATGGGGCAACGACTACCGTGCCGGTGACCTTGGGCGTGAAAACGGATGCGGGAGCTGAAGCAGGGAAGGCCTCCTGTTATTATAGCGCACCGACGACGTTAGGTGAGCCTATTAAGTTCTTCACCACCGAGAGCTTTACCCATAGCCAACAAGTAGATGTCACGGCAGGATTCCATCAGTACTCATTACTCTGCGTTGATGCAGGAGGGAATACTGTTAATCAGACGCTTAACTTCACGATGGTAATTGACCAGCAAGCCCCTCGTGTTACGCGTGTCTATCGTGAAGAAGCATTGAAAGTGGTGACAAATGAAGCAGCTGAGTGTACCTATTCATTACAAGGATGTACTTTTGGGATTGATGATGGCCTCAAGATGCAATACATTCGACCTGATGTCCAGAATCAACACTTTGTGGATTGGAAGTCATCCCTGACCTATTATGTGAAGTGCGTTGATAAGTATGGGAATCAACCTGATCCCGGGGAATGTTCAGTCGTGGTAAGTCCGAAGCAGTTTGTGAATGCGACGAATATCTAGCTGGAAGCGATATTTTTGAGTGCCTTTTTCATTTGAGCATACTCGGTATAATGATGTGTTGTTCCTGGAATGATATCTAAGGTAATTGTTGAACACTTTTTTTTAATAAGATATGCCTTCAGGCTTTGTGCTGAACCGGACGGATCTTGGTCATGTTGTATCAACGTGGTGTGTATCCCATATCCTTTCAAAAGAGTATCAAGCGGAAGCTTCTGTTCTTCGACAAACTTTAGCGGAAGACCCACAAATACACAGGCCCGGGGCTTGAGTAATCCTTGGTGAATACCTTGCAAAGCAACAAGAATGCCGAGTGATTTTGCAAAAATAACATAGTCTTTCTCAATAAGTACTGCATGCGCATTCTGAGCTTCTTTGTTGATATCAGCAATACCTTCAGGATTGGTTTCCCAATGGGCATACTGCAGAAGAGTGGTGTATGTAAAGAGCGGAGCGAATCTTTGTGCACATTCAATAATCCATGCTTTGTTTACCGGACTATTTCCAGGAAGTAAGAGTAATTGCATTTCAAGTGTTTGTTCTAAGAACTATTAAACTTTTTCTTTTGTCTATTCGATATTGCTGGTTTCTTGTAGAAACGTGGAGGGTTCGAAGAACTGGGAAAACTTCTTTGCATATACCTTGGCATCGGCGAGGTTTACCGCCCAGGCAGTGCCGGTATCTCGAAGTTGTTCAGGGGTAAGAAAGAGCCAGCCTTCGTAATTGAAGCGGACAGCGATGACCGGGGCAAGACCGATCATGTGGGCAAAGAGAACGAAGTCTTCAATTTGTGCTTTTGAGATGTAAATAATGCGTTGCTTGCTTGATTTTGCTTCAATGACATATCCTTTTCGTCCTGCTTTTGCTGCTAAGAGGTCACACGGAGAGTTATCGTTGACCCCTGAGCCTGCAACGCGTACGGCGCGCCAGTTGTTGTCGGTGAGGATTTGGAGAAGTTCTCGTTCTGCCTTGGAACCTTTTGCTTTATTGGAAGGCATTTTTCACCACTTATAGGCATTCTTACGATGCCGTATCCCTACTACAAGAATAATAAGTTTATCTTTAGCGAGATCAATAAATAAACGATAATCTCCCACTCTGAATTTATATCCTTCTTCCCCTACCAATTTAATAAGGAAATCTTGGGGTCGAATGCGAATTCGCTCTAGTGCGGAGACTATCTGTTCATGCACCCCTTTGTCTAGTTTATCAATATATTGAAGTGCTTTTTTTGTAAACTCAACAGTATACATTTAGAGTTTATACCTTTTTTTAAATTCCTCAAGAGTGATCGTTTCGCCTCTCTTTGCCTGTGCTCTTCCTTCAGCAATATCTTTTTTTGTTTCTTCAGATAATTCTTTAGTGTCTTCAATCATATCCCAAATAATTTCTTCATAGGTTTCTTTTGAAAATAGTTTTTTTCTATTCAATTCTGCCTGCAAGTTACTGCTTATCTGAATACTTGTCATTTCCATAACTAACTATAATTGCCTATAGTATATAAGCTTTTTGTTACAAATCCTTGGCTTGGAGCGTTCTGCGACCGTTGAGTTTTGCACGTGTGGCTGCTTTGTCTAAGAGTTCGAGGACTTTTGTGTTCAGGGCATCGGCGACTTCAGTTGAGACCTGGAGATCGGGGACTGCCGCTTTGATTTTACTTTTGACGATGAGTTCGACCATGGTTACTTTTTCCCTTCTGTATCTAATTTCTTTAAAGCAGCAATAATTGTTTCAAAATGTTCCTTTCTCCCTACTCCGAGTTCTTTTATCCCTATTTCTATATCTTCTCGACTAATATTTTTAGCAAATTCTTTTTTCTTTAAAGCTTTCTCAACTGAATCTGCATCCATTTCATCAAACTTACTGGGCCTTACTTTTGACATAGCAGTCACTAAACCGGATAATTCATCAACGGCAAACAAACACTTTGCTAATTTAGTATCTCTTTCAATACCTGTAAACGTGGAATAATGTGCGAGAATTGCATGAATTATTTCATGCGGATATCCTTCTTTGATAAGGATTTCTGATCCTTTGAGTGTATGTTCTTCAGGATATTTTTCATAATCAAAGTCATGTAAGATTCCTGAAATTTCCCATAAGTTTTCATCTTCACCATACTTTTGAGCATATGCTTTCATTGAAGCCCCAACTGCTAAGCAGTGATTAACAAGACTTTCCGAAGAAACATGGGCCTTGAGTAATACAATTGCTTCGTTTCGGGTTATTTTTCTCTTTCCTGATTTTGCTTGATTCATTAACTGTGTTGCTTGAGGATTTTTCCCTAAAATATTCCCATTTGGTTTTGGTTCTTTCTTTGTGTCTACAACTTCAGGCTTCATAAACGGAAAGAGGATGACATCACGGATAGAAGGGCTATTGGTCAGGAGCATCGTCAGACGATCAATGCCCATCCCGTACCCTGCAGTTGGAGGGAGGCCAAGTTTGAGGGCATCAATGAAGTCGGTGTCCATCGGCATGGCATCTTTCGAGCCTTCCTTGAGAAGGGCTGCTTGCTCGTGCAAACGGGCTTCTTGATCAAGGGGGTCGTTCAGCTCATCATATGACTTCATAATTTCCGCACCATCGATGATCAATTGAACTGAATTGATTTTACTTGGATCTTTTTCGTTGCGTTTTGCTAAGGCAATCATTTCAACTGGGTAGTGGGTGAGAAAGGTTGGCTGTACGATGCTTGGACGCACGACGCGCTTGTAGAGTTCGTCGAGTAAGGCACCGTAGTGTGTGCAGGTACGAATATCAACATCACGTAATCCTTTTTCTTGTATTTCTGCTTTGAGTTTTTCATACGTGTTGACCTGGTTGATATCAATGTCTGCTTCTTTGAGCATCAAATCACGGAACGTAACCCGCTTGAACGGAAGTGTGAGATTTATTTTTTTACCTTGATATTCAAGTTCATCTCCAAGCGAGAGTGCTTTCTTCAGACGAGTAAATAACTCTTCTGTAAACTGCATATGGTATTCATACGTTTTATAGGCTGCATAGTACTCCAACATCGTAAATTCAGGATTATGCTGACGATCAATACCTTCATTTCTAAAATTCTTACATACTGTAAAGACTCGTTCGAATCCTCCTACGACTACTCGCTTGAGATAGAGTTCGGGAGAGATGGAAAGATAGAGCGGAATGTCTAACGCATTGAGATGTGTTTTGAACGGTGCTGCTGATGCCCCCCCATAGATGGATTGCAAAGCAGGTGTTTCAACTTCGAGAAATCCTTCTTCCTGGAGATAGGAACGAAGTGTGGTGAGAATCGTTGCACGTGTTTCAAACGTTGTTCGTACATCAGGACTCATCACTAAATCAATATAGCGCTTGCGATAGCGTTCTTCTTTATCTTCTAAGCCGTGCCATTTGTCAGGAAGGGCAGCAAGTGATTTCGTCAGGAGGGTGAGATCATGCACTTCAACGGATAATTCTCCTCGTTTGGTACGAAAAATAGTTCCCTGGACGTTGATAATATCTCCTGCATCGATATAGGATTTACAAAGGGCACTTACTTTTCCAGGCGTATTGGGTTCTTGGAGGACAATTTGAATCGTTCCTGTTCCGTCTCGTACCGTGCCGAATGCTATTTTGCCGAGGTCACGGAAGGACATGAGTCTTCCCACAATTGCCACTTTATTGTTCGTTGTGTGTTCGGGAAGTAACGCTTTGTGCTCTTTTTGGAGCTGGGCAGTCGTATGTGAACGAGTGCTTTCTTGAGGATAAGGATTAATTCCTGCTTTTTTGAGCGCATCAAGCTTCTTGAGCCGTTCTTTGTAAAATTCATCTTGACGTGACATAGAGGGTGAGGGGAAGAGAGGTTTAAAGGGTTTTCTACATCAGCTTGAATTCTTTCATATCTTCTTGCCAACGCTCTGTTTGTTCTTTGACGTCGTAGATTTTTGCATGCGTAGGTCCCCGTTTACAGACTGCAACCATCGCATCAACGGCCGTGCTCTCTCCTTGAATGAATATTTCCATTTTGCCGTCATCTTCACGTTTTCGCATGAATCCTACAATGCTATACTGGGTGGCATGCTTGGTGATAAATTGTTTATAGAAGAGGCTTGATAAAAGCCCGGAAATATAGAGACGTACTGCTTTTTTCATGATAGGGGAAGGTAATGAGGATTAAAATGGCTTGTGGTGGTTAAGATAACGCAGACGGCATGAGTTCTTGGAGTTCTTTTTCTCGTACGCGTTGTTCTGCTTTCTTGTGGTGATATATCGCTGATTCTTCGATAAGACGAAGGTGTTGGACGTTCTTCCAGTCACCTTTGTAGAGTTTTGCTGCTTGTTTGTCCATTTCAAGGGCGTTACCGACAAATAGCATCCCTTTATCTGATGCATCAATAATGGTGGCGTCTGGCATTTTTACTTTTATAATGTCATGAATCGCATATTTAATGGGATGTTCACGCATTTTATTCTTGGTCGTTGAAAACCAACCAGCATAGTGTTTTGCAGGGAATGCTCCTAACATATTTGCTAATGCTCCCGAGTATTCCACTTCAGGATGTTCACGTGGTGCAGGAAGAGAAATCACAAATGCTTCCTTGAGGGCAACTGGGTAAGCAATGGAAGTGAATTTGAGAAATTCTCCGTTTTGGGTGTGTTCGACTGTTGCGGTATTCAGATCGATGAAACTAATGGGGTACTGTTCAGCGAGGCGATTGTAGCCGGCTGCTTCAAACATATCGTCTGTTTGTGCCCCATCGCTTCCTTCTGCAATGAATACTTTTGCAGGTCCTTGCTTTTTAGCAAGACAATATTTGAGTACTGCTTCGACTAAGCCTGCTTTCGTGACGGTACCATCTGGTTGAACAGAAGGCTTGAGAATAATCGTTTGTTGTTTGGCAAGTTCGACATCGAATTTGATAAGATCCAAGACCCGGGGAATTGTTTCTTCATAGGATTTGAATTTGACTGACACACCCTTTGCTACCATGTGTACAAAAGTCTTGGTTTTGTATTTAAAGATTCGTATACTCTATTCGCCGTCTTCTCGACGATCGAGTTCATTATTGACGACGGCGATCGTTTGCGAGGCAAAATACATGCGCTTGCCAATGGAGACTGGAATACACTTTTGCTTGAGGCGTTTCCATTCTTTCTGAGGTAAACCTTTGTGATCGCCTAAGATGAAGACTGCATCATCCTTGATATCTGCTTTTCGGATATCCTCTCCTTCGTTATCCAACATATATACTTTTTTTCCCTGGTCTAAGAGCGTATCAACAAGTTCTAAAAAACCCATTTTTTCAATCCAATAGCCTGGGAAGACTTCATATTTTTCTCCTTCGCGGTATTTGTATAACATTTTCTTTAAAATATCTGAAACGTTCTTTTTACTCAAATAGATTTTATCTTCACCGGTTTTGCCTTCAGTCTTTGGTTTGATTTCAAGGTGGCGAGAAGGAGTGGGGGGACCGGCAAAGATCATGTGTAACGTCGTATCCGTACGAATCTTATGACTTAAGAAAAACGAAGCGATCACCGAGTGAATCGCAATATCAATTCTCCCGGATGCTTGGAGATCTTCTTTGATGTAGTTACCTGCTGTGGGAGCAGTGCGTGAATAATAGATGAATGAGCGCATGGACTTTGGAGGTTTGAGGGGTTAAAAGTGTTTACTCTTGTATCCCTTATAGGTAAAATGCCCTTTTTACTGACCTATTTCAAAAAAAGAGATAATTCCTAGAAGAATCATCATTAACCCAAAAATAAGTACCTTTACTTTTTTAGTTATACTTCCACTATCTTGTATCTTTTTCATACTTTTATAGCCGTAAAGGTTATTTTGCCAAAAGGTATTAAAGAAAAGCACATGAAGTCCAAAACAAATCGCTAATACACCAAAGACTTGGTAAAATATAATAGAATTAGAGAAAGGTCTTTTATATAGTTATTCAATTATATACAAATTGTGGACGGGCGATAATTGTGCCTTCATCGACTGTCTTTACGATGGAGATGAAGGTGTCTTTGTGATAGATGGCATAATAGGGTGCAGGGGGGGCTTTGCCGATGATGTCTTTTGCCATGACTGGCTTCCCTTTGAGGAACATGGGTGCGATGTCAGGTTGGGCTTGGACGAGAGGGAGGACTTGGGGGATTGCCTGTGTTGCAGGAATGAGCATAGCGCGTAAGAGCTTTTCATCTCCTTCCTTAAGCGCTTCAAGTGCTGTATCGAGCTCGTAGAGCGTATAACTTGGTTCGGTAAAGATGGATGCTTGTGTTCTTCGGAGTTCTAACATATGCGCTCCGCCCAGCTCTTCACCCATATCATGAATGAGCTTCCGGATATAGGTACCTGCCTGGACGACCGTGTGAAAGAGAATATCTGTGCCTTCCTGTTCCAGGATGTCAAATGATTTTATTTCTCGTTCTCGGATGGCACGCTTGACTCGACTGCGGACAGGAGGAAGTTGGTTAATTTTTCCGATGAAGTTTTTGATGGTAGCATTGAGTTTTTTTGTGTCAACTGCTTCGTGCAGAC
>SICV01000007.1 GCA_009694725.1 Candidatus Pacearchaeota archaeon
GACCATGGGGTCGAGGGTACCGAAGTGTGATGGTTTGGCGATGCCTAGCTTTTGCCAGATGAGACTGGAGACTTGGAAGCTGGTCGGGCCGGATGGCTTGTCTATGTTAATGATGCTGAAGTTGAGGAGTTCTTTGAGGGGAATCATAGATGGAAGATTAGATAGCTCCTTTTAAGCATTGTTTCTTGATGATTGATGTAATCCTCTTTCACGAATATAGGCTCCAATGAGTGGTGGGGAGGCAAGATAATGTAACCCTATACTTCCAAATACTTTTGTATGTAATAATCCGAGAGATACGATACGTTCACAATCTACTCGCGTTACTTCTGGAAACGCGGATGCGGGAGCAGAACCTAAGTGTTGTCTCATAATGGTGTCAATAACCGAATACTCTCCTTCAGACACCTCTTGCTCTAAGAAACGCACTTACTTCTTCAACGCCATGCGTTGAGGGTGTTGGGCTTTGTCTACTTTTGTTGCTTTTTGTTGTGACTTGTTATCCTGTTTAATGGTTGCTTGTTTTGCTTGAGCAGTTGCTTGTTCTTTTTCCTGTTCATCTTTCTTTTGCTCAGGTGTTTGTTCAGTCTTTGGGACTTCCTTTGTTTCAGATTTTTGGGATGCTGCTTTGTGCACTTTTGCATGACGTGCTTTGGCAAACGTGATATGCTGAGGTTCCTTCACGAAGGATACTTTGACAATGTCCCCCTCTTTGGTTGCTTTGACTGTAATTTTTGCAGGAGGATTTGCTCGGCCACGGAACCAGAGTTCATTGTTAAAGTAGATATCTAGCTTTACCTTATCTACATCTCGGTCTGCAACTTTCATGTGTTTTGCGACATATTTCTTAATGGTCTTCACTGCCTTTGCAGTTCGATTGTACTGTTGTACGTTCATCCAAAATCGACGTAAGGGGATTGTATATTCTCGTGTTGTAGGGGATGTTTCAGCCATGTTATCCTAAGTGCGACTTTGGGGTACGACGAGGCGTTACCTTCAATTTAGTTCTGCGCCAGTGTCGGCGATGTACCGTTAATTCTGAGGGATGTTTTCTCTTCCCTTTTCCAAATGCACGAATCACTGCCCAAAACGGGGCCCATTTGGTATGGCGTGTGTGTACGGCTAATTGTACTTTCTTGTGATATTTTGCGCGTGTCATGTTACTTTAACCCTCTTGGAAGCAAGCTATATCTATCCATCGCTTCTTCAAAAGCACCTCTTCCCACAGGTGGTCCCCCAGTATATACTAACCGATACTCTCTTGATTCAACGCCCGGTCTTGGACTTTCTTCTGCTTGTTGTATAGCTCGTTCAGCGAGTGTATGTGCTGCGTCAGCTAATTCAAGTCTTCCGGGGGCAGCAACACAGATTGTGATCATTAGTTCATCACTCCTGCAAGGAATTCTTTTCCTTGTTCAGTCAGTTGTCTCCCTGCTTTCTTGCCCTTTGCTTTTTCGGTAAATCCTGCTGCTTCGGTTTGTTGAAGAAGAAGACGAATGATTTTTCCGCCTGCCTTTCTGAATGTTGCTGGTTTCATACCGCGATTCTTTTTACCGCCGTATCGACTACGGAGACGATTGACACCGATAATGCCATGAATAGAGATTTGACGAAGAATAGACGCTGCGCGTTTGTGCCAGAAGTGTTCTTCAAAGGTAGGGCGTTCTTTATGGGGAGACGTTTTGACAAATGCTACCCATTCAGGTTGCTGAAATGCAGGGACTTTGATAAGTGCTTCGGCTAATGCAGCATTATACTTACCTGGTTCATAGGAACGAATATCGGGCATGCGAGGGCTGGGAAAGGGCGGTTTATAAAGGTTATCCCCTAGAATGATACGATTTATCGTCGGTGTTTTGTTGGTTCAGTGCGTTTTCGGAGGATAATGGTGAAGCCAATAACTGTATACGTACAAGGGATCGGTAACTGATTGATAAGAGAATCAGCCATTGTTTTAATTGATTCACGATTTCTCCCCGAGGATTGGAGGGCAGCAATACGAATGAATTTATGTGATTCAAGCATGCGAGTGAGAGTTTGCAAGACAGTCGTAGTAATACCGTTTTTTCCGATTTGAAATGTTGCGACTTTATTCATGACTTACTTTACATCCTCCGGTTGGTAATGCTTGGAGGATTTCTTCCTTGTTAAATGATTGGTTGAGCTCTAATTCTAATTTAGGGAGCATATCTTCTTTCTGAATAGCCCCTGGTGTGAGAATAAGTTGTGTTTTTATAACTGAGGCTGGAGGAACTGCCCGAAGGATTCCTCGTTGTTTGGTGAGCGTGAGTTTGAGATTAACGATTTGTTCTTGGACTGCTCCCTTGACTCCCCAGGTTCCTTGTTTCATTGCAGGCGATTTGTGTAGTTGTGTTGAAGAAAAGAGGTGGATATGTGCACGTCGTTGACCTGCTTTCCAGGCGCGACTAAAACAACCGGTGAAAATAGCTGCCTCTTCGATATCCTGTGGTGTAAGACGGTCAATGGGAGCACAGAGTATTGAAAAGGGGCTCCCGGGTGCAACGGTATGCATCATGAGGCGCGTTTCTGTGTCCGTTGTTGCTTCTTTGACTAATGTATCATTCTGAATAGCTGATTTGCCCCCAATAACGAGGACTCCTGACTGTGTTATGAACCAGCGATATCGTTTGTAGTTCTGTATGAATGACATAGTATTTTCGCGTAGGGGCGGTATATAAGCTTAGGGGTTTAGAACAAGCCCGGCTTCACGACGTTGATAATGAAGGAGTTTCTGCCCAATGGCTGACCAGTGGTGGTGTCTTTGATATCTACTAACACCTTTTGAGAACATTCAATGGTGCCATCTGGAACTTGTAATTGAATTTTAAAGAAGGCGTTTGCAGCATCGAATTCATCGAATTCAAGGTCTTTTCCAAATTGAGGGGTAAAGAGTGCTTCAGTCTTTGTTTTACCTAATTTTACAAGGCAGTATTTTGTCGAAGAATCGTCAAGTGTAAGTTGTAACTTTAATCGCCCGGCTGTTGCGGATGCGCCATCAGGTGTTCGTGCACCGATGACAATGCCAAAGGGTTTATCATTTGCTTTTACTGAGGCAGTTTTATCTTTTCCCAATAAGATAACCACGTCTTGCTGATCATCTGAGAATAGTTGAGCAATTTCACTTTTTACTTTTTGGTCAATTTGATCGACTGAATCAGTAGCTGTGCCGAAAATACCTCGCACTAATCCCAAACCAAGAATAAGCATCGTCATACCCAAGACCAAGACAACCACTGTTGTAATAGACATCTCAATTGCACCTCGTTGTTGCATCATTTGTATTCGTATTTCCGTTTTATAAAGGTTGTTGAGGCGACGGGTGGGGCAGTTTTTCTGCCCCCCTACACTCTAATCACCTAGCCAAACACACAACAAAACAAAAAAGAAGGGGTGATGTGTTTATTCAATCAAAAAAAGAGGTTATCTCTTTTTCTTTTTTGAAGTTTTAGAAGAGCGCTTCGCTTTTGTTGGGCGAGACGTGCTCTTTCTTGACGTCTTTTTCATTATGATAATACACTTTGTTTGTATATAAGTGTATGTCTTTTTTTTCACAATTTTTTATTTTTATTCTTTGGGTATTTATTTTTGTCGACGAGGAATTATTTTAGGAAACTAGGGAAATAAAAGTAATCTTTATTTTATTTAAAATTGAAAGATAAAAATTTTATAAACTTATTTTTATTTATTTATTTCTAGGTACTATTTTGTCTGATATTCTCTTTTTATTTGATTAAAGTGAAGAAATTTATTTTTTGTAATTAGGTTATTTTTAGTTAGGAGGTCTTTTTTCTAAGCTATTTTTGATAAATGGCCTCGCGGAGAATCGAACTCCGTTAGCACGAGCTTCAGTCGTGTACATTCCCATTATGCTACGAGGCCTTAACTGTTCGTATTATTAAGGGGTTTTAAAGATGGCGGTTTATGAAACTTAGTTCTTCTGAATGAGACTCCAAATTGCATAGACTATGGATCCAGTAATAAGCCCAGATAAAGTAATAAGGATAATCTCCGAAATTGTAGGACTTACAGAATGAGAAAGAGAGGAGATAACTACTGCAATATATCCAATTATAATCGTGAGCATTATCTTTAAAATTGTTGGTTTGAAATTCATGAAGAAAGTTACCGGGGGAACTTTATAAAATGTGAGTCGCGAAGGAAGACTGATTCATCTTCCCCCGCGTATCCTTGCGGATAGGGGTTAGGCCAGATTCTGTCGAAGGTCGTCCTTTCGAACAAACCCTTCGTGCTACCATCTGTCTCTGCGTGCGGCTAGGGCACTTGCACCAATACAGGTAATCGTTTCATCCTATCTCTCTCGTCGTTGCTCCGTGCATACTTCATTGCTCGGAGAGAGCGGTGGCGTTTCTGTGCTAGAGCTTGACCTCGCGGCCATCCGTCTTTCAACGGAGTACTGTGTTTCCTCGATTGCTCAAGGGGTGTCCGGACCTTCCTCAGGAAGAGAATTCATTACTCCTCACAGAACTTTGTTCCGTGGGAACTTCAACACTTACGTGATTGAAGTAATTCTTGCCAATCGAATGGCACTCCCCGTCGGTAGCTCCCCGACTCACAAGATACAAGATTTGAGATGGTTTTTAAGGGTATCTATTCGCGGTCGGCTCTTCGTTTTACTTGATCCCTTTGCGTATATGTTTCCAAGAGTTCGGAAAAATGGCGATACGTTCTACTCCATTCATTAACTGCTTCCTCGCCTGCTCGCTGTTCAAAATGAGTATGATTTGTGAGTATTTCTCGATTAAAAGTACTGTATCGATTATTAGCTGCAATACGATAGTGAGGATCATTAAAACGATTATCTGCTTCGCCTGAAAATGCTGCAAGCGCTTCAATCCCATAGGGATTATCCTCAAGAAGATTTTCGAGTTCTGCACAATCCCCTGCGAGAGATGTGCTCTGTGTCTCGAGTAACTTTCTTGTGTATTCTCGTGCTTCTCGTTCCATTTGAACGTTATGTTCCCGATACCATTTCAAAGGATTTCTTACTATACAAAGTATCTTTTTTATATTCATTTTATTTTCCCAAGATTGAGGCCACTAATTCTTTCATTGATTCTTTTTTCTGTACTGGTTGCACAAGTTCTGCTGCATGGACTTTCTGTGTGATATGAGTAAGGAGACAGGAGGAAGAGCAAAATTGTTTCATGCTCGTTGCGTGTTTCTTGGTTTCTGAGAGCGTGAATGAGCAATCCTCCAATTGGCACCAGCCTTGATTGAACGGAAACTCGTCAATCTGCGTCGGATTACTTGTTACGTTACACTGATCACAGGCGTAGACTTGATGGGCGACCATGCCTCATGTGATTTAAAGTGTGTTATAAGGATTATGGTGGGAGAATCTATCGTTTCAATTCCCAGTCTATCGTACACGTTTCATAAAGAGGTTTGTTAGTATGTATGTCATATCTGACTTCGACCCCTCGATAACCAGTATTCTTGGTGATTTGATAGCGTAGAGTTACTTTTCCTTCGTTTTGTTTGAATGATCCAAATGCAAGTGTTTGTTAATGTGGTAATCCTTCACGCGGGAATTCATGCCTAAGTAGGCGATGTGCTTTGTTGAGGACGATATCTGCGATGAGCCGTTGACATACGATTTCGTCTTCTTCATTCCTGAAAGTTAAAGGTTCTAACATGCAGGAGAAGGTTTATTGAGAGTTTTTAAAGAAAGAGGAAGGCACCTACTGATTAGAAATCAGATCATGCAAGAAGCACGGAGGAAGGCAAGAAAAGCGGTTACATCTGAACATTACTTATTTTTGTGGCTATTAGTGGTCGCGCGCTCACTCCTCGAAATTCTTGGAATTTACACGCCGACTCTATCAACGTCATCTTCTTTGACGGCCTATGTTGTCTCGTCTTACGGATGGCTTCGTTCTTAGATGCTTTCAGAACTTATCCACACAATGCGTAGCTGCTGGGCCTACTTCATAATAACCCATACACCAGAGGCATCCGACTACCGTTCCTCTCGTACTAGATAGTCGTTCCATTCAGACAACTGCGCGCCTAATAGATATCATACAAACTGTCTCGCGTATATTAGTCAACGATTATGTTTTTTCGTTGTATGGACTATACCTTCATCTTCACACTTCTTAGATAGTTATGTGAAGAGATCAGCGTCTTACCTGTTTATTCCAGGTCTAGATTTTCATTGGAACTGACGGTTCCTCATCTAAGTCTCTACGGGGTCAATTACGACTTCCCTCGGGGTTGCCATCTTATCTTTTGGATACAAAGGGTCCACCGATACAGACATGCATCAACATGTCTGTCCTCCCACTCTTGCGAATGAGAGGTATGAGCTGATTATATTTTTCATGCAATCACTTGCATGCAACGCCGCTGTTTTTGATAGTTGCGATTCGATACGGGTTTTCGTTGCTTTCTTTAACGTTCTTAACCCAGCTAACGATCCCTTTTAATGCGTGAACTCCGACACCCTTGGTTGCTTATGCACAACCAGGATAGGAAGAGCCGACAGCGATGTACCAAACCGCGCCGTCAATATGAACTATCGGGCGCGACAAGCCTGTTATCCTTGAGGTACCTTTTCTGTCACACACAGGTCCTAGTAAAAAACCATGTGGGGTCGCTAAGCCCGACTTTCGTCTCTGCACCCCGTGCTGTGGGGAGTACAGTCAGGTAAGCTTTTGCCTTCGCACTCAACGCTAGATTTCCAACCTAGCTGAGCTTACCATATAGGCCCTGCCGATATCTTTTCGGCAGGGTGCCGCCCCAGCCAAACTGCCCGCCTGATGGTGTCCCCTCCCGGGTGAGCAACGGTATTCGATATGGGTAGTGTTACATTGGTGCCGAAGCTCCTACCTACGCTATGCATATCAAGTACAGTTACAACAACAAGTTGCAGTAAAGGTCTACAAGGTCTCCGCTTCCCATTAGGCGTCACCGGCATTTTCACCGGTCAGTGAGTTCAGAAGGTTCTGGTTGGGGACAGTGAACACCACGTTAAACCATTCATGCACGTCACCATTCAGATGACAAGGCATTACGCTCAACATTGTTACTGTCATTAGTATTTTACCAATGATGGAATATCATTTCTGATATTCTCTCCATATCACTATGAAGTTCGGAACATATCTTATTACAAATATATTTTGTAATTCGAGCGTATGTTCTCTGAGGATTGTTCTTACAAAAAATAAGAACTCTTTCCTGCTGATTATCTCTCCATTTCGATTTTTAGATTTTTATTCTCTCACGAAAATAAAATACTACGAAACTTCCTCAAGACGTTCCAGCATATAGCTCAATTTATTCAATTTGTTTAACTCGCATATTTTAATTCTGCTCTACTGAATATCATTTTTCTCTACGAAGCCTTGATCGTCTTTCATTTCTGAAATCCGTAAGGCAGTTTGAATGTTTCATTCAACCTTAAGAGCCTCATAGATAGGCCCGCCGTTTGATGGGTCTTAGCTCCCTTGAAAAGGAGTTTGAAACACCACCACTGGGCAGGTCTCACCGATTATACTAGTCCTTTCGGATTTGCAATCGGCTACGTTTTTGATAAACAGTCGGGCGTTCCTTGTTATTGCAATCTACAAATGCCTTCTACATATCAAAGACAATCATAGACACCCCTTCTACCGAAGCTACGGGGCCAAATATGCCGAGTTCCCTCAACCAGGTTACACCTTTCACGTCTTAGCCTTCTCAGCTAGAGCACCAGTGTTAGTTCTCGGTACAGCTATCCAACACAAAGGTATTCTCTTTTCATGGACTCTAGGAGTCCGTGGGTCGCCTGACATTCATTCACTGCGATCGTAGCATTACGCTCCCGCAGTTTCAAATGGCACATACCTTCCGGTATGCCACATATCCCTAAGCAAAAAATACCATATAAGCGTTGTTAGTTCCGGAATATTAACCGGATGTCCATCGTCGTACGCAGTTAAGATACAACTTAGGGGCTGACTAACCCTTGGTTAAACGATAGTGCCAAGGAAACCTTGCTCTTTCGACGCTTTCCGTTCTCAGGAAAATCAGATCTTACTTCCGCCAAGATTCTTATTTCGCATCGCTCCATCGTGTCTCTCGACAGGACTTCTGCGCAATGCGAACACCTGTATACCAGAATAGTCTTACGACTACCTCCGGAGTATCGGTGACATGCTTAGCCCCGTCCATCTTCGACGCCTCGAACCTCAATAGGTGAGCTGTTACGCTTTCTTTAAATGATGGCTGCTTCTAAGCCTACATCCCTAGTGTCTCAGGGTCAAGACAATCTTTGTTACACTTAGCATGCACTGAGGGACCTTAACTCCGGTCTCCCTTGTTCGGGTCTTCGAACGGTACCTTACGCACCGCCCGCCACTCCTCCAGTATGCAGCACGCACGTTCTGAGTTGGAAGAAAACCCCGTACCGAAACCGGTCTGCAGGTTTTATCCGTACTGTACCACGCATGCGAAGCACTGGAAGGCTATACTGAGGCATATTTCTACAGGAACAAGCCATCGCCAGATTAGATTGGCTTTTCACCCCTACTCGCAAATCATCCAAGTGCATGTACACAACACTAGTTCGAACGTCCATTCTCCTTTCGAAGAACTTCCTTCTGCTCACGAGTAAATCATCTGGCTTCGTGTCTCCCGCCGGTGACTCACGCCCTTTCGGACTCGCTTTCGCTTCGACTTCATTCATTAATCTTGCCACGAGCGTGAACTCCTTGGCTCATTTTTCAACACGCACGTTACGACATCGTAATGCCGTAACCAGCTGTAACTACGAGATTTCAAGTCTTTTAACCCTCGATTAAGAGTACTTTTCAGCTTTCCCTTACGGTACTGTTCGCTATCGGACTTGGATCAATATTTAGGGTTGGCGATTACTCTCGCCGTATTCGGACCTCCAATCTAGGGGGCCCTACTCTTTTAGAGCTCGACATACCGATTTCGTTTACGAGACTTTCACTCTCTGCAGTGCTTCATTCCAGAAGACTTCAACTCATCGGCGCAGTCTCCTGCTCCACCACATCTCTGCCGTCGTTTCCAACGGAGATTCAGTTTGCCCTCTTCCCTGTTCGCTCGCTGCTACTAAGGGAATCACGTTATGTTTTCTTTTCCTACCGGTACTAAGATGTTTCAATTCCCGGCGTGCGCATGCTTCTCAGCATGTATGCGTTTTCGCATTCGGAGATCTTGGGTTCAATGCCTGCATGCGGCTCCCCCAAGCTTATCGCAGCTTGCCACGTCCTTCATCGCAATCCAAACCAAGCTATCCTTCTCAATAGTGTATAGTAAGTGATACATAAAAATTATGTATCTATCTGTTCTGATGTAACCTTCTTCTCTTCTCACAATATAAATTATGGGAACAGATTCTTGCCTTCCTCCGTGCTTCATTGACTATGCTCTGCCAGATACGCCACCAAAGGTAGCGCACCCTTCAGGCTTTTTACAGCCCTAATGTTTAGCGTCATCCCTGACGTTGTGATGTTAGGGTCTTTTCTTGACCTCGTGTTTTAATTCCCGACGGAATTTCACTTGTGGTGAATATGATGTGTGAAGTTACTCGTAGCGAATCTGGTAATTACCTCTGTCCCAGATACTTCCAGTAACATGAATAATACGTTCCCTTACTTCAGAAAGTGTTTGATGTGCGACGCGTAATGCGTCACGCATCACCCATTCATTGAGATGTCCCTCTTCGGAAACTTCTCGTGTGGTTCCTTTCTGCTGTATGGTGACGGTGTATTGTTCTGTCATAGTGTTGTGTGATTTCGAATCCACTTTCAAAGTGGATCCGCCTTGTTACGATTCTCGAGAAGTCTGTTCCCGTTAAGGAACTGGACCCACCGAGAATCGAACTCGGAGCCTCTGATTGCAAATCAGATGTTTTACCATTAGACTATGGGCCCGCGTAGAGAACCGAGGTTCCCTGACGCTTCACCCTCCTTGACGGAGAATGTTACGTCGATAAACACGCCTCTTTACCAGAAGCTGTTTGTCTTAACGGACTTTTGTCTGAACGGTATTTAAGATTGCCGGTGACGGCAATCATTTACGTTGATACCATTCACGTCAAGGAACGTGAGTTCCTTGAGCGTGCAAAACACGAGTTGTTACACATCGTGTTTTTCATGTTGTAGATGAGCGATCTATACGTCGCAAAGATCGTGACCAAAAACTTCTGCCATCACTAGTGTTAAATTTTAAATTTAGGAGGTGATCCATCCGCAGGTTCCCCTACGGATACCTTGTGACGACTTAACCTACCTTGTCTTACAAAGATTTGTTCCTGACGGATCTCACCAATGCAAAACTCGGTTGGTTTGACGGGCGGTGAGTGCAAGGAGCAGGGACTTATTCACCGGACTCTGCTAAAATCCGATTACTACGAATTCCAGCGTCACGAGGGTGAGTTGCAACCCTCGATCTGAACTAGGCTGCAGATTATGAGATTGGCTTCTCCTTTCGGAGTCGCATCCCTTTGAATGCAGCATTGCCGCGCGCGTGTAGCCCAGGGTATTTGGGACGTACTCACCTAACGTAGCCCACACCTTCCTCCTGGTTACCCAGGCAGTCTGTTTAGTGTGAAAATCAAATAAACACGTGGGTCTCGCCTGTTACCAGATTTAACTGGTCACCTCACGGCACAGGCTGACGTCGGCCATGCATCTCCTCTCAGCGTGTCAGGTAAGCCCTTTAGACTGACCTTCATCCTGCTGTCGATCCTGGTAAGGTTCACGGTGTAGAATCTAATTGAACCGTACGCGTCACTCGTTGTAGTACTCCCCCGCCTATTCCTTTAAGTTTCGGTCTTGCGACTATACTTCCCAGGTAGCACACTCTCCGCCTTCGCTTCAGCACTGAAACCTCTCGAAGAGGCCCCAATGTTTAGTGTGCAGTGTTTACTGCTAGGACTACATGGGTATCTAATCCACTTTGCGCCCCTAGCCTTCATCCCTCACTGTCAGATTCGTTCTTGCAGCGTGCCTTCGCTGGTGTTAGTCTGAAAAGGATCAACGCATTTTACCGCTTCCCTGTTCATACTCACTGCATCTCCCGATCTCTAGCTGTACAGTATTCATTGCCCGCCGGAACCTTGAGAGTCCCGATTTCACAATGAACTTGTAGAGCAAGCTACGGATGTTTTAGACCCAACAAATGTGGCTGCGACTTGGACCGCTGGGATTACCGCGGCGGCTGGCACCAGTCTCTCCCGGTCCTTATTCGTGGCACTGTTTACATGCCACAAAAGCATTTCATAAAATGAAATGCACTCTGGCTTGCTCTGTCATGCTTGCGCACATTGCAAAATTTTCCCGACTGCTGCATCCCGTAGGACTGGGAATAGTGTCTCAGATTCCCTCTTAGGGCTTCCTCGCTAAAGGCCCTTACGGATCATCGGCTTGGTGGGCAGTTACCCCGCCAACTACCTAATCCGCCGCAGCCCCATCCTCACGTTCAATGTTCTTCGATACATCATTCCAGAAAGTGTCGAATATCCGTTTTTAATCTCAGTTTCCCGAGGGTATCACAGACTTGAGGGCAGGTTAGCTACGTGTTACTAAGCAGTTCGCCTACAATTTCTTGCGAAACAATAAGACTTGCATGTCTAAGTGCAAACCAGATAGCCGCAGCCGCCAGCAGGATAAACTGGATTTATCATCATGTGATGATTTGTTACAATGCAATTTAATGCATGGAGAAAAGTTGTAACGTTCACTCGTCCTCCATTCTGGACGGCTTTGGTTTTTGATAAGGAATATTTAAAGTTCCTCAGACCACTTAATTACACAATAAATTATGTAATTAATTGTTAGATCATTTGTTATATTTTATATTATAAGAAGTATAGATCGCTCATCTACATCATACCATTACCGAGCGTACAATGCGTTGGTAAAAACCGCACTGTTATTGGTAAGGCACTCATGAATGTTACCATTGTAAGTAGAGTGAGGCTGTGAGAGGGCTATATAAAGGTTTCGTCGGTGAAGTGTGTTTTTGTCGACGAGGAATTAACTTTTATATGAAATGTTTCTATAACTCATTTCTATCGGTTTTCCATCACGCACTAATTCTTTGATCCGTGCTTGTCCGGAAGAGTCTATTTTCACTTTTACCTGCACATTTTGTGTTGAAAATTGCGCACCCCGTTCAAAGAAATATTGTTCAATGCCATATTGTAATGTTGCTTGATTGCCTGAGACTCGCTCAACGGTTCCTTTGATGAATAAGCCAGACTTTGGTTTTTCCGTCGATACTTTTGTCAGACGAGCAATTCCTTCTGCATCATCTTTAAGTGAAACATAGAGTATGTTTCCGATTGAAACATTTTCTTTTTCGAGAGTGCCAATTTCATATCTAATGATAATATATTGTCCACGTAGAGGGTCGAAGGGATCAATCGGTTGTGTTGCAAGCGTTGCTTCTGCTCCGGTGAGTAAGGGCATTCCGAGATAGAGCCCGAACCCTGCAAGTATTCCCAATAACACTACTAACCCTATAATCAATTTCGTATATGCTGGATTCATTACTTCTTTCCTGCTTTTTCTAATAACGAGTTACGCCATTTTTCCAAAAGCCATCCACCCACAAGTAACAGAACTCCACCCGATATGAACATTAAAGAAAGACTCAAATAACCCTCAAGATCCATAATGAATCCAATGTATCGTGTAATAATATCAAGCGCGAAGAAGCTAATTCCTAAATTGACCAACGCAGGATTATTGAAGCGTGTTCCATGCCCGAGGGTAAGTAAAATCATTCCCAGTAGCACGAGATTTCCAACTATCCAGACAAACCATTCTGTTCCTGAAAGAGACCGATTACTTCCATAACCCCAATAACCCCCATTATCTGGAGACCAACTACATTCTTCTCGTACTGTACACGAAGTACGATCATTAACATACTTTTCACAGGGGTTTACTCTTGGAAGAAGGTCAAATGGAGTCTCTGGATAACAATGGCCATTAGTATCGCTTGTCACGCCATCTAGGTTACTATCGCTTTGCCAGCTACACGAAAGTTTTGTTGGAGCAGTAGCGCATTCTGTTTTGTTAAGGCCAAAACAAGAAAGTTCTTGACATTGAGCATCTTTGAGAAGACATCGATCTGAAGCTGCAGTACATTGTGCTGAATTGAACTGATAACAGCTTTTTTCATAACATTGTCCTGATGTGCCAGTTAGTATGGCAGTAAGGAGAATAAAAATACTAAGCGCTATGAAAATGCCTAATGCGCTGAGTAATTCGCGAGCGTCGATAGCATTTTTCTTCGTCGTGCCGATAATGCCTGCTGCAACAGTTGCAAGCATACCGAGTGAAAGAATGATGAGAAGTATGCCCTGTCCTGTCCCGAGGGAAAATCCAAATGCCCAGAGCATAGGTTGGAGCGTTTGGAAGCTAAGAATATAGGAGAATGCAAGTAAGTATGCAAATGTCCACCATTTGTAGATATTCGCAAAGGCATGATCTTGTGTTCGATGCACTAATGAAAGCCCGTAGAGTAATCCCCCCATAAGAAGATAGAGTAATGCCAGATACCCTGGCGAGAAATCAAATGACTCTTCAAATGCAATAAATTGATTGAAGAGCCAGGTACCTACTTCAACCAAGCCTAAAATGAGACTTGCGGGTGAAGCAAACATGTATGCAGCAATGAGGACTCCGATGAAAGAGATAAGTTGTAAGTTTGCCATCCCTTGAACCGAAGCGTCAGTTGCAAAAATTTGTGCGATCAGGAAGACGCTGAGTGTAAAGAGTGCACTTCCTAACAAAATGATTGCGCCACCTACTTTTGGATACTCATGTTCACGCAAAACTACGCCTCCAACGTAGGTTCCAGTAGTGAGGCCCACCAAGATAAGAATCTTAAGAAAAGCGGGGATCGTTGCCCAGTTCCATGCAAGCAGCCAGGCAATTCCGACTGCAATAAGTATCGCACCAATCACGGCAATTAATTGGCCGAATGATGTTTCACCTCGTTGAGAACGCATACTATGTTGAGATAGAGAGTGTATTTAAGGGTTACTTCGGAGGTGTAAGAGAATCCCAGTTTTCAATAAAGTCCTGGACTTTGACTTCGGTTGTGATACCGTTGGTTTCACAATATTGTTTTGTCATTAAGTAAAGCATGATTCCGAGCGATTTTGCGGATTTGTTGTTACCCGGTAAGATCTTGGCGATACCCTGAGTGAAATTGTTGGTGTCACAGATGGAGAGGACAGGGACGTGTACTCTTCGTGCGTCTTGGAGCGCATTTTTATCTAACCAAGGATCGGCAATCACCACTAATTTTGTTTCGAAGAAATTTTCAAGGTTTGTGTTTGTCAGAATGCCTGCAGGATATTTCTTCGTAAAGATACGAACACCTGTAATTTCAGCAAATTTTACCGCAGCTTTCCACCCTGCTTCTCGTTTACAGACAAAAATCATGTCTTCAGCTTTGAATTGTACAAAATAGGCAAGTGCTTCACGGATTTTTTGATCGAGCATTGCAGTATTAAAGACTGCAAGCCCATCTGCACGTCGACGATACACATATTTACGCATATCGGGTGTGATGACACGAGTGCCTAGATGAATGGATGCTTTCAAATAATCGTCCATTGGAACTAGTGTGTTTTCTGCAACTTCCTCTTCGTCCTTTACTTTCTTTTTGAGGTCAATATTTTTAACATCTTCAACTGCCCCTTCGAGTTTTTTTGCCTTTTCGAGAAGTTTTGCAAGTTTTGCTTTCTTCTCTGCAGGAGAGAGTGTTGGAACTGGCTGTTGCTCAGTAGGTATTTCTTGCACGTCGGTCTTTGTGGTTTTTGCCATTGTAAATGTTATATAAGTAGGGCAGGAGTTGTTCCCAATTATTGCAGTGGGTACCTGCTAAATATATACTTCTTGTATGAAAGTGGTATATAAAGCTTATTGTGCAGCTGGACAGGTTACTTCAATTGTTTTTCCCTGGAGTGAAAAGGCATCAGGAATGAGTGCATTTCCTTCTTGGGTAACTAATTCTTGAACGGCCTCGCCCCCTGCACGAATAGTAATGGGGATAGAGGATAGTGACTCTCCTGCTTCATTCACCACCTTGATTACGAAGGGCTGGGCGGTAATTCGAGGAGCAGCTGAAAGATACAGTTCTTGCACTGATCCAAATGGACGAGCACTTGCATGTTCAATGATGCGCACATACCGTCCTATTGCAGTTGTAGGGAATTGAACACCCACATATCTATCGCCCTCGAGTTGATAATTCTTTACTAACGTATCCCAGATTTTCCCATCGCTTGACACTTGTATCTCGATAAGTAAAGGGGCATCTGCTTGTGCAACATAGAGATCAAGACGATTCAAACATACCTCCTGATTAAGATCTGCAGTAAATGTTTTGGGGAAAGGAGCATCTGGATCTCCAAACCAGCCCGATGAAAGATTGTTATCGATTGCAAGTTGAGCAGTATAGGGACGCCGAGTATCTGAAGCGTACACTTCAGGAGGTGAGATCAATTGAAATTCCCCACATGCTTGAGGAAGGGCGATTTCCTTATTTGCTAATTTCTGTAATGTTTCTTGTACTTCGATTATTTCAAATTGTAATTCTGGAATAACTTCTTCTTCAAAGGTAGGGCCTGGAGCAACTTCACTGACTGGTGGGGCAACAACCGGGGGAGTTTCTTTTTCTTTTGGAGGTTGGGCAGGGGGTTGAGCTGGAGGTTGGGCAGGGGGTTGAGCTGGATCTGCTTCACCACAAATGATTTTAGTATTGCGAATCATATTTTTACCCCGATCAGTCCATCCCCCAAACGTTAATTGTAGTTTATCAAATCCCCATTCTGGAAGTTCATAGGATATTTCTTTTCCATTTACGTCCCAAAATACCTGATCATAATTTCTTCTAAAATGGAAGGGAACCCATGTTTCAGCAGGATAATCAGTAAAACCATATACCTCTCCAGATAATATTGGATACCCATGGGCAAATCCACCATTTGCGAGTGTTGCAGTTTTTTTTGAAATTGCATTGTGCGGAGTATCTGAGTATTGATTCGACGTGCGTATTCTATACCCCTCTCCCCCGTTCACTAAAAAGATAAAGAGATCCATATAATTTCCCCCTAATTGTACTGCTTTATATTCCCCGATTACTTCAATTACTTCATCTGCACAGGAACAGGAAGGGGTATAACTGTAGCCCCCGGGGACTTCTAACTCTTCATTTTGTGCCCCACTCACCGAACATTCAGTTTGACTTAATTTTTGAAACTGTATTTGAGGATCTCCGAATATGGCGTTTCCGGTGATTGTAAGGAGCTCCTGTAAGAAAGCAAGACGAGGATAGCCAAATGTATTTTTTGTTTCATCTTGTGTGCGTTCCATTTTTGTTGTATCAATGCTTGGCTCCGTTCCTTGAAAAAAAGAGCCTGCAGTGTTTGGACAGGTAATCTGCAATGAAGCCATTTCTTCTTTAGGTGCAATTAACGTTGCCTTTCCAGAAGCGTCTGTTTCATACGTTGTTTCTCCGTCATTAAATAGAAAGGAGGTAGAAGGCACGCTTTCTTTTTGTTCGGTAATAATTGCAAGTTGGGTAATTAACAAGTCTGGAACTTCAGCAGTACTTACAACGATTTCTGAAAGTTGCCCATACTCTCTAGGAGTTTGAGATTGAGAGAGACGTAAATACCGAGCATAGATTGGAGAAAAGGAAATATCTTTTTTCTGTTCGGTAATTACTGTCGAAGGGAGTATTTCTTTCCAACTAGCTCCATCAATTGACGCTTCCAAGGAAGCAGTAAGCGGGATATCTTTGATGAAGAAAAAGAGCGTTGCAAAATCAATACATTTACCTTCCCCGATATCGATCATTAATTGGGGCGAAGGAGTGTTCGGTTCACTAAACCAATGTGTTTCCCTTTGTTGATCCACTGCTTGAGTTGCGGGATATGCTGCCAAAGAGGGGGCAGAGGCAGTAAGTGGCGTTTCAAACCCATATTCTCCACAGTATGAAAGTGCGATGGTGCTCTGTAATTGAGTGCGTTTTCCTTCCTCTTGAATACATGCGCCTTCAGAACATATTCCTTGACAGATACTTTCTGTTGCCACGGGTTCTGTACCTTCGCAGGTATATTCTTTTAAGAGTGTGGCATTGATACAAATATCTGCATAAAATTCCCGGCCCATTACTCCTGGTTGTTTTACTTCAAGGGCCCCTCGAATAGCGGGAAGTGCTGCAGGTTCATTGTCAGTACAGGAAAGATATGAAGAAACAAAGGGCAACATACATAAAAAAATACAGAACATAAGTTTCTTGAACATATTTCTTGAGAAGAAAAGAACTATATAAAGATACGGAATATCATTGTTCTTCAGATGTGCTTGGCTCAGTTTCACTCACTTCATCTGATGCTACAAACCCGAGTACTTCTGCATCTTCTACAATTTCTTTTTCAACTTCTTGTTCTTTTGCGACAATTTCTTCATCTGAAACACGCTCTTCTTTAACAGAGGTAAGCTTTTCTTTATGTTTTCGAGGCATAGGGCGACTAATTGCGATCGGTAAAATGCCAGAGTTTAATTCTTTTTCAGCAATACGTAATGAATCATATTTCATTGCTTTCAAGTCTTCATCGGATATTTTTAAGAGAAGGGGGGCATCCATGGCAATCTGTAATGCACGGGCACCAAGAATACGGGCAGTTTCAAATTTGGTAAAGTGTTCTTGCATGGATAGTCTTTTTACAGTACCTTTTTAAGTTTATCGTACAACTCATCATACTTCTCACCGATAAGTACTGCAGAGGTTTCAAGCTCTTTTTGAGTGAATGGTTTTGCCCCTGTTTTCTGAGTGCTATGCACCATATACTTCTTACCCTGTTTGGTAAGGCCAAAATTACATTTAACTTCTGCGGCTTCTGCTTCTTCACGAGTTGGATCAACAAATAATGCATTTCCAAGTTTGAAAATAGTGACTGAAAGTGGTATGACCTCTTTTGCAAGCGGTAAGCCTTGCTTAGTACGATTTTTATAATCGGGAAAACCGGCCTCGGTAATGCCTGGCATTTTTGCTTGTCTAAGGGCAGCAATAGCTGCACAAACTGCCGCATCAACTAAGTTACCATCATCATTAATCGGATAGATGTCAATAATAACTGTCCATACTTTTTCTCCTGCTTTGACAACCAGTTTGTCTAATTCAATCACGTGCGATTCACGAATAGATCGATCAACTAAACGAGGAAGTTCAATTGCATCAAATTTTGGAGGACCCACTTCATATCGTGGAGAAGCCAAGGGCAATAAATCGCCAGAAACCATTAAATTCCCTTTATCGGGAGAATCAGGATAGGGTTTGTCCAACGTTAATTTTACACCGGCAATAACTTCGGTTTTACCCATCATAACGCGTGCTGATCCTTCTGCCGCATTGGAAACGTTATAGGTTACTGAAATATCTCGGTAGTCTACACATTTTCTTCCGTCGAATCGTTTACCTTGCTCGAGCAATGTTTTCATGGCTTCTTGCGTATTTTTGGAAATGCCCATACCCATCATTGTAGTGCTCCTTCTTTCAATGCTTTCTTTTGCACTTCATAAATTTCTGCACAAGCATCATTTGCTAATTGTATGGCTGCAGGAATTAGGTCAGTTGAAATATTCCCATCCAATTGGACAAGAGTGAATTGGTCAGAATTTGCAATTTTTGCAAGTGGAAAATCGGTTGCCCCTTCCCCTTCGTGAAAGTCTTCTTCTTCTTTCGTTAAGTCGACAACAACCGTTGTGTCTTGTTTACCGATTGCAACTGAACATACCAGGTCTTTCATAGGTAATCCTGCATGTGCTAAGGCCATGGATGCGGCATTGATACCTGCTGTTCGGGTACCTGCATCTGCTTGGAGAATATAAATTTGCACATCAATAACGGTATTTGGAAACTCTTTCAAATCAAGAACAGGAGAAAGAGCATATTCAGTCATTTTAGAAATTTCTTGAGAACGGCGAGAGGGCCCTGGTTTTTTTCGCTCATAGACTGAAAAGGAAAGCAAGTCGTAATTGACGCGAAGGACTGCTTGTTTTGGATCTTGCATGTGTTGCGGATGGAGTAATCGAGGGCCGTAGACTGCTGCGATGGCGATGGTATCTCCGAATGCAAATAATGCCGAACCATCAGCATTTGGCACAACGCCCACTTTTGCAGTCATTGGGCGAAGATCAGTTATTTTTCTGCCGTCTGGGCGTTTAAAAGCAACCATTATTTTGTCTCCTGGAACCACTGTTCCATTTTCTCAGTAAGTCCTTCCACGAATGGTTTCTCGGTAATCATTTCAACTGCTTTTCGTGCTTTCAACATGTCATCCATGTTTTCGCTATATACCCAAATCCAGCCATTTTGGCCTACCGCAACATCACACTTTGTGTTTTCTTTAATGAGATTAATCATGCTTCCTTCTCGACCAATCACGCGAGGAGTACGATTTGAACTTACTTTAAATGCAAATCCCCCTTCAAGTTTTCCTAATCCTGGACCATCAAAACCTAGATCAATACCTCGTGCTGTAATGCCCATTATTTTTGCAACAATCATATCTCCAATGGCTAGAAATTGATCCATTTCATTTTTATTAATAAAATGGGGGGATTCATCAATAGGTAAAAACCCATTACTTGCCCAGTCAATGTCAATAACCCATCCATTCAAGGTAATATTACTTACTCGACCAATCACTTGATTACCTCGACGAGGAACAAATGCCCCTGTTAAAGAAATCACGCGAATGACCATTCCGGCTTCTTCTGCAAGACCATAGCGTGCTGCAACAATGTCAACCCCTTGACGACGAGTACCATCACTTGGTAAATAATCTTCGCCTGAAACAATTGTTTCACCAGGCACTACTACATAGCGCTTCTTGTGTGGTTCTTCTGAACCTGCTACTGAGATTTTTTTGATAGCCATAAAGTAAAAAACAAACTAACGATAATTCGTGTTCGTATGTATCAAATCGTTCTTTTGGGGATTTAAAAAGATTGCCCTTTGGTGTTGTCGTTACTTATTTAGACAACAGATGCTAAGCTTTATATACCCTCAACCGAGAGCATTACTCCCATGTCGGCACATTTGCAACACTATGAACCAGGTATATCTGCGGACGAAATAGCTGCGCTTGTGCATGATCATGAACGCACTGCAGATTCTCGAGTTCATGCTCTCTGGTCCACTCATCTTCGTAAAACCCCTGCCTGTGCACATGTAACTTGGAAATCTCTTCCAGGTACAACTATGTATGATCATGTTACCTCTTCTTTACGTATGGGCGCACGATTATATCTTTCTTCTTTCAGACGTGCCCCTCTCTTTGAAGAAGCAACAATTCCTTTAGAATATGCTCGTATTTCTCTGGCTTCTCTCTTTGCATATGAACATTTAGTTCGAGCGCAACCTGAAGCCGCACTTTTAGAATTGCGTCGGGGTGAATTAGGGATAATTGGCCATACTGATGTGTTTCATCATTTAATGAGTAAACCGCGATCTACAATGCCCGAGTATGTTAGTTTGATTCATCAAAAATATCAAGGAAAGTAGCGTTTTATCCGTTTAGATCTTCAGATTGTACAGCGCCGTGCGTAATGCCGTTTAATTTATCGTAAAAGTCTAATTGCATACCTGCTGGAATGTTCAGAACTGCTTGCAGGCTCCCATTTGCAAGCCACTCTTCGCTTTCTTTGAAATCTTTGATAAGTCCATACACTTGTCCAGAATATTGTGCAGGAATCGTGAGTTTTATTTTCTTCGTATCGAGTTTAATTGGAATAATTGTCTTCAGTTTATCCAAGATGCCTGTTAATTGTTGTTCTGCTGGTTTGTTATCAATATGCGCCTTCGCTTCATCTAACGCTCGTTTAATGCGATCCTCAGTATACGGGCGGCCATGTTGATCTACTGCATTTCGAATAATTAATTGAATAACCTGCTTTACTTTCGCTTCTCGTTCTGCATCTCTGAAATCTTGGTTCTTTTGTACTTCACCCTTTTGAATGATAATTGTTGCAATTTGATAGATATCGGTAGTACTGAAGGCGTTTGTTAATTGATCTTGACTCGCAACTTGCCCTTTTTTCAAATCTGAGTAAATCTGAGGCATGTCCAGTGCTGCCATGATATTTCCCTTCCCTGTTTGTACCTTCAGGGCTTCGTCTAAATCAACTTGAATTTCATACATCGTCGATTTGACTCTGTAGCGTGCGAGTACTTTTGCTCCCATAGCTTAGGGTCTTTCTTTTGTTATTTAAAGATTTGTGCAGAGTCGATAATTCCATAAACCTTAAATACGGTCAGAGAAAGAGAGATTTAGGACTATTTTATGGATTTACCAACAGAAATGCAACATCAAGCAATGGGATATGATCGTGCGGCAACGATGTTCTCCCCCGATGGTCATCTCTTACAAGTAGAATATGCTGAAAAAACAGTTAAATTAGGGAGTAGTAGTATCGGTATTGTATGTACGGACGGAGTCGTTATTGTGGCAGATCGTCGGATTCGGGATAAACTTGTTGCTCCTGAAAGTATGAATAAAGTGTTTGAGATTGATTCCCATTTGATGGCTTCTGCTTCTGGCCTTTTGTCAGATGCACGTGTGTTAGTTGAAGAAGGACAAGTTATCGCACAACAGAATAGAGTTACGTATGGTGGGCCAATTGAACCTATCTTGATTATCAAACGTATTGCAGATCGTAAACAAATGTATACGCAATATGGGGGAGCTCGTCCCTACGGAGTTGCTTTCTTAATTGCGGGTGTGCATAACCAAAAACCTCAACTGTATACTTCCGATATGACTGGACATTACCTTGCGTATCGCGCAAATGCAATCGGAGAACATGATGAGAAAATAAAGGAAATTCTTCGAAGAGATTTGAATGAAGATTTAACAATGCAGGAAGCAATCTCTTTTGCACTTAAACTATTTAAAGAAGTTCTCGATAAAAACTTTGATATTCAACGATTTGACGTCGGAATGATTAGTTCACGTGATCCTCAACTTACTCGCATACACGGCGAGGCATTGAAAAAATATGTTAAATAATTTTAGTTTATTTTATTAATAGTGTAGAGTGGGATTTCTTGAACTCGTTTGGTTATGTTCATACTTCTAAATGAAGCCTTATTGCACATATTTTTCTTTTCATAGTAGTTGGTCACATAATAGTCTGCTTGTTTTGAGGAGTTAACTAACCTTATTCTTGTTCGTTCTTCTATGGGCAGGCTTGAAAGGAAATGCGCTGCTTGAATATTTGCTGAGTAGATTTTCAGTACTGAACGATTGTCTCGTGTAAGAACGTGTTCGAAGATTTCTTTATAGGATAACCCCCAATAATCCGTATCGTATTCCTGACAAGGGGTAGACATTTGAGGAGCAAGGGCATTGAAATAGAGATTTTCGTAGGGATGATAGGTTATATCTATAATGACAAGATGAATGACTGATCCAATGAGGAGACACGTACCTATCTTTTTCAGTAGTTGGTTATTTTTTATCTTTTCATGAAGGAAAAGTATCCCCTTGAGTGCAAGCAAAATAAACGCAGGATAGATGAAAAAGAAATGTCTCCATCCAGAATACAAAGTTGGATTGTATAGAAACACGAGGAGAAGCGGAAGCGTAAGCCAGAGTAAGGGAAGGAGCAGATGTATTCTTTGAGCATCGCCCCCTGATCGTATCTTTCCGAGGGAGTAGACATACCCCAGGATACCTACCCCTAGAATACTCAACGGAAGGGTAATGCTCATCCAGACCGGAAGATAGTTCCACGGTGCCCCGGGGCCGGTGAGTAGCGTTCCTCCGAAAAGAGTAGAGACAAACATATCGAATTGTGCTACTTCACGAATTGCGGGAACAAGCAGTAATGGATTTTGCCAGAGGAGTGGCCAGCAGAGAATGAGGGTACCGAGGAATGTTCCGAGATAGAGAAGGGATCGTTTGAGAACAAGAAGTTGAGAGAGCCTCGTATGGTAGCGATACCAAAGCAGACCAATGGTAATAGGCACCCATATCCCTGCAACGATACGAATATCGCATGCAAGCCCTGTTACTATCCCGTGTACGCATGTTTTTTGCCAGGAAGGCTTTTCGAGAAGACAGAGTAACGTATACGCTGTTGCTATGTTCAAAACTAAAAAAGGAATATCGACTGAATTATAGAAGGCATCTGCAAAAATACGAGGAGTGAGGGCAAGCCAGGCAACGCCCAGGATACTGAGGGACACTCGATGTGTGAGGAGAAAACAAAGATGATAAAATAGGAATAATCCAAAGCAAAAGAAAAGCCAGACTGTATAATGACGAAGAAGATAGATATCATGGAGGTCGATGATCTGAAATACTTTTTCAATGAGAATGAGAGGAAGTTCAAACATCGGGCCATGAATGAGGCCATGATATTTACTGATAACACAATATTCATTGACACATCTATACGGTTCCCCTGTTAGTTTTGCAGTAATAAATTCATAGGTTGCAAGACCAAATTCTCGATTGTGCTGGTCGTCATAGGACATTCCGTAGTCGGAAACAAAAAAAAGCCCCAGAAGAGCAAAGAGCATAATGCCAACGGTTACTTTGGTATGTATGTTCATTTTTTATCCTCTTGCAGTATCAATTCGCTCCAGAGACATTTGAGGTGTGTGATGCCCAATATCCAGGAGCCTGCCGTTTCTTTACGAATTCCTCCTGCACGGGGGAGTTCTCGCGTCGGAATTTCAACTATCTTGCCCTTATGTTTGAGTGCACGAATGGTACTTTGTAATTCGAACGTATGATTCTGCGCTGTCAACTTGAGTTTCTTGAGGAATACCACGCGCCCTGCGCGGAGCCCATTAATCGGATCACGAACATCTCCGCCCCAGATGAATGTAATCGTTATACCGAATAGGATGGTTACTAATTTTCTAAGGAGGAGTGAGTCGTCGCTATTGTCGCTTCCTGCTCCCTTTCGGAGATGTCTTCCGGCAATGACGAGATCTGCACCCTTTCTGAGTTCTCTGATCATTGCAGTAAACATCTGGGGATCTTCATTCCCATCTCCTGAGAAAAAGAGAATGAATGGTTGGGTGGCGTGAGCGAGTCCTTCGAGCATGGCTGCTCCGCGTCCAGGATTTTTTTGTTGTATGACTTTAATTTTCTTTCTCTTGAAGAATTCATGAGTGCCATCGGTTGAGCCCCCGTCAATGGCATATACTTCAGTGAACGCGGTGAGCGGAATCGTATGCCAGATATTTTCTAATGCTTCTCGCTCATTGAGGGCGATAATGCAGAGTGTGACACCTGTTTTATTCATAAGACAGGATTACATACAAAAAGAGAGCTATAAAGTTATTCAATCTTGACAACAGTTATCGTAAAGGTCAAGGTCTTCCCTGCGAGTGGGTGGTTCATGTCAAGTGTAATGGAGTCTTTGTCTACGGCGGTGATAGCGACAGGGATAGTATGGCCGTCAGGTGTTTTCATGCCTAACTGCATCCCTACTCCAAGTTCTTTCCCTTCTGGATGTGGAGGTAATTGAGACTTTGGAATCGTATGGGTAAGTTCTCCCTTTGTATCACCATATGCTTCTGCTGGAGGAATTGAGAAGGTCTTTGTTTCATCAACTTTCATACCAATCACTGCTTTTTCAAAGCCTGGAATAACGTTGCCTGCTCCCACCACAAACTCAAGTGGGTGCGAATGATCGCCATGCGTACTCGAGTCAAAGACGGTGCCATCGTCTAATCGACCTTCGTAATGTAACGATACTTTTGATTTGTCTTGTGCTGTTAACGGTGTTGCCATATGCGAAATGATGTGGAAAAACGGTATATAAAGATTTGCTCAAACAAATCTTTAGCCCATTCAGCGCACGCTGAAGGTTTAAAACTACTGTTTAGAGTGATGAAGGGTTAATTAAACATATTTGCGAAAAAGGCGAGGATTTTTTGAATAAATCCTTGATCTGCACACTTGTTATCTAAACAGAGATTTGAAGAGCATTCAAAGCTATTGTTACAACTCACTTCGGCTTCTTTTTGTGTAGTAAAGTTTCCTTCAGGAACACAATAGGTTGTTGCAGTGCGATAACCAATTGGATAACAAATATCTGCTGAGAGACAACCTGAAAAACAGGATTGGGCGAAGGAAGGAATTGGTTTTTGTGTTTGTGTGTTGGTTATGGGGGTAGTAGGGGCTGTGCCCGTTGTTTCTTGAGCGTTTTCTCCTTGAGTGATGGTGAAATCAGATGCACAGAACATATTGATACTCTCAGTTACCATCACTACATCGGGTGCAGGATCCACACACAGTAGTTCGCCACATCCAAAACAGCCGTAGCTCCCGTCAGTTAATCGTCCTAGACTAATACCGTCAGTGAGAAACGGATAGCCATCATCAATAATGACTCTACCGCCTTTCGGTTGAATTTCTGTCCCTATGGACGTATTATCTTCGAAATAGAATATGAGTTTACCCCCTTCAAATGGTGCACCTACTTGTGCATAGAGTGTAAAGGTCAGTGTCCCTGGCGTTGTTTGCCCTGTTGTCTGTATATCATTTCGGGGGTAAAAGATGACATTGTTATATCCCTTTGTCATTGATCGACTTTCGTGATAATTATAATCACTGTAGACTACCAGAGGATAAAGAAGCTTACCTAAATCATGTATATCATCACTTGTGGACCAGGCTTCCCCCGGAACGTTATGTACTAATGTAGCCGCGATTATTTTTTGGTTTGGAATAGGAGAGAGAGTCACATTAAAACTAAAATCGGGTGAGTAGCCCTCACCGTGCTCTGCACTTGAACCAAACTGGTACCATTTACCTGCTTGGTCATCACCTGTGTTGAGATAACGCCCTTGAAAATCATACCCTATTGATGAAGTGTAGCCACCGAGGTATTCTTTTGAACAAAGTGAAAATTGATAGCCTAAGTCGCTCACTGTTTCCTGCGTAATAACCCTTTCATTGCCTTCTTTTCCTGTAACATAACTCGTAAGGTAGTTCTTGTACGCCTGATTGGGGATGATATTCCAGAAATTAATGTACTCTTGTGTAATTATTTGTTTATCTTTCCAGAGTGTGACAAGTCCAGTCATATCTGCTGGACTTACTCGTCCATCGCCATTGAAATCATATCGATTGTCATCGAGACAGGGTTCGTAAGGTGACGATTCGGCATACACTCCGCCCAGCATACTGAGCGTTATGACTAGGGCTGATAAGAGATAGGTGAGCTGTTTCTTCATACGTTTATTATAAAAAAGAGCTATATAAATGGTTTCTTGACTCCCATCTTAGTTGGAATATGAAAGAAGCAAAGAGAAAGAAAAGAACCGGATGCTCCTACAAGCACCCGGCCATTTTGTAGTAATATCATGGAAAAGGAGCTTATAAGGGTTACGTTTAGTACACTTTCCCGATTTTACGAAAGATGCTGGAGAAGATAATCGCCAATAAGAGGTAGGCCCAGATCCAGCCCATGCCTAAGATTTTTGCAGGATTCGTGGTGAAATAATCGCCAAACCATCGGAAGAAGAGGATGAAGGGGAGGGACGTATAGAGCACGGGACGCATGGTGAGGGGCATGGATTCCATGGCCAGTTCCATCGATTTCTTGGAGAGTTCCATTTGTTTTGCTGGATCCGCTTTGTGTTCTTTCACTTGTTGTTGAATGAGTTTTTGTTCTTCGCGTAAGGCCTTCAGTGCGTTCTGATCGGTACCATATTTTTGGACAATCGTGGTAATGAGTGTCAAGAGGGCAACGAACAAGATGAATCCGAACGTGAGGTGCCAGTCTAAGAGTGCTCCAGCCGTTGGATCAAGAAGGGCGTGGACAGTTGTTTTTATACTTGGAATCGCATCCCAGAGCCCTGCGGCTACGAGACCAACCACCATAATACCAAACATAAGAAGCAGCGGGTTTTTCATAGGAACAGGGGGAGAAATTGTTATTTAAATGATTGGAATGAGTTAATACTTATCCGTATATTGTTGTCTGATATCTGATGTACGCTTGGAGTATCTTGTTCAGAAGATAAAGGGGGTGGAAAGTTACAAAATGATGGTTTCTTAATTACCCATCATCTTTTTCATCGCAGGATGCATATCTGTCGCGTGTTGTTGAGCAATGTTTTGGTAGAATTGGTAACTGATGGTAATGGCGAGGAGGATGGATGTCCCTGAGGTGAGGGCACCCAGACTATCGGTGATTGCTGCAAGGAGACCGATGGCAATACCACCCATGACGGTGAGGGGCATGATATATCGCTTGAGGATAGATTCCAAGATACGTTCATCTTTTCTGAACCCTGGAATTTGGAGACCCGAGGCAATTATTTTCTTTGCTTGACTTGCTTCATCCATTCCAGCAGTTTTTACCCAGAAGACGGAGAAGATTGCAGAACAGAGTACGAAGAAGAGAATGTGCGTGCCCATCTGAATAAACATAGCGGTCGATTGGGTATTATTGATGAGCGCTTCTACTACATTCGAATATCCGAGCCAATAGGCAAGACCAGACGTTGCTTGGCCATTACTGAAGCTCCCGAGCCAGGTAGCATATTCTAATTTTTTCTCTAATAATCCCCCAAAGAGTTGAATATTGGCTAAGAGCGCGGCAGTAAGAATTACGGGCATGTTTGATGCATAGAAGAAGGAAAGTGGCCATTTGACATTATATCCGCGCAGACGATCATAGCTTAACGGAATTTCAATTTTAAGTGATTGGACCCAGATAACGGCAAGGAAAATGAGTATGGTAACTGCAATAGTAGCGAACGCGATTAACGCTTCTCGAGGAGCCCCCGTGATGAGGGCTTGGACGAACACCAATAATTTTCCTGCACAGGGAGTATCATTGAAACTCAGGAGACAGTTTTCACCTGTTGGGCCAATGAACTGGAAGAGTCCGGTGAATAAGACACGTGCCACTCCTGCAAGGATGAACAGCGAAACTCCTGAACCAAAGCCCCATTTACTGGAGACTTCATCCATGAACATAATTGCCAGTCCCCCAATCATTAATTGGAAGATGACGATACCGGCGAGGGCAGGTGTTGCGGGTTGAAATCCACCCATGAGTACATAGACTAACGCTTCAAAGACGATGAAGACTAAGACGCCTAACTTTTGGAGCCCTTGAAAATACTTTCTGCCCTCTGGTGTGTTTGTGTTGATATTAAGAATACCTGCACCAACGAGTAATTGTAAGATAATGGATGCCATCACAATCGGACCGATACCTAAACTGATGATACTTCCAAAGTCTGTGCCTAAAATAACTTGAAGATATTCAAATTGTGCAAGCGAATTACCTTTCAAACCGTATAATGGAACGTTCACTAAGATGAAAAAGGCGGCAAGAATGATAATGGTCCACTTCAGTTTGGTGTTAAAGTCTACTTTTTTCTCGGTCGGTTTGGTAACTTCCGGTAGGTTATAGAGTAACGGTTTGATGTTAAATGCCATTAGAAAAGAATGTGTAGAGGGCTATTTAAAGATTAGTGACTTATTTCTTTACGACAGCGACGGTTTTTCCTTTCAAACTTTTCTTCTCTTTGAGAATTAACGTACTTCCTGCTTTCTCCACCTTTGCCTGTACGGATGTAGATGCTTTGTCTGCATAGATCGTCGTTTTAATGGTAAGCTCTCCGTCACCTAGGATTTTGTAGCCGTTAAGCTTGACTTCTTTTTGTCCTGCGTAGAGGCGAGAGAGATCGTTCAAATTGATAACCTCTAACTTGGGAGCAGTAGCGCCACGTCTCAAGGTTTTATCTTTCCCGAAATAATTATTTCCGCCCAGTAAATTGATGAAGAATGTTTTCTTCTGGTCTCCGCGTTTTCCTGTTCCGGCTAATCCTTTTCCGCCCCGGTTTCCTGATCCTCGTGTTCGCTCTTTTGCTCCTCGCCCATGTGTTTGCGATCCTCGCATTCTTCCTGATTTCTTACGACGTTTGAATCCCATTATAACATCCTCCGGACTAAGACATTGATGTCTGCTTTATTATCGCCTAAGACACCACCGGTTAAAGGATAATGCAACTTGGATTTAATACCGCCACGCGGAGGATGGAGTCTGAAGAAGGGTTTGAGGCCGAGATCAGGTAATGATTTCTTTTCAACTTCAGCAGCAACTTTTGCAGCATCAATCTTTTTGCCTTTCATAACCTGGCCGCGTTTTGCAATTAATTCAATGAGTGTTGCGTTGTCGATTGTACCAAATGCAACGAAGTTACGTACATGGCTCAATAATTTATAATTGTCCTCTGTTTCTTTCATCAGTACTGCAGCATATTTTCGACGTAAGCGAATGCGGCTTAAGGTGTCGTTTACGGTTGTAGGTACTTCTACCATGCCCGAAATGCGAATGACGAGTATCATAATCTCATCCTATTTGTTTGTAGTAATGCATCAATGACTGCTTTGCCTAAGTTAAAGGTGGTACGTGTTTGGCCTTCAATATAGGAATAGACATCTTCAATCCCTGCAAGGCGAAGAATCTTCTTCCCTTCATTACCAATCACTAATCCCGTTCCTCGAGGAGCAGGAATAAGTGTTACTCGAACTGAACCGCATTTACCTTTTACTTTGTACGGAACGGTATGAGGTTGGGTGTTTACTTCCTTTGATTCCCACCCGCGTGTGATACGTACGATGTTCAATTTTGCTGCACGTTGTGCTTTTGCACGAGCAGGTAATGTTTCCTTTGCTTTGCCTAATCCAACACCCACATGTCCTGCGCGATCTCCAACCACAGCCATTGCTGAGAACGTCACTACGTTTCCTTCCATCGTTTTCTTTTGCGTTTGTCTCCAGGCTCTTCGTTTACCGCCACCAAATTTACCCTTTGCTTGACCAATCAATAATAAATCATGTTCGGTTTTGAGTAATAAATCAACAATTGGGGATTCAAGCACTTTCAAGTTTTGATCAATAATGTCGTCATAATTCGTTACTTTCTTTTCGCGTACTGCACGACCAAGGGCTGTTTTAGGTATCCAGGCAGCAAGAGCAGCCGCTTGTGATTCGCGATCTTGTTCTTCACGCGATTTTCGACGATAGACGGTTGGTTCTACAACTACATCTAACTTCTGTACTTCTTCAGGTGTTGCTTCTATGAGCGCCTTTGGTTGATTACTATTTTCTTTTTCTGCCATGTTATAGTTTCTCCTTGAGCTTGAGTGTTGCCGCAAGCGGATGAGTTTTCACTTCTTCTGTTGGAAGAACATCAGGACTATGTGCAATTTTCAGTCCGCCTTCGACTGCGCCAAGAACTACCGCATACAGACGCGACTTATGAATGTTTCGTTGCATACCAAAATCAACAATGACGTCGGCATGGGTACTTGCTACTCGCTTTGCAAGCATAAATCCTGTTAGATAACCTGCCGGTAAGGATTTGAGGCTTCCCGCTTTATCTTGTGGCCAGCCTTTGGCAAGAAGATCTTTCGAGATAACTGAAGCAACTACCGTGTCCTGTGCATTGACACTCGTTACCAATTGAGCAATCAAAAACTTATTTGTTTTACGAATTACTAATCGCGGTTTTCCTGACTTTAAGAAATTGAAACGCGCTTTGTAATCTGTGCGTGCTTGTAATCTACGTTGACGAACGGATCTCATTTTTTCATCACCATTCGTTCTTTCAAGTGGGCTTTACTCTTATATCGATGTGCGCGAATTTCGTTACGGAAGAAATGGTATTGTTCCTTCGTAATTGTTTCATGAGAAAGTAATTCTGCAAGATAGGCGCGAAGTTTACGAGTAATGATAATGTATTGTCTCTTCCCATTCTTAACTTTCTTCTTGATACTTCCTGCGCGTCGACGACTTTTACTACGTACAATCTTCTTTCGTCCACGAATATCATGAATAGTAATTGCCCCATCTGCGTGGAGATCGCGCATGTCTTGTTTAGTCAAGGCTTCAGAGATATCCGTAAGGCGAGCAGTGTTAAAAACAATGCGGGCTTTACCAACTCCAAAGGTTGCAACTGCAAGTGCTTTTTTAGTGTCTAATTTCATTGTGCGCCTCGTGCTGATGTCCAGAGGGATAACTTACGTTCTTCTACAATTTTCATAAAGTCTGCTCGTTTCTTTGCACCAAGTGTGCGCGCGAAGACAACCATATTTTTTGACGTTGCTTGTGCAAGATCTTGTATATTTTTGACCACAAGCGGTATTTTACCATCCACTAATCCAGCTGTTGCACGAGGGGAGCTATATCCGATTTCAACACGAAGTGGATACCCGAATCTCTTACGACGGATTTTATTATGTCTCCCACGTGGACGTCTCCATTTTTGTAACTTTGGACGATGACTCCCTAATCGCTTATGTCTATTTGTATCTGATCTCAAGAATCTCATGCTACTCTCCCTGGACGTTCAGTTAAAAAGATACCGTCTTGAAAGACACGGCGATCGCGATTACGTACATTGGTTGCACGTTCAATTAAAGAAACCGTTCTTCCTGCTGCTTCAATATCGTGTGAACTTACCGTTACTTTTGGGCCCTTTACTTCAACATCAACATTTTCTTCAATGCGAGCAAATCGAGGAGTTTTTTCTCCAAGAAAATTATTAATAACTAATTTTTTGCCATCTACCTTTAGAGTCATCGGAAAGTGGACGTTACATGCTTCTAATTGATAGATAAATTTATTTTCTAATCCTCTGACAAGATTTTTTACATGTGCTAGTAATGAACGAACTTCTTTTAATTGTATTTTTCTTCCCTTTGGTGCAGCAATAGTAAGTTCATTTCCTTTCAAAGCAGACGTGATTAATGGACGAGTTAGGAGACGAGTAAGGGAGTTACCAGCCTTAGTGACGGTAAGAGTGCCATTGTTCAATTGCGCTGAGAATCCGTCAGGGAATGCATAGGATTCAGTAATTGCTTGTTTCATTAGAAGAAATATGCGAGTAAGCATCCTCCTTGTCTCTTGTCAATAGCCGTGTGGTGCGTCATAATCCCTGAAGGTGTGGAAACAATGATAATTCCCAGGTCTTTTGCAGGAAGATAACGAGGGACATATTTTTCAATTTCGTCTGATTTGACGACAAATCGAGGTTTAATTGCATTACAGCCATTTAACTTATCAAAGATGATTGTAATTTTATTATCCTTGAGCTCATAGGAGGTAATATACTTCTTGAGCTTAGCAATTGCAAGTACCGAGATAAGTAATTGTGAATGTCTGCGTATTACGACCTGGTCCAAACCAGCCTTACGGGCGTTCATCATTTGGTTTAGCGCATCGGCAACAACGTCGTGACTCATGTTAGTTATATTTTTTGAAGCCGATTTCTGTTGCAATGTCCCTGAAACATTGTCGGCATAAATTTAGATTGTATTGGCTCAGGTGTGCACCAAATCGTCCACATTGTTCACACTTGTATCGTGCGACACCAGTGGTGCGATCTTTTGGTTTACAATGACGGATAAACTTTGCGAGTTTCGCAGGTTTTCCCTTTAATTGTTTGGCAATTTTATTCCAGTCGCTTGCGGTCATCTTATGCTATTGCTGTTTTAAAGCCCTCCGTCATGAATTGTATAATTTCGTCTTGAGTTACATATTGTACCTTTGCTACTTTGCTTCCTTTTATTTTCTTTAGTTGGACACGGAGACCAGGACGAGCAAACGTAACAGTCGCATTTAACCCACGAATTCCGATGTCTCGTTGATATTCCATACCTGGAATTTCAATATATTCTTTAATACCGAATGAAAAATGATTGTCTGAAATGGACTTTTTTTTCAATTTGTTATCAATTGCGCTCAATAAACGCTTTAACAATACGACTGCATCTTCATTACGAATCGTAACCCGTGTACCTACTTCAAGTCCTGGACGAACATCGAAATCAGGAATACGTTTTGATGATTTGATAATTTGTGCTTTCTTGCCTGAAATAATTTCAAGTAATTTATGGGCTTTTGTTAATGAATCTCCTGTTGCTCCTGCTGAGATAACTACTTTTTCAACAGAGATTTTTCTCATCGGATTCAATGTTACACTCATTGTGCAACCACCATACGCGCAGGGATTGTTGCTTTTATTTCGGGGAATTGTACAGTGCAAACGCCTGCTTCATACGAGACGATTTTTCCTTCTTGGCCAATATATTTACCTGCAGTTGCAAAAACCTTGCTACCTTTTCCAAATGCGACATGTTTAACAGGTTTATTTGATATGTCTAAATAAAGAGAATCTTGCACTGCATGTTCTTTTTTACCAATAATGTTGGTACCATCATGAAGATGAATTTGTATTTTTCCACCAGAGATTAAGCTTCTGCCGAGTATTTTTGCAAGGCGATCCTTTGCTTTTGTTTCGACGAATATGAATCTCCCGGCAGGAGAAAGAGATAATTGATAGGCCTTATCTGCTTCAAGAATATGAAATAATTGGATACTTTCATTCAATTCGACAACCATGCGTCCATTTACCTTTAATTTTTTTTGTTTAATCATTTCACGTACTTCTTTTGCAGTTTTTGCAAGATTCAACATATCTCGAATAGCAATAACTACTGGTACCGCTTCACGAAGATGTGAGCGAGCCATTGCTACATACTTGCTGCCTTTTCGTACAATTGGGATTTTTCTGGTTACGTTTTCTCGTGATCTGTGCATGTTAGTTCGCTCCTTTCGTAGGTTGAGAAGTCTGAGGGAGAGGTAGTCTGCGCTTGTCAGTCTCATCGAGTTTAACAAGCATCAGAGCGCGTGGATTAAAGGGAACATTGTATTTACTGCCATCTTTCTTAGAACGTTGCATACCTTCAAGATATACAACACTTGAAGAAAGAGTAACAGAGAGTACTTTGGCCTGCTTCTTTGCGAAGCTTCCACGCATGACAAGCACCTCATCCCCTTTCTTGAGGGGAAGACTTCTCTTGCCATACTTTGTGCGTAATTCTTTTGACAAGTGGGCGTTTAAAAAGGTATGCTTGAGATGTAAGGGGGCATTATATCTATATTTACGTTGCTTTGCAGGACGCTTACTTGATAGCCAAGCAGAAGTGAAGAATTTCATAATACGAATGGTGCTAATTTAGCAACCTCTTTCCAGCGTTCATGAATTTCTCTGGCAACCGGGCCTTTAATCATGGTGCCCTTCGGGTTTCCCTTTTCATCTTTCAAGAGGGCAACCGCATTATCTTCGAACATAACTCGTTCTCCAGTTAATCTGCGATAGGCCATACGTTGACGAATAATAACCGCATCAAACAAGATTCCCTTCATTTCAGGTTTTCCTGCACGAACTGATATTTTTACCCAATCTCCTACTTTTGCATATTGTTGTCTTCCTTTCTTTGTTTTTCCATGAACAACACCAGTGATACGCGCGATACGTGCCCCGGAGTTATCTGCTACGACACATTGACTCCCCAGGTTTAATCCTCGTGTGACCATTGCTGAGACTGCTTTCATTTTTTCTGCTCTCCTGCTGAACGGATTTTTTCAACAACGACTGCGTGAATAATTTTGCTTAAGGGTCTACATTCCTGTACTTTAATGTAATCGCCAACCACTAGGTCCATACCTGCAGGGATACGTGCATGTACTTTGGAATGTTTCTTGTAGAATCGTTCATACTTTCTCAAATAGACTGTTCGTTCAAATTCAATGACGACGCGTGTTGAGAATTTCTTAATAATCGTACCTTCGAAGAAACGTCCTCGTGTTGCAGTTGGAGCTTTCACTAGGACTTGTGTACTTGCTGTTTTGGTTTGTTTTTGTTCTTTCATGGTTAGTCACTTATTGCTGTTTGTGGGAATCCGAGTTTTATCAAGGTTGGCTTGATCTGTTTCACGTGATTTCCCTGAAGTTCGATAATACCATCTTTAATGGTACCCCCACACGCGAGTTTTTCCTTCAAGGATTTGGCGATCTCCTTGAGATCGACATTCTTGTCGAAACCACTCACCAATGTTGTGAGTTTTCCGAACCGACGAGCTACCGTCGAAACGGTTATCTTCTGATCGCCTTTAGCGATCTCTTCAAACACACCAGCTTGGCTGGGAAGAAAACGTGGATCAATGTCCATTTATGCTTTCTTCGCCTCCTCGTGCTGTGCGAGTGTTAACAACCGTGCGCGAGCCCTTTTAAGCTCTTTTGTTTTGGCGGTTGCCTTGTGAGCGGTTACTTGTCCCTTTAATAACGCTAAAGAAATTTCATGGAGTTTTTCTTGGCGTTCTTTAACAGATAATTTTCGAGCATCAGCCATACGTATAATTGCCATTATTTCTTAGCCTCCTTCTTCTTTGCAGGTTTCTTTGCTACTTTCTTGACCACAATTTCTTCAACAGGCATAAAGAACTTTGCTTTTAATGCATCATCGACGACGATTTTATCATGAATATGTGCGTTTGGAGGAAGAATACGGACTTTAATTCCTGAAACGCCCATATTACTTCCTGCTTGTGCCATTGCGCAGTCAACTACTTTTGCAGGTTCTCCTGTTTTCTTCAAATACCCTTGCGAAAATCTCCAGGATTTTGCACGTTCTGAAGGTAATCGTCCAGAGAGTACAATTTCAGCCCCGAGTGCACCTGCACGCATAATATCTTGTAACATACGATAGGCAATAACTTTGAACTTTAATGAGCCCTGGCGTTCCATCTGTGTTGCAATTTCATCTGCTACTAATTGTGCATCAAGACGAGCATCGGCAATTTCACGAATGTCAATATGTGGGTTGTCAAGCTTATATCCTTTCTTGAGAACTTTCGTAAGTTCTTCAATTTTTTCTCCACGTTTTCCAATGACTTGACCAGGACGGGAAGTAGCAATCACAATTTTTTCACCAACAGGAGTATATTCAATATTTACTGCGCTGATTTTTCCTTTTCCTAAATCTGATTTAATGTAATTCTTAACGGCAAGTTCATTTTTCTTAAAGTTTACAAATTTCTTTTCGTCCATTATTTCTTTTCCTCTACACGTAGTGTAACATTTGTTCTTTTAAACCTCATCCCGCCACGCTTTGCTGGACGAACGCCCCAACTTGCGGAACCCATGGTGATAATCGTCTTGTGAATGTCCATACCATTGACAATTGCATTTCCCCGTAGGCCTTTCAACATGGTGATAAATTGAGCTGTTACCTTAAGAGGGTATCGTCCGGACATCATTCCCGGTTCAGAACGATGGGGGATTTCACCACGCATTGGGATTGCGCGTTTGAAGAGTAAGACTTCGTTCAATTCTTTGAGTGCTTGGTCAATGGTCTTGAACTTGATGAATTCACAAATATACATACAGTATTTCTTTGAACCTGCAAGGCCGATTACCTTAGCCATTGCGAAGTCTTTCTTAGTTATTTTTACCGATGATTTCCTTGGTTCTTCTTTCTTAGGGGTATCTGATGTCTTACGTGGTGTTTCGGTAGGTGATGGGCTGGAAGTTGCTTTGGTATCTCCTGCTGGTGTCTGTGTCTGAGTAGTGCTGGAAGCTGAAGCGGTTGGTTTGGTTTCCTTCTTCGAGGCTTGCGTAGGAGCATGTGCCTGTGCAGGAGCTTTCTTCTCTACAGGATTATGTTTTGGAACGTAGTCTTTTTCCATGTTACTTCTTTTCCACTCCTGAGGACTTGGTTGAACCTAATCCAGGATTACCATGTTGTACTTTTGTACGCGTAAGTGCAAATTCTCCTAATCGATGTCCAATCATACGATGTGTAATCGCAAGATCTGTGAATGATTTTCCCGCATGAATACCAATGGTCATGCCGACTAACCGCGGAAGAATCACAATATCACGTAAATGTGTTTTAATTTTTTTCTTTGCATTAAACTGTGTCTCACAGCGCTTGATAAATGATTCATGATTTTGGAAATTGCGTAAAACTGAACGTCGAGATCGTGACGGGATGAATTTTGCAACTTCGCGTGCATCTAGTTTCTTGAGATCTTCCACATTCTGTCCTCGGTAGAAGACTTCTTTTGATCTCATGATAACACCTTCGTCAGCCATTACTTGCGCCTCCCTGTTCGACTTGGACGGATATGACCAACACGTGCCCCTGGGGGTGCGTTTCTCTTTGCAATCTTTGGTTTGATACGCTTACCACGACCAGATCCGAATGGATGGTCGATTGCGTTCATCTTGACTGCAGAGGTTCGAGGCCAGAGTTTGTTTCGTGCCTTCATCTTGTAGAACATATTACCTGCTTTGACAAATGGTTTGTTAATTCTGCCATCGCCTGCAATAACACCGAGGGTTGCACGGCAATCACCTGAAACAATAACTTCTTTCTTGTTTGGCATCAAAATTGCAATTTTGTTATGATCTAATTTCTTGTTCACAATTGCAGATGAACCTGCTGTACGAATCATTTTCCCCCCATCTCCTGGGTTAAGTTCAATATTGTAGACTTGTTGTGTAGTGACTGCATCACGTAAGTAAATAATAGAACCTGGCGTGATGCCCGAACCTATGGTAATTTCTTGACCTACAAAAATGCCATTTGTTGCAGGGATATAAAAGATTTCATTTCCGCCCTTTATTTTCATTAAGGGGGCAGAATGCGCTGTTGAGTGAATGATATTAATGACTGTTGCTGCGCCGACATGTTGCGGGTATTTGATTTTATAGATGAATGCTTGTTTTGGTACTCGGTATGCTGGGCCTCCGTGACCTCGTGCTTGGGAAATGATGCGCTTACCCATGTTAGATTACCCCCAGTTTAGCCGCAACGTCCATTGCTGGATTGGCTGGTGCGAGACGCACGTAGGCATATTTAATGTTATGTTGGATTGATGTTCTGACTTTGACTACTTTAACCGCAAATAATGTTTCAATTTCTTTTCTGATCTCTGTTTTTGTTGCTCTTCGTTCGGTTTCAAATAAAAGTGTGTTTTCAGTATCAATTAATTTGACTGCCTTTTCAGAGGTTACTGGTTTGAAGTTCATTTCAATTCCTCCAATGCTGCTTGTGTATAGACTGCCATTCTGCCAAGGGGATAGATATGGTGGATCATCAGTTCTTTGGCTGAGATCACTTCAAGACCGGCGAATGATTGTTGTTCTTTACTTCCCACGACGACTAATGCGCCTGCAGTTGATTTATGTCTTCGTCCGCGTAGTTTTCCTTTTCCATGACGAACTGAGCGTACTCTAAATGCTGTTTCGGTTGCATCTCCGAGGATTGCCTGAAATGCCCCTTTGAGTTCTTGTACTTTCTTCGGTAATGCTTCAAGGATAACGGGCGAGATGACCTTTGTGAGTGAAGGATAGTGTGCTGCAAGGAAGGTCGGTTGGGCAGTTGCGGCGATACCTATCTGTAATGCACGAACGCGTTCTTTCTGGTTAATTTTTCTGAATGCTTTGACACGAGATGCTGCGTGAACCGAACGACCACCACGAGTATTCGAGACTTCTGCACCCACCCATAAGAATTGGGAACCACGTCGCCACATTGCTTTACGTGGAATTCTCGAAATACCTTTTCCGTAATGTCCTTTCCATTTATGACGGGCATGACTAATGGTACCCGAAGCGGAATGTTTTCTGCCTGCACGTGGATCAGGACCATAGGATTGCATTAAGGAGAATTTTTCAGCTTCGTATGCTTTCTTCACCAAGTCTTCACGAACAGGAGTGTTAAACACGGCAGGGAGCATTACCTGCGCTTTTTCTTTACCTTTTGTATCGAAGAGTGCGACTTTCATTATTGTGAGACCTCTTGGAATTCATATTTACGCTTTGCGGTGTGTTTGGTTGGGCGAAGGGCAGGGGTGAGTACAATTTGTCGCTTGACCGGGCCCTGAACGCTTCCTGAGACTAACATATAGGGTGCTTTGATTAAGCCAAAGTTCGGGAAACCGGACGACGGATTGATATTCTTTTCAGCGATGGTATTCGTGGTAATGACATTCAGATTGTAATGGACACGGGTGAACATACCGAATTGACCTGCATAGGGTGTTCTGAACGTAACACGGGCTGGATGCCAAGGACCAAGCGAACCAGGGCGTCTTCGTCCTTTCTCTGATTTGTGTTGTTTGAGCGAGATACCATAACGCTTGACTGCGCCCGAGAACCCTCGACCGGTGGTCAATCCACGAGCATCAACCAATTTCATCGGGTAGATGTCTTTCAAGGTCAATTCACGATTCAAGAGTGTTGTCACGAATGCTAATTTGTCAGCGGCGTGAACGGCAAATTCAGTCACGTCAGGGGTTTTTTTGATGTTGGTTTGAGAAGGAAGGGAATAGACCAAAACCCGGATATCTTCATACTGAGCAGGAGGAGTTATGGTTTGTGGTTGTTTTGGAAGATGGAGGATTTTCTTGAGGATTGCTTCGTTTGTAACAATGCATTCCTTTGCGACGATGTTGTTATGGTAGAAACGGACTGAGGCAACTTTCATAGCGGGAATTTCAAGGACGGTTGCAGGGACAATAATCTTTTTACCGGTTGTCATCGATTTATCAGTAAGGTCTTTGACGGATGCAGATACCATGCCCACCTTATAGGCAATAACGCCGAGAATGCCTTGTGCTTTCGCATCAAGATGTTTTTTGACTGGTTTCCAATTCACTCGGGGTAGCAACTTTGATGCACGGCCTCGTGGCCAGAATTGTAAGCTTCCTTCGCGTGTTTTGTGTGGTGGCATTGTTCGTTGAGTTTAGTTTTGTATTTATTTGTGTAAAAAACTGATGTAAGGTATACACCAATTACCGTAAAACGAGACAACTCACTCGATGGTGTTCCGAAGATCTAGCAGGATCTTGTGTGTGGAACAACCACTTAGATTCAAAATGTCTTACGGAGAGGGGTATTTAAAG
>SICV01000008.1 GCA_009694725.1 Candidatus Pacearchaeota archaeon
AAATCAGTTTCAGTAACCGCTGTGTACACGCAGGAACTATGTACCCCCATAGCACGGACCAATGAAGTAAATGCAGTGGCATAATCAATACAATTCCCACAGAACGCTGCTCCTTCAGGACACCCGCAACTCGGAGTTACCGCCTTTATACGTTCAAAGCCTACGGGCCAACGAGGCAACCCTCCATTCGCTGTAAAACATTGCGCACGAGTTGCCAAATAACTCATATGAGTATTGAGGTATTCTATAGTTGCGTCCATATATTCTTCAGCAGTGTCAACAAACCGGATATCAGGAAGTTGATGATTGGTAGCATATTCTTGTACCGCCTCAAGAGCATATCCTTGCATCGTTGCTCCTCCAAGGGATTGTAACGAAGCTTCAGACGAACCGTAGGTGTCCGGGGTTAAGCAATTAAACGGTTCCACCTCAAATGAACGATCAGAAAGGTATAAGGTATCTGAAGCTCCTTGTGTATCGGTAACAGTCAACGTAAGAATATATGAACCGGTTTGGGTATAACGATGCTTCACTTCACTTGAAGTCCCAATCGCTGCCGTTCCATCTCCAAAGTCCCAAGCGTATTGTGCAATACCATCATCATCTGAACTTCGAGAAGCGTTCAACAATCTTTCTTCATTCAAAATAAATTTACCAGGATTATTCAATCGAGCAACAGGCGCACGGTTGATACGTCCCGCATACGAAATACTCACATTATCAATCAAAGGAGTATATCGTGTGTCAGGAGTCTGCGCGCTGATTCTATATTGATAGTATTGATTCCCATTATGCATTTGATGAATTTGTTGTCCCGCAGTTGTATAATACGTGTTTGGAGTTCCATCGGGTCCCGTCCACGGAGCCGCAGATACCAAGGCCAGACTTGGTGCAGAACGAAGTTGCATACCGATAGTAAATGTTCCCGTAAAGGTCGCTTGTCCGGTCGGAGTTGTCTGTAATAATCCGGCTTCCCAGACAAGGGGGGTACGCGTGTGCGGGTCATTCGTAACGGGAACACTGAGTATTAAGTTATATGCCCCCCCTTCAGTAATCGGGGTGGAAAGATCAAGGAAGGTAGCGGTATTTGCTTTTCCGGTTGGTCGTTTACTCAATTCTCCCAAAATAATTCCATCAGTGTTACGCTTCACAAGAATACTATCAACTCTGTCAATCACTTCGTTCAAGGCAATTCGGTCTATAGTAACGCCTGAAGGAAGGGTGAAATAGGTGCCGAATGTCTGTGAAATAGGTTCAGGCATATATACATAGGACGATTCATCGAATGACCAATGACCAGCCAAATGATCGGTAATACGCACAGCGGTAGTAGAAGTCCGTTCTCCGGCAAGCTGTTGAATCTCACTTACCGAAAGCACTTTATTGAATAAACGTACCTCATCTAATTTTCCCTTATACAAATCAAAGGTTGCCCCTTTATTTAACCACCCTACAGGTGCTGCTCCCACAATAAACGGCTGAATGGTCTCTAACGAACCTGATGAAATTGGTTTCGTTGTTCGACCAACTTCCACACCATCCACATAACCGATAAGTTGCCCGGTAGAACGTTTAATTGTAAATACAATATGGTGCCATTGAGAGGGGTTAGTATATGAAATATCTAATACGTGGACAACATTCGCCGCATCTCGCAAACGAAGTGCTAAAGCATTTCCTTGCGGATTAACTAAAATATCGTATGCTGGTTTACCTGTGGTGTTTACATCTCCCTTGCTCAAAATACGTCCCCATTGATACTGCGGGTCTTTCAACCAAAATGAAAAAGAATAATCGTCTAAATTCAAATTCAAATGTTGCCCTAATTTTCCGGTGTCTTGCCAACGAGTAGGGAAGGCCATATAATCATCGATTCCATCAAGAGAGAGCGCTTTTCCCTTTACACTATCTTCTGTGGTATTTGCTCCAAAATACGAAAGTAGTTTTTTATTATACGAGCTTAAATCTGCAGCATATCCCATATCGCCCCCATATAAAGGCGCACGAAAATTTGTTTCTGCAGGATGATACGCGCAAGGAAGATTTGGAACTCCCGCAGTTGTCGTTGGTTCTCCCGCCCATTTATTATCAAATAAACAACGAGGAGCATACGCTACAGTAGTATATCCTGCTTCAGGATAGCTACCACTCAACACCTGATTATAGAAAGGAGCAACACGGTTTGGGATTTTTGTGCCAGGCCATTGGGCTTCAACTTCCGCATTTTGCACATATTGATATTGTTGATAACTACTTGCAGGAAGTTGAGTTGCAAAGTCCCAATAGGCAAGAAGAGAGGCATTAAACGAAACAGGGAGTATAACTGTACCCGCGGTATTGAGAAGGGCTCGTTGTGTAGTATGGAGTGTGCTCATTTCACTTGCACTCAACGTTCGACTATATGCCATTACTTCATCTATTGATCCTTTAAAATTATACTTTGTTTGCCAATTAACTGCACGCCCATATTCCCCGATTTTAAATTCCTGATCAAGCGTTGCCCAGCCCGCAAGTGGAGAGGTATAAGGGATATTCAAATTAGTGCGGGCATATTCCCCATTGACCGTTGTTGCTCGATACACTTCTCCCCCATCAAGATACAAGACAAGCGTGGTTAACGAACGATCGTACGTAACTCCTACCTGGTGCCAGTTTGTATCAAGTGCAAGTGTTTCGGGCGTTTCATACCACTGCCCACGGAAGAAAAAGCGTAACTTTCCTTGCGTACCAGTGGTAGTCGCAAACAACGCATAGTCTAACACTCGAACCTCTCCCCCCATTCCTTTCATAAAGACCGGGCCACCCTGGTTTGGTTTAATCCAGGCACTAAAACTCAGATTTCCCGTCAGTCGTAATAATGGATCACTTCCTGTCCAAGCATAATCATCAACCCCGTCAAGGGTAAGCGAGGTTCGCCCAATTCCCTCTGTGGTACTCACACCCGCTCCAGTAGACGAAGGAAGTGTCAAAGGAACCAATCCTGCATGAGAACTTCCCCCATACCCGTACAATCTATCCCCTAGGTCATTCCCATAGTCTGTGTCAAAATGCACAAAACCTTGCATCATTGCTCCTCCAAGGGCATCTGGCCCCCAATTTTTTACGGTTTGTTTATCAGTTAGTTGTTGTGTTCCCACTTGCCATCGGATTGCACCATAGCGTAAATCAGAACGTGAGACATTCGCAAACAACACAGGAGACTCATACGAACCCGTTGACTTATATCTATTCTGTGTGTTTGCCGTATCCCATTCTTGTGCTAGTTGAAGATGTGCATTAGTATTAAAGAGTTGTATGTCATATATCGCCGCGCGCTCAACCCAGTTTCGAGGAACAAATCGAACATATCGTCCAGTCACTAGTCGAAATGAAACGGGAGTAATAACGCTTTGATATTTTTGTTGATCAAAGAACACCTCATACACCCAATTACTTCCTGTTCCCCTATGTTGTAAAACGCGCATGTATCCTTTATCATTATCTTGATATTGCCCGAAATACCATGAGCTTTCCGTTGTATCACTGAAATCAAAGTCCGTATGCCCCGTATATGCCGTTTTCCAACTTGTTCCATCAACCGAGTAGAGAATCTGATAATCTAAGATATACGGATACCCAAAATAAAAAGTGGCACTATCAAACGTTTGTTGTGTTCTCAAATCAATCTCTATATACGGGTTAGTGACATTATTAGGAATATAACAGAGGGATTGATAATAATTAATACCCAGAAAGCGATAAAGCGGTGCATCCCCATCAGTCATATCCGATCCCGTCAACGACTCCGGGCATCTGAAACCAGAAGCGCTCGCGCTTTTATCAAGAGCAAGATTAGGAAACGCATTCGCAGACAAAGCCATATGTTCAAATCGCCCTCCTGAAAAATCAGGAGCTAAAGAAGCAGTTTCATTTAATCGTACGCCACAATATCCCGAAGGTAAAGGAACAGGTTTTGTACTGGGACACCCACACGCTGGACCTTGTGCGTCCGCCGCAATATGATTGACAAGCGTCGCTTGTGCATTGCATAAGAGTGGTTTACGTGTGGAACACTCGCCTGCAAATGTACCATCACTACATATCTGTGTACACGTTCCAGCTTTACAGAGCTCCCCCAATGCACATGCTTCGGTACAACTACTCACACCACTTGTTAAAGGAAAAGTAACTAAAAAAAGCGAAAGAAAAAGGCAGAATCCCAAAAAATAAAGCACACCCTTTCGTATCACCATACGAAGTAGACTGAAAACTAGATTTAAATACGCTTCTAAAATTTATCAACGATTAAGGAACCAGAATACGAAGTAACCCTTCACCAATAAATCTACCTGCTGCATCACCGGCTATGCCTTTACCCTGTTTTTCTCGGCGTTCTTTCCACTGTTGTTGTTGATCTTCATATGAAGTAGTAAGGGCAGGAGTATATTTTTCTGGTTGAGGTTGTGTTCGTCCATTCATAGTTGCACACCCTTGTAATGCTCCTAAAGCAAGAGCTCCGCTCAGATAGACAACGCGTACAAATGAAGGTTTGTTCATAGCCGATAGGAGACACCGTACCTTTTAAATCTTTCGTTTTGTACCTATTTAAGAGTGACAACCTTTCTTCTCAGTAATCCAAGTACCACAATCCCCAATCCCCCAATCACCAACTGCCACCATCCAAAGAAGGGCAATTCAAATGCCGGTCTCCCACAGACGAGCGTATCCGCACGCGATTGACACGCATCATCAAATGCTTGACATACCAGGCCCACATGAGTCAAGGTCGAGTTAATGGTGACATCTTTTAATCCTTCCACACACTCGGTTTTACTATCGATAAATTCAAGACACATATTAGTCGTAGCACCACTTAGGGTAGAAATGGTATAGTTAGTGCCACACCGAGCTCGGGTCGTATCCCACACACACCGAGCACTTTGACTCTGTCCCGGACAAATGGCTTGTGAGGGAATATACAAAGAGGCAGATTCACAACCAGCGCGAGTACTAAAGTCATCACAAAAGACAGGGGTTGTTGCATTAATGACTGGGAAGTATCCACCACCCGTAGCTCCACACTTCCATCCGGTAGGAACACAGTCATCAAGGGTTCCATTGACGCCATCTTCTCCCTTACAAGCAGCGGCTTCAAAGGGAGCGTCAGAAGAAACACGAGAAGACACGGTTGAAGCGAAGCGTACAAACTGTCCGTTCGTTACAAACGCAAACGTCTCCCCCCGATTCAAACACTGCCCAAGTGTAAACGCACGAGTGAAACTACTCTGAAGGCTCGTCGTTCCAGAAGTATAGTTGGTAGTCACACGTAATTGTTTATCGTGCAATCGGTTGAGTGGCCCACTTGATCGACGTTCAGAATACGCACTGTCCCGCATAAGGAGAACGGTCGTGACAATTCCTGAGCCTTCCTGTAATACTCCCCAATTTCCAGCATCATCATATACTTCCCACCTAAATCGCAAAGCACCATACGGTTGTGGTGCCGCACTAATGTTTCTCAATGTATTCCCACACACCGGATCAGTGTTATTCGTCACGCTCGGACACTTCCCACCCACACACTGCAATGCCCCACACGCAGTTGCATTCCGCACCACAGCAAAACTCGTATTCGCCCCCGCAACAAATGTTGTACTCGGATTGCGTCCCGTCGGTATAATCTGATAATACCCCGGATAGTCAATAAACGTCATCAGTCCATCTCCCCCACTACTCGGCACGACCAACACCCCAATCTGCCGTTCTGCATGCCCCCCATTATTATTTCGTACATGTAACATCACGGTCTTCTGTCCAGGGGTAGTGAAATTATGCGCGAAGAAATCAGTTTCACTGGTAAATCCATCTTCCACAATGGTCCAGTTAGAGCGCAATGCATTCCCCCGATTAAAGGTGTGATTAATGGCAATCGCGGAACCATTCAGATACACCTGCCCATGATAGATGCCCGTAATGTTTCCTTCAAGGAGATAGCCCGTTCCCCCTTCTAGTAAACTCATCTGCAAATCAGGACTACGCACCGTGTTTCCAGGAATAGAAGCATCAGCGTAAAAGGTAAGCTCAACAGTGTCGCTTGAATCATCTTTACCTGCAGAGATAAAGGTATCATTTATTTTCCACGAAGCAGTTGCTTTACCATTAAGGACCGTGCCCTGTAACGTTACAATCAAATCATCTATTCCCGAATCCTTTTCTTTAATAGTGAACGTCACGATACCTGAAGAGAGAGAGGTTGTTGCGGTAATATTTACTGTTTGATTAATAATTGCGGTCGTAATACTTTGACCATTAGTATTTGTCCATATAACAGTACTCAAAGGAGCAGGAGGAATTCCCCCAGACGCACAACACAACACACGATCATAGGGGGTGAAACTTGCATTCCCCACATGTAAATTACTCGTCGCGACTCCAGCGGGAAGTCGGGCAACAACCCGCCCGGTTCCGGTGCATTGATCAAAGCTTCCTCGTACCGTACACGTCAAATCTCCATAACAATACGGCGTTGCATAGGTAAGAGACGTAATCGTAGCAGCATGCGCGTTCTGGGTACTCGTTCCCCAAAGAAGAACGTTTGCATTTCCAGTACTACAGGCATGTGGATTCGCACCAAGGTACTGCGTACCAAAAATATCCGGATAACAAATCGGTACGAGTGCATCAGAAGTCGATGCATTCGCAACGTGCGAGTTACCACCCTGATAGAGTTTGAAGAGCGTTTGATTCAACAGACATGAAGAAACAGAAGCAACAACTGGAACAAAGGGGGAAAGGGTAACTGAATTATATTGTAGAATAATACTCCCCATACGATCCAATTTTCTACACGTGACACTTGTTAAATAACCGCAAGAATTTCCCTCACAGGCATGTGCAGAAATCCAGTTAGTACCATCCCACTTTACTTTCATATTTCCTTTACCACCGCATCCTGCATGCCAACATTGAGTAGTACTCCCTATTGAATAATTATATCCCGCTTCAACACAAAGTCTATCCAATGAGACTTGAGTTTGTGCAGCTGGTCGAGCAGCTGGTCGAGCTATAGATATATTGGGATTACCATCTGACTTACAGTGAAGATTAACTTCGTTTAAAGAAAAGGAAGTTACTGTTTGGTTAATTTTAAGCAAAGCATTTTGTCCGGCATTTACAGAAACAGAAGTCTTAAGATAACCTCCAAAAAAATCGCCTGAAGAAAAACCTTCAGGGTCATAACAATTACCTGTTTCATTATGGTATCCAGGGCCCATAAGACTGACATAAAAATCGTTCATGTTTCCAGGAGCTATCCAAGTATATGCCCCATTTACAGATAATTGCCCATTTGAATTGGAAGTATAGTCAAAGATAAGTGAATCCGCAGAAACAACAGAAAGAGAAACCATAATTCCCAGAGTAAGTACGAACAACCAAGACACGCTCTTCATTACATACACCATCGTCTGTTTCTTTATAAATGTCTCCGTTAAGAACTATGATATAAAAATATTTTCAATTTAGTGATGTTTTGAGAGGCATCAGGAGGAGTAATAATACGCTCATCAGCACACACATCACTATCTTTCGAAACATCCGTACCAGTAAAACTACATAGTTCTTCAGCAGAACAGAGAGAAAATGAATATATAATGGTGGGATTAACAATCTGTATTTTGAGAAAATTTTCAAGTACTAGTCGTTCTCGGGCTAAAACTGCACTACGTAATGAACTCGTTTTCGCGATTTCATCAAGAAGGGGGACAAGAGGGGCACATAAATTAGTATCAAATCGTTGTTGTTCTTGTTGCAACACAATCAAGATAGAGGAAGCAACGATAAGAATTGCAATAACTGCTTCAACAATACGTAACCAGCCCCTTACCATAACGTTACCTGGAGAGTACCAAATATAAATGTTCCATTAGTAGTCATCAATTCTACCCGACGCGTGATCGTCCGGACTTCCCGATCACCAGGGGGAATAAGGGAAGAATTAATCTGGATACCTGGTGCTGAAAAATCAAAATCAACAGAGAGAGAAAGGGGTAAACCAAGAGAAGCAAGTATTGCGGTGGGAGAGGTGGTCAAATTTGTTTGGAGTGCATGTAAGCGTGTTTCAGTCAGTACGTTTCGAAGAGAAGGCGCTCCCGCAATAAAATAAGAAGGGTCAATGGCAACATCTGAAAGAGAAGCATCTGATTCTCTCACTGAAGCAGATTGGACAAGGGTTAGTCGGGTATGACCTGAGGGAGCAACAATGATGCTCGTTCCTTGATGGTCATTCAGTACTGCTGTCCCATTATCACGAGTAAGTGTACTCGAGAGCATAGGTTCTTGAACAGGAAGCGCAATAAAGAGCACCGTACCAAGGGCCGTTTGATTTAACTGAAATACCGTAAGGGTAACCTCATCCTGGGCAGAATCTATTAGTTTTTCAACCCAGAGATCGATTTGTGCAAATTGATCGGTTTGAGCCCGAAATGTTTGCAAAAAGAAAACGCTTCCCCCAATTGCAGCTATAAAAATAATAAATGCCAAAACCATTTCTAATTGATTGATTCCCCGTCGCATATTTCCCTCTACCTTCAGCTTTTTATATACCCTTTGTTTACGAGAACGATATGGACGCCCTCATTGCAAAGATAAAAAATAAAAAAGAACTATCTGGCATCCCCGACAAGTATATTGCAACCCTCCTTGCTCCCTATTATACAAAAAATAAAACCATAAGCTCAAAAGATGAAAAGATGTTACTTAAAATAATTCGAAATCAATTAAGAAAAACAACCGGACGATACCATACAAAATCGGGAACAGAGCATGTCTCTACTGCAGAACGTACATTCTTTTATCCACAGTTAGATGAAAAAATAGCCGCCCTTCATCCAAAAAGTATTCTTGATGTAGGTTGTGGGCAAAATCCCCTGTTCCAAGCAAGAAAGGGTATTTTTTATTATGCGTACGATCTTAACGAAAAAGATCTTGCCCGTGTACAGGCGCATTTTACACATGAACAAATAGCCGGGATCATAAAAACAACAGATATCACACAAGAGACTTCATTTCCAAAGGTTGATCTTGTGCTTGCCTATAAAATTTTAGATATTATAGACACAAAGGGTCACCCAAAAGCAACACAGGTACTTCGTGCACTAGATACGAAGCATCTTCTTGCAAGTTTTCCTACTATCTCTCTCTCAGGTAAAAAGATGAAAACAACTCATCGTTTGTGGTTTGAACAAGCCTTACGCACCAATGGCTACACCTTTGAAACGTTCGCATCTTCAAATGAACTCTTTTATCTAGCACGTAGGGGTGCCAATAAAGTAACGAGCACCAGTCGTAACTAAGAGCGCAACAACAACCAAAATAAACGAATGCTTGATACCTGATTTTATTTTTCCTTCAGATAATTTTCCAATAATGAGCCCTGCAAAGAGCCCTTGAGCAATTAAGAGCGATAAAAATAAATTAGGTAACGCACATTGATCTAATTTTTTAGTGTTTGCATCGATAGTTCCCAAGCTTTGAGCATCCATGCTAATCTGCCCGACACTCACGGCAAGAGGTAATATTTTAAATTGCATTACTAACATAATCCCAATAAAGACAAAGAAAATAATATATCCTTGCACAACAAGGCTCGAAATAGCGGATTGACGTTCTTTCTTTAATTTTTCAACTTCAGCAATTGAACGAGCAACCGAATCTAAAATATAATCGATTTCTCCCCCCGCTCGTTCAGCTTCACTAATTAATGAAACAGCCCGAGTGATGACCGGATTATTAACTTCTCGCGCAAATGTTTCGAATGCCTTATGGAGGGGAATCCCCAATGCAATTTGGTTTCCTAATTTACCAATATAGGGAGTCAAAGCCCCGTAATTCTTACTCCCCATGTTAACAATACTTTTACTGACAGGAGTACCGGTGCTTACGCTCTCTGCAAGCCCTCTACTGAATTCTAAAAACATATTTGCAATTTCATCTTCATGTTGTGTTTGCAAAATAATATCAACAATAAACGGTAAAACAATGAGGGTTATCCCAATACTTCCCACAAAAAGGCCTAAATTCTTATCTCCGCTGGAAATATAAAAGCCAAGCGCTATGAGTACGGTAATTGCACCCGCAATAATTCCTAACCAATGCATTTTTTGTAATTTCATCTTAGTTCACCGGTTGTTTAAGTTGTAACAGACTTAAAAAGACGATATTTAAGATCGCAATCATCCCGATAATCAAAAAGGTCAACAATCCAGGGCTAATACCAAAATCAAAATTACTCAATTGTAACATAATAATGACAAGTAATAAAATCATAGGAGCGGCAATAACCAGCGTGATATACAAGTCCATAAATGTTTCTGCAGTTTTAGTGAATTTTTCTCGTTCAAGGCGATAATCAAGTAACAGTGTATCGGCACGTTTTGAGAAGAAATTTGAAAGTTCCCCTCCAGAGGTAATTGTTGAAGAAAGCCCCGCGAGTAAATCAGACAACTTTTGAGAAGGGGTATTTTGAGCAACAACATTGAGAGAACCGACTAAATCATACCCATACACATTCATTTGGTTAATGATTTTACGCATTTCTTTACTTAAGGCAGGGTATTCCTTACTTTCGGCGATTATTTTGAAAATATTACTCGGTTCAATCCCTGATCCAGAAATGGCACTCATATGAATAACCGCAAAAGGTAATTCACGTTCTATTTGAGCAGAGATTCCCCCTTGTTCGGTGGTGGGATAATACAGAACCGCAAGATACCCTAGAAGTGAACATAAAAATGGAATCCAGGAAAGAGCAAATATTCTCACAAGCGTTACATTGGTGGATACGAGAAAAGGAGGCGAAAGGGTGAAGGTTATAAATAAAAAGAAGACATACACACCAATACCTATAAAGAAAGAAAGAAAGGTGGTAAACATAAGTAATGAAATATAATTTTCAAAAAGAATCCCCATATTTGATTTACGTAAATTAATCGCGAGAATACGATAATAGCCCTTCCCAATCAAAGATCGAGCCATATTCCCAAAGAGTTGTTGTGAAAATTTGAGATATCCTCGTGAGCGTTCGTAATTAAGGGGAGATGGAAGCACGATTGGTACTCCTGCCTTTTTCAATCGATTTAAGGTGTCTTCATTAATCTGGACTGCTTGGTGATAGCGTTCGATATCTTCTACTTTAATTGTTGCGCGTTGAGTAGCAGTTTCAATAGTTTGAACAGCCGAAGCAGAGAGTGGTTTCTCAGAAGGTAACGGTTTTGCAGTGGGTAATTCAGCTAACAAGCTAGGAATTGCTTTTATAAGGAGTTGCAATTGGAGGTGTGAAGCTTCAATACTTTGGTCAAGTAATTTTCGTTGAGTCATGTCTGCTTGTTCTCGTAATCTAAAAAAGGTTTGTAACGTACGTAAAATAGAAAATCCCTGGGTAATATTAGCACGTAATTCTGCAATCATAAGGCACGCTCAGCTTGTTGGTGTAAATCTAATAAAAGTCGTTTTGCTTTTGTTGCAAGTTCAACGTCCTTTTTTTCTTTAGCTTGTTCAAGAAGAAGTAGGGTATCTTGCATAGCGGATAGCAAACTAGTAAGAGTAATCACCTGCTCTTGATTCATAATATAGTAGTACTAATTCAGTTTAAATACCTTCTTTAAACACCGACGGGATATTGGGCTAAAACTGCAGCAGGGTCTTTATGATATAAATTAATAATTTTTCCTATTTCTTCAAATCCAAATATTCCTTTTTGATAGAGCAAATAAAGCAATTTTGAACGAATGATAAGTTCATTTTGTAATGTTGCGACTGGGATTCCGGTACGCATCGAAATTTTTTCAAAGACTTTACTACTTTTTCTAAAAAAGAATTTATCCTGGGCAGGATCCCAAATGAAGGGCGTATTGACAATAGCTGTTCCATCATTATTAACATTTACAATTTCTACAATTTCTTTCAATTTACGCGTTTCTTTCTGATTAATAACTGCGTGAGTAGCAATAGCAACACAATCCAGAGTATTTACTAACGTCGGAGAAAGTTCAATAGGGGGGGTTTCAAGACGCTTAATGAGCGTATCAACAGAATCTGCGTGCATAGTACTCAATGATGCGTGACCCGAGGCCATACCTTGGAACAAAACGAATGCTTCTTTTCCTCGTACTTCTCCCACGATCAAATAATCCGGCGTTTGTCTGAACGACGCTTTCAAAAGAGCAAATAAGTCAATTTCCCCTACTTTACTTGAACCGACAGAGGGTCGTGCAACAGACGGTAACCAGTTTTCACGAGGCAAATTAATTTCTCGAGTATCTTCAATACTAACCACGCGGGCTTCTGGAGGAATAAAAAATGCCAAGGCATTCAAAAGAGTGGTCTTACCACTTCCTGTCCCCCCTGCAACTAAAATACTCGATTTATGTTCAATAAGAATCCAGAAATAAGCAAGCATTTCAGGACTAATTGAATTAAAAGAAATTAATTGTGTTGGAGTCCAAGGAATTTTGGTAAATTTACGGATAGTAAATGTAGGGCCTTTAGAAGTGACGTCTTTGGTGTACGATGCATTAACTCTGCTTCCATCAGGTAAGCTTCCATCCAATAAGGGCTGTGCATAGGAGATATATCGTCCCGCGCGCTGCGCAAGTTTTTCAACAAATCCTGCAAGTTTTTCCAAATCATTAAAAACAATATTTGTTTTTAAGTTTCGATACACTCGATGAATGACATAAATGGGTGAATTAATACCATTACATTCAATATCTTCAATAAAATAGTCTTTGAGTAATGCTTCAATTTCATTCATACCTACAAAATCTCGATAAAGGTAATAGAACATTCTTTGATACGATTCCTCATTCACTGAAACATTAAGTTCACTCATCAAAAGGCGAGAAGTTTTATCCAGGTACGCAATTGTCGCTTCAGGCGTATTTTCAATGGTAATATTAACATTAATCAGTTCAAATAATGCGTTTTCAATACGTTTCAAAGCTTCCTTTTCTTTCTCTTGCAAAAGGGGTTCTTCGAGCTCATATTTTAATTCACTGGCAACTGGGTCCCAATAGACGTGTGCTCCGGCATAGGGGGGAATAAGCATATAGCGCACATCAACGGTTTGTTTACTATCCGTATGAGGTAATTTAGGAATACTCGGATTAAGATTTAAAGATATCACCATTGTAACGTAGTGAAGTAAAAATGTATTTAAAACCTCTGGTTAACTGTTTTCAAGAGAAACAACCACTTTATTGGGTTGGGTTCCAATAGAACTTACCGTAATGCGGTGCGCGGTACTAACAGCACTCAGCGTTTTTTGCTCATCTTTTCCTTGAAGTGTTAAATTGGTTGTTGGTAACAAAACAGTAAGAAGAACCCGATAACTTCCTGCCCGTTCTTCAGTGAGGATCGTGACGGGGCCATGAGCAATTGGTGAACCCGGTTGAGAATATTTGCTTGTTTGCTCAGGAAGGGTAAGAACAAGTTGATCAGCAATACCATCGAGAGAGAGGCTTCCTGCTTGTAATGAAAAAATGACGACTTTAACATTACCTGTTCCTCGTGTTTGGACCGTTTTAATCGCCCCATAGAGTGCATCCATGCTTTGTATGCTCTGTTCAACAATGGCTCGTTCTTGTGCAGCAGTAATTTTTGGCAATGCAAAAGCAAGGACCATGCCCATTAACCCCAGGCCCAAGAGCGTATACAAAACGGTTTCAACCCAAATTTGTCCACGCATTAACATTGACGTAACGTAATCGCCCCTCGTTGTTGCTCACAGGTTTTTCCTGAACTAAGAACTGCATATACCTGCGCCCGGGTATAACGACTCGACGAATCATAACGATACGTTTTTACATTACCCGAGCCAGGTAATCCAGGGTATACGCTACCATTCAAACTCAGAAGTGTAGCGCTTGTGGTCTGACCTTGTAAAAGCATTCCCGAACCATCGCTTCCTTGTAATACGATATTAAATCCTATGATTTGTTCCCCTTCTTTACTGTCTGCACGTTGCGCAAGTGACAACTTATAATTTGAAGAGGTGTAACAATTGTATCCTAACGATTGTTCAAAAGAATAAAAATCATTCACTGGAACACAGCTCGTACTTCCCGTGAGGTTATCCTTTACAAAAGGAATAACAAAAGCAGCTAGTACCGCCCCAATGATGACAGTTAAACTTACAATTAATACGGTAGCAACAATTGCCGAAAATCCTCGAACCATCTTAACTCGCAACGGTAATCCGTAGCCCTTTATCCTCGCACACATATACTTCAGATTGTCCCCCTTTACTTCCTAAGAGCACTGGTTGAATAAGCAATGTATTCCCTGTCTGAATTCCATAACCCACGAGAGAAATTTCTGCACTCGAGCCTTGGGGAATAGTGACTTCTTTTGCTCCATCCTTACTTCTAAACGTTTTAATGGCAATAACGCTTCCTTGCCCCGTGTTTTCAGAACGGATATCTAAAGCATAGATGGGTACATTCCCTCGATTGAGGATGGAAATGTTTTCACCAAAGGCTTCTGCTTTAAAATTAACATCCGCACATGCATTCTCAATTGTTTCCCCAAATTTTTGATTATGTTCGGTCAATAAACCGCGTGCCCAGAAGAATAAAATCGATGCAAGAATAACTGCAATAGTAATCAATAACGCCGTAGCAACTACTGGTGAAAGACCTCTTTGTTTCATCTATTAAGGTGTATTTAGGACTTTAAAAATGTCACGAACACTCAACGATGTTTAGAAATATACTCATACGCAGACCAGGCGGCAGTACATCCCTCAGCAACGCCCGTTATCGCTTGTTTAAACGGTTTGTCCCCTACGTCCCCGGCAGCGTATATTCCAGGTATATTTGTCTCAGACGTTTTATGATTCATAATGATCTCTTTTTTTGCATTCAACTCTACCCCCAAAGGAACAGCCAAGTCAGATAATACTTCATGTCCAATAGCAACAAATACTCCTTGTAATACTAGCGTCGTACTTCCCTGATACGGTTTATCCAAAACAACACTACCCACACTTTTTTCTCCTGTAATCTCAATCACATTCGTTTCAGCAATGATCGTAATCTTAGGGTGTGCTTTCACACGAGCAGTATTAATCGGTTCAGATCGTATCTCTTTCCCCCGATACACAATATACACTTTAGCCGCGTGCTCTGCAACTACTAGAGCATCTTTTGCTGCACTATCTGATCCCCCCACCACACACACTACCTTGTTTTTAAAAAGAGGAGCATCACATAACGCACAATAGACGACCCCTTTATTTTCAAACTCTTTGCTCCCTGGGATGTCTAATTGTTTCCATTTTGTTCCTGTTGCAAAGAGAATCGTTTTCCCCCCATAGGTCGCCTTCTTACCCTGTACCCTGAAAGCCATCCCTGTTCCAGTAATTTCATTCACTTTATCTTTGATAATGGTAACTAACTCATAGGAACGTGCATGTTTTTCTATTGCTTCAGCAAGTTCAGTCCCCGTTAAGCGAATAAACCCCGGATAATTTTCAACAACGTTAGTCGTCGTAATAACTCCCCCAATGGGCAATTCAGAACTAGACGTCGCCCCTAAACAGAGTGTCTTCAGACCAAGTCGAGCCCCATACATGGCTGCAGATAAACCGGCAACTCCTGCCCCAATAATAATAAAATCATAGACTTCTTCCATTAACTTTGCATCTCAAAACACTATATAAAAATTGTTATGTCAAGGAACTTGATAGAAAACCACACTCTAAAGGGTGTGGTGGTTCCTTGAGCACAAGAGAATTTTTATCTGAAATTCTCTGTGCAGCAAATCGATAGATTTGCATGCATCCAAAACACGAGTGCCTGTTTCAAACCATGTCCTTTAGGACATGGTGGCACATCATGTTTATGATAAAACAATTTTCTTCCCGTTACACGAGACATACATGTTTCGTTGCGCCAATGCTCTAAAAAAAGGTTTCCACGCAACAACACTTTCTGGTGCATGCACTCCTGTTGCTTGGATCTCTCCTCGAAGGAGCATTTGACTGAGCACGCTCATTATTCTCCCGGTGTCAACATTACTCCCAGCCTCTTCCCATCCAGGTTGAGTACTCACGGTACAGGTAAGATGAAGTGTTTTTGTGCTCCCGTTCGTAATTCCCTGCATGTCAACCCAGATAATTTCTTGTTCTCGATAGCCCTTCGGAGTAGAAAGTTGTTTCAATAAATGTAAGGTATAGGGTAGTTCAGCGGGAGTATCGCATTGTAACTGTAATAAAGCTTCAATATACTGCAGACTATGTTCAGGGAATCCTGCAAAATAACGAACTGAACGAACAGACGGAAATGAACGAGGAAACGTATACACTTCGGAATGTACTATCCCTCGCATACGTTGTGTTCCAATTCTCGGAAATATTCTTTCAAAAGAATAATGGTTTTTAGTTACAAATACTCCCTTCTCAAATATCACTGGTTTTTCTCGAAACTCGGCAAAAATACTCAGCATTGAATAGGGAACAACAAACACTTTAGGTTCAGAGTCCCAAGCAAATCCCAGATCAATCGAGGTTATGTTATCGAGGTGTTCAGCACCATAGCGTGCCAATACACTCGCAATCCCAGGCGTTGATCCACATCCCGTCAAACACATAATTCCTTTCTTCTCAAATGCATCGTGTAGCTTAAATTGTTCTTTCGTCACTCGTTGTAACCCTCCCAAATCAGTACACGATACTTTTTCAGCAAGACACGCTTGCATGATACGTACATTATACCCTAACTCTGCACAATTCACCACAACTCGCGCACCAGATATACGAATAGCCGCCCGTACGACAGAAGCAATATTCAAATCTAATCTGAGAAACTTACTTTTTTTCTTCCAGCGAGTTATAAGGGAATGAATCTTTGAAGGGTCTCGCCCACATAACAATACCGAATATCCTGATTCCAACAAATCACGGGCACAAATACGTCCTTGCATGCCTGTCCCACCTAGAATAATAAAATCATATTTCATTCGTATACTATCAATATATATATCCCTTTAATACCTTTCCCATAGGGCTTTAAACAAAAAAGAAGTCTGAAAAGAGATGAAACTCCGTCACGCACTCATCCTTGCCCTCCTCTTGACGTTTGCACTCTATAATTCCATCACCCTTTTGACAATAAAAGAAATGGAACGTGAGCAGGTGACCATTGAACGAGTGATTGATGGGGATACACTCACCACAACTGATGGACGAACAATACGCTTGGTCAATATCAATGCGCCAGAAAAAAATTCCCCCCTGGCACAGGCAGCAACGACATTTATGAAACAGTATGAAGGAAAGGAAGTTGAACTTGAAGTACTCGGGACGGACAAATATCACCGCCTCTTGGGTCGCATCTATGGGGCAGAGTATCTCAACCTCGCGCTCGTACAACAAGGACTTGCTTCCATTTTCCTTGTCCAAGAGGATGAACTCACCACGTTTGCCCAGGCAGAAAAAAGGGCCGTGGAAGAAGGAAGGAGGATCTGGCAGCATGCACCCGAGTATGGGTGTATCACACTCGATATCAATCCAGAAAAAGAATATGTAACCATTACATGTACTTGTTATCAAGGTTCAATGAAAGACTGGTACCTCAAAGACGAGAGCAGAAAAACCTATAAATTCACAGGGGCTTGTATACATACAACACTCTGGAGCGAATCTGCTGAGAAAGCCGGGGATTTGTCCTGGGGAGTTGGGAACGTATGGAACAATGATCGAGACACAGCCTATCTATTCTCTGAGAAAAACGAGCTTGTTGCTCGTGTTAGTTACGGCTATCCTCGCTAGCACTTCAGTATACGCACTCACGCTCACTGCACCTTCAGAGGTAATCGTAGGAGAATCCTTTACCGTGACTATCGAACACAATGATACCGCAACAGCCGATGTCAAGCTTTTTGTGCAGAATCAAGTGTTCCAAAATCTCTCAAAAATAATCATTGAAGGTGTTGAAAAATCAACATTCTACTATCTCAAAGAAGTCTTTCCCACACAAACAACCTTTACCCTTACAGTCGTACAGGGAGCACACAATGCCGAGCTCTGTGTACGTTTACGAAAAACAGGTAAAACATCGTATGAAGAAACATGCCAATCCCTCGTCATACAAGGGAGTACTTCTTCAGAAGAAGAAACCGAAGAACCCCTTTCTCAAGTACCAGACGAGGAAGAAGCATACACAAACAAAACGGTAACGCGTACAAGCTCGCTACCCCTAATCACGCCAACCCCCTCCACTCAGAGTTCGGTAAAAAACACCCTCACTGAATCAACTGAACCATTGATACTCAATCGCTCGCCCCCTACGCACACGTTTGATACCAGCGTTCTCTGGAAACTCGGCTTCTTTACTGCACTCTGTTTCATCATTCTAGCCCTACTCGTTACCGGAAAAATCTGAATGTTTAAATAGCCCTGCTTCAAAACGCTTAGTATATGGGAGAAATAGTACAATCGCGTATCATCCTTGAAGTACTGGGAAGACCACCCGAAGAAGTAGCAGCAGCATTAGATCTCTTAATTCAAAATATTGGTAAAGAGGCAGGAGTTACCGTTATCGGTTCAGATATGCATGACCCTGTTCCGGTCAAAGATTCAAAAGATCTCTTCACTGCATTCGCTGAAGTTACCATTGAAACCACAACGCTTGAACACCTGTTTGGTATCCTCTTCGCCTACATGCCTTCAAACGTTGAAGTAATCAGTCCGCAAGAAATCATCTATACCAACGCCACCGTCAATCATTTTGCCAACATCCTCCTGACACGTCTCCATAACTACGATGCCATCTCAAAGAAACTCCTCAACGAAAAGAACTTCATGACCCAAGAACTCTACAAAGTCGCACCTCATTTATTCAAAAAACAAGATCCTACTCCTGCCCAACAGCAATCAGCACCAGCGGTAGAACACCTAAAAGAACCAAAGAAAGAAAGTAAGGCTTCGAAGAAAGCAAAGAAAAACAAGAAGAAATAATCCCCACTCTTCAAAGAATACATCAGTATACTCTGTATTCCTATTATCCTGAACTATTCATCAAGGCAGACACGCAATACATCAGTTATCTCAAAAAATAATTACGGATGCACTTTCTTATCAGCACGTTTTAAGTTCTCTTCAAATGCATCTGGATTTTTTTTAACTTTATAATAATAATACGCTCCACCAGCTACTGCACACGCCGCAAGGAACAATAACCAAGGAGTCCAGGAAGTAGGTTCTTCAGGAACGACACACGCAACAGCACAACACACTTCCCCCGTTTGCAATCCACTGACTGCAACTGTTTGTCCCCCACAGGTTTGCTCTCCTCGACAGATAAATCCAGGAATTTCAGGACAGAGCAACGCCGAGTAATTACGATCACGATTTGATTCATTCAAAGAAGTAGTAAGAATAACAGTAAGCGTGAGTGGATACGAATAATTCCCCGATGTCAGTATCACAGCAGTCGTAAACGAAGCGCGGAGGGGCGAGGCAAGCGAAATAAACAACGTTTCAGATTCTTCCGCATCAAGAGAGAGTGAAGCAAGAGAAACACTCAGAAGCGTTTTATTATACGAAAAAGTAATCCTCTGATCATCAGCACGTTCATTCTGAATCGTTACATTCCATCGAGTCGTACTTCCTACCGCTCCACGAAACGTCAGATCGCCGGGGGAAACAGTGAAATGAGGAGCAACACCTGATGCTTCCCCTGCCTTTCCTCGCACTACCGGTACATCATACTCTCCCAGCACAAAATGCTCAGCAAATCCAATACCTAACTTCGTTAGATTAATCGTATTTTTTCCAGGAGAGAGAGTCACTTCTATTCCCCCCGCACTTTCAACCGCAACAACCAGTTTTACATCAGCCCGCGAGGTAACGGTAATAAGAGAACTTGCATTCAAATCAATAACTCCGGGAGTAAACGAATACTCAGAACTATTCCCTCGAATGATGAAGGGGAACGAAACATCTTCCACAAGAGGAGCCCCTGCTTTAACCACTAACGCATCTTGAATTACAATCGAATAATTTCCTACAGTCCGAGGAGTAACTCCCCAGATATAGCGCTTATCACCACGCACACTCACTCCATATTCCCAGGGCACATTCACATGTCCATCACGATAGAGGAACACTTGCTTTGCATCGAGTTCACCAATCACGGTATCGGGCACAGCTATCACTAATGTATGTTCAGGAGAATACACATCGGCAAGCTCAAAGGATGTGTGGGCACCCACCAGAGAAAAAGAAAGCATAAAGATAAACAACAACACCCATTTCATAGTCACACCACATCCTCCGACTTATTTAAAGATAGTGCTGGAGCACTATCTTATACATTCTCACTACCGTATTCTAAACAAGATATACAAAGTGAATATCAGATAACGGGAGAATAGCACTAAGAACCATTCTTTTTATCCAGGTATTACTTACTCATCTCTCGCAATTTCTTAAGCGTCTCTTCCAATTCATTCGAGAAGGGCTTGCCTTGCGCAGGGGCAGGTCGTGCAACCGGACGACTCAGGGGCCGTTGCTGCATCGGATGTTGCAGAGGGCGTTGCATCTGACGATAAGGTGGAGCAGGAGTACGCACTGAAGGAACAGGATATACTGAAGGTGTAACCCCTCCTCTTTTCCAACTAAAGTACCATAAGCGTAGTTTCTCACGATACACAATACCGAGAATAATGAGGAGGATCAAGATCCCCAGTAATAAAATAAGCACCCAATTGGTTCCCACTGGATCTTCTGAACTCACGCAACAAATATCTCCGCTTGCAGTACATTGTTCAGTAGTTGCTTCGGTTCCTTCATCACAACTCGTCCCACAACTTCCCCCAATCAGCTCACATTCGTTATCTTCAACAATAACCCTATCTGCAATGCATTCGCCCGTGCAACAATTCCCTTCGGCAGAAGCGACACCTTTACCCGAACATAGTTGTGTTGAACTACAGAGTCGACCAGAAAGAGAAGCACAACTTGCTTCACTCACTTTGACCGAACAACAAATACCAAAGCCTGTACATTCAAACCCTGGTTTAGCAACCCCTCCAGCAGCAAGGCAGGCATCTTGACGACCGCAGGAAAAGCCAGCTTCTTTACAAAACGCACTACTTCCTCCGCCCCCACTTCCTCCACCACTCACCCCTCGACCCCAGCCAGCATAGAGTAACAATCCAGTATCCACAATACGATTGTTATTCCAACACCCTTCACGTGTTTGGATACTGGCCAAATAGTCTTTGGCAGTACTTGCTTCAGCATTACTTCCCAATCCAAGAAGAGCAAGAGCGGTATCGTAATAACGAGTATAGGGGCTTCCTGCTAATTCCCAATACCCTTGTGTTTTTTGTTGCTGTGCAATAAATGAAAAGAAATCGCTATTACCAGTTAACCCAAATAAGAACGCCTGTGCAAAATGACGTTCATGTCCTTCCGCTAATGCAATCAAATAAGGTAAGTATTTGTTAATATCTTTGCCTTGTTTCCATAATGCATACGTTGACCATAAACTCCCCTCATAATCGCAGGTTATTCCTTGTTTGAAACAATATGCAGTTACTTGTTCTCTCGTCGTTCCCAATGAAGCAGACGAATGACTCGAATCAGAAACGAAACAGGTTTGATTACCCAAATTTAAACAATCGTCTTGTGTTCCTTTATCTTTCTGATAGACAAGAGAAGTCACGAATGTTTCATTACAGGAAATATCAAATGACTTACCCAAACACGAGTCTTTCACCTGCAACAAAAATCCGGAAGGTGCCAGCGTCAAACATGCTCCGGCACTACTGGACAATCGCATATCGTTCCCAATACGTACAGTATACGTACCTGCGTCATATTTGAACGTACATTGTGTTGCTCGTTGTCCTTCCGTGTCCACTTGTAAGTACCATGCCAAATCTGTTGCAATGCCACTTTTATTGAGTAACCAGGTTTCAGCCCCAGTCGTACTTCGTCCTGCTTGACGTAAGGCAAGTAACGTTTGTGCCGTTTGTTTTATCGTACAGCCATTTTTTGGCCAGCAACTCCCGAGGGAATCTTTCTTCTCTTCTTGATCAATAACTTTCAACGCTTTTTCGTTCGAGCCTAAGGCCATCACGCTGAACACCGCCTCATCTAATGCTAAACTCGGTTTCGTAGCAACTTGATTTTCCAAACACGCAAATGCACGATCTACACCAACTCGGGTATCATTCTCGGCAGCACTCACCATGCCCAACAAGAGTATACTCAGGAAGATACTCATCAAAAAACCCTCTCTATGCATCGTTCCATCACGTCTAGCTTGTTTAAAAATGTTCCCCGATCTTACCGTCGTAAGGCAGCGTTGACTTCAACAAGTGGATTTTTTACCGTTGGCTTGCCTTCCAAAATCCCTAAATCTCGATAAAAGGAGACATTTTCATAATTAGGAGGTAAAATTAATTTCTTTTGCTTGAAATGCCAGTCTAGTTGTGCTTTCAGATAGGCCTGGCGTAAGGGACTCGGATGTGCAGCATTCCAGACCGTACTCTTTTCCATAACATACGCTTCTCCAAACCCACACGCGCGTAAAAACGTAATCAACACAAACAAACCGCGCTTTTTCCCATCTTCCATCTTGGTACTGAGCAATTTCTGTATCGTAGGGGGAAACATGGCTTCAGTCACCCCACTTAACGCCACACGATCTTGAGACGTGAGTGCACGTTTCGGTACTTTCTCTTCCGCACTCATAGTATCTTGTTTCCAATGAAGGGCACGCATGAGCAATCCTCCTGCTTCTCCAGGCACACAGTTAGGAATATACACACGAGGGACAATAGTTAACGGACGGGCATCATTCGGTGAAAACGTGTTCAATTCCTCCTTTGTTAATACACACGATGCTAAAGCCGTTTTTTCATGTAATGAATAGGGTGCTCGAAAGAGATGACGGGGAGCAACCAAGACCATATCTAATGCGGCAACTTTAGCAGCACTCACTCGTTTCGTTGCATCAAATAAGTGCGGATGTCGTTCAGAATCAAGCGGATGGGTAGGATACATAGTATCTTTGCACGTTTCACAAAAATGATACGGGAGAGAAGAAACAATTTCAAATACTCCCGAACACTTCAGGGCCACACATCGTAATCGACGATTCACGCTCGTCATATGTTTTCGTTGCATTTCCAAAGAACACACCTGACAGCGTAACGTATAAATGACATCTTCTTTCGCAGGTTTATTGCATTGTAAACAATACACTTCCAGCAAATCATCTGCTGTTAATTTGGTACGTTCACTAATCGCTGAAATATTGGTAAGTACTTCAGCAGCTTGTCGATTATAGTCTTGGCGGATATAGTGCATGAGATATTCAGAAATAATTCTCGGCCACTCCGGAAACATGGTCCGTGTTTCCTGTCCATCGTACACACTTGGAAATGCTTTCCAAGGGACAATGAGATGAAAGCCTTTACTGCCTGAAAATTTAATCCCATACTGCGTAACTCCATGATGTTCTAATGCCGCAATAATGAGTTGGGCAGCAATCCGACTACAATCAAGAAAGGGAGAATCAATATCAATCAATAAATCCCACCCTTTGCGAAGCGCACTTACCTGTGCAGGGGTCAAATCAACCGATAAGCTCAATGGATCCATCCAATGTTCTTCTGATCCATGAAAACTCGTCGCCCCCTTACTCACTAGCCCCATAATATCGCTCGGATACTGCAACATATCGGGGCGTTTTCCAAACCCTTCAAAATACCGAGGCACCAGTTCCCGATCCTGTGCAAATACTAACATGGCCTGCTGAATTTCCGGGCGAGAGTAATACACTCGCGTGAGCGCTCGTACCCGGTCCTCCTTTACCTTCGTTTCAGCATCTCCCATATATGCTCTCTCCCTTTCCAGTATATAGGAATTATGGTACTCTAGCTCTGAACCATAACAATCCTTAAAAGCCTCTTGCCCTCCTCGCTTTTATGCACTTAAAGCTCGATAACCCCCGTCTCTTTACAGACCTGATCACGATTATTTCTGAGCTCGTAGTTGAAGTCCGTCTCAAGGCAACCAAAGAAGGACTTTCCGTGACTGCCATTGATCCTGCAAATGTGGCAATGGTCTATTTTAAGATGCCTGCTGAACTTTTCTCCCAATTCGAGCTTGAACGAGAAGAAGTTCTTGGGGTTAACTTAGAAAATTTCCGGGCAGTCCTTCGCCGATGCAAACCTGGTTCCTCACTCCTCCTCAACAAAAACGACAACATCCTCAACGTCTCTATCCATGATAAAGTGAAGCGCGATTTCTCCCTTGCCTTGATAGACATCCACTCGGATGATAAAGAACTCCCGACCTGGGAATTTAAATCAGTCATCAAGATGGATGCAGATGCCTTTGCTGAAGTGGTCGAAGACGGGCTGGTCGTTGCAGATGCCTGTACCTTCTCAGCCGAACCAAACAAGTTTATCGTGGAAGCTTCAGGCCTGAACTCTGCACGCGCTGAATTTTCATCAGAAGAAATTGAAATCTATTCAGACACCAGCAGAGCACGTTTCTCTTTGGAATACCTGAACAAATTCATCAAAGGTACCAAAATCTCAAACCGTGTCACCCTCAGCTTCTCTGATAACCACCCGATGCGTATCGACTTCCCGACCGGGAACGTCATGCTCTCCTTTGTCCTCGCTCCTCGCATCGAACAGGATGAATAATTTCACCCCATAAATCCTTTTAAGCCTCTCCAAAAGACATCTATCACAAGAGGTATGCCATGGACATTATTATCAATGAATCATTTTCTGACGAAGAAACTATTCTCACCAAAATTGAGAATAAACAATTTGAATCACGTGAACTTGTCCAACTCCGCTTAGATGCCGAAGAAGTTGCCCAAGAGACCGAAATCAAAGAGCTCCTTTCCTATCCCAAGATCAAGAAGAATCTTGATTTTGACCTCCCCCATCAACGGGATGGCGCAATCAGGATATTACGAGACTTCAATGGCACCGTTTTGTTAGCCGATGAAGTAGGCCTCGGGAAAACCATCACTGCAGGTATTGTCATTCGGGAAGGCATTGAACGAGGGTTCATGAAACGCGTCCTCATTCTCACCCCTCCTTCGCTTGTTGATCAATGGGTCGCAGAATTAAAGAGCAAATTCGAACTGAACTTTACCATCATCGAAAACGAGAATTCATGGGATGGGGTGCAATACGCCATTGCCTCTATTGACCGAGTAAAATCATACAACCAAGGTCTCAATCGCTTTCGACATTACAAGGCGCATGAAATCCCGTGGGACCTTTTAATTATTGATGAAGCACACAAGCTCAAAGACAAATCATCCATCCGCTGGCAATTCGTTGATCGCATGCAAAAGAAACGGTTCCTCGTACTCACTGCAACTCCCTTCCAAAATGACCTGCTTGAACTCTATAATCTCGCACATCTCCTCAAACGCGGACACTTTGGTACTCTGCAAGAATTCAAACAATCTTTCTTGCACCGCGGGAATAAGCGCTTTCCCCTCAATCCTCAAGAACTCAAAATCAGGCTCAGGCAAATTATGATTCGACGGAGGAGAGATGAAACGGGCATTGTCTATATGAGGCGCCTTCCGCAAATTGTGACGGTTGACCTCACTCCAGAAGAAAAGAGTATTTACGAACGTACCACCGACCTCCTCAAGACAAAATACTTCACCGTTGATGGGAACGAGCTCAATGGACGTCTCATCATTTTCGCGATGCTTCCGAAAGTCACCAGCTCGAGTCGTTCAGCCATGGAATCGCTCCAAAACATTGTAGACAATTCAAAATATCACGAAAAAACAAAAGAAATTGCCCGGAGTATCCTGAATGACTATCGGCAATTACCGAAGGACTCAAAAATTGAGAAACTAGTCGAGCTCGTCACCGAGATCTATGCCAAAGACACAGATGCAAAAATTTTGATGTATACACGTCATCCCACCACTTTGAGGTATATTATCGAACGACTTGCGCCACTTAAGCTTCGTATCGTTGATTTCATGGGCGGACTCACTCGAGAAGAAAAAACCGCGAAGATCAAGGAATTCAAAGAATCAGCACATATGATGATTTCAACCGAAACAGGAGCAGAAGGGCTCAACTTCCAATTCTGTAACAATCTCATTAATTATGATTTACCCTGGAACCCTATGTCAGTTGAACAACGTATTGGACGATTGGATCGTATCGGACAAAAGCGAGACATGCATATTTATTCCTTAGCAGTCAAAGGAACCATGGAAGAACATGTAGTTGACCTCATTATCAATAAAATGTGTTGCATCGGTTTAGTGATCGGAGAACTTCCCATCATCCTCTTTAATCTCGGATTAGATAGTCGCACGAAAGATAACGTCGCGAACATTGAAGAAATGCTCATGCAATCATTTCTTGAGTCAAAAAATAATCTTGAAATATTTGCACAAGAAGTGCATAAAATCGGAGATATGATTCAAAAAGGAATCAAAGACTATCAACGGGCAAAGGTCGCAGTAAGTACGGTGGTAGATCATGAGTGAGCTTGCTCGGTTTACCGAACAATTCTTTCAAAGTCTGAATGCGCAGGTATCCTGGAAAGGGGCAGTCTTAGAAGTGACAAAGGTGCCTGAAGCATTCGAAGCCTGGGCCGGTAAAAAAGATCCCTTCCGCTTTGTCTTTGCTTCCGAAGATGAGCAACCAGATACTGATCTCATCACCAAAGGGAGCTTCCTCCTTAAGTCCATGACCTCCTATCTCGAACAAAAAGGACAAACCACGCTTACCTTCCTTAAACCTCTGAGTGACCCACTCGAACTCATCCAAAAATCACTCTCTTTCAAAAACACGGCAGTTACACATACTAAAAAATTCCCCACCTATAAACCGCTCTATGAATTTACTTTCGCCACCACCGTTTCCTATTTGAATAAAAAAGAGCAGAGTATGCAAACTTTGTATATCTTCAACAATCAGCGTATGCTTTTTGATGTATCAAAATTTACTCCTGAATCGGTTTCTCAAACCTTGCCAACTCCCGACCTCAAACCAAGTTATGAACTCGCCAAAGCAGCAACTCGCGAGGGTATTCAAGCAACCATTACCAAAGCAGCAACTGAGCTCCAAGAAAAACTCACCAAAGAACATACCCGTATCAAGGCACATTATGAAAATCATCGTCGAGAAGTACAGCTCACTACCCAAAAACTTGAACTTCAACTGAAAGAAGCGTTAAAAGAAAATAATTTTTTAAAAATTGCAAAATGCCAAGAGCAACTCAAACAAATTACCACGACGGATCTTTTGAAAAAACTCGACGACGAAGAACAATTTTTCCTCGTAGATGAACGTCAAAAGCATGCACTGAGCGTCGACACTAAGCTTGTCAGTACCACGGTCTTTGGACTTCCAGACTATCAACTCGAACTAGGCCTCACCGGCACGAATATCCATCGCCAACTCAACATCTCCTACTCCCTTCTCGCTCCTCAACTCATCTTCACCTGCGAATCCTGTGCCCTTCCCCTCCGCGATGTCTGGTGTTGTACGTCAGGTCATCTTAGTTGTCTTCCTTGCCTCGCCGGATGCGATCTCTGTCGTCAACCGGTGTGCAAACGCTGTCGTATCCAAAAGTGTGAATCCTGTGGGAAAGACTTGTGCAAAAACTGCACTTCTCGATGCACCTCATGCCTCAAGGTAAAATGCGCCACTCATTTCGGCACTGATTATATCACTGAACAAAAACGATGCACCTCATGCCTCAAAACCTGCACGTCCTGCACGAAGCAAACAATCCCTTCATCCATCAAAGCCTGTGACAAGTGTGGCCGTGCATACTGCAAACCCTGTGCAGGCGCATCGTTCCAAACAGGACGATGCAAGGGTTGTAGAAGTAACTATTAGAAAAGGTTTTATACGAATGCCTTCTTTCTAAAAGATGGATGTTATCCTTCTTGTTGTTATCTTGCTCGGCCTTCTTATCGCTTTTTACATCGGTCAAAAAATAGGCGCATCTCGCAAACATACTGAATGGGAAACCACGCTCATGCCCCACCAGCGCCAAGACGCCATTATGCGCTCGCGGGCAGTCTTAGGCGGGCAATTCTCCGAGAACCTCGCTCCCTACCTCCCCAATTTCCCCTTCTCCCCCACCGAATGCCGATTCATCGGTAAACCGATTGACTTTATCGTCTTTAAGGGTGCGGACAGCAAACAGATAGACGAAGTCATCTTCGTGGAAGTCAAGTCAGGCACGAGCACAATCAACAAACATGAAAAGAACCTCAAAGAAGCCATAGAACAGAAGCGCGTGAGATGGGTGGAATATCGCATACCGAAGGACCTCACGAAGAAAGGCGAAACCCTTGAGTAGGAAAGGTTTTATACGAACTATTGATGTCTAGCGCATGGTGAAAACTACAACAAAGGGCGACCTCGGGTTTGAGCAAAAACTCTGGCAGGCAGCAGATAAGATGAGAAGGCTTTCTATGACGCCCTCGCTGACTGTAAAGAAGCGGTGACGGTCTTGGGAGACAAGCAATTGCGTGTGATTGCACTCGAGTTGCTCAACATGATTAGAGGCAGCGTGAAGATTGATTGGACTCTCCGCGAAAGCGTGCAGGCCGAGCTCAGGCTGAAGGTGAAGAAAATACTCAAGAAGTATGGCTACCCACCGATTGGACAAGAGCAAGCTATCAAATTGGTCTTAGATCAAGCACATGTTGTCGTCGGAAACTTGAGCTGAAGCACAATAACTCATAGTTAAAAATAAAGCGGGGCAAGATTGCTCCTGCCCCTAAAAAAAAGAAAAAACATATTCTCAATAAGCGTTAAAATATTTTACTTGCTACGCTTTCTCCCAAGTAAGCATAATCCTTCTATGACGAGGCCTAAAAATATCAATACAAGGGTTATCTCCCATTGCCTTACCGCAAAGTAGATGATTGCAACAATAACTATCCATAAAATGATAGTCAAAAGTCCAACCATAAAATGGGAATCAATTTCCTTAATCCATTCATCTATTGAAGAATATGCTTCGTGAATGAACTCTAATATGACAGACATAATGTTTCACCCCCTTTCATCTCTTCCGAACAGCCAATACAATTCGGAAGGTATAAAAAGAAAGAAACGTACCTTCCACTGTGAAACTGGGTGTACAGTCTTTCAATCACACCTTTCGGTAGGGCTTGAATATACTTTTTTTGGATAAACGATTTTATCTTCATACACATCTCTTTTTTAGACTCTGAAGAGTCAAATTTTGCACTTATTTACGACTTATAAGCCTTATGACAAGAGGTCAATCTTCGCCCGCGTAACCTTTAAATACCC
>SICV01000009.1 GCA_009694725.1 Candidatus Pacearchaeota archaeon
ACTCACTAATTTTTCAGCTTCCTGTCGTTGTTCTTCAGTCAATGCTTTGTGCATTTTTTGTTGCCATTGTGGTGCTTTGTCATCAGTACGACAAGTACGGGAATATTCATCAGGGTCTAATTTTGCGAGTTTGGTACAGAGTTCTTTAATCATAGATGAAACTTCAGCAGCGGTTGCAATTCGCTCCTCACGAGCATCAACATCTCGTGCAAACGCATGATCAAATCTTTTGAGATGTCCTTGAATCGCTCGAGCGCTTTGTGTTGCTCGTTCTTCATCTTCAGGAGTTATTTCAGCTTCAACTTCGTCAGCACTAGCATCATATCCTTCCTTTGCTTCGGTTGCAGACTCTTCATCTTCCGCTTCAAGTGCTTCAGCTAATTCAGCAGCACGTTCTTCTCGTACCTCGAGTGGGTCTCCAAACGTATCATCTAAGAAGGTATCAATACCGTAAAAAATACTGTCTGGACCAATACCTGCATCAGTTTCAAAAACAACTGCTTCTTCGACCGGTGTCTCTCCTTCAGCGAGGACAAATGAACAGGAGAACAGAGTCAGGACAAGAAAGACACTCAACCAACTCTTTTGCATCGTGTTCTTTCACTCTCCAAGTATAAAAATCCTTTCTAACGAACATTTTTAAACCATCTTAAGATGAGGTGAAGATATAGGAAACAATAGAATGCATAAAAAACAACATTCTGGTGCTGGATTCAATAAGCACCACAGTCCTTCATTTCAACCACAACCACAGGCCTCTGTGGAATGCGCGATTGGAGAACTGACTTTATCAGAGCATGACGGAAAGTTAGTCACCGTACTGGGAAGTGTAGATCGTATTATTCAGACGTCTGGTCCAACGCTGTTTGTTATCACTGACGGCTCAGGGATCCTCACCATGAAAGGATTTGAAGGCGCAGGCGTTCGTGCGTATCCTTCAGTCAACGAAGGACATATGGTGAAAGCCTTAGTAGAAATCAAAGAATTTTCAGGGGCCATGGAAGGAGAAATTATGAAGCTCCATCTCTTACAAGGTCCAGAAGCAGAATTAGCAAAACAAGAACTCAAGGAGAAAGAACGCAAGCGCGCAACCGTGACTGCCCCAACCTTCTTAGCCAACTCCCCCATTCTCGAAAAGCTCAAAGACCGTTTCGTCAAAGCAGCTACTGAAATTCGTCTCGCTGTTATTCAAAATCGCCCCATTATTGTTCGTCACCATAATGATGCGGATGGATATTCATCAGGATTTGCCATTGAGCGAGCAATCATTCCTTTGATTGAAAAACAACACGGCCCGGGTAAAGCAGCCTGGGAATATTATACGCGCGCACCCTGTGCAGCCCCTATGTATGAAATTGAAGATTCCATCAAAGACTCTGCAACATCCTTGCGTAGTGAAGCAAAATTCTCCAACAAAATGCCGCTTGTTGTTATTGGAGACACCGGTTCAGGTGAAGAAAGTCTTCTCGGCATTAAACAGGGGCGTATTCATGGTATTGAATTCATTGTTGTTGATCATCACGTATTCGATGAAAAAGACGTGACTTCTCCTGAAACCCTGGTTCATATCAACCCCTTCCTCGTCGGCGAAGACGGCGCAAAATATTCTGCAGGCATGTTGTGTACTGAATTTGCTCGATTTATTAATCCAGATTTCAACGCAGACTATATTGCAGCAATGGCAGGGCTTGCAGATCGCATTGATAACAAACCAGTTATGGATACGTACCTTTCTATCGCAGAAGCAAAAGGATACTCAAAACAAATGATGCACGATATCGGCACGATGATTGATTTTGTCTCAGCAAAACTTCGATTCATGGAAGCACGTGAATATATTGAAACAGTATTTGGTGAACCAATTGAAAAACAAAAGAAGTTGCTTGCGTTACTTGGCCCCTATATTCAAAATCTTGAAACAAAGGGCCTGGCCATTGCAGAGGCAAATGCCGTACGTGAAAAGATTGGAAATGTTACGCTCCAAACCTTGGAAGTAGAATTAGCATTCCCTCGAGGATCCTATCCAAAGCCGGGTAAATGCGTGGGCATGTTGCATGACAAAGCACAAGTTGACCTCAAAACAGACGCCCTTGTCTCCGTGGGTATCCTCCCTGATCTCGTTACTATTCGTGCAACCGAAGCATCTGGCTTCTCGGTACACACCTTCATTGACAAACTGCAAAAAGAATTACCGAAAGCATTCCCGAACGGCGGAGGACATCACTTGGCAGGTGCGGTCAAGTTCACCCCAACCCAACGTGAAAACGTGCTTAAGGTTCTGAAGAGCTGTATTAAGAAATAAAGTTTTCTTTGATTAGACTAATTTACCCATATAATACGCCGTAGCACCAATACCGATAATAAATGCAACAAACAAAAAACCAATTCCTCCAACTGTCCACGAAGAAAATCCCAGTCCAATTACGAACAAGATAACTCCAAGTAGAAACATCTGCAGAATCGGATGTCCCCGATGCCATAATTCCCAAAGAGTATAATGCCCAGTTGCCATTATTTTCTCATAAAAGAAGTCCTTTTAAACCGTCCGGTTCTCGCAGAAGCAAGCCTCTATAGCTCAGTTGGTAGAGCGACTGATTCGTAATCAGTAGGTCGGGGGTTCAATTCCCCCTGGAGGCTTTTATGGAACGAGAATTGAGAAGTTACAGACGAGTCGCTTACAATTTTCATTTTTGTGATCGATGTTGTCAACACATTCAACCTGGACAAGAGTATGAAGGAAGGGTTGTGGTTACAGAGCGCGGTAGGTTAATGGTCTGGAAAACGCACCGATATCCCTCCTGCGATTTCCCCGAAGAGCCAGAAGATACTAAAGAAAAGGGGTTGGAAGGTGTGGTCATTGCCTTCCCAGCAGGCGAGTTAAAAATTGCAGCGTAACTATTTTTTAATCAACCCAAGGTCTTCGTGCATCTAACTCAGATAACGCATGTCTGCGGTTTGAATCTCGAATCGCCGGACCCATCGTTGTACTAAATTCATCTCGAAATTGTTGATACGCGGCTTCGCTTGGAAAAGCAGGTTGTGCAAGCGCGCGTGCACCAGGAAATAACTCAAGTTCACCATCCTGGCGATGACAATAATCCATCAAAAATACAGCACAATAACCTTTATAAAAACCCTCATCCAGCAACAAAAATACAAAGAGGATATGAATGGGAAGCAATCTTGATCTCAGAAAGTACGAATCAGTTGAGTCAGTGCAAGATGCCTTTTCACGTATTGTCTCAGGTGGCAAGCCGGGATACAAAGCAGTCATTGAACGTAGGAAAGTACCGCCGAAATGCGCAAAATGTGGACGAGGGGGAGATCCCGATCAAAAATTCTGTAACCAATGTGGGGGGAAGATGATAACGCCGATGACACACTGTCCCGGGTGTAAAAAATCCATTATAGAAGGGGATAAATTCTGTATTGACTGTGGACATACGCTCGTGCAACCTGCCTAAGCAACCTTTTTGAACTCCCTTCACCCTCGTGCTCCATGAAAGACGTCGTTATTCAGTTTCTCGTAAAGCAAACAAAGCTATCGGCAGAACGACTCGACCAAGTGCTTGAAGTACCAAAGGACCCCACATTAGGGGCCTATGCCTTTCCTTGTTTTTCACTTGCTAAAGAACAGAAAAAAGCCCCACACGTCATCGCCCAAGAATTAGCACAGACAAAGAAACTTCCCCCAGGCATTCTTAAGCTCCAGGCAGTCGGCCCCTATCTCAACATCTTCATTGATATGCTAACAACCGCACACGAAACGCTTGCAACAATCTTGAAACAAAAAGAAAAATATGGTCAAGGTAAAGCAGCACAAAAAGAAACAATTCTCATCGAATGTTCTTCCCCTAATATTGCCAAACCATTCGGCATCGGCCATCTTCGTTCAACCATTATCGGCAGCAGTCTTGCACGTATTGCTTCAGGGCAAGGGGCAAAAGTGAAAACGCTCAATTATCTAGGCGATTGGGGCACGCAATTTGGAAAGCTGATTGTTGGCTATGAACGCTGGGGCGATACAAAAAAGCTCAAAGCCGATCCCATTACACATCTCTTGGATCTCTATGTTAAAGTCTCAGCAGATCCTACCTTAGAAGATGCTGCGCGAGCAGCATTTGCCAAACTCGAACAAGGAGACAAGAAGTATCTCGCATTCTGGAAACAATTCAAAGAGCTGAGTCTCGTTGAATTCACCGAGATCTATGCCCAACTTGGCGTAACATTTGATGTCTACTCGGGGGAGTCACTTTATAATACGCAAAAAGATGCAGTTCTCACCGAACTCAAAACAAAAAAGTTACTCAAGAAAGATCAAGGGGCCGAGATTGTTGACCTTGAACTGTATGGGTTAGGTGTTGCATTGATTCAGAAGAGTGATGGTACCACACTCTATGCCACGCGAGATATTGCGGCAGCACAAGACCGTCAGAAAAAATACAAGTTCACTCAGATGTGGTATGAAGTAGGAGCAGAACAAAAATTACATTTTCGGCAACTCTTCAAACTCTTAGAATTACTGGGAAACACATGGGCGCAAGGACTCACCCATATTGACCATGGGCTCTATCTGGGAGAAGATGGGAAAAAGTTCGCAACTCGAAAAGGTAAAACGGTCTTTATGAAAGATATTGTAGAAGAAGCACAGGAACTTGCAACTCACGAAGTCATGAAGCGAGAAAAACTATCTAAAAAAGAAGTTGCCACACGTGCCCAGGCAATTGCACGCGCAGCAATTATCTATGGCGATCTCAAAAACAATCGCACGCACGATATGGTCTTTGATCTTGACCGATTCCTTGCCTTTGAAGGAGACACCGGCCCCTATCTTTTATACGCCTACGCACGTGCTCGAAGCGTTCTCACCAAAGCACAGTATAAACCCGGAAAGTCTCTGAAGCTTACAAAGCTTACAGCGAGTGAGAAAGCACTCATCACCAAGCTTGCCCAGTTCCCCGAAGCCTGCCAGCAGGCCTATGACCAACGCACGCCCCATGTCATCGCAGGCTATGCCTTCCAACTCGCCCAGGCATTCAATGAGTTTTATCACGCCGAACAAATTATTGGAAGTACAGCACAAGCCTCGCGATGCACACTCGTACAAGCCTACACCCAGACACTCAAGAACGCCTTACTCCTTTTAGGCATAGAACCTTTAGAAGCAATGTAAGTCAGAATAAAGGAAGAGTTTTTATAAGAAGAGGGGAACAGGATTCTATGAAAAAGAAATCGTTGATTCTTTTGGGTATCGGGATAGTGGTTATTATTTTGCTAGGGTTTTTTCTTTCTGCTACCTACCCCTCTGTAATAAAGGTAGATGAAGGGCAATACTTCAATGCTAACGGAACGGTGCTTGGAGCATGTAAAATAGAAACAAAAGAATGCCCACTATGTGATCTTCCTTCTTTTACTTCTTATTTTTATGATACGGAAGGGAAGGTAGTAGGCGAATGTAAAGGTAGGGATAATAGTGGTTGTTCATCAAATACGAAAAAAATCCCTCATCCGTGCACGTCAGAACTTCTTGAAGAAACATGTACCGACCGACCGTATTATGCTACTAGAATGAAGTATTCCTGTATAGTCGCTAGCCCATAATAAGTTAAGATGTAAGCTACAATAATCCTTAAATAATCATTTTCTATCAAAAAATCATGAACGCAGTCATTCCACTTCTCATTTCAACAGCAGTGCTCTTTTTTGTCTTATTTATCGTACTTGTCTTCGCCCTCAATACCAAAACCAATCGCGCACGAGTAAAAAGCGATATGCGTCGCATTAAGTCCCAAGTGAATCGCGATATCCCAGAAGCTGAGTGGTAAGGTTTAAAATAGTTTTTTCAACATATATTTTTAATGAATGTAGATAAAAGAGGACTAATTGCACTTTTAATTTTAACACTTGGTGCCCTCGCCTTTCTTCTCCTTGAATTCCATTCACTAGAAGATTCGTTATATGGATTTTCAATTATAATTCTTTTCTTATATTGCACAGCGTTCTACATCGAATTCCAAAAGAAAAAAATAACAAAACAAAACTCCCTTATTCTCCTTTCTTCACGACTTTTAATAATTGGGGCACTTATTCTTGTTTGCTTTGAAGGATATCAATACTATCAGGCTCAGGAGTTAGTTAAATTGGTACAAGAGCTAGCAATTGAACAAGGAGAATCGACAAGCGACTCAGGGTATTCAGTAAGCTATGGATATGCTTGGTCAATCGGAGGAGCAATTGGAGTTCTTTCATTTTTTTCATCTTTTTTCGGATTACTCGGTCTACGTGTTTTGTCAGCATACAAGAAGGGGAAACTAAGATCCTGGGTAAAAGGGGGAATGATAGGTGTTGGAATGCTTCTTTTCATTATATTTATACTTCCTCTTCTCAATGCCAATTGCGAACAAAGTAATATGTTACAATCGTGGGGCGGTCCGTGCGAGTCAGTAAGCGAATATATGTATGTTAAAGGAAGTAACATGGCTCAAACAGTTAATCTTCTTTTCTCTCAAACTGGATTTATCCTTTCATTTTTTGGTTTTTTGATAAGCTTTGGAGTAGGTGCACTTATTGGCCGCTTCTGTGAACGTAAGTAACGCACAATCCCAACCTTTTTATAGCCCTTCTAGACTGGTATACCTGTAGACCAGTCAGGCGCGTTTGCTCTGCGCCATACCGTGAGCGAGCATTACACGGGCTGTAAGGAGTGCGTGAAAGTAGCGCCGTCAAGTCTTATTCTGGACGTTGACGTGTTGTCCTATTCGATCGTAGTCCGTCTGAACCGGGTCAGGCCAGGAATGGAGCAGCCCCAGGGCGAGAATATGGTGCTTATAGGGAAGCAGCATTGAGAAAGGAATGAGGTTCCTTGCCGGATTTACCGAGCAATCTCCCCGTCTACAAACTCTTCAGAGTTTCGTAGGCTCGAGATTTGAAAAATCTCCCCGTCTACATTTTCTTTTTATGCACGGAAGCTATAAAAACAACCCAAACCATTCTTCCGTATGCACAAGAGGGCACAATTTTTCATCATTGCAGCATTAGTCGTATCTAGTATTATTTTAGGAACATCCGGAATTAGAAACCAGGCGCGAGAAGAAGTAGTTGAAACAGCAACGGTCGATCTTTCCCAAGAACTTGCATACGAAGCCCATCAAGTAATTGATAATGGGGTGTTTGCAGGTACAAATCAAAATGATCTCCAAAGTCAGATGGAACAATTAGTAACTGCCTATGGTATTTCTAATCCAGATAGTGATATTCAAATTCTATTTGGTGACCCCGAACATTTACAACAAATTGAATATGACACATCTACCGGAAGTAGAGCAACCGAGATAGATGAAACGGCAGGCATTACTCTTACGGAAAGAGATACAACGGCCAGTATCACTCAGGAAACAGATAATCAAGAAGGACGAGACAGAAAAAAATTAAGGGTTAAAATTAAATTACCTCAGGAAAGAAGAGACCAAGAGAGGGGCACGTCAGAAGATCGCGTAATTGAACGAGAACTTTCCTTGTCAGAGGGACAAAATGTCTATGTAATTGTCAAGAAAAAGATTCGCAATGACCAAACAATCGTTATCCAACCCTAGAGGGCTCAGTGAAATTGTAAGTTATGTACTCTTAGTAGTTATTGCTGTGGGCATCAGTGTCGCAGTCTATACCTTTATTAGCGTCTATATTCCCAAAGATAAACCTGTTTGTCCAAGCGATGTTTTTATTGGTACTTCCACAGTAAGTTGTAATAGTACCGGAAGTGGGGCAATTCTAACCGTGGGGATGATAAACAAGGGGCTCTTTACCGTAGATGCCGCGTATATTCGTGTTGCGCAACAAGGGCGAGAAGTTACCATTCTTATTAATGAACCAAGTCAGTCTGGTTCAGCACGAGGATTTTATTTATATGAACCAGGAAATATAAAACAAGGGCTCTCCCCTGGAAAAGAAGTGATCTACGAATACAACGTTCCTACGAGCATTATTTCCGGACCAGGGAGATATACGTTGGAAATACAACCGGCAATTGGACGAGGGACCAATTTAGCACTCTGTGGAGCAGGAGTTTCACGTCAGACAATTACCTGTACTTCCTAAGCACGATAATCTATTTATAACGAATTTCAACTGCAAATTCCATGAAGTTTGCACATATGGGTGATTGTCATTTAGGGGGGTGGCGTCAACAAGAATTACAAGCCCTGAATATGCAGGCATTTCAGGTTGCGGTAACACGATGTATACAAGAAAAAGTACAATTCGTTGTTATTTCCGGAGATTTATTTGATTCAGCCTATCCACCTATTGAAATTTTAAAAGATGCCTTTGCAGAGTTTAGAAGACTCAAAGAACAAAACATTCCTGTTTTTTTTATTGCAGGCAGCCATGATTATTCTGCCTCAGGCAAAACATTTCTTGATGTATTAGATAAAGCAGGATTAGCAACCTGGGTTGACAAACATGAAAGAAAAGGGGAACAACTAATACTCTTACCCACTATTTATCAAGGAGTTGCGTTATATGGCTATTCAGGCAAAAAATCGGGGCTCGAAGTTGCAGATATTAATACTATGAAATTACAAGATGCTCCCGGCATGTTCAGAATTTTAGTTCTACACACAGCACTCAGAGATGCAATTGGTTCACTCCCCATTCCTTCAGTAGATGAAAAAAAACTTCCAAAAGTAGATTATGTGGCCCTTTCACATTTACACATAGAATATGTAAAAGAGGGGAGAGTCTATTCTGGACCTCTATTCCCTAATAATGGTCCCGAACTTGAGGAACTCAAAGGCGGGTCATTTTATCTCTTTGATTCAGGGATCATTAAACGCATCCCAGTGGTACTCAAGCCAGTAGTAGTGTTAACGATAGTTATTACGAATGCTTATACCGGAACAGAACAGATTCTTGCTTCATTAGCACATCAGTCAATCAAAGGGGCAATTGTTCTCTTGAAAGTAAAAGGCACGCTCGAACAAGGAAAACCAAGCGATTTGAATACTGCCGTTATTGAACAAAAGGCAAAAGAATTGGGCGCCTATTGTCTTGTACGAAGTACTTCGGCATTGTATGCTGCAGAATATTCTCTGACTATCCCAAACCAAGAAGTCGGATCAATCGAAGAAGACCTTATTATAGATTTTGAGAAAAAATATCCTTTCGGATTTGGTTTACAGGCCTCCTCCCTATTTAAGGTACTCCAAATGGAGAAAGGAGAAGAAGAAAAAGCAATAGTATTTAGTGAACGTTTATTGAGTGAAATTAAGAAAGGGGGGCTCCTATGATTGTTCGATCCCTTATTCTTAAAAATATTCGAAGTTATGAGCAAGCATCAGTAACGTTTCCAGAGGGCTCTGTTTTATTGGCAGGGGAAGTTGGTTCAGGCAAGACAACGTTACTTCTCGCAATAGAATACGCACTATTCGGATTACAACCGGGACAAAGAGGGTCCGCACTCTTACGGAATACTGCCGAAGAGGGGGAGGTTTCATTAGCATGTAAAATCGGGGAAGATGAAGTTTTAATTGAAAGAAGTTTAAAGCGGGATACCAAAGGGGTAAGTAATGAATATGCGGCCCTTACGGTTAATGGCGCAAAGGAAGAATGCTCCATTACTGAATTAAAAACAAAAATTCTCGCTTTATTGGGATATCCTGAAGAATTCATCAAGAAGAACAATATACTTTACAAATATACGATCTATACTGCACAAGAACAGATGAAACAGATCATTACCGAAGATCCTGAAACAAGGCTTTCTATCTTACGTCACATTTTCGGAATTAATAAATATCGCAGGATTAGAGATAATCTTACATTATGTATAACTTCTTTTAAAGATGAAGTAAAAGCACAACAAATTGAGATAAAAATACTTGAAAATCAAGAAGTACGTCTTGAAGTCAAACGGAAAGAATGTAAAGAACTTCAGGAAAAAGTAACCTTGCTTCATAAGGAGTTAGAAGAAAAAAAAGTACTTCATCTAGCAAGTGAACAAACACTTAAAGAAATAGGTTCAAAACAAAAAGAGCGAGAGGTCTTTGAAAAAGAAATAGAAAAAGCAAATCTTCTGGTAATAACAAAAAAAGAAGCATTACAAACGATAGTACGTGAAAGAAAAAGGCTTTTACAGTCTCTTCAAGAAGCAACCCCGTTTGATCAAAAAAAATATGAACAGACGATTCGAGCATTAGTAGAGAGTAAAACAACCGAAGAAATCCTCAATGCAAAACTTTTAACATGTAAGGCAGAGCATGCAGCCTTAGATTCACAACGTAAGCAACAAATCGAGCGGAAGGAAAAAGTTTTCAATTTAAACCATTGCCCTACCTGTCTCCAAGACGTACCCGCAAATCATAAACATAATATTGTAAACGAAGTTGAATCACTTGTTGTCTCCCTGAGTAAACGGCTTACTGAATCGGGTAACATTAGAAAGGAATTAGAAGATCAACTCCAAAAGCAAAGGGGAATTATAAAGCGATTAGAAGAAGAAAAACAAAGGGCAGATCTTGCACGAAGTAAGGAGGTGTATCTTGCAGAATCACGTATCAAGGAACAAGAATTGTATAAAAACGAGGAATCTCTCATTAAAGATATTACGTTCCTCACAGAACATTTACACCAATTACGGGAAACAACGGCAAGTTTTACCAAATTTACAGCATTATATGTACGTAAGGAAACTGAACTCAAACAAGCGATGAGGGAGGAGCGAAGTGCCGAGGTTTCTCTTGCTGAGAGTGTAAAAGAAGTATCGCTTATTACTAAAGAAATTAACTTCATTGAGCAAGAAATACAAAAAAGAAAAGATCTTGAAACAAAGATGCAAAAGAAATCGAAGTTAGTTGACTGGTTAACCGGGCCCTTTACTACACTCGTAGAAACAACTGAGCGTCAAGTGTTATTAAAAATCAGAAGAGAATTTTCGAAGTTATTACAACAATGGTTCTACAGTATCGCGGGAGAAGGATTAGTATCGAACTTGATGAACATTTCACCCCTTTGATACTTCACAAAGGGATTGAGATGGAGTATGCTTTCCTTTCAGGAGGAGAGAGAACTGCATTAGCTCTGGCATATCGTCTTGCACTTACCACGGTTATCAACTCACTAATCAGTACCATCAATACACGAGAAATTGTTATTCTTGATGAGCCAACAGATGGCTTCTCAGATTATCAAATTGATAAAATGCGTGAGGTCCTCAAGGAAGTAGCCTGTAAACAACTAATCATCGTAAGTCACGAACCAAAAATGGAAGGATTTGTTGATCATGTAGTCCGAGTTACCAAAGTACATGGTGCGTCTTCCATCGTGAACGAAGAGAGAGATCCACCACAAGTCTTAAATACTGTCCAGGCTGGGAAAAATCAGAACGAGGTTCTACCATTCTCATGAACGAGGAATTTTCTAACGCAATCTTGAAATCGAATACGAGCCTAGTGGGCATCGTGTGCAAGGACGGCATCGTGTTGGGAGCAGATAAACGAAGTACTGCAGGATCCATCGTAATGGATAAAAAATCAATGAAAATTAACTATGTTAATGACCATATTCTCACCGCATATACCGGGGTAGTTGCAGATTTACAACTTACTAATAAAGTGCTTGCTGCAGAATTACGATTGAAAGAATTACGTACCAAAACACGAACAAGTATCAAAGAAGCGGCACATTTGCTTGCAATGATGACCTACAAGAGTATTCGCACTCCAAGTATGGTTCCTTCTATTGTAGGCACGCTCATTGCTGGAGTTAATGAAGATGGAGTTGCAGAATTATACACTGTTGAACCAGCAGGGGGCATTAAGAAAGTGGACGATTTTGATGCTAACTTTTCATCAGGTATGCCCTATATTCTCGGTTTACTTGAACGACAATATAAGCCGGGCCTTTCCGTAAAAGAAGGTGTCGAACTCGCAAAGGAATCGCTTAAATCTTCAACGCAACGGGATACTGGATCTGGAAACGGGATAGATGTATTTACAATTACCAAAGAAGGCATCAAACATGTCGTGGCAGAAGAGATAATCCCTACCTACAAATAACTAACTCTTCACTCATTTCATATTCATGGCAGATATTTTAAAAAGTATAAAAGACGAACTCCCCCGTTTAGTAAGCGATGCAACTTTTGAAGGAGCAAACATCGTGCTGTATACTGAAAATAAGGAGTTTTTCAGAAACGGTGAAGAACAAATTAAAGGAGTAGTGAGCAAAGTTAAGAAACGTATTGAATTACGAGCAGATAAAGGAATTCTTGTCTCACAAGAAGATACGGAGAAAACGATTCGCGCACTTGTTCCCGAAGAAGCAGAAATCATCAATATCATCTTTGATGCTCAACGCTCGGTTGTTATTATTGAAGCAAAGAAACCAGGCTTAGTAATTGGAAAAATGGGGGCGATTCTACAAGATGTACGTAAATCCACATTCTGGACTCCCGTTGTCCAACGAAACTCGGCCATTACGAGTAAAATTACCGATAAAATTCGTTCAGTCCTCTACGCAAATAATACCTATCGAAGAAAATTCTTAAATGAAATTGGTAAAAAAGTATTCACCGATTGGAATCCTGAAAAAATGGACATGTGGGTCCGTTTGACCTATCTTGGTTCAGGAAGACAAGTAGGAAGATCATGTTTATTGTTACACACCCCAAAATCAAAGATTTTACTTGACTGTGGCATTAACCCTTCATTTTCAGAAGGGCAGGAACGCTTCCCGTACTTAGATGTCTGCGAAATTGGAGACCTTAACTCTATTGATGCAATTGTCCTCAGTCATGCGCACACAGATCACTGTGGACTTATCCCCTACCTCTATAAAATGGGCTATCGCGGACCAATTTACATGACTGCTCCTACGCGAGATATTGCCGCCCTCCTTACCTTAGATTTTGTTAGTGTCGCCTATAAACAAGCAGCAGCCCCCATTTATCGACCAGAAGATATTTCTGAAATGGTACGACATTCTATTTGTTTAGAATATGGGGAAGTCACGGACATTACACCAGATATTCGTATTACACTCTATAATGCAGGACACGTATTAGGTTCTGCACAAGTACATGTGAATATTGGTAATGGCCTCCATAATTTTGTCTATGGGGCAGATACAAAATATGCAAAGACTCGATTACTTGATCCAGCGGTTAATTACTTCCCCCGTGTTGAAACATTGACGATGGAATCTACCTATGGTTCACGAGACGATATACTCCCCCCTCGTCAAGAGATGGAGGATCACTTTTTGAAAATGGTCAAAGAAACAGTTGAACGGGGCGGTAAAGTAATTCTTCCTGAGCTCGGTCTAGGGCACTCACAAGAAACAATTTTACGTGTTGAAGAAGCAATTCGCGAAGGAAGATTACCCAAAGTCCCACTCTATATTGATGGTATGGTCTGGGACATTACTGCAATTCATACTGCCTATCCCGATTTCCTTTCAGCAGCAGTACGAAATCAAATCTATCAAGATAACAACCCCTTTACCTCAGATATATTGAAACGTGTGGGGGGTGCCCAAGAACGAAAGGAAGTTGTTGAAGGGGGCCCATGCATCGTTATTGCAACATCTGGAATGTTGGTCGGAGGAGCGTCGGTTGAATACTTTAAGCAATTTGCAAGCAACGAAAAAAACCTCATTGTTTTTGGATGTTATCAAGGAATCGGCTCATTAGGAAGGCAAGTGCAAGAAGGAGCAGCAGAAGTATACGTTGATGGGGAAAAAGTAACAGTCAAGATGCAAGTAGAAACGATTAAAGGATTCTCTGCACACTCAGGCAGAAACGAACTACTTCAATATATTAGTCGTATGGTCCCGAAACCAAAACGTATTATCATTAATCACGGAGAAGTGTCAAAGTCGTTAGACCTTGCTTCAACACTCTATAAACAATTTAGAGTCGAAACCGTTGTTCCTCGAAATCTCGAAACGATTCGATTAAAGTGATTTAAATAGGGACACTCTATCTTCTTGTATGAAGCACACACTAAAAATAACCCTACTCATTCTCGGATTATTTATTGCTACTCAACTACTCGGATTAGTCATCCTCAATGACTATCGCCCCGAGGTACTCGTCTTCACATTCAATGGTACCGAGGTCAATCAAACAGTCCATAATCTCCCCTATGGTTTAGAACCCCCCCAACAAGAACCAGCATATTCACTCATTTCATTCATCATTGCATTTATTCTGGCAATTGGCCTAATGGTTGCGATTATGAAGTCAAATCTTATTATCATTATGCGTATCTGGTTTGCAATTGTGATTGTCCTTGCACTATCGGTCAGTCTCTATGCGTTGCTTCCTGACCATGCAGCAAAGACACTCTCGGCAGGCGGTCTTGCACTACTACTCGCCGCCTGGAAATTAGGCAAAGGGAATAAGTACATTCACAACGCCACGGAAGTGTTGGTCTATCCAGGAATTGCAGCACTGCTTGTTCCTATTCTTTCCGTCTCCACTATTTTTATTATCTTGATCCTCATGTCCCTCTATGACGCCTGGGCAGTCTGGCATTCAGGGTTTATGCAAAAGCTTGCCCACTATCAAATGCAGGAAGTCAAAATATTCTCCGGTCTCTTCATCCCGTATATGGTCAAAGGTACACAAGCCCTCCTCCACAAAGCACGAAAAACAGGTAAGATGCCAAAGGGGCTGAAGATCCAGGTAGCAATTCTCGGCGGTGGGGATCTTATATTCCCCCTCCTCTGTGCAGGCACGGTCTTCTTTGCACACGGACTCATTCCTGCCCTTTTCATTATCGTCGGCAGCACGCTTGCGCTTGCCTACCTTTTACTCGCTTCACAGAAAGGTAAATTCTATCCTGCGTTACCGTACTTGACGGTTGGATGTGTACTCGGATACCTACCGACGTTGGTAAGTAATCTATAAGATTTACCTTTTTGTTGTAACTCTATCATAGCAACAGAAAGAGAACATTTATATAGGGCGTTTTTTGCTACTCTACTATGATACTAAAACCAGAATTGGTAAAGCGCATTAAGGACTACTTCGGTCTGAACATTTACGAGACGAAAGTCTGGCTCTCACTCTTGACAAAGGGCATTGCCTCTGCAGGCGAAGTTGCCGAATTATCAGGAGTTCCACGAAGCAGAACCTATGACGTACTTGAAAGTCTTGAGAAGCGCGGATTTGCAATCACTAAGATTGGCAAACCTGTCAAATACATCTCAGTCAAACCAACAGATATCATTGAAAAAATGAAAATTGAAACCTTACACGATGCAAACGAAAAAGTAAAATCTCTGGGCACTTTAAAGGAAACGCCAGAATATGCAGAACTTGAACAATTACACATCGTGGGTGTTGCACCGATTCGTTCCCAAGATATCACGGGCTCTGTAAAGGGACGTTCCAATATTCTCGCAAAAGTACGTGAACTTGCCGATTCCGTCGAACAAGAGTTAATGATTTGCACCTCTGCACATGACTTTGAAGATAAGAGTCGCGTCCTTGCCCCTATTCTCGAGAAACTTGCAAAACAGAACATCAAGATTAAAATCGCACTCTCAGGAGATGCAGATAAAATTAGAAAAGTCGCACATAAACATAGCATTAAACCTCGTATGGTAGAAAACACTGGTCGATTCTTCATTGCAGATAAGAAACAAGCCCTCGTTATGATCACACCAGAACATGCTGATGAAGAAATGGGGGTATGGTTGAATTCACCATTTTTCACAACGTCTCTTTCAACCTTTGTAGAAAGTACATTTAAAATGCCAGTTGCATTGAAATAAGCATGATAACTGAAAAAGATTCTCGAAAATATCTTGAAGAAAGAGGGTACCGTGCGTGGTATGCAGAAGGATATGCAGAAGAAGCACAGAAAATTGCAAATAGAAAATCACAAAGAAATGAAAATGCTCTTTTTTGGTCAACTCTTGTTGTGGGTGGATTACTCCTCGGCATGGCGTATGTCCAAAATAAGTATAATCCTCAGTTTCTCTACTCTCCTCCAGTTACTAGCCAGATTCATGGCATTCGTTAGTCTATCTGAAATCGAGAAATATCCATCTGCACCAACAACTCTTTACGCACCTTCTGTTGTAAGTATATCTGAGGCGTCACAGGGGGTAACGTCAGATAATATCGTCCTTTTGCCATCTTCGCAGCCGGATGTGCTTTCTTAAACGCAAGCGCATGCTTCGTCATGGAAAGTAACGGGCCGTGCTGTACGGATTGTTTGTCTTTCAAGAGGAGGTAACTCATACTTGTTTGCCCTTGCTCATACCGAAAGACGTGTTTGGCAAGGGTAAAACGCTCCCCAAGAATTTCACACAGGAAGAGATGAAATTTTCTCAATTTGGTACCCGCAATATCTCCTGCTTGTTTGTTCGTTTCTAAAGAGACAGCCAGCAGTGTTGCTTTCTTTTGCGTCGCTTCTTTTTGTAGTTTTTGACTATCAAAAGCTTCTTCTGCAAAGAATCGTTCACTCGGTCGGACAAGGTAGGCCTTGGCACGCTTCTGAAACAGAACAAAGCTCTCCTGTGAGAGGGCAGCAGCTACATTCCGTTCAGGCCAGGTAGGATCAACGATCACGAGAGGGCCTGAGCGGCGTGATTCACTCATCGAACGCATGAGATCACCTGCAGAACGATAATGCTTCGCTGGATCAATAAGTACCTGTTTCTCAACAGATACAAGTGCTTTAAGCATTGCTTTGAACGTTTTATAACGAATGAGAAGGCATTCAAGTGCATAGCCAGAAAAGCCTTGAATATAACTCTCAGCCCCATACACGCCTGCACTCGCACAAAAAGCCTTGGCCAACACAATTTCACCAGCAAGCTTCTTTGTCATGTGTTTTGCGACATATGCAACATGGAAATAACTCAAATCAGTGACATTTTCCATCTCACGAGGCTTTCGAATTTTTTTTACCGGCACTACTTCAAAGATCAGTTGTTTGGTCGTAGGTAATTGAAAATAATCCCTACTCCCATGCACGCGTATTGTTTGAGAGTTATATGTTATAAGAATTTCTCCAAGATGATCAATAAGCTGAGGAGTCACCTCTTTACAGCGAATAAACACATCAACATCATACGTATCCTGTGCAAGTAATGTTCCTTTTGCAAAGCTTCCCCCTACAAAAACGTGTCCATTAATTTTTCCCTGGACAAGCGACTTTTTTAATTGTGCAATAAAATTGCGGGTAATTATCGTGAGAGCACTCAGTTGTTCAGAAGAAGGTTGTAATGATTTCACACAAACAAAAGCATTTCCCACTCTATAAACCTTACTTCAACGCTTGAAAGGGGTCATCAAATCAACAATGTACTTTCCATCTTCCAGTTTATATACGCGAGGTTTGTTCATCGCAAATAATTTTGTTAAATCAAGTAAATATTTGCCCGGTTTAATAATCGAAATACTTTCAAAGTCTAAGAAAACAGGTTTATCAACATCCTGTTCTCCAACTATTTCTCGTACATCTTCTTCCATTTGTTTTCGTTCACTTGGAGAAAGCTGTTGTGTCTGTTCATCGATGATTGCATCTTGAATCAATTTATCATCTCTGATATAGAAGAAAAACCGACTCCCGCACGTGCATCCCTGTAGCGTCTCTCTGATCCCATCCCCATACGTTTTAGTACAATGTACACATCGATAAGCCATTCCTATTCAAAGAAGACGATTCTTAATAAAGATATAGCTTAGTGAAAAAGCCTAATTTGCAAGCAATAATTCAATTTTTTTAGGGTCACGTTTGATTTCACGAACTAATGAACAAGGTCCAATGATAGTCAAAGCACCACTTTCGCCTACAAGGCGCTTTGCAATACTATAGCGCATTTTTGTCCAAAAATCTTTATCTCGCATATCTGGTTCAATGACTGCGAGTTCCATCCCTTTAAAATTTTTAATATGGTCAACCATTGCCATGGTATCTTCAATCAAACGAGCCTCTTCTTCAGCGCGTAATCTCCCTTGAACAATGACAATCTTCTGTGCAACAACCAAGGCTAACAATTTTTTAACTCGTTCAGAAATAGAAAGATGCTCAATTTCAGAAAAAGGAATAACTTGCAGACTTAATCCTTTTATTGAGTGCTTTTTCATTAGACTTTTTTCGCAAGTGCGAAAAGAGCCTCATAGAACTCTTCCATATGCAATCCCTCCCTTGCTGAGATACCAACAACTGGATATTCTGGAAAAGCGGCCTGCACTTTTTTAATATCTGCTTTTTTTAAATCGATTTTATTTGCTACAAGGAGTAAGGGAATTTTACGCGCAACAAGGTTACCAATAATCGTGATATTTACTTGGCTATAGGGGTTTTCAGATGCGTCAAGTACCACAACAACTGCTTCCATATCTTCTAACCATTGAATCGATTCAATAATTCCTTGTGTAGCTTCCTTTGCTCTTTTTTTAGCAGCTCCCCTTTTAACTCCAAAACGTAAAAAGTCTTCATAATCAATTTTTGTTGCTATTCCAGGAGTATCCACGATCTTGAAGGTTAATGTCTTACCCTTATGTTTAATTTCTACTTTCTCTTTAAATTGTACATGTCGTGTTTCATGAGGTACTTTGCTTACTTGTCCGATTTCAGCGCCCGTCCAGTCTTTACAAATACGATTTGCTAAACTGGTTTTTCCTGCATTTGGGGGACCGTAGAAACCTATACGAATCTCTTCCTTTCTTCCAAAAAAAGTAGACAGCAATTTACGTGAAATGTTTTTTAAAATACGAAGCATCAACCGAATGAGAAAGAGGTTTTAATAAACCTTACCTTCCCCCTCCCGAACGACGTTTTGCAACTTCTTGTTGTATTTTTGTATGTTCCCAATGAGCAAAAAGGGGAATTTCCCACATTCCGGTGCGCTTCCCATCAAGTTTTCGAAGAGCATACGTTAGCTGTTCTCCCGTCCAACCTGATTGAGCCAGTTTTTTACGAATAGCTTGTTCTTCAGTTCCTTGTATTCTCCCATTATAAAGAAAGGTAATGACATTATACAGATCATCTACATTTCTAAATAAATAATGTTCATAATGGCGTTTATACCATTCCTGTAATGCGACGTACACTATAAGAAATCCGATAAGCCAGACAAACCAAGCAATACCAAACCATACCGTGGGAAAGGGCACTTTTTTTTCATGTACTTGAGCATATTTTGCAAAAAATGGTTCATCAGGGATGATAAACATGCCTAGTTGAGTAAGGTCCGGTTCTCCCATAAAGGTGAGTCGGAGACTCTCCTTTCCAGCAAGGGGAATTGCAAATCCGTTATGAGTGTCATCAACTAATGGTCGGGCATCCTGCGGAGGGTTGAGAACTTCAGAGAGAGGGAAATCAACAATGAGTAAGGTATCTTGTGCAAATTCGGTGCGGGTAAGGGTCAGGAGGTACGTAACGGCATAGGGTGTAGGCACTTCGTTTTCAAAAGTACTCATGTGTTGGTACTGAGCGGTTCCGGTGAATCTGTTCCCGATCCATTCAATGATATTGAGTTTTACCTCTGCAGGGTCGATAAGGGTAATATTGTCATAGATAAGCGAAACATACGTGCTATCTAGACTCGTATAATAAATGTCGAGTGGAACACTTCCGGTTGTAGAAACACTGACGCGCTGGGGCAGTGAAAGTCCCGAAAGAAATGCAATCGGCTCGCCAATGGTGGTATCATTATAACTTCTTGAACGAATGAGCGTAAGCTGAGCACTTATATTTTCAAGTGCAAATGTTGAGATAAAAGAGGTACTGATCTCATTCGGCAGCGCATTCAGAGAACTGCGGAGTGTAGTGACGCGTTGGGCAGTATAATTGAGTAGCGTACTCAACGTACTGTGAGGGTCAGCAGACGTAAGGATAAACGTTTCTCGAGCTTCTCTCCCTCGAGCAGAGCGCGCAACAACAGACAGAGATACATTTTCGAGGGACGTAGTATAGGTATGTTGCACGATGCCACCCGTAGTTGTTGCGGTTTGACCGTCTCCAAATGTCCAGACAACCGAACTAATATTTTCAGGAGAGAGTAAGGCGAGAGTCATAGGCACTCCTGCAAAATAGGTACGGGGCTGTAATTGAACCGCAAAGCTACCGGTGACAGAAAGAGGAAGCGTAACAAGCGTTGACGAACCGGCCTTTAAGGTAAAGGTCTGTGTTCCCGCGTTGGAGGGCGCACGAATACCGAGAGGAGCAAGCGGAAGGGTGAGATTTCCCGTTATGGCTGGATTGTGTTGTTCAGCAGTATAGAGGGTAGTACTTGTTGTCTTGAGTCCATTGGAACTATAGCGGGTACTCGCACTCTGAATGGTTACTTCTTGAGCACTACCTTGTAATGCAAATGGAATCGTACACCCTCTACTGCAATCTCTGCCGTAGGTGTTTGCAAGTGCATCATCAAGGTATTCAGATAATGCCTGACCATACTGGCTTTGAAATGCCTGATGAACTGAAGTAGAGAGGGGTGCTGCATAGCCATAGGGTTGTGCAAAAATTTCAAAATCAATGATTGCTTGCCCCCCCAATTCTGCAGTACCGCACACAGGAAGTGTTTCTTCAACTTGTATTTGATAGATACTATCTGCTTGTTCAGCACTGACACAGACATAATACGAATCTGCACGTAAACTCTGATTCAAGGTACAACGTACATTTTGTATTGCTTCTGTTAACGTTGGTAATGTACATGCTCCTACAAATTCAGTATTATTGCGATAGACTTTCATTGAAAGTGTTGATTCAGAAGTACTCGTGTTTTGAATTCGCGCCCCTAAGACAAATGCAGGCGCACTCGGTAATTCCATACGCGAACATACTCCTTGGGGGGTAATTTCTACCAGAGAATAGAGACTATTCAAATCTCGATTGAAACAGCCATACAGCACTTCACCACAGAGTAAATCTGGTTGATACGCGCTACTCACCAGTGTTCGATCAGAGCCAATTGTTAAGGTGAACGGGGTAGCACATGAAGCAGGCGCATCAGTCGAAAGCGTAAGCGCAAACGATTCAAGTACTGACTCTTGTTTGGTAATATTAAATCCAAATAAAAATGAGACATTCGAGGATAGAGAAAACGAATTTCCTAACGGAACATTCGCACGGGTACGTGTCTGACAGCCAGGGATAGAACAGGTATAGTCAACACCTTCAACTAATCCTGCCTGTTGTATCCATGAGAGCAAGGTTGTTCGGTTATGCGGATAACTCGAGGTCATGAGTGTATCTCCTGGATGATTCGTGCTTTTGAGTACCACCTGTCCCGTAACCAATTGGCCACCCGTAAGATTACGAGGGACTGTTTCACTCACGAAGGTCAATTGGGCACTGACGAGTGTAATAATCAAAATACCCACGAACACACCACACAGAATCTTCATCACCTGCATGAGAATCAGTGGTGAAACGACTTTAAAAATGTTCTAGCGTTCTTTCGTCGGAGAAACCCTAATACCACAATCCCCAATCCCCCAATCACCAACTGCCACCATCCAAAGAAGGGCAATTCAAATGCCGGTCTCCCACAGACGAGCGTATCCGCACGAGTCGTACAGGCAGTATTGAACGCGGGACATACTGTCGCACCCGATGCAGGAGTAGAACGAGCTTCAATAATAACATCTCGTAATCCTTCAGTACAAGGAGCGGTTTGATTAATATATTCAAGACAGGTATCTACTGCACCCCGAACATCTAGGACCGTATAATTCGTTCCACATCTATTTTTAGCACTATCCCATACACATGAAGCGCTTTGAGAGGTTCCCCCACACACAATTGAAGAGGGATAGGCAATACGTGCTGCACGACAAGAAGTGGCTTCCAGATACTCATCACAGAAGACAAGGGTTGTTGCATTTATCGTCGGACGATACCCTCCGTTCGGCCCACAGACCCAGCCATCAGGTACACAATCATCTCTGGTTCCATTCAACCCATCTTCTCCTCGACAAGAGGTATTCGTAAAGATTGCCCCAGGAGATTGTATCACTCCCGATACCGTTGCAGCAAATCGTACAAAGCGACCGTGAGGGGTTACAACGGCGAACGTATAGCCGTTATCTAAACATTGTCCAAGAGTATATGCACGAGTAAAACTACTTTGCAGACTCGTCGTTCCAGAGGTATAGTTCGTAGTCACGCGTAGGTGTTTATCATTGAGTTTTTGTGAATAAACGCTTTCTCCAAACGTAAATTGTTGCGTGACGAGTCCAGGAGGAAGCGAGAACCAGGCGTTTCCATGTCGATAGTCCCACGTGAATCGCAAAGCACCATACGGTTGTGGTGCCGCACTAATGTTTCTCAATGTATTCCCACATACCAGATCAGTATTATTCGTCACACTTGGACACTTCCCACCCACACACTGCAATGCCCCACAGGCAGTTGCATTCCGCACCACAGCAAAACTCGTATTCGCCCCCGCAACAAATGTTGTACTCGGATTGCGTCCCGTCGGTATAATCTGATAATACCCCGGATAGTCAATAAACGTCATGAGCCCATCTCCCCCTACACTCGGTACCACTAATACCCCAATCTGGAGTTCTGCATGTCCGCCCTGATTGTTCGAAACATGTAACGTGAGTGTTTTCTGTCCCGGTGTGGTGAAGTTGTGCACGAATGAATCGGCAGTTGTTCGGAATCCATCTTCCCCAACCGTCCAATTCAGTTGTAAGTTTCCATTACGGGAAAACGTATGATTAATGCGGAGTGCAGAACCATTCAGATACACCTGTCCGTGGTAGATGCCTGTAATATTTCCAAGAAGTATGCCACTATCGCCCGGACCAGAGCCAGAGGTCTGTCCAACAAATAATCCTGTGCTCGTCATATTTTGTCTAAATCTCGTCATATTTTGTCTAAATCCTTCAACAATATAGAAGAAGGTCCGATTAGTCCCGTCTTGCGCTCGTGTCTGGAAAAAGACACTATCATTAATAACAAAAGTATCTCGTCCTTCACCCTGTGCATTCGTCGTCACATTTCGTCGTTGCACTTCTTGCGAACAAGATATCTGAAGAGCAGAACCTGGACAATCTGTTTCATACAGCGTAAAATTCAAGGGGACTTGCGCACTAAAATTAGTAAATGCGGTAAAGTATACCGTTGTATTCACCCCTGTTTGAGTAATGCGCATGAATGTCGTTGCCGAAGTGTTATATTCCCAAACAGCTTCATTAAAGAACGTCATATTTTGTCCGGCGATACCACATTCGTCAACTAAAAAGTCACAATCATTATCGATGCCATCATAAATCTCAGTTTGTGGAGCATATGGTACTGTACAAATGCCCCAGGTACTGTCGGGTAAACACGTTTGTGTTCCTCCTGCCCCACAGGTTGATCCTCGCTCTCCACAAATACGTGTATCTCCTGGAGTACATACGCACGTTTCATCTACTCTCCCATCACAATTATCATCTCGTCCCGGAAGAAGAGCACCTTGGTCGTCCCTTCCTTGACATAATTCCACAGGGATTCCTCCAACTTCATAGGGTCCAACCCCTTGCTGTGAAGTAATATAGGATGAAACTCCCGCAGTACATTGACACGATTCACACGGTTTACGACAAATACCAATATTACTTCCTTGTTGTCGTTCAAGAAATGCAGGAATGCGCACATCACATACTTCTCCTGTTTCCAACATACCATTCGTGCAATCAGGAGCAGTAGGGACACATTGACAACTGGTACAAGAGGTACCTGCAGGGCATGAAAGAATGCTCGTTCCATCACATTGCTCTCCCTGACTAATATCAATATTACCATTCCCACATAAATTAACTGGCCCACACAGACCATTACTACACACTTGTCCACCCGAACAGCCGATTGTTGCATTACATACTGCACCACAACTGCCTGGAACATATTGCCATTGTTCTATGGTCGGAGTATCATACAAACATTGACACGTATTCGTGATACAATCCCCATATTGGCGACGAACCGCAGTCAATCGTCCATAAGTGCTACACAAGGTAGGTTGAGGGCAATAGGTATTATCAAACACATCAGTCGTCGCTGTTGCTTCACATTGTTCAGTTACGGGATACATCACTCCATCCCCACATACTGCACTCGGATACGAGTTGAAGGAACCATAATCCCACCCCACTTGAAGGACTTTTACACCTGAAGTTCCTGAGGAGGTAGGGGGTGAAGATACGCTTACTAGTGTGCCATCCCCTGAAACAGTTACTGTATACACTTTACCATCAATGGTGACTTGCTTAGTGGTAGGAGCCCCTTCAGGAATATCAATTTGTCGAACATCAGTTTGAAATTCTCCTGCTTCATTAACGCCTATCTCTTCATGAGCAACACCCCCAAAAGCAGCCGCAATTGCAGATGCAGCTTCAAGACTTAATTCACCTACGGGAGTAGGGGGAACCCCATCGGGAAACGCCGTATTAAGAGCTACAGCATCATCAATAATCAAGTTAATAAGAGTAGAAGTTCCAGGAGGTAATCCTAATAATATTCCTCCCGCGCTCACCAGTAAATTGGCTACTTGATGGAGAGTCGCTTCAAAAGATTGAGTCAATATTTTGAAAATATTGAGGTCGCTAATTGTTTTTTTAATTCCTTCAATCAATCGCTGCATAAGCGGTTTATTAGATCCCGTTGCTTCCGCAACTTTCTCCGCATTACGCGCTTCAATTTCCTTTACTACTTGATTTACTTTTTCAGCGGTACTTTTCGTAGGGTCAACTTTAATCTTATTATCTGTAGGAATAGGTTCAGGGTCGGGAACAGGGGCCCATCCGTCATCTTCAAATGCTAGTTCTGGTTCAGGTTCTTGGCTTGAATCAACTTCTTGGGGTTCCGTTCCTTCAGCACATCCCGCCGTACAGGTGCTTCCATCTCCTGTTCCGCCCCCATTTCCATCATCGGGCAATGCTCCAAAATCAAATACTCCTTCATCACTCGTATCAATGGGATCGAAACCATTTGCAAAATCATTTCCACTTTCACCAATGTCCCCACTATCTCCAAAATAAGGGATGACCGACCCGTACGCTACACCACTTAAAAGTAAAAGAAATACAAAACCAATGCAAAAGCGTCTTATCATGCTTGCGCTCCATGAGGGATAGTTCTCCGAGAACGAATAAGATAATAGATTCCCCCAATAGAAACAAGCACTAAACTACTCGCCACTACAATAAACCAACCTATATTCGAGGATTCATTCGTTCCCGGTCGTTGTTCCGCAAAAATTGTTTTTTCTTGATCATCTAATACAGGGGTGGTCTCCCCTGTTTGAGCACGCGTTTCATTTTCTTCCGGAAAAGGCATAATCAAAGCAGGTACGTATGCCGTTTCATTTGTAGACACTTCAACTGTATCCGCCGTAACATACACGGGAATGACGGTTGCAGTTGTTTCTTCACTTGAAGTAATGTAGTTATTCCCACTAAATAATCGAGCACCTGGAAATGCAGGAGCGCCCAACTGAGTAACTTTTGCAGTATACGTTAAGGTCTTTGTTGCTTCGGGAGCAAGGGAAAAGGAAGGAGAAGTATACAAATACAAAGATTCTCCCACTCCGCCAGAAGGTGCAAGTACATATCCTGAAGAAACAGGTTCAAAATACAATGCAAACAAACTATCTTGCAACGTAAGTCCTGATAAGGGTGTTTGTCCCGTATTTCGCACAACCGTTGTAAAGGTAAGTTCATCACCCACTTGACTATAGGCGCTAATTGTTCGAGAAACACTCGCTTGCATAGCTGTTTGTTGTAACGTTAAATACAGGCTCAACGGATAGGCGTTACTGACGGTTGTCCCGAAAAGAGATGCTCCACGAGAGGTAAGTGGGGGCGCACTCTCCACTACTACAACTAGTTGCTCATTACTATCAACAACATACTCTATTCGCCCCACCTTCTGCACAGGGGTTTTCCCTTCAAGCAGATAACCTGGGCTAATCGTGAGAGAGGTAAGCGAATCAAAGGGTTGGGTAAATCGGGCAGTTACCGTTGTTTCCCCACTTGGAAGAGAAAGAGTAATAGTTGGGCCTTGTCCACTGATACCCCCATAGAGTGTACTACTTGGAAATCCAAGAAACTGTACTGGAAGAGAAAGATTTTCACTCGCATTATTCCAAAAGACGTATCGTGCTTGGACATCAGCGCTATTTGCATTTACAAATGTTGTGTGCACATCAAGCGAGATAACACTTATCGGACCAGTATAATAGGAGAGTCCCGAACATAAAGAACTAACCAAGCAGACACTCAAGAGAAAAACAAACACCTTACGCACAAACATCTGCAAAGACCTCCAGTGGATCATACCCACTATAGTGTGAACGATAGAATGCATAATCTGTCAAAACAGAATATCGTTGTGCATTATTCGCACGATAGAGTGTACCCCTATCTGTAACGGGGTAACCCAGCATATAGTGATAGAGAAGCGTGCTATAAGAAGATACGGGGACGGTCATAAAAGCACTACTAGTTGCACCTGGATTGTTAAGGGCAAATCGGGCAAAATTTTGTTTAAATTCATCACCCACAACAGTGAGATACAACGGCATATTCTGCGGAGTAGTGATTTGTACCGCTTCAGCATCAGTTGCGCTTCTTCCAACTAACAACATAAAGCGTGCATCAATCTGTTGACGCGCAGTCAACGGAGTTGCAGAAGGAGCATCCCGGGAGAACTGGAGCAGGTCACTCACTAATTCTAATCGTTGTGTTTCAGTCGTGAGGTTATAATAACTTGGTTCACACTGACGGGCAGTATCCGGTAAACCAGTTGCTCCAGGGTAATTACTAATCAATGAAGCAACATATCCTTGTTTTGACGCAAGAGGATCATCCCATCGCTCATACACTCCTTGTTTATCATTATAGATATATCCCGTAAGATACAACGGGACTTCCCCATTTGACCAACTCAATGCGCCCGTATTAAATTGTGCAGTCAAGGAAGAATCTTGTGGTTCAACAAGCCTATATTTTCCATGGTACAAAATAATATTATAAGCATGTAGTGTCGCATCATTAGTTTGATGAGGTAAATCA
>SICV01000002.1 GCA_009694725.1 Candidatus Pacearchaeota archaeon
AAGGAAGGGTATGACACTTCTGCGGAAGAAGTTGAAACCGAAATTACTCCTGAAGATGAAGGGCGTGCAAAACGAAGTGCTCGAGCAATTCAAGGGCATTTGAAAAAATATGATCATCAATTAGCACGAGAAATTGAAGGACGAGAAGATCGTATTGCGGCAGCGGCTGCAGTATCCGCAACGATTAAAGAACTGTGTACAAAACTTGCAAAGTTAGACCCTGAAGAATATTCTCGAACGTGCCGAGCAGAAGGGGATGCACCACGATGGCAACAGAAAATGCACAAAGAATTAACAGAAACACAACGTCAAGAAGCTGAAAAATTAGTAACGATTATGAAAAGTTGTTTTGAAAGTGATGGAAAAGACTGTGCGTGTGAAGATATAGAACAAGAGGCGTTTAAGGCTACCTGTACTGAAGTTGCTCCGCTTGCCGCTGCTTGTAGCGAAGGAGATGAAGAAGCTTGTGCTGATATGGAAGCCGTCGGGGATCCATTCGCTACCCTCCCTGAATATCTCCAAGAGATTGTGCGCGGATTAGATTCGGAATATCAAGAAGCGCAATTTGAAAACCATATGCCTGAAGAATGTCAGGAAAAGAGTATTACTTCTCCTGAAGCATGTCGAAAATTAATGATACGTACGCATGCGCCTGAAGAATGTCGGGATGCACTTGCAGATGTCAAAGATGAACGAGAAGCGCGCGAGGTATGTGATAAAATTATGTTTGAACAAAATGCCCCTAAAGAATGTGTTGATGCTGGCCTTTCTTCTCCTCAAGAATGTAGTGCATTAATGTGGGATACTCGTGCTCCTCAAGAATGTAAAGACGCTGGATTAACCGGAGAACGAGGAGATGAACGACGGTGTGAAGAGATTATTAAAAAAATTGGCTTTGAAGAAGGTAACGCGCGTCATCAGGAAGGAAAGCAAGGAGATTTCCGTGGGCCTGCCTTAGGTGCACAATGTCGTGAAATAAAGGATCCAAGTGAACGATTGAAGTGTTTTGAATCAACGTTTGAAGATGTAAAGGGGCGAGAGTTTCGTGGCGAATTCCGAGAAGATCACCGTGAACGATTTGATCAACGACAAGAAGAATCTAGACAAAATCAACAAGATAAACAATTCCCTCCTGAATGTACACAAGCTGGAGCTACAACTCCTGAAGCATGTCGGAAATTAATAGAACGAATGAAACGGGGACCAGGATCTCCTGATGAACAATTTAGACCTGAAAACAATCGAGGATTTGCGTCAGGACAAGAACCAACTGAAGCAGATAAAAAACGATTTGAACAAAATCAACAAGGGAGACAGGGTGAATTTCAAGGTCGTCCTGAAGAGCAACGGCGTGAAGAATTCAGAGAAGAACCCCGAGAGCCTCAAAAATCTCCCCCTCGAGAAGATTCCTCGGGTAGCGGATCAAGTGGAAGTTCAACTGAAGGTTCAAGTTCTTGATCGGGAAGTGGAAGTATTACCGGCAATGTTGCAGCTGATGTGAGTACTGGCTCTGGATTTTTGAGTTATTTATTGCGATAATTTTTTTTAACTAAACACTTCAAGCCTGAAGATTAAAAAACTCATTTTCTTCAACTTTCGTATGGAAGATATACATGCTATCCTTCGTGTAGAGTATGGTCCTTTGGCTTGGTTGATAACGAGTCGTCTGGCTCGGGCATATCGGTGTGATTCTATTGCTGACTATTGTGCGCATCGCTCTCAAATTCAACCCACCACGCTTTCTCGGTTGAGCGATGAGCGATGCACCTTTGCAAGGGGGGGCGTTTATACACTTCAAAAATCGAACACGTTTTAATTACACGCCTGAAGAACCTCGGAGTGATATGGGGGATTTGACTGGAACGAGGGACATAGTTGTTGCGCCTATCGTTGATAGAGAAAATAGAGTATTTGGTTTATCTCTCCCTGCGTGTGATCGTTTGCTTGCCTTACGCCAGAAAACATTTGGACAAGCAACCTGCTTTTGGAACCCAGAATGGCCACACCTAGTGCTTGTAGGATTCCAGGATTATGAACAGAATCGGCAAGATCGATTTCGAGGAACTGATTTTAATTTGCCAGATTATCTGAGTTTTCCATAAGTGGTAGGGCGAACTCTTAAACTATGCTGAAAGTTAGTGCTTTTACGTAGAAGATTACGCTTTGGTAGGGCGAACTGTTTCTAAACCTATTTCTTGAAGTAAACCTTCAAGAGATTCTAAACTATTTGATTTAGCTTCAGCACTTTTCAAAATACTATGGCCGTGTCTTACAAATTCTAGTACGACGCCTCGAATAAGAAATGTTTTTGGAGATGCATGGAGTAAAAATTCACCGCCATATACCGAATTACAATGATCGTATGCTTGTATTAATGTCTGCCTGCCTGTTGATCTAGCGGACATAGATGCAATTAAAGCCGTGTGGCTTTCTTCTACAAAATATCGTGAATGGATTGCTTGATTCATATTTTTACGGATGTTGATGTCTTTTTAACCCTTTTCATCCTTTTTTTCCCTCGTAAAGGGCCAATACTTCGGTTAATGGTGCTTGTGCGAACTCTTCGAGAAGGAGATAGGGGCGGTTAGTCAAAGAGATTGACAATGAATGAAATAAGAGAAATTAACCCAACTGCTAAGAAACTAAAGGTTACGGTTCCTAAATTGTTGAAACCCTGAAGCCCGCCCATTAGGGAAGAAGCGATAGATATATTGGCTATTGCTCCAATAACGATAACTAACCAGCTTAAAGTTACCGCTTTCTTACTATCCTTCTGTTTAAGCCATTTTACGCACTCAGTAGATATACCCAAAATTAAAGAAACTTTCATTATAAAAAAGATCGAATCTTCTAAGTCTAAAGGGAATGAAAATAATGCGCTAAAACCTGCTACTATGATATACAATACTAAACTAATAAAAATAATTAAGGCACTTAAACTATACAAAGTTCTTGCATTTAACCCCATAAATTGATTAATCTGGGCGGATATTTAATCCTTGCGGTTGGGCGCGTTCTCATGAGTGATGTTCATTATTAGATAGTGGGCGGTTGGAATACTTAACCGTACTTTTAGAGAGCTATGAAACTTTCAAGCAACGCGCAGAAGTTTCAGCATTGGGGAAAGAGGACATGCGCGTAATCACGATAGTCTTGTTCTTCGCGGGTAATGGGGTCTGGGAGATCGATGTTTGAAGCGTGTTGCGTGCGGAGAAAGAGTTGGAGATCTCTCCTATAATGGGTTGCCATGGTCGGTTGAGCGGAGGGTTTGTGAAGCTTTGGATAATAGCTATTGGGATCTTCTGGAATTTGTGGGGGTGTGGGAATATGTCCTTGCTTCTCCTGAAAACGTTGGGCGTCGGAAGGAACGGGTAGGTCGCGGTTGGTGCGGTGATTGAGATCAATTGGTAGCGAAGGCTGAACGTGTTCTTGATACGTACCAGCACGAATGGCATCCTGTGCCTGTTTGAGTACTTGTTCGTTGCGCTTTTCTTGCTGTTTGGGTGTTAGCCACCAACGCCTTTGTTCCATTTGGAGACTAAGGTGATGCCGAGAATGCCGATGACGGTGATGGCGAGGGCTGAAAAGAGGAGAGAATTCTGTTCAAAGGGGTTTATTTTTGCGACGAATTCCACAATGACGTCCTTCCAGGCAAGTGCGATGACTAATCCGAAGGCGGTGATGATGGCTGTTGAGGCTTGGGTACGGAATTCTGACTTGAGAAAGCTTGCTTTTTGTGTTGCGGATCCAAACAGCTGTTTGGCCAAGGCCATCTGCGCCAGCGACGCCGATGAGGGTGTTTGTGCGGGTTGTTTAGGTGTTTGTGCCATGTGATTAGTGATCCTTCAAGAGATTTGATGTGCAGAGGAGGGCAACAGCTCCCACCAAAGTAATAGCAACGGCTGTGTAGGTCTCAGTGAGGTAGTGATCGGGGGCAACATCCATAATTCTGGTGACATACTTGAGCATTCCTTCAAAAATTGCTTCTTTCCAGGCATAGGCGATGACAAACCCGATACCTGCGGCGATTGCAAGGCGTGTTTGTCGCTTTACCTCTTTTCGAAATGAGCGGGTGAGTGCCATTCTAGAGTATTTATCCTACAGGAGTTTATAAGAGTTTTGGAATAAACTATCTTATATTTAGACGTATGAAGCAGTAAGGCCAATTTTAGAAGATTGAAAGTAAAAATGAATAAGGATTGCGACTATATTTAAGACGACTCCAGTTATAGTTACCCACATCCCTTCTAAGTTATTTTTTTTCACCAAATATAGTGAGATAAGCCCTAGTAACAGCCCTACTCCTGAAACAAGTGAAAGCTCTTCAGGCCACGAAGGAATAATGAATCCGCCCTGTAGATGCATGAGGGGTATTCCAAAAACAGCTACAACGCCGATGATGAATGAAAAGATCGCGGTTTTGCTATACATAGGAAGGTCTATTCTTTAGCGTTATTATACTTTGTGCTCTGCCGCGCGCGACGCGGCGCCTGCGGCGCCTTGAGACGAGTGAGGTTCATTCTTTGGGATGGGGGGCGAAGATATACTTAACCGAACTTTAGGGTTATTCTGGATCTTGGGGGTTTTGCGCAGAAGTTTGAGCTTGTATGCGCTTTGACACCCCCCCATTTCGCTTGGAACAGAGACCATGCGCCATATTGCTTAATTAGTAGTAAAAACGCCAGAAAGAGGAGCCTTATCCGGTACGTTCGACCATGATAAAACGTCCTCTTTCGGGCAAAGAGGTATGTGTTAGTGTATTGTATATGTTGTAGTATATAAATGTTGTGGATTATGGGGGTTTATATGGTACAACTGCAAAGTATAGGGATCGTGAAGAGTGTTATTTTAACATCTTATCGCCTGATTAAAGGGGTGTTTGGTGTGTTTGGACACGTCATAGATGAAGGATTTGTTCCTCTTGTGGTTGTTTGTACCCAGCATGTTCCTTCTTGTGCCCTGTTGTGGGGTGTGGGAACAGGTGTTTGGATAGAGACATTTGGTGTTTTAGGCTTTATTTGTACCTTGCAGGGCGTTTATTGTTCCTTTCTTTTCCTCTCATCTTATCGTCTATAACAGGCTATACTGGCGATATATTTATAAAGGAAGGTGTTTGGTAGGATATATGTTTGAGTGGTTATTCGGATCAAAGTACACGCAACTTGAAAACAAGGTACAAGAGAGCTTTGTAGGGGTGAAAAAGGATATGGAAACAGCTGGAAAATGGATTAAACACCTTGATACGCAAGACAAACAGGTGTTTGATACACTTTCGGAGATTAAACGCGAAATAGCGACGATAAAGGATGAGCTTGCTTCGTTACGTGAAGGTGTTGATCTGGCTGTTGGTGGTAAAGGATATGAACAGGTGTTTACGAAATCGCCTGTTCGAAGCAAACAAACAGGTGTTTCTGGTGATGAAAAAGGTGTTCAAACGGCTGTTCAAACAGGCAATTTTTACGAAATTTTAAAGGGCTTAACATCTAACGAACGAATGCTGATTATTACGGTGGCGAATAGTGATATGAAGCTGAGTTATGAGGATTTGGCCTTGCTTCTTGGTAAAGAACGAGCTACGATTCGAGGGCAAGTAAATAGCATTAAACAGAAGTGTGAGGGCTTATTATGCGAACTTACAGAGAAAAATGGGAAAAAAAGAGTGTTCGTACCCGAAGAAGTTCGCAACAAACTGTCCAAATATGCAAAAGTGAGAGTTAGAAGTGAAGGAAAACGAGCAAAAAAGGGTGAACAACCAGTACTTTTCGAAGAAAACGACACACGTGAGAGTTCGTAGGGAACTTTCGGTGTTGTTTTCTGCGTGTATAAAAGACTGAAGTGAGGGTTGGTTGGAAAACTGAGAGCAACCTATCTGATCAGGGGAACACAAGGAAAAAAATACAGAAGTGAGAGTTTAACCCGAACTTTTCAGTTGTAGGGACTGAGGAAACGGGGGACATTCAAGAACTTTGTGTGTCCTGAGAGGAACTGTTCGGTATGCCGAAATCCTACTTTTCGTATAAGGCTAGAAGTGCAGGTAGGGACGCACTGGAGGTCATTACGGAAGGGATGGACAAGAGGATTTTCTTGTTATTATGCTTTGTTTTGATGAGTGGAACACCCTTTTTGAGGAGTTTCAGTACATAATCTCGTGCAGATATCTCTGAAAGCTTGAGTTTGGATGCTATTGCTGGATAGTCGACCGTGATGCCTTCGAGTTGGAGTTGGTAGATGGTGGCATATACGGTAAATTCCTGTTTTGTTAAGGTTTTGATCTGCTTTCTGAGCTGCTTTTGTACTTCGTGGTATGAGGAGACAATGCCTGAAAGTTCGCTTAAGTCTGTTGGTTGGTATGTTGGGATGTGCTCCTGAACGGATACCCCCTCATTTCCAGTGTATTGGTTGGTTTGTTGGTTGGTTTGTTGGTTTGTTGGAACCCCCTCATTTCCAGTGGAACTCTGAAGATATGGTTCGTTTAATATATCCTTTTTCTGTTGGTCTGTTGGACTTTGTTCCGCTTTTGTTTGTTGGAGGAGGGTTATGTGTTGGGAAAGGGTGGTTAGTGTTTCGTGTACTGCTCGTATCTGTTGGTTTGTTTGTTGCACTTCGTGTTGGAGTGTTGCAATATCTTGTTTTACTTTTACAAATGCCTCTTTTATTGGATCCATGTAGCTCTTTGTTCGTTGTGAGTTAATAAGGATTATTGCGATTATAGAAAGAGGTAGAAAAGATCATTATCTGGTGTACGTTTTGTGTATCTTCAGGGTGTTGGAAGAGATTAGGGGGGAGCTGCGACATTATTCATTACCCTTTTGATTATTCGTCTTGGTGAGCGTGTGAAGAATGTAGGGTAACTGCTGCGTGTGACTGTACTTGTTTGTTTCTGTAGAGAGAGTAGACCTTATCAGCCAGTCGCCAGCGTTTTCTGAGGGAATAGGGTGTGCCGTCTTTGTTCTTGGTGATGCAAACGACTGCTTGTTTCTTTTCAAGTATTTCGAGTTGGACTTTAATGAACTCTTCATCTCGTGCAAGTTCACTTGCAATGGTTGCTGTGAAGTGTGCTTGGGGAGCTTGGGAGAAGAGAAAGTGGAGGATTTGTTCAGCTATTTTATCTTTTTTTTCTTGGGAGACAGGGGGCATAGGGTGGTTTCTCCTTTCTGCTTAATAAATGTGCTGGGGCTTTGTACGCGTAAAGGATAAAAAGGGAGACGTGCACAGAGTATTTCATGCGTGTGGTGTGGCTTATTCTGATTGGTTTTCTTTTCTTTGTTCCTTTGGTCTCAAGTACGCTTGTACTTAGCCCACAACCGGGCGCCGTCACTTATTTAGGAGAGGTATTGAATAGCGCTCCCTTTGTAAGCTCTCTGAGTATTTCTCAAGGATTGTTAAGTGTCTCTTTGATTTGTGCTGAGTTTAGATTAGATCCATATACAATCCCGGTCTATTTGAATCGTAGTGTTCCTGCGCGAGTAACCTTGCTCTCTCTTTAATGCTCCTCGCCCTGTTCAGGACCATGCCTTGCGTGCCATTCGTGCAGGCCTTGCTCTCCAAAAAGAATTAATGACTATTAATGCTCAACTTGAACGGGAAGGATTGCCTCGTCTTCAGGTGGGGATTGGTATTGCAACTGGAACCGCGGCAGTAGGTACTTTGGGTAAGGGGGAAAGACGGAATATACTGCTATTGGTGCCTCCGTTAATCTTGCTGCTCGATTACAGGCGGTTGCACACGAGGGAGATGTTCTTATTGATGGGGTGCTTGCACACCAATTGCAAGGAAAGATTCACGTTGTTTCAGAGGGGAAAGTGCCTTTGAAAAATATCGGGGTACCTGACGTCTTTAAAGTGCTTCGGGCGTAACTCTTAAATAGCCTTCTCTGGCCGTTTGCTGTATGAAATCCGTGTCGTTACATCCCCCTGTAGTTCCGATGGAGAGTGCGTATCTCCGTTCTCAGTTACACCCTTTGGTTCGAGATTGGTTCTTTGGGCGATTTAAGGATTTTAGTCTTACACAACAGTATAGCGTGGGACGGATTTGGGAACGAAAACATATTTTGATTAGTGCGCCTACCGGGGGGACGAAGACGTTGAGTGCATTCTTGAGTATTCTTAATTATTTGGTTGGGTTAGCTGAGAAGCACGAATTGGAAGATAAGATTTATGCCGTGTATACAAGTCCTTTGAAGGCTCTGAGTAATGATATCTTCGTTAATCTTGAGCAACCCCTTGCTGAAATTACTGCTCTTGCTCTTTCTCGCGGGATTACGTTACAACCTATTCGGGTTGGGCTACGTACTGGAGATACCAGCGTGAGCGAGCGGGCAAAGCAAGCACGAAAGACCCCACACATTATGGTTACCACTCCTGAAAGCTTAGCCATTATTCTTACCACAACTGTCTTTATTGAAAATCTACGGGCGTTGGAGTTTGTTATTGTGGATGAGATTCATGCGTTGATGAATAAACGGGGTGTTTTTCTGAGCTTAGCCCTTGAGCGATTATGTCATTATAGTTTGATTGATCCTGTTCGGATTGGGTTAAGTGCGACTGTTGCTCCCTTGGAAACGATTGCTCACTTTTTAGGAGGGGAGGGACGGGAAGTGGGAATTGCTGCCGTGCCTTTACTCAAAGATATTGAAATACGTCTCCTCTATCCGGGTGCCTCTATCTTAGATGCAGAAGAAGCGGGCACTCAGACGGGTGTGCATGCATTATTGGACGAATTAATAGGGACAAATCGTACGACCCTTATCTTTACTAACACCCGTAGTGCCACCGAAAAGCTGGTGCATCATCTTGAACAGCAGTTTCCAGGAAAGTATAGTGGCTTTATTGGAGCACATCATAGTAGCATGAGTAAAGAGATGCGTTTTAGTATTGAAGAGCGATTGCGTAAGGGGGAATTGAAAGTTATTGTCAGTAGCACGAGTTTAGAATTAGGTATTGATATTGGAAGTATAGACTTGGTTATTTTATTACGTTCGCCTAAAGCAGTGAGTCGGGCATTACAACGTATTGGACGAGCAGGACATCAGTTACATGCACATCCTCGCGGGGTGTTGGTGGTTATGGATCGAGATGACTTGGTTGAATGTGCCGTTTTGATGAAGGAAATGGTTGAAAAAACAATTGATAAAACGCGGGTCCCTGAAAACGCACTCGATGTATTGGCTCAACATATCTACGGGATGGCTATTGGTAAGATATGGGATGCAGATGAGATGTTACGTGTTATTCGGAAGAGTTATTGTTATCGTACTTTAACAAAGGATGATTTTCAGAGTGTGGTGAGTTACTTAGCAGGAGATTATGCATTGGAACACCGACATGTCTATGCGAAGATATGGTATGATGAACAAACAAATCAGATAGGTAAGAAAGGCAAACTTGCCCGTGTTATTTATTTGACTAATATCGGTACTATCCCTACTGAGGGATTTATCGAGGTTGTTATTGGAGCCGGAGAAGGAAAAGGAGTACCGGTGGGAAAGATAGATGAAGGATTTTTAGAACGAATGAAACGGGGAGATATCTTCGTCTTAGGAGGACAAAAATATCAATTTCTACATAGTAAGGGCATGAAAGCGTTTGTACGTGCAGGGGTAACGAAGAATCCCACTATTCCAAGCTGGTTCAGTGAACAATTGCCTTTAAGTTATGATACTGCCTGTGCTATTGGACGATTTCGACGGCTTGTCAAAGAGCGTATTAAGGATTCAGTCAAAGCAATCGTTTTTATTCAAGCGTATTGTTATTGTAGTAAAGCTGTTGCCACGGAGATCTATGCCTATTTTTTAGCACAAGAGCGATTTGCTGCCCTCCCGCATGATGAGACCTTACTTATTGAGCGATTCAAAGAAGAAAAAGACTTTGCCGTGTTTCATAGCTGTTATGGTCGACGAGTGAATGAAGTACTTGCGCGAGTGTATGCCTATGCTGCAGGACGATTGCGTATGCGTGATGTTGAAATAGGGGTGCATGATCATGGGTTCTTTTTAGCAGGAGAAGACCTTGATATTGATCGAGTACTGAAACAAATTACTGTTAAGAATATGAAAGAGCTTTTATTAGAGGCTCTTGAAAAGACTGATGTGTTGAAGCGACGCTTTCGACATTGTGCCGCCCGGTCCTTGATGATCTTACGCACTTATAAAGGACGAGAGAAGAGTGTTGGAAAACAGCAAGTACATAGTGAGTTTCTATTGCATGCGGTACGAAAAATTAGTTCTGATTTCCCTATTTTACGAGAAGCACGACGAGAAGTTATTGAAGACTTTATGGACGTAGAACATGCGCTTGCTGTAGTGAAGCGTATAGAGCAGGGGACATTGAAACCGCAAACGGTACGTACCCCGTTTGTTTCTCCCTTTGGATTACAATTATACTTGCAGGGTAAGAGCGATATTATTTCCTTGGAACATAAGTTAAGCTTCTTGAAACGTATGCATCAATTACATCAGCAAACGATTGAGAGGAAAGGAGCGTGAAATTTATAGGAAAGAGTATATTACTTGAAGAAGGGGGGGAGAAGGTAATTGTGATTGGGGATTTACATATCGGGTATGAACAGGGGATCCATCAAGCAGGGGTTGCTACCTCATTTATTATGGATACCTGTACAGAGCTCGAATCTATTTTTAAAGAAACGGGTAGGGTAACTACTTGTGTATTATTAGGCGATGTCATTCATCGTTTTACTAAAGCAGGCAATGATGAATGGCGGGGGGTGCGTGCTGTATTTGCTGTTTTACAAATGTATAGTAAGGAGATCATTGTAGTCAGAGGGAATCATGATGTTTCTCTTGCTCCCTTACTGAGAGAATTTACCGCTTGTCTTATTGATTCATGGACGTGGCAAGGCTATTGTTGTGTCCATGGAGACAAGGATTTACCTCTCATTCATACCTCGGAAGTGCATACCTGGATTATTGGGCACGGCCACCCTGCGTTTCGGTTACGTGATGGAGCAAAGAGTGAATTGTATAAATGTTTTCTTACCGGGACGTATCAGAAGAAACACATTATCTTGGTGCCTAGTTTTTTTTCAGGGGTGGTGGGTACCAATGTGGGGCAGTATGTGTTGCCCTATCCTTGGAAATTTCATTTAGAGACCTTTGAAGTTTATTTAATAGAACAAACCGACGTGTTACCTTTTGGTACATTAGGTACACTCATAAAAGAATAATCTCTCAGTTACGTTACTTATTTTGAGTGGGTTGTGGGGTTAAGCGCGGTAATTGTGGATGGAGTGGGAGATTAAGTTCTTCTTGTAGTTGTAATGCTTTCACCGAGCATTTAGTGAGAATGATATTGAATAAGGGAATTTTGATACCAGAGGGTACTTCTTTCTTCTTCCAGGATTTGAGTAATTCCTTTGCATCTTCAGATGAAGCTGCGATGAGCATAGAACCTGCAAACGTAATTTTAGCGCATTCTTCTTGTTTCTTTGCTTCTTTGGAAGAGGAATAGATAACTGTTTGGGAGAACGATACTTTCAAAGGGGTTTTATCCTTGAGCATGTCTATTTTTTCTTCTTGTACATCAGTTAATTCAAGGTTTGTATTGATATTCATCCCTGGTTGTAATGTGTTCTTTCGCTCGGCAGCGATTTGTGTGAAATTAAATCCAATAAGGCGCATAATAATGAATGGAAAAAAAGGTTATTTAAAGATTATGGTTATAAAAAGTCTTCTTCGGAAAGCACGACAAAATCACCAATAGCAATAATCGCATTGTAGGGAACCATAACCTCCTTCCCATTTACCATTTCAAGATTCAAATTGCGAGTATAGGGGGTTGGGTCTTTAATAATAAGTTGAATTAGTTCACCTGTGCGTGTTTCAAATGTAATGTCTTTGACCATGCCAAGGCGTTTGCCTTCTTTGGTAACAACGAGTTTTCCAATAATCTCTTTTAACGGTTTTTTATCAAGCCCCATTCTTGTTGATGAAGGAATTTTGTATATAAAGCTTTGCGTGATGTATTGTATAGGTTAGAATGGGTGTGAATATATGTTAGAAGGAGGATAGAATGAAATGATAGAAGCACCCACACACCCCTTGAGTTCGTATGGAGAGTGTATGTTTAAATAGGGTTATAGTGAATTGTTGTTTGTTGTTTTTTGTCTTTTAAATATATATATTATATATTATATATATTATTATATATTATTAAGTTCTCATTATTATTACGTTCGTATTACTATTACTTTATAGAAGAGAAGGAGAAGAAAGAATACTTTCTTTTATTTCTTTTTTCCAGTGGAATTGAGGGTGTCGGGGGTGAAGGATCATTTTCAGCCTACTTTTTTTATTTTCGACGAGGGTTGTCCTTTATTCCACACGAACTGATGGTTCAGTAACGATATATTTATAATCCCATTCATTCTTTATTTTTTTACGAGGGGATGATGGATAAACTAGACATTTTATTTGATAAGTTTGTTTCACATAGCCTATTTAAAAATAAAATGGTGTTGCAGTCACAATACACCCCTGAGAGCATTACACATCGAGATGCTCAAATTGAAGCTGTTGCGAGTATTCTCGCTCCTTCTTTACGTGGAGAACGCACGAGTAATCTTTTCATTTATGGTAAGACAGGTACTGGAAAAACCCTTTCTGTACAGCACGTAGGTACTAAAATTCTCGATCGTTTAAAGGCTGCAGGGCAAGATCATGTACGATTTGTGTATGTTAATTGTAAATTGAAAAAAGTTGCCGATACCGAGTATCGAATACTTGCCGAAATTATTCACGAATTAGGGGGAAGTGTTCCTGCTACCGGATTACCGACTGACCAAGTCTATACTCGGTTTATTGACCTTATTGATCAGAAAAAACAAAATATTATTCTTGTACTTGATGAAATTGATGAAGCGGTAAAAAAAATGTCTGATAGCTTTATTTATTCACTAACTCGTTTAAATGCGAGCCTTAAGAATGCTCAAATTAGTATTATAGGTATTAGTAATAGCCTTACCTTTATGGATGATTTGGATCCCCGGGTTAAAAGCTCCTTAGGACAAGAAGATTTAGTTTTCCCCCCTTATAACGCTCTCCAGTTACAAGATATTTTACGAGAACGTTCTGATCAAGCATTTAAAGAAGCGGTTGTTGATGAGGGGGTTTTACCACATTGTGCTGCACTGGCTGCTCGAGAACATGGGGATGCTCGCCGCGCCCTTGATTTATTACGTGTTGCTGCGGAATTAGCCGAACGAGAACAATCCCTTAAGGTAACTTCTGGACATCTTCTTTCGGCGAATGATAAAATCGAACGTGATAAAGTTTTAGATACTGTGGAAGGTGTCCCTCGACAATATCTAGCTGTTTTAGGTGCAATACTTGGACTTGATGGTAAACCAGACCGGGAAGAAATGTTTACTGGAGATGTGTATAATCATTATCAGGAGGTTTGTCAAGTAAATAAGTTGGAAGTACTTACTCAACGGCGGGTTTCAGACATTTTAGCTGAATTTGATATGCTTGGTATTATTAATACTCAAGTTATTAGTAAAGGAAGACAAGGGAGGACGCGTGAAATTAAATTAATGCTTGCCCCTCCGATTAAAGTAAAGGTTGCAGAGATTTTGGGGAAAAATCTTTCTTTGATATGAACACCTTGTTGACACTTCTTCGTTCTGAAGGGCTTCTTCTTGATAAGGCTTTTTTTTCCCTCGTACAAGATTTTCAAGATGACCCTCTTGCCACCTCGTTTGTTTCTCTCTTTACACGATATACTGGACAAAAGTGGCTTCGGCATGATTTATTTACCCTTCATCCCGGATTTATTACTTCTTTCCTAACCTCTCTTTCACTTGAGCAACGAGAACGGGCAGAGAGGGTTTTTCTTGCACATCGACTTCCTTTAAGCGCTTCCCCGATTTCTATTACTTCTCTTGCTCCTTCTTCTCCTCATCAAGCCGCTTTGAAGTATTCTATTTTTTACGCACCTACTAAAACTGATAAAAAATTGGAAGTGAGTGATTTTGTTGGACATTTCCGAAGCAGATATCAACAATTGCAACGAATTCTCATGCAACGCGCCGATCTACATAATCTTATCGCCTTTAACAAATTAGGAAATGATCGACAGCAAGTGAGTGTGATTGGTATCGTTACTTCAAAACGTATGAGTAAGAATGGAAATTTAATCGCAACACTTGAAGATCTTACTGGTAAAATGAGCGTTGTTTTTCGCTTAGACAAAGAGGATATGGCAAAGAAAGCCGGTGAGCTTTTATTGGACGATGTTATTGCAGTCAAAGGCTCAGGTAATCGAGATATTATTTTTGCGCAAGATATTTATTGGCCTGACTCTTTTATTGCGGATAAAGTACATTTTGAACAAGACATTTCTATTGCATTTATATCTGATACACATTGTGGGAGTAATTTACATTTGACAAAAAGTTTGAATGCATTTATTGATTGGTTGAATAGCGAAGATGAACATGCGAAGAAGATACGCTTTTTGTTCATACCTGGGGATACAGTTGACGGAGTTGGTGTTTTTCCTGGTCAAGAGTTTGTATTAAAAGAGAAGAGTTTGGAAGAGCAATATGTTCTTCTTGCAAGTTACTTGAAGCGCGTACCGAAGCATATCACGATGTTTTTATGCCCCGGGCAGCATGATGCGAGCCGGGTTGCTGAGCCACAACCTCCGCCTAATAAACATTATGCTGCCCCCCTCTATGAAATAGATAATTTGGTCCTTGTGACAAACCCGACGTTGGTTACGTTGCATGAGGGTTTGAAGGATTTTAAGGTCTTGATGTACCATGGGGCAAGTATTCACTCGTTTATTAGCGAAATTCCTGAACTTCGTTTAGGAAAAGCACATAGTACTCCTGCGAAAGCAGTTAAACATATGTTAAAACGACGGCATCTTGCTCCTACTCACTCTGAAGTTACCTATATCCCAAACGCTGATCAAGATCCGCTCGTTATTGGGCAGGTTCCTGATATTTTATGTACTGGGGAGGTACATCGCCTTGATATTGAAACCTACAATGGAGTACTTATTTTGACCGGGAGTTGTTGGCAGGGACAAACGCCGTTTGAGGAAAAAGTAGGAAATATTCCTGACCCTTGTAAAGTGCCGGTTGTTAATTTGAAAACACGGGAATTGAAAGTATTTGATTTTGGAGATTCTGAAGAACTTGCACGTATTGGTGGGGCGCGTGCAGGGGTGGTTGATGGAAAGTGAAGTCTATTTCAAACATATTCAAAAAGAAGTTGAACGAGCATATGCTATCGCAAAGGAAGCGAAAGCAATTGGTATAGACCCGGTTGCAGACGTTGAAGTGCCTATTGCGATGACTCTTGCCGAAAAGACAATCGGACTTATTTCAACAATGTATCCACAATTACAGGATACGCGCATTATTGATCGTATTTTGGTTCTTGAACAAGAACATGGGGCGTTAAATATAGGCGTTGCTTTTTTGATTGCTGAAGAAATTGCACGTGAGAAATACTGTAAATTTGAAAGTCTCTTACAAGCCATTGATGCAGGTATTCGTGTAGGATTTGCCTATGTAACTATTGGTGTTGTCTCTTCTCCTCTTGAAGGATTTACTGAGCAGAAACTCGGGAAGCGAGCAGATGGGAAAGAATACTTTAAGGCTTATTTTTCGGGACCTATTCGTTCGGCAGGTACGACTGCAGGATGTGTTGTATTGATGTTAATTGATTATTTACGTGAGACCTTCGGATATGCAACATATGATCCCACCGAAGATGAAGTGCGACGGTATGTCACTGAAAACTATGATTATCATGAGCGGGTCAATAATCTACAATATCTCCCTACGGAAGAGGAAATTACTTTTCTTGCAAAGCACCTTCCTATTCAGATAACGGGAGAACCAAGCGAAGATCGAGAAGTTTCTAACTACAAGGATCTTCCTCGTAATGACACGAACTTTATTCGAGGGGGGATGTGTCTTATCTTTTCAGAAGGGCTTGCGCAGAAGGCTCAGAAGGGGTTACGTCTTTTAAAAGGATTTAAGGATAAAGGATATACGGCCACGGGCTGGGATTTCTTAGAGGAATATATTGTTTTACATAAAAAACGTGAAAAGGGGACAACCGATACCTCTCCAACGTATATTAAAGATTTAGTTGCAGGGAGACCGGTGTTTAGTCATCCTTCGCGCAGCGGGGGCTTTCGTTTTCGGTATGGGCGAGGACGACTTAGTGGTTTTTCGGCAACCTCTGTCCATCCTGCTACGATGGGAATTTCAGACAGTTTCTTGAGTATTGGAACGCAATTGAAAACAGAGAAACCGACTAAGGGGTGTGCGATTACTGTTACTGATCAGATTGATGGACCGATTGTGAAGTTACGCTCAGGAAGCGTACGGAGACCTACGACCCTTACTGAGGCCCGGGCGCTTTATCCTGAAGTTGATGAAATCCTCTATTTAGGAGACCTTCTTGTTTCCTTTGGAGATGTTGCGAATCGTAATTATGAATTATTGAAACCGGGCTATGTAGAGGAGTGGTGGGGACTTGAAGTGGATACAGCATTTGGAAAGCCGTTAGGTATTGATCCATGGAAGGTGAGTTATGATGAAGCGCTGAGCTATAGTGTGCAATACGGGGTGCCCTTACATCCCCACTATCTCTATTATTGGAAAGAATTACAACCTGATTTTTTTGTAGGGCTTCTTGATTGGCTGATTAAAGGTCGATTTGAAGATCATAAATTGATTCTCCCTTGGGGGAGTCATGAACGAGAGCAGTGGGGATATGGTAAACGAGGACTCGAATTACTGGGCGTTTCTCATGAAGTATTTCTCGATCATATTATTGTGAGTGATCCCGATAGTCGAGCGTTACTTTTACAACTGGGGTGGCAGGAACAAGAACCATTAGAATCGTACTTTACTCGTCTTCGTGCGGGCCTGGGCGAAGCAGCCCCTCTTGCCTGCGTTCAGACCTTGTGCCCTCATCGGGTAAAAGACAAATCGGGTACGTGGATTGGAGCACGTATGGGTCGACCTGAAAAAGCAAAAATTCGGGTACTTGCTGGGGGGCCCCATGCTTTGTTTCCGGTTGGTGATGAAGGGGGACGATTGAAAGATGTACACGCTGCTTTGGAAGTCGGAAAAATAACGGCTGAATTTCCTCTTTTCAGATGTATTGCCTGTGATCATGCAACTATTTATCCACAGTGTGAACGGTGTGAAGGAACGTGTGTTCGTCAAACGGTGCCCGGGACTCGATTTGGGAGAGCGACAGGCATACCAGTTACCTATCAAGAACAAGCACTCCCGATTCGGGAGTATTACGAACATGCAAAGCGACAAGTTGGTATGACTACCGATCAAGCACCCTTAATTAAAGGGGTTGAAGGAACGATGAACAAGGACCATAGTTGTGAACTCCTTGCTAAAGGCCTACTTCGGGCTAAATATGGATTGAAAGTCAACAAAGATGGAACCATCCGGTATGATATGACAGAATTGCCTTTGATGCAATTTAAACCGAAAGAAATTGGAACGAGTGTTTCACAATTGAAGACTCTTGGTTATACGGAAGATTACCGAGGGAACCCCCTTATTTCCAGTGATCAGATTTGTACCTTGTATCCTCACGATGTTATTTTACCGAGTTGTCCGGATACACAAGATGAACGAGCGGATCAAGCGCTTATGAATATTGCCCGATTTGTGGATGATGAATTGGAGAAATTATATAAGAAACCCAAATATTTCTCTATTCAGAGTAAAGAAGATATTATTGGTCATCTCGTGGTGTGTATTGCTCCCCATATTTGTACGGCAACGGTGGGAAGAATTATTGGCTTTTCAAAGAATCAGGGAATGCTCGCAAGTCCCTTTATGCATGCTGCGATGCGACGCGATTGTGACGGGGATGAAGCGGCAGTAATGTTGTTGATGGATATGTTGCTTAACTTTTCTCGTAAATTCTTACCCGCGCATCGAGGAGGAACTCAAGATGCGCCTCTGGTTCTCAATGTGAAGATTAACCCGGGCGATGTGGACGACCAGATTTTGGACTTGGAGTTGGGGGGGACCTATCCTTTGGAGTTGTATGAACTTGCAGAGCAAGGGAAGCATTCGTCTGAATGCAAGAGTATTGACACCGTGAAGAAACGATTGAAAGCAGGAGTTGATGTGTTTACGAATGTGTCCTTTACGCACGGGGTTGAGGATTTCAATCATGCGGTGTTGAATTCGACGTATAAGGCTCTTCCCAGTATGCAAGAGAAAGTGGATGCAATGATGCGTCTGTGTGAGAAATTACGGGCGGTTGATACGATGGATGTTGCTCGATTGATCATTGAACGACACTTTATTCGAGACACTCGCGGTAATTTGCGTAAATTTTCTCAACAGGCATTTCGATGTGTGGGGTGTAATGAAAGCTTCCGACGTCCACCATTGGCAGGGAAATGTACCAAATGTGGGGGAAGATTATTGTTTACTATTTCTGAAGGGAGTGTGTTGAAGTATATGCAATCTGCCCTCAACCTTGCACGGACGTATAAGGTGAGCGCGTATTTACTTGAGTCTCTGGAATTGACTGAGTTATATATTCAAAGTGTGTTTGGGAAAGAGAAAGAAAAGCAGGCTACATTATTCTAGTTGAAAAGATAATAGGTTATCGCAGGTACAATCAATGCAGCCATGAGGTTTATTCTTCTGATGCCTGATTGGATAGTGCAATAGCCGAGGAGTGTAGCGGTGATGAAGACAAAGATACCGGGGAGGTTGGTGAGGGCGAGTGTGATGGCGATCAGTATGAAACTGGTGGCAAGAGTGACTGCTTTATAGGGGACTTTGGTGATGAGGAGGAGCATGAGACGAGAGAGAAGGGGAAAGAGAAGATAGGTGAGTGCGAGAGTGAGGAGGAGGGTGATGCTGAGGATTATATATGATTGAGTGGTGAAGGAAGGTATGAGTATGTCAAGTGCGGCTGCGAGGCCCGAGCGTGTTTTATTGAGGGCGATCAGTGTGGTGATGGAGAGTACGAGTACCATGCTTCCGGTACAACTGGTGATATAGAGAAATTCTTTACTTGACGGTTTGACTTTTTCTGCGATGATGGTTGCGGCATGTCCTGAGCCAATACCTGGAAGAAACGAACAGAACGGGGTGATGATCCAGGCGAGGAATTTGGTAGTGAAGGGGATGTATTCTTTCAATGGTTGTATTGTTTGTGGAGGGAGGGCGGGATTTGTTTTGAGCGAGGTGAGGAGCCCGGCAAGACCAAAAAGTCCGGATAAGAGAGGGACGAGTGGCTCTTTGATAGGAAGGGAGAAAGTAAGTGAGCCAAGAAGTCCCGCCAAGGTTGCAATGATGAGGGCTTCATGCCAGAGCGTTTCGCGGAATATGATAAGCAGGAGAATGAATAGGAGGAGATAGGGAAGAATGATTTGAATGAGTGCTTGGATTTTTGGAATGAAGATGAGAAAGAGCGGGCTGATGAGTAGGGCGATCAGTGTACCGTGTGTTGCTCCTTGTCGTGCGAGTAATGTTGCTGTATACCCTTGCCCCTTCAGGAGGAGCTCATGACCGGGGAGTGTGGCAAGGAACGAATCTTCATCTGGAGCACCTAACAGAATTGAAGGGATATAATCTATGATGAGATGGGTAAGCGCAAGTGCGGTGATGAATACGATTGCTGGTTCGGGAGCAAGTCCGAGCGCGGGGTAGCTTGTAATGAGGAGTGCGGTGACTAAATTTGTATGGAGCCCAGGGGTAAGGCCCGTGAGTGTGCCCAGGGTGATACCGAGAACGAGTGCGAGGAGGAGCTCAAGCATAGGATTTATAAAACACTTTTTATTATATGTATTATGGTTGTAAAAGAAAAGGGGATGACGGTGTCTCGCTTACTTGTTGCCTTGAGTTTTGTTGAAGCAGCGTGTGCGTTGTTGTTTTCTCCGGTTGTATTTGCGTTACGAGGAGTTATCTTTGGTATTCTTGCGTACCGTTTTGGTGAGCAGAAATTAGGGTTGTGGGGTATCGGGAGCAATATTCTTGGTGCTGCGGTTGGTATCTGGATTAGTTTACAGTATAGTTCGATGATGGGTTAAGCGTTATTTTTTATGTCAAGGAACTTGATAGAAAACCACACACTTTAGAGTGTGGTGGTTCCTTGAGCATCCTAAACACGAGTGCCTGTTTCAAATCATGTCCTAAAGGACAGGGGGGCACATCGTGTTTATGATTTTGGTAGTCTTGTGATGGTTGTGACTTTGATTTTAGGGTAGCGAAAAGTGTCGAGAGTGCCTTGTGCTTGTACTGTTTGGTTGAGATAGGATTTTTGGGTAGTGGTTAACAGGGTTATGTTGTTCGAAAGTAGGAGATAACTTGATTGTTGGGAAAATGTTTGCTTGATGACTGTTCCTTGCGTTATGATTCGTGTGTTTTCTGTTAGGGTGGTTACTTGGGAGTAGGTGGTTATTTCTTGTACAGGTTGGAAGAGGAAATAGGCGCCCAAGAGCGTGAGGAAGAGGAGCGTAAGGGCGAGCGAAGGTTTGTGCATGCTTTTTGCCAGGGAAATCTTCTTAAAGAGGATTATGGTAGGGAGGATATGCTGGCGAAAAAAGCACTTTCAAAAGGAAAGGAGATGAGTGTTGATGAACGACTCGCCTTGATTAAGCAAGTTGCCGATGGGGGGGAATTGATTGGGGAAGATGAACTTCGAGCAATGCTTGCTTCGGGGAAACAACTTGTTGCGTACGACGGCTTTGAGCCTTCTGGTCTCGCTCATATCCCCTTTGGCTTGCTTCGTGCTGAGAACTTGAAATTGATGCAACAAGCAGGGGTTCATTTCAAACTCTGGTTGGCAGATTATTTTGCTTTCATTAATAATAAATTGGGCGGAGATATGAATAGAATTAAGCGAGCAGGGGAGTATTTTGTTGAAGTATGGAAAGCATGTGGTGTCGATATGAGTAAGGTTGAAATTATCTGGGCTTCCGAACGCATGGACTCTATTACGTACTGGGACAGAGTTTTGAAAGTTGCAAAAGAGACGACCCTTAACAGAACGATGCGTGCAACAACGATTATGGGGAGGAAAGAAGGAGACTTACAAACAACTGCCCAATTATTTTATCCTAGTATGCAAGTATCTGATGTGTTTGAGCTTGATGTGGATATCTGTCAATTAGGGCTTGATCAACGCCGTGCTAATATTCTTGCTCGTGAAGTTGCAGATAAATTGAAATGGAAGAAGCCGGTTGTTGTGAGTCACCATATGATTATGGGTTTGCAAGGGGTACAACCTGGCACCGATAAAGAAGATGTTATTATCGCAAGTAAGATGAGTAAGAGTAAACCTGAATCCTGTATCTATATGCACGATACTTTGACAGAGATTACTACCAAAATTAACAAGGCTTACTGTCCTGAAAAAATAATTGAAGGGAATCCACTCTTTGATTATTTGAAATATCTGATTATGAAGCGATATCCGACAATCACTGTGAAGCGTCCGGTGAAGTTTGGTGGAGATTGGACTGGCACGTATGATGAACTTGTTGCAGTATATCAAGCAGGGAAATTGCATCCCATGGACTTGAAGGCAACGGTTGTTAGGTATATGGATGAAATGATTGCTCCTGTACGTGAGTATTTTGAGAAAAATAAGAAGGCGAAGGCGTTATATGAAGAAGTTAAGCAATATAGTATTACACGATAATTGTTCTCAATATTTATATAATCTGCTTTTCTTTCTTTTTCATGAATACTACGCTTCTTGTTGGGCTTGTTATCGTTGTGTTGCTTCTTGGAGGGGGAATGTATTTTTCCAGAAATAGTGAAGAGGGCGGGGCATTGCAACCCGTACCTGCTCAGAACGAGGGCAGTTCTGAAGTGATTGCAGATGGTTCTTCAACCATCCTTTCTGATTCTTCTTCTACTTCTCCTCGTATTCATCAGGTCACTCTCAAAGATTTTGCGTTTGTTCCTGCTTCCTTGACGATTATACCTGGAGATACGGTTGTCTGGATGAATGAAGATAGCGTGAGCCATACCGTTACGTCGAATAGTGGGAAGGAACTTACTTCTTCGTTATTTGGGAAAGGAGAGACATATGAACATACGTTTACTACTGCCGGTACGTTCTCGTATCATTGTATTCATCATCGAACCATGAGGGGAACGATTGTGGTGCGGTAATTTTTAATTCGTATGGAATTCAACGATATCTTTGTCTTTGAGGATATGTAAGAGGCCTACTTTTTGATTGGCGAATTTGCTGCTCGGTCCTGATATTCGGGTTTCCCGTATTTTTGCTGAGAAGCCTTTGTAGATTTTTTCTCCTGCTCCTCTGACAGTAGTATTTTCAGGGATGACCAGGGGAATATGAGTTACTGGTTTGCCTGGTTCTTTCAAATAAATACGACAGACATGCATTGTTTTGAAGATGTATCCCTTGAGTTCTTCGATACCCTCGCCTGTGTGTGTTGAGATGAGGAGGGCCGGTATTTTTTTACTTTTAATGGTAGCTTGGAGTTTGCGGTTTGCTTCTTCTGAAAGGAGATCTTGTTTGGTAATAATAATTTTGTGCTCTCCTTGGATTCGCATGAGTAATGGTTTAATTGTTTCATATTCTTTGCTCTCTGCAAGCACAATGAGGACAAGGTCTGCGGTGTTGAGAATGCCTATGTCACATCCCGGAGAGCCAATGCTGGGGAGGTCTATGACTTGTGCTTTCACTCCGTGATAATCAAGGGTCCCTACTTCTGCTTTGATGGTTGTGAACGGGTGGATGCTTATTTTGGGGCGGGCGTTCGTCAGGTGTGCAAGGAGCGAGGACTTTCCCGTATTGGGTGGGCCGATAAGTACGATTTGGAACCCTTCTTTTTTGATAACTTCCCTGGTTGACTTTCCTGTCTTTCGTGCTTTTTCTCGTCCTTCTTTGAATTTTTTGAGACGGTTGCGTAGAAGCGCGAGGAGGTTTTCAGATGATTTGTGCTTTGGAGCCATCTTAATCATCAGTTCTGTTCCCGCTATTTTTTCATCTATGGTGCGTGCTTTTGCGTATTCTCCTTCTGCATTGAAATATTCATATCCTGCGTTGACTGGCATACAGATAGCTAGATTGGAGTGTTAAAAGTGTTATGCTTTTTTGACGGTGACTGCGGTGCCGTAGCAGAGGACCTCAGTAATGCCTTGCATGACATCAGTGGCATCATAACGTATGCCGATGACTGCGTTCGCTCCTTGTGCTTCTGCTTGTTTGATCATTGTTTCATATGCGTCCTTTCGTGCTTGTTCGCAGAGTTCGGTCAATAGGGTTATGTTTCCTCCAAAGAGGGACTGTATTCCTGCACCTATGTTTCCGATAATTGAACGGGAACGTACGATAATTCCTTTGACGACTCCGTGTTGTTTCGTTATTTTATACCCTTCAATGGTGAAGGTGGTTGTGGTGAGTTCATGATTTATTTTCATATGCATCTTTATTAACGCTCCTTTTTATGTCTTGGGATGCAGTTTACTCGTAGGAAATTGAAGAATGGCGTGACGTTGCTTGTTGAGAAGCGCGATCTCCCCGTGGTGAGTTGTTCGATTAGTATGCCGTTTGGAGGAGCATTTGAAGTTGTTTCTGAAAAAGGAATTGCTCATTTTATTGAGCATTTGTTGTTTACAGGAACATTGACTCGTTCGCATGAAGACATTAGTAAAGAGATTGAGAAAAAGGGAGGTATTTTGAATGCGTTTACGGCGCACGAGATTACTTCTTATTATTTCAAATTACCTAGTGTTCATTTGTTTGCAGGGTTGGATATTATTACAGATATGCTCAAGAATCCTGCATTTAAAATTGAAAAGTTTGAGAAAGAAAAGAAAGTAATCCTTGAGGAAATCAAGATGTATCATGATTCTCCTGCGCGGCATATTCATGACGTGTTGGAACGCAACTTGTATGGGGATCCGTTTGGATTGAATATTATTGGGACGCCTGAAACCGTTTCTTCTCTCTCACGTGAGTTTGTTGTGAATTATTTTACAGAGCATTATGATCCTGGGCAATTTGTAGTGACTGCAGTGGGGGATGTGGATGTGGAGAAACTTGTTACGTATTTAGAAGGAAGATTTGCTGCTACCCCTGTTCACAATGTGGTACAAACACTTGTATTAACGGCAGGACGAACAGTTGAAGAACGTCCTGGACTTGATCAAGCACATTTTATGCTTGGTATGCACGCCCCCGCTTTGGGAACAAAAGACTATTATGTGCTTGAAGTACTGGATGCGTATTTAGCACATGGGATGAGTAGTCGATTGTTTTTGACGATACGGGAAGAGAAAGGATTAGCGTATAGTGTGAAAAGTAGTTTATCTGCTGAGAAATCGTATAGTTATTATTCTATTTATGTGGGAACCCGGAAGGATGCAGTCACACAGGTTGAGGAATTGATTGTGCAGGGGTTCAATGATATTGTGCAGATGAGTGAACAGGACTTACAGTTGGCTAAGGAACAATTGATCGGGCTTCATGCAGTGGCACGTGAAGAAAGTAGTGGTGTGATGAATGAGCTTGTATTTGCTGAATTTGCGGGGAAGGCAGAAGATTATTATGAACGAGAGGGAAAGATTCGCTCGGTTACGTTGGATGAGGTGAAAGTGCTTGCTCAGAAGCTCATTCGTGGGACGTATAGCACGGCAGCGATTGTACCACAGTAACGATATCCTTAAAAGTTATTTTGTAACATACTTTTATGCGCATTCCTTCGTTTGGTTCACTGACGCTTGCTTCTCTTTTAACTACGGGTTGTTTGACGTATCAGGTACCTTCTCACCCTCGTGCGTCTGTTCCTCTTGCTCCAGCTTTACGCGCTGAAGAAGGGTATGTACCGACTCGCACTTTTACTCTGTTTGCTTCTCAGGTACACGAAGAAAGGAAAGGGTATACTTTTTCTTCTTGCTCGGTGCGAGCGGATACAGACGTTCTCTCTTTTGATTATTTTGTTCCGCGAACGAAAGGGAAATCTCCTGCACTTGTTATTTTACCCATTATGGGAGGTACGGCCTATCCTTTGGAACATCATTTTGCGCGGTATTTTGCAGATAAAGGGTATGTGTGCGTTGTTGCTAAGCGTCCGAATGTGAAAGAAGAAGTTGCACGGCTTGAAGATGTTGATGCTCTTTTACGCCATTCGGTAGCTGATATCCGACATGTCTATGATTGGTTAGAACAGCAACCAGAGGTTGATACACATCGATTTGGCCTTTTTGGGGTGAGTTTTGGTGCGATTCGAGGAGCTCTTGTTATTCCTTTAGATCAGCGTATTAAAGGAGCCGTACTTGGCATGCCCGGAGGAGACATTCCGTATATTTTAGGGCATACAACTGAAAAGGGGTTGATTAAGCACCGGGAAGCATTACTTGCCAAACATACTCTTGGCTTGGCTGAAGGTATGCATATTGTACGTGAGCATATTTCTTTTGACCCTCTTACTTTTGCTCCCGCTGTTGATCCTCGTACTGTTCTTCTCTTTCTTGCCGCGCGTGATCGTGTGGTTCCGTATGAAAAAGGCATACAGCTACGCGAGGCGATGGGAAATCCTAAAACGCACATCTATCCTACCGGGCATTATAGTATTTTACCCTTTATTCCTGTTATTAGAAGACAAGCGTATTCTTTTTTTGAAGAACGCTTCCGAGAATCAGAACGAAAATGAGAAGTATAGACTTTCAAGCATACTGTTCTTTATAGGGTTTGTGGTTTGGAATGTATTGGTTTGAGTGAGGGGTTTGTTTATAAGGCTGGGTTTTTGTTTATTATTTTAATGAATAGATTAGAAGGTATTGCTCGAGATATTGTACAAGGGTATGTTGTAGCTCATCGGAATTCTCCTCATCCGCTTCCGGTGTGTTTGTATAATGGTGCGATCTTGAATGGACAAGGAGAGGCATTGCAACGGTTAGTTCGTGAGGGCATTTTAGAGAAGGGCATTTCTCTTGGTTCTTTAACGCTTTCTCGAGAAGATATTCCTCTCCCCGATCATTATAATGTGGATGTTACCTGGTTTATACAGCATTATGCAGTAGTTTGAGAATGAGCGAGGTTTTCTTTCCTAGAAAGGGGAGCAGGTCTTGTTCGGAGGCTTGGAAGATTTTTTCTAAGGTGTGAAAGTGTGCGAGGAGTTTTTCTGCGGTTTTGGGACCGATGCCCGGGAACGATTGGAGGATGAATGCTTGTTGCTCGGGGAATGATTGTGGTTTGGGAGGTTGGAGGGAGAGTGATGAGGGTTTTCGTGATGCTAGACGTATGAGGTACTGGGCGGTTTCTCGTTCGTTTTGCGTGAGGATGTAGGGGATTTTGAAATCGAGGGCGCAGGCAAGGAGAAATCCCTGGAGGGCTTCTGTGGTGAGGATATTTTCTCCGGTGCCTTCAATGATGAGTAATGATTGTTCCTTGGGGAGATTGGTGAGTTGGGAGAAGATGCGTTTGTTGATGATTGAGGATTGGAGATCTGCAAAGGTTTTGCGTTCGATGACAATTCCTTTGACGATATAATCCCCGATGAGAAGTTGGTGCCAGTCTACTTTGAGGCCTTGCTCGATGAGTTGACTGGGAACGAGGGAGTTCTTTTCACGGTTGTCTACTTGGATGGTTTCTTGGGGTTTCGAAGGGGATTCTTTTTTGGTTGAGAAGGGGTTGTGGAACATTACTCTTTTACTCGGGTGTTTCTATTTTTAATTTTTCCGTACACCCAGCCAATAATGCCGAATAGTATTGTAACGGATATTATTTCTATAAGATAATTCATCGTCAGAAATTCCATTGCTGAGCACCTCTGACCTATTATTTCCCAACCACCATTATAATTACAGATTGGTGGGGCAGATTCACTCGTAGTTAACACAATTTTAATCAAGAAAAAAATTATACTTATCAAAAGTCCACTTATTCCTCCCCTAAACCAATAACTCAAATCGTTCCATCCCATTTATTCCTTATCCGTATTTACTATTTATACTTTCTTAGAAGAACTTACTTATCTTTGTGTTCTTATTTTGTGCGTGGATTTCTTTTTGAATGGTTTCGATGGTGGTGTGCATCTTTTTTTCTTTTCTGATGGATGAGTAGTGGTTAATTTCATCCCGGGTGTCCTTGGTGATGAGCATGATGAGTTTGCCGGGAGCGAGTCTCGCGGTTCTGCCCGCTCGCTGGATTTTTCGGATTGCGGAAGCTACGGGTTCATAGAAGATGACCGCATTTACTTCAGGGATGTCGAGCCCTTCTTCTCCGATTGAAGTGGCTATGAGCACATTTTTTTCCAGGGCTTTGAATTGCTCGATGATTGCTTTTTGTTCTTTTTGGGAGAGTCCTCGTCCCGCTTTCTTTGCTTGACCGATGAACATGACTGGTCGGGCGTGGAGTACTTTTTCTAATCGGGCTCTAATTGCCTCTGCTGTGTCTCTAAATTGGGTAAAGACAATAAGTTTTGCGTTTGTATTTTCTGTGAATTCTTTTTCCGCGATTATTGCTAATTCTTCTACTTTGGGATGTTCGAATCCTTTGGCGAGGAGCTGGGTGAGGGAGAGTTGGGTTGCTCTGAATTCTGGTTGCTTGACCAGTTGTTGGACTCCCTTACTTTGTTGCTCTTCTGCTTGCTTATCGAGGTTATCCAGGTATAATTTGAGCCCGGCGAGCGATTGGGTTTCTACGAGTTCTATTGCATGTGCAATCTTCAGGGCTTGGGAGGTGAGAGACATACCTCGGAATTTCTGCACGCCTGCTCCTTGCATGGCGAGTCTTGCTTGGAGTGTAATAAGGGTGATTCGATTGACCGGGCCGAAGAGGACGCCGAGGCCCCGGAGCTCGTCCGTTTTTTTATTATAGATTCGTGTGAGGAGCACTTTGAGCTCGATGAGTTCTGTGGGAAACGGGACTTCTACTTTTGTGAATTCTAGTTCTTTGAGGTACGGTTTGACATCCAAGGAGTCGCGGGTTCTCAGCTCTATTGTTTCGATGGCTAAGTGGTTGCAGATTTGTCTCACGATGTCAGGATCTGAGCCTGGGCTTGCAGTAAGTCCGAGAATGCGCGGATGGAGAGATTGTTGCTTGTATGCTTGGACAACTTTGGTGTAATCGTATTGCTTGAGACAGCGATGGGCTTCATCAATAATAATGAGCGAAACATCGTGGAGTGAGTAGAGGTGTTTGGCAAGATCATTGGCAATGCATTGAGGAGTAGATAGGATTATTTCTCCCGTGTTGAAGAGTTTTTTTCGTTCAGGTGCTTTGATTTCTCCGGTAAACATGATGCGTTCGGCAAAGAGCTCAGGGAGTTGTTTGTTTACATAGTCGTAATGTTGTTCTACTAAGGGCTTGGTAGGGGCAAGAAAGAGAATCTTTGAACCGGGATGTTCTCTGAGTCGATGGATGAGGAGATGGAGTGCAATGAGGGTTTTGCCGACCCCTGTTGGTAATACGACAAGAGTGTTTTTCTCTTTGCATGATTCGAGAATGGTTGCTTGATAGTCTCGTAATGTAAGTAGATTGGGGAGCATACGTTTGTTATTTTCTTCAGGTATAAAGGGTTATTGCTTGTCTCAAATTATCTTTTTCTTTTCTTTTGTTGTTTTTTTATGCTTTCGTATATCTTTCCAATTCCAGTCCCGATTCCGAAAGCAATTGCCATACTACATAGAATTACTAAAATCATTAAGAGCGGTTCTATTTTATCACACGCCCCATTGTCCGCAAGGGGATTACATCCAAAAATTGAAGTAACTGTGAATGCAATTATGAGTGAAGGGATAAGGATTACTGAAAGAATAGTGTTTAGAAAACTATTTTCTGTTGATTCATCTGAAGCGTTTAACCATATTGCACCGAGCCCAAGAAAAAAACTACCGCGATTATACCTCCCCTCTTCCAATATGGCCACTCTTTCCAGTTCATTCTTCTTCCTCTTTACTCTTCTTTAATTACTTTTAGAATTTTCCTGCGAGGAGGAGAGCGTAGATGACCAGGATAGTTGTGCCGAGGAGGCAGAGGGTATAGAGGACGCGTGAGCCGAAGAAGAGCTGGGTACCATCGAGCTTGGAGAATGGAATCATTGAAGCTACGGCATACCAGGCAGTCATTTGGACTAAGTATTCATGTCCTCCGAGGTAGGCGAGGAAGGCGAGAATCCAGAGTCCAAGCATACCGAGTGCTCCGATGAGTGCGTTATGCCACTCAGTCATTGCGGCATAACTATAGAATCCAAATCGTTTTGCTGCACGATGGGTTGCTGCACGTGTTTCATAGGTGAGAAATGCAGGGAATTTAATGAGTCCCAGGGTGAAAAGCGAAAGGACAAGAGGGAATATCATTCCTGCGGGAAATCCTTGACTCAAGTAGTGATGTTTCTTGAATCCAAATCGATGAAGGGTCCAGAGTTCATGTTCAACGTCTGCATCTAAGAGGTGCGCACCTATTTTTTTGCTTGCTACTGCAACAGCGACAAGAATGAGGCTGTAGGTGAGTATTTGCGGGATGACTTCCGCTCCTTGTTCGAGGCTTGGGGCAAATGCGCTGGTGATTCCGAGGATGAGTATTGCGCCGAGTATGTGCAGGAATTCACGTTTATTCATTCTTATCTACTTCTTTGGTTTTATATAAACACTCTGTTGGTGAGATGTAGTGTTTCATCATACGTGTTCTGTAAGCATAAAGTATAAATAGTGGATTTTGAACTGCAGAGGTATGTTACGAGTCAAAAAGATTAGTGAAGTTATTGGAAAGCATGTGTATACCGCTGATGGCGACTATTTTGGTCAGATTGAAGAGGTCACCTTAGTTGATAACAAAATTGAAGGGTGGCGCATTAAAGTTGGATCTGGATTGACTGCTGGTCTTGGTGGAGCTCGAGGAGTCATTATCCCCCATCAATTTGTTCGGGCAATTGGGGATGTCTTTATTATTACGAAGGCGCAAGTGCCAAGTCGTGAAGAACCAATGGTTCCCGCTGCCGGTGGTAGCGATGATATGTTGATGTAAGTAACGTTTTTGTTTATTTTCTTGATTATTCTTTAGGTATTTGATGTACGCTGAGATGTGAGGTTTAAGTAATGGGTTTTTTGTTTGTTTTCATATTTTGAGCAGTATATTTATATAGGGGTTTTGGTTTTGCAGAGAATGGATTTTTCCTTGTTCACGTCCTCGTTTGCACAAGCGCTGTTGGTGTTTGTATTGGTATTTGCCCTTATTTTTGCGATTTTACAGAAGACACAATTACTTGGTGCGAATAAGTCTCAGATTGATGCGCTTGTTGCGGGTTCGGCTGCATTGCTTGTTTTGAGCGCAGGGTATGCCCTTGAAATTATTCAAGGATTGATTCCGTTTTTAGCAGTTTCTCTTGTGGTGATTCTAGTGTTCTTGCTTCTTGCTGGCTTCTTTTGGAAAGAGTTTGAAGTTCCGGGTTGGATGAAGACGACTGCATTTGCACTTGCATTCGTTGCGGTTGTGATTGCGGTGTTGAATCTTACGGGGGGGTATGATCGTATTGCCGGATTCTTTAATGAATGGTCTTCTCTTTGGGGTAACGTATTACTGCTTGTTATTGTGGGTATTGCCATTGCAGTTGCACTTTCTTCGGGTAAATCCGGGGGAAAGAAAGACTAACTAAACAGAAGATATAAAAAGAGGATTCACGAAACACAACTATGGATATACAATCGATTCTGATGCAATGGCAGAGCGTTGGTGTGTTTGATTATCTTCTTCCGTTCTTATTGATTTTTGCCCTCGTATTTGGGATTATGCAAAAGACTAAGATTTTGGGTGATGAAAAAGGGATTAATGTTTTGGTGGGGATTGTTGTTTCGTTACTTGCACTTCAATTAGATCTTGTACCTCGATTTTTCCAGGAAGCCTTTCCTCGCCTGGCTGTAGGTCTTGTGGTCTTATTTTGTTTGATGATTCTTATGTATATGTTTATTGATGACAAGAGTGGCCCTGGACTTAATTATGGGCTTTTAGCTGTTGGTTTTGTCATTGCGATCGTCATCTTTAGTCAATCCTTTGAGCAATTTGGCTGGAGTGGCAGCTTTGGATATGATCAGTATGTGGGTTGGATTGTAGGGGCAGTGCTTTTGATTGGAGTGATTATCGCTATTTCCTCTTCGGGTTCAGGTAAACCGAAATAATGTCCCATGGTTGTTGATATTTCTGGTCTTGGGTATTTATTGCCTATTTGGTCGTTCTTGTTAGTGTTTATTATTTCATTTGCTGTAATGGTTTCTACGAAGATTGTGGGGGAGAATAAGTTTTGGTTAGTGTTTGTGTCATTTGTGCTCGCGACGTTGTTTATTACCGCCGCTGGAGCGCGAGAATATGTTGAGACTACGGCTCCCTGGGCAATTGTGATGTTGATCGTCGGATTCTTTATTTTGATGATTACTGGCTTTCTTGGCGGTAAGGCTAAGGAAATGCAAGGACCAGTTGGTATCGCATTAGTTATTGTCTTATTACTTATCTTTTTATTTGCTGCACTTAATATGTTCAGTGATCAGTTGTGGCAGTATACGCCTGACGGGTCTTCGATGAATCCATTTCTTTCGTGGGTGTATTCAGGGCCCGTTGCAGGAATGGTTATCTTATTAGCGGTGTGCGCGTTAGTTGGCTGGGTTTTGGTTAAGGTCAAGTAACTTTGTTTGTGTATTGTAGGTTTGATTCTTTCGCTGTTATGTCAAGGAACTTGATAGAAAACCACACTCTTTAGAGTGTGGTGGTTCCTTGAGCACAAGAGAATTTTTATCTGAAATTCTCTGTGCAGCAAATCGATAGATTTGCATGCATCCAAAACACGAGTGCCTGTTTCAAACCATGTCCTAAAGGACATGGTGGCACATCGTGTTTATGATCTTGTGTATGTTTTGATGAGTGGTTTAGGGAGCGTATTGGAAGGTGTATTTTCTTGTGATGCATCTCTTTTTTGCTTTTGGGTTGTTCGGCATCTAATGTATTTTTTGATGGTCTTGTTTGCCTGATATCTGATGTACGTTCTTGTGGGGTGTTGAGGGATCGTAGAAATCGAATGTATTTATTCTGATTGAGCTTGAGTTTGGCGTGTTCTATTTGGTGTTTGGGCTTGTGCTTGTGTTTGTGTTTGTTGCCCTCGGGCACCCATGGATTTGACTGTCTTTTGGGTTTCGATGAGTTCTCGCTTGACATCTTCAACATTGGTGAGATAATCCCCGACGCGTTGGAGGAGAGAGAGTTGGAGTTTATCAATGATGTTTTCAATGCGCTTGAGACGTTCATCAAGTGAGCGTAGTTGCGATTCGCTTGTTCCTTTGAAGATGGAGAGTTGATTGAGGGTGTTCTCTACACGGCTCATTTTTTCTGTTACAACTTGTTCTGCTATTTCTGTAATGGTGTCTCCGCTTACTCCCCCACTTCCTCCTCCTGAAGTATACGCATATTGTTGACTCTGATCTTGATAGGCTTGATCGGCGTATTGTTGTTGTGGTTGAGGTTCGGGTTGAGGGATTGCCATGGGGGTTGTATCCTGAGAGTATCCTGTTGCGGAGAGCGAGGGTTGAAGGTCTTGCTCATTTTGAGCAGGAGCATTGACTGCGTCTCGGATTGCTGAGGTTGCAAGCGCTTCAGTCACTTCTTGTGCGCGATATCCCCTTCTTGTCAGTAATTGACTAATTACTTCATCTGATGTGCCTTGTTGGCGTAATTGATAGACTTCATCTGTGAGGGTCATTATGCTCTGAGCATATCCATTTGTCTTTGGATACTAGCTACCTCCTCTTTTCGTGCACTATTATTTGCTTGTTCAGCAAGATTACGAGTGAGTTCTTTGAGGCGTTGGGTATCACTTTGCAGAGAAACGACTATTTTTTTTGTCTCTGTCAATTCTTGAATAAGTCCGTCTCGTAATTCAACGAGGGTTTGTCCTATTAAGAGCACCCTTTCTTTGAGTAGACGCTGTCGTTCCTCTGTATCACGAATACGTGCATCTGTTATCACCTCAGACATAGGACAGTATGGATGGAGGGGTTTAAAAATTGTTGTGGAGCAAACCCTTTTAATGAGAGGAGTCTAGACCGTTTTAGGTGATTATGTTATTCAAAGAAAAAGCCCTCTTGTATGCAACCGAATTGGAACGAAAACAAGGTGAAACGCTCTTGTATGTGAATTATTTACAAGCGCCCTTTGTTCCCAGCCTTATCGATGGTCCCGGGGTCATGGCACGGACAATTGATGCTTTGATTCAGCATCCCGAGGTGAGTGGTCTTGTATTTGTACAACAACGACACTATGCGTATACCCATGCACAAGTGCGTCTTTTGAGTGAAATTGCACGTTTACACACTTTTTTAACTAAACATGAAAAGATCCTTTCTCTTGAACTTTTGAATTTGTTTGGATCGGGGGAATCTCTCTTTGCCGATATGCATTACCTTATGGATTTACTTCGACAAGACCCGATGAGTTGTTATACTGAAGTGAAACGACGAGCAGTACAGCTACGAGTACAGGTGACAAGTGGACAGGTAGCTAATCAACAAGGACTTTTAGGGTATGTGCGTTTACTTGAGCGAATACAGGGATTATTAGAGGGAACTACCCTCATTGGGCAGGGCATTACACGAGGAATTATTTCGGGGAAAGTTTTGTATCAAGAAGTATTTCGTCCTGCCATCTTGCCGAACTTTAGTTTTACTCGTCTTGCTGCTCAATTTCCGTTACATTCTAAACTTGTTGATCAATATACTATTCGAAGTGGAGAGGAAGAAGCAACGGTTACTTTATTACAAGTTCCCAATGATGCAAAATATATTTATCATGTATTACCTCCTGAATACCTGTTATCTGAAGAGCACCATCTTCTTTTGATGGTTGCTCGTCAAGTATTAATTGAACACCGACCTAAGGCCGAAGAATTCACTGATCCTGAAAAAACGCGCTCTATCTTTATACAAGTTGCACGAGATTTGTTAATGGAGTTGGGGGGACAGCGAAACATTGCCCTTTCTTATTCAGATCTTGAACGATTAAGTCATATTCTTGTTCGACATACTATTGGATTTGGTATTTTGGAAGTGTTGCTTTGGGATCAAAAATTGCAAGACATTGCTTTGAATGCTCCTATTGCGCAAAATCCTATTTTTGTTCGGCATGAAACGTTTGATGCCTGTGTAACCAATGTTGTGCCGAGTTATGAAGATGCAGATTCCTGGGCAGGAAAATTACGTTTGCAATCAGGAAGACCTTTGGATGAAGCAAATCCTATTTTAGATACTGATTTAGTATTCGGAGGTATACGGGCGAGAGTTGCTGCTATCAAGGAACCGCTTTCTCCTGCAGGCTTGGCGTATGCATTACGTCGTCATCGTGATCAACCTTGGACACTTCCTTTGTTTATTCAGCGTAAAATGTTGAATCCCCTTGCTGCAGGTTTATTGAGTTTCTTAATCGATGGAAGTCGTACGTTACTTGTCGCGGGTACGCGGAGTTCAGGGAAAACAAGCTTATTGGGAAGTTTATTGTTAGAAGTCATGCCCCAGCATCGTATTGTGGTTGTAGAGGATACGTTAGAATTGCCCGTTGATGCTTTGCGAGAGATAGGGTATGATATATTACGTATGAAAGTTCGTTCTGCTTTGGTTACGGGAAGTACCGAGGTGGAAGCATCTGAAGGTATTCGTACTTCGTTACGTTTAGGAGATTCGGCCCTTATTGTAGGAGAAGTACGAAGTGGAGAGGCAAAAGCATTGTATGAAGCAATGCGAGTTGGAGCTCTCGCAAATGTTGTTGCAGGGACCATTCATGGCGATTCTCCGTATGGAGTATTTGATCGTGTGGTGAATGACTTGGGTGTGCCCACGACCAGTTTTAAGGCAACAGACATCATTGTGGTTGCCAATCCGGTACGCACACCCGATGGGCTTCACTCGGTTCGTCGCATTATGAGTATTACCGAAGTACGTAAACATTGGACAAAGGATCCGGTCGCTGAAGGGGGATTTGTTGATTTAATGCGGTATAATGTTGAAACTGATCAGCTTGAACCGACACCAGAATTATTAAATGGAGATTCTGAAATTGTGAAAGCGATAGCTGGAACGGTTAAAGGATGGGCAGGGAATTGGGATGCCGTCTGGGATAATATTTTGTTACGTGCTGATATGAATCAGGCATTAGTGGGAATTGCCGAACGATTGAAAAAGCCACTGCTTCTTGAAGCTCCGTTTCACGCTTTAGCGAATCATCATTTTCATCGCATTGCTGAACAGGTACACATTGAACGAGGATTACCTGATAGAATCCTTGTTTTTGCTCGATGGGAAGCCTGGTTAGGACAGGCTGCGCAGGCGTTTTAGGTTTTCTTTTTATTTTTCTCGTCTATTATCTGATGTATGTATTTGATGAGAGGTTCAGAGAAAAAGGAGATACCTGTGAAAGATAGGGTCGTTGGTATCTGATGTATGATTTGAGCATCTTTTTCAGAAGGGGCTTAGTTGGTTTTCTCTTATTTACAAATCGCTAATAACTGTAAGGGCCAGGATAGTCAGAGTGAGGGTGGCGAGGAGCGTTGTACCTATGTAGAGAGCGAGACCGGTACGGATGTTTTGTGCGCGTTCATATTTTTCTTTGAGTTGATCTTTTCCTGCGTCAACGGTGACAAGTGCGTTGGTGAGGATGAAAATAACTTGCAAGATATAGATTCCAATCGCGAGTTGGATGAAATAAGGTGGAATCATTTCGCTTACTTTGAAAAGATCAGTTATGTTAAGGATACTGGAAAATCCTGACTCTTGCCCACTCGGAAGGGCATCTTTGAATGCTTCGAGTTTATTGAGAATTGCAGTGATCATGACGCTTAATCCCACTACAATTCCAGATAAGAGGGGCGCGAGGAAGGTCATATTGGAACGCATATCTGATACGACTTCTGCAAGAAGGTCGTGGAGACGTTGATTTATTTTTTCTACGTTTTTAATGTATTCAGATATTGACATCAGGGATTGGGCAGCCACCTGTAATCCCTTTTTTACTGATTCAACCAGGATACGCATGCTTGATGCAATGAGATTTGAAGGGAAGTAGGTGATTGCTCCTCGACGTTTATCAAAGAGGGCTTGTTCTAAGGACATGCCTGCTTGCTGGATATTGCTATTGACTAATGCAAAGAATTCATGTGTTTGTTGATTTTGTGTGACTTCCGCTACTTTGGCGAATGCAATTTCTGCAGGGACATTATCGCCTAATCGATTACCGAGTTGGAAGAGGGAGGTTGTAAATTCTTGTTCTAATTGTTTTGTTTGGTCTCGGGCTTTAATGAGTTCTTTTGTTTTTGTCCGATAGACGAAATAGAGATAGAGGCCCAGTGCTGCAGGGAAACAGAGCCCCAGGAGGGTTGCAATCGGGCTAAAGGGCCCTACTTGTGCCCCGTTCACATTTTTGAAATCGAACAGTTTTTGATTTTCAAAGAAGGGAATATTTAATTCTTGGAATGTATACTCTGCTTGAAGTCCGAATGTTTGTTGCACAAACGTGAGTTGCATGATGAAGGGGAGAAGCGTGGCACAGAGTCCAAGGAAGAGAATGGGTGAATAGGTAATCCAGGGTTTATTTGAGGCGTATTGGGGATAGGCAGGGTTCTGTTCAAGAATGGTTGTTTCTCCATACCCTCCGGGGCGTTTGAGGAGTGCTTGATTGACTAAATATACTACAACGAATGGAATGAGGAGGTTAAATCCGAGAAAGACATGATACCATTGTATGACGCCCCCCAACAATGTTGAAGCAAGGGGGAGCATGGCCAATCCGAGGGTAGGGAGAATGATACCCAGCATGTAGACGTTTGTTAAGGGGGCACGCACTTCTCGACTATACTTGAGCATTTTTTCGTAGACGCCATCAAGCATGACTTGGAGTGATTTTTCTAAAATCTGGATTCTGCGTGCTTCTGCTGGTTCGTACAGACTTGATTCAATTAAATGAAATGCTTCAATGAATTCGGGAGCATCTATTCGCCAGGAATCGAGATAGGTATCAAGTGATTGTTTGAGTGTGGAATATTTTCCGACTTCAACATCATAGATTACTTTTTGGAGTTCTTTTGCTAATGGTCCTGAGAGATTGTTTGCCGTGAAGGTGATTGCGCGTTCAAAATTTGACGTGTGTTTCATATAGATAACGGTGTAGAGTATTGCTGGAACCATTTCTGCGCTTGCGGCTAATTTCCATTCGTGTGCAAGTCGGGCAGGGTAGGAAGAGAGGTAATAATAGAGGAAGATGCCTGCGATGATCCCGAGAGAGGCGAAGAGCACGGGGATGGCGGACGTTATGAAGAAGATCCCTGTGCTGATCAGGGTGGTGAGTAGAAATGTGCCGAGGAATCCGGTGAGGGCGAGACCGAGTGCTTGAGGTGGAGTGACATTGATGTGTGCTTCTTTGAGGGCTTGGGAGACTTTGAGTTCATCTTTCGGAGAGAGTTTGAAGGCAAGGATATTGCCCAAGGATTGGGCAAGACGTTCGTATTGCGTTAGTTCAGGAGTTACATCTTGTTTAAACTGTTTATATTCGTTTGATGTCTGACTCGTTTCGAGTCGAGCAAGGTATCGTTTGGCAAGGTCAGGAGGGGCACCCATCTTTTCGTAGTATGCTCTTCCGTCGTTATAAACCTTCGGGGGAATGTATTTAAGGAAGGGGAGAATGGAAGCATTATGAAAAAAGCACAAACGCAGTCTGTGATTATTGGAGTTGTTATTGCCTTACTGGTATTAGCGTTATTTTTTGGACTTTACTTAACGCTTAGTGGTAAATTAGGGGGCGTTGTTGATACACTTCGAGGGTTTGTTCGAAAACCATGAGGGGAGCATTACCACAAGATGAGCTGGGCAAATGGACAATTGGTTTGGTCTTGCTTTGCCTTGTCGCCGTTGCGTTAGTAACGCAATACAATTCAGGCGTTTTTTCTTTTTTTCAACAGATTCCCACTAATTTAACCAGTTATGATACGGGGGATGGATATGCATATGTGCGCTATAACCCGGCCACTTTGCAAGTTGAATATCGTCAGACAGACACATGGGTTCGGTTTGGAGATGAAAGCAGATCGTTTACGTTGGGGAAGGTAGATGTTGTGCCGGGGGAAGTGAAAGAAACGTTTCGACGGTATTGGTTTGGAGGGGTGCGAGGGAGTAATACTTTCTATTTCTTGCAAGGAGAATTATCTTTAGTAAATGCCCCGGCCTATGTTTCTAGTGAAGTTTCTGACGTTTCTTTGTTTCCTTGGCCTAAACAGGTATATGTTTGTGCTACTCCGTGTATTAAACGAGGGGATTTAACTGGCGCTTATTTACTTCCAGGAGGGATTTCACCAGGAGTTTTCATTCTTCGGTCAAATAATGCGATTGAATTTGTACGGAATACAGGAAGTACCTTTACGTTGCTGCAGAAAGAGTTGGAAGAAGCAAAGAAAGTGATGCTTGCGTATCGCGATGGCTATTTGGATATTCCTTTGAGTTATGGCGGAAAGGCATATTGTATACAGTATCGAGTTTCGGGGAAGGAAGGACATCTGGTTATTGATGTCGCACGACCTGTGGAGGATACGACCGTATGCGCCGGGCAGTAGGGGGGGAGTCGATTGTTGGGGTGGGGATGTGGATCTTGTTTGCACTTATTGGTTTTTTTGCTGTGCGGTACTTACTCAAGGTTCTGACGTAATTGTTATAAAGTGCTTTCTGCTTGCTTGGAGATGAAACGAGGGGATTTAGCTGCTGGTCAGATTGTGTTAGTGGTTTTGGCGATTGCTGCGTTTCTTGTGTTGGGATTATTTTTATGGTCATTACAAAGTGCTGCGGATGGGGGAGCACAAGCATGTAAATTATCGGTGTTGACTCGTGCGTCTGTTGGGGCGACAGGAGGGCAAAGCGTTCCTTTGAGTTGTGCAACTGAAAAGATTTGTATGGGGGAGAGAGGGGCAACCTGTGCTGAAAGTATGGCGGGAGAGGATATGACTTTGGTGAAATTGCCGAAGGATGCGAAGGATGCAACTACGTTAATTGAAGCAACTACTGCTGAAGCGATGTATCGCTGTTGGGATATGATGGGTAAAGGGCAATTGGATATTTCTACCGGCTATTTGGAATCACGCGGATTTAAGGAAGGCGATCCGATGTGTGTTATCTGTTCTCGTATCGCGGTTGATCGTAACGTTTCAGAGGGGGTGCTCAAGAAATTGGACTTTAGTGAATACATGCGTACAATGAAGGTGCCTGGGACTGGTTTAACCTATTTACAAGCATTTAGTGATAAGGATGTATCTGCGTATCCGGCTACTCCTTTTTTACGCGTTCCTCCTGCTGAAGGAGTCAGTAGATTTGATGCCCGTGGACAACAGATTGCGATTGTGTTTATGCAGGTTAAGACGACTTCCTGGGGAGATGCGACACAAAATACGCTCAGTGATCTTTTTGTAGGAACGACTGCTGCCGCAGGAGGTGCTTTTTATGTTGCTCCGGTGAGCGCCGGTTTGAATGCGGGGCGTTTAATACAAGTTATTGGTAAAAATTTGAAAGTTTTCTCTATCGGTGTAGTGGTGGTTGGAATAGGGGTTGCGGCTACTCAATATTTTGTTACCGGAGCGAGCCAAGATCTTGCTGCTGGACACTGTGGCCTCTATGCTGGTTCAAAGAATACGCAGGGATGTTCGGTGGTGCAGGCTGTGCCGTATGATGCGAAGGCAATTAATGCGTTGTGTAAAGGTAATATTGAAGGGGTCGCGTAATGAGAAAGGGCGATTTACTTACCGATAATTTCTTGGAGATTTTGTTGGCAGTGATTGGATTAGTATTAGTAGGATATGTTGCGTATCAGATTTATCAGGTGACGGTGAATCAGGATGTGACCATTGCGAAAAAGATGCTTGATTCTTTGGAGGCGAAGATTAATGTGCTGAAAGTGGGAGAAGAAGGGGAGTTCAGTCTTCGTACACCTTATTCTTCGAAAGAGGCATCTAATTGGTTTATCACTGGCTGGTCAAATACCGATTTACATCGACCTGAAAAGTGTTATTTTGAGAGTTGTGTGTGTGCATGTAGAGGTATTGGTAATGGGGGCGGATGGGAAGATAATCTACGAACGCGTACTTGTCAAGAATCAGGCTATTGTCGTTTTTTTGATGATTCTTTGATAGTAGTTAAAGGGATTGACGAAGTATCAATAATTGGAAATGTAGGGACAGACCCTATTCCTACATTACAAAAGACAGGTCAAACTAAAGAAGAACCGTATATTCGTTTACAGCAAGGGCTTATGCTTTTCAAGGTGAGTAAGACTACTGAGGGAGTGACTATTCGGTCAACATGAGCATGAAACGAGGAGAGGGAAATGGCTTGTTAGAAGGGACGGTGATTTATTGGGTGATATTATTGATGTTTGCCGGTATTTTGGGGTCCTTTGTGTTGCGGCATCAGGGCACGACCGATCGATGGGAAGACTATTATGCGTTTGTGATTGCACAGACGATTGATAAAGCTCAACCAGGGGATGTGATTGTGCTTGATGTGAGTGCGCCGGTACAGATCGGTGCACGAAATAAAGTTGCCACGGTTGATGAGATGTTTGTGTTACAAGAGGGGAGACAGGAAGTGGGAGTACGTTTGCGTGCGGGAAAAGCGCATTGGTACTCATATCTTCGTGATGTGTCTGTGAGTAATTGGCATGTTGATCGAGCAGGTGAGAAAGTAACGTTAGTGTTTGAGGTCGGAGCATGAGCGCAGGGAATCAACTTTCCTTTTTTTCATTCTTTTTGTTGTTATTGATTGTAGGGGGGGGAATTGTAGGGGGGGTGTATCTCTATTATGGCGGGGGAGCAGATTATCGTGTTACTCAGAGTGGGGCATTTGCGTATATGCTTGAACGATGTGTACAACAGGGCCTTTTTGATGGGACGTTTGGTTCGTGTGGTATCGATGAGCAGGTGGTGACGCGAGAAAAGTATATTGTTGCGGTGTGTGCCGATGATTGTTTTGGAAATGGGGGAACGACCTTATTACGCGCAGGAGATCATGTTGAGCAATGTCGATTTGGGGTGAAACAATCTGCAACGTATCCGAAGTGTGCTGAACGTGTGTTTACTGTTGATGGAAAGAATTATCAGATTGTGGTGGGAACTACGTATCGCGGGAGAAATGCATAATGCGTGGGCAACTAGCTAAATTGTTGGGGACTATTCCTATTTTGCTTGCAGTTGTGTTTCTCATGGGCTTGTTTCTTGTAGGGGCGAAATTACTTGCTGTGCACACTTCACCCCCTTCTGCTTCGTTATATGTGGTACCTGAAGGTTCTTTGTTAAGTGAACACATTGTGTTTGGAGGAAGGAATAGGAGTGTGCTTGAAGTATTGTTCTTATCTTATTTTGACAAACCTTCTGAACTGGCATTTATGCAGGGTGTACGTGGACTTGCGACCGCTTCGCTCCCGAGCACGATTTACTATGATCCGTTGGCTTTGACGACATCGTTTAGTTCATCCTGTGTGTTTTTTACGATTGATGAAGTGAGTAAGGGACGGGACGGGATTCGCTATCTCTTTCGACGAACTGCGTCGGGGAATGTAGCTGAAAGTATTACGTATGCTGCGTTAGAACCTTATTCTTCTGCCGGTGCGGTGCCGTTACCTCCTTGGCAACGTTTCCGAGATGATTCTAATAACAATATTCGTCCCGCTGAACCAGTTGTGCGTGTCTTTTTGACGCGTGAAGGACAAGAATTTGAGTTGATCGCATATGCGGGGAAATGTGACCGTGCGTAGAGGAGATTCACCCACCATTGGGGTGTTGCTTGTTGCGGTTTTATTGATTATTCTTGCAGGGATGGGGATGACCCGTTCTCCACAGGTGGTAAGTAACGTTGTGATTGATGATGTGCAGTATTCTGTTGATGTATTGGAACTATTCGTACAAGAACGATTGGAACAGCTTGCTCAGGATGCATTGGTATGTACAACTTGCACGGGGGTCGATTTGAAAGAACGTATGATCGAATTACGTCGAGAGTTGCATCTGACGAATACTAATTTTTATGGGAAGGTTCGTTCGGGTGATTTTACTGTTGCCGTGGATGAAGAAGGATTTTTTGTTGTTCGATTTGAGGGCCTGTGGGTTACGGCACACAAAGGGGAAACCAAAGTTACTCGTACCTTTAATGGGGAGCTTGTTCTTGATGAGAATGGGCAGCTAGTGCGGAAGATTTATAAACAAAAATGATTGGGGGAGAGTATGAAACGAGGAGGTTTGGCTGATGAGAGTGGGGGCTCTATGATTTTAACGCTTGTGCTTATTGTTGTTGTTATTGGTGGGATTTACATTGCGTATAATGCTTATCGAGGATTGGATACAGCGAATATTCCTCTTACCACTATTGTTACTACGTGTAATGCAGTTGCAGGTGTTGAACAAGGTAAGGCTGAATATTGTACCCTTGTTTCTAAAAAATATACAGAAATTGATGGTCGTTCACGGTATGTTGATTGTGAGTTTCTGGCTAGTAAGAATCTTTTAGATTCTCCTACTCCTGTGTTCGGTGCTTGTCCAACTGTTGCTAGTGGTGAACGAGAAAAGTCATTTTGTAATGCTCTTCTTGCTCAGCGGAAGATTGCACGAGATACGTTTGTGAATAATAAAGCCTGCTTTATAGATGCAGATGCTACTAATAATTGGTTGGGTGAAAGCTATCAAACTGCTACTGCTCGTGCCTCTCAAAAACCATAATTATTCTCATGGATTACGCAGTACCTGATCGACGAAAGACCAAGAATGATAAACGTGCGAAGGGGAAGTTCACCCGATATAAGCGGGGTGGGCAACATCGAGTTGATGTAATTGTGGTTCGTTCTGAGAAGAAATGATTTATTTTTTTTAGCGCTTTTGGTGAGAGATTTAGGAAGTTGTACATAGAAAGGCAGGTTGTTTGTGGGGCTAGTCTATTATCCGATATACGTACTTGTTCTGCATTCAGATGATACCGACTTTCTGAATAATTGGCTCACCCTGGATATGAGATACTTCCGCGTATTTTATTAACTCCTTTTTAGTATACTGAGTATGTTCGAAGTGGTGTTTGGATTTGTGTTGGTATTGTTGGGGTTTGCTGCGATACATGATTGGAAGACGACGTTTGTGAGTGATTGGGTGGTGTATGCATTGTTTTGTGTTGGTCTTGTCGGACTGGTGGTGCAGGGGCATGTATTGGAAGGTTTGAGTGTGACTGCGGGGCTTGCGGTACTTGCTCTTCTGTTTTATTACGGCGGGGTGTTCGCTCAAGGGGATGCGCGTTTATTGGTTGCCTTGGGACCTGTCTTGCCTGGGCTTGACCTTCTTTCTCGTGGGTGGTATGCGAGCGGATTTGTATTGACACTTCTTTTTGTTGGACTGGTATATACGTTGGCTATCAGTGGGTGGCATGCCTGGAAGAGTGCGACGTATGGGAAAGCATGTGAAGGTTTCTTTGAACAGTATGTGGTTGTTTTCTGGATATTTGTCTTTGGGGGATTGGTGAGTTCGTTTTTCCTTTCAAGTATGGCCTGGGGACTGATGTGGAGTGGGGCGTGGGTGTTATTTGGTTTATTTCTTCATGCAAAAGCGGTGGAAGAAACATGTTTCATTAGACTTACTCGTCCTGATGCATTATTGGAAGGGGATTGGCTTGTTTCCTCGGTGAAGGTGGGCTCACACACGTTCTCGCCTTCTGCTGCGGGATTGTCTCGGGCAGATATTGCATTGTTACGTCGGTATCGACGGTCTGTGGTCATTAAACAGGGGATTCCGTTTGTGCCTGTCTTTTTTATTGCGTATGGACTTATGGGATACGTCGTTTTAGGAGGATATGCTGCAGATGTGTTGAGGTTGGTGCGAGGAGTACTTTCTTAGTGCGTTTTCGGGGGGAAAACGCTATTTTTGTTTGTATGTGTTTGAGTTCTTGTTCTGTTGCTTTAGTCCTTTGGGAAAGGAGAGTCTTTTTTTCTTTGTAACTGGGGATGATGTGGATGACTGCTTCTCCAAAGAGTTCTTGTGTTGCTAGTTCGATGCTCGAAGCTTTGAGATTTTTGGTGATGGTGAGGCCTATTTGTTTTGCTCGCTTAAAGAGTGCCGTGGGCATTTTGGTTGCTTTGGTGATTGCTGTGCGTGGAATGAGGAGGGTGTGCCCGGGAGATACGGGATTGATATCTAACACGGCAACTCCTTCAGGTAAGTCGGCTATCACTTGTGAAGGTATTTTTCCCGTTACAATCTTTCTAAAGATGGAACCTTGTCCTTCTTCGGCGGTTGTTTCTCGTTCTTCGCTTTGTTTGACGAGTTCTTCTAATGCTTCAGGTGAGAGTGCTTCAATTTGCTTATAGGCTTGGGCTTTCTTCTCATCAGGTAATTGGGCAACTTGTTCGCGGAGTTGGGAGCGTATTTCGTCTTGTTGTTCGGGTGTAAGGGGCATCATCTAGAAAGGGGAAGGGGGTTTATAGGATTATTCGTTTAGAAACCAACTTACTATTGTGACAATTCCACTTATTCCAAGCACTACTAGGGCTAGTGGGAAAGTGATCTCAATTATTGCTAATGCTTTGTCCCCTGCTACACTCCTCGCTATTCCTAATCCTAGTAATAACAGAATTGTTCCACTCATTAATCCCCATTCGCCCCAACTGTTTACTTTATTACTTTTTCCTAACTTCAAATTTAGAAGAACTACGACTAGGAGTGGAATAATTGTCCACGCTAACATTGTTCTTGGAAATGTTTGAGAAATAAATCCAATTATTGCAAGGATACAAGAGATTATTAGAAGAATGTACTGCCTCATACCTTAGTTATTCTTTGGTTCTTTATATATTTATCCGAATGCACTTATTGCCTTTGTGCTCGTTGATGACTAAGAATTATTCTCACCCAAAAGCTCGACGATAATCTTCAATAGTGGCGGATGAGACGCCGGGGATTGAGGCTAATTGAGCTTCGACGGCATCAGTGCCTTTTTCTTCAGGCATATCTGTTTTGACATGGACTGACTTGAGGCCGAAGGCTATTGGTTTTTCGGTGATTGAGATATTACTTCCACCCAAGGCTTTGATGCGTATTTCTGCTTCGTGCTTGATTGCTTCAAGATTGGTATCTGGCGCTTCAGGCATGAGTTTGGTGATGATTACTACAATTGGTGGCATACCTGCCTGATTGAAAATTGGTTTATAAGGCTTCCGTATAAAAAATCCCTACTGTAAAAAAAAGTAACGGTTGCCGTGTGAAGTCATTAATTGAAGGTGTCGTATAACATCTTCAAGCCAGACAAACCGACTAAGACATAGACTACCATTTCAACTCTTGGCAATCCACCGAGAAGCATACTTACTACATTCCAATCGAATGCAGTAAGGCCCCAGTTGATTGCACCAACAATGACAAGTGTTTTGACAACATTATCTACTGTGTTCATTTTTCCCATTTTCCCCCTCCTTTCACGATGGTTATGTGGCATTTCTGCTATATAAACCCTTTGAGCTGAATTGTTCTGGTATAACAATCCTTTTATACTGTTTTGAAAATGTGAAGGGTATGGATCCATATATACAACTCTTGGAACGTATTGCACAGGCTGCAAAACTTTCTCAAGAGGAAGTTGAACGTAAAGTTGAAGCAAAACGAGCAAAGTTATCTGGTTTGGTAAGTCGTGAAGGGGCTGCGCAAATTGTTGCTGCTGAACTAGGGGTTAATTTTGATAAAGAACAATTTACTATTGCAGAATTGCCGGGTGTGAAGCGAGCCAATTTTGTTGCGCAAATTTTAGCTATTGCTCCTGTACGTAGTTATAGTAAAAATGGACGAGAAGGAAAAGTGGGTAATCTTACCTTAGGTGATGCAAGCGGAACGATTCGGTGTGTGTTGTGGGACACGGCACATATAGGGTTGGTTGAACAAGGAACGTTGCATGTAGGGGATACTTTGGAGATTAGCAATGGAATGATGCGTAATGGGGAAGTGCATCTTTCTTCGTTTGCAGATATCAAACAAAGCTCGATGAAGTTGGCAGGTGTACAATTGACTGCGATTGTTTCTCCGAAACGGATTGGAGAATTACAACCGGGAATGAAAGCGCACGTTCGAGCATTTATTGTGCAGGCGTTCGATCCTCGTTATTTTGAAGTATGTTCTGAATGTGGGAAGCGTTTAGGTGAGGGTGGGTGCGCAGTGCATGGTCAAGTGACTCCTAAGAAACGTGCATTACTTTCATTGGTATTGGATGATGGGACTGAATCGTGTCGTGCGGTTTTATTTCAAGATCAGCTACTTCAATTGGGGTTGCAGGAAGCAGAAATTTACTCTTTAGAAGCTTTTTTAATAAAGAAAGCTTCTTTGTTGGGAGAAGAACATTTTTTTACTGGTTCTTTTAGACAAAATACATTATATAATACGACTGAATTTATGGTTGACTCTATTGCTCCTGTCGTTCCTGTAACGTTGCTCGCTTCTTTCCAAAAGTAGTATTTATTAAGGTCTGTTCTCTCTTTTGTATATGCCTGAGGTGATGACGCAACCTGTGCAACAACCTGTTCTGCAGGTTGCTCCGATTGTACCTCCCAGTACTCTTCCTCCCTCTTCTCTGTCTACACTTCCTGTTTCTCCACCCTCTTCTGAAGGGAGTTCGATGAAATGGTGGATTCTCGCAATGGTCCTTTTTCTTATTTTTGTAGGTATTGTTGTCTGGTATTTCAGCACTCGGCCGTAATATGCTTGTTCGTACTCATTTTTTATTTGGCATTGTACTTGCACTGTTCTTTTTGCCATTGGTAACCCACCCCTTTTGGTTTGTGCCTCTTGTTTTATTTACTTCTTTACTGCCTGATGTAGATAGTATGCATTCCCTTTTGGGGAGGAGTATGTGGTTTCGTCCTTTTCAGTGGTTGACTAAACATCGAGGATTTTTACACAGCCTTACTTTTTGTATTATCATTAGTTTTCTTTTGGTCTTGTTCTTTCCTCTTGTTGCCTTTCCTTTTTTCTTAGGGTATACTGGGCATTTATTGCTTGATGCATTTACCGTTGAAGGGATTCGCCCCTGGTGGCCAGGGAAGGATGAATGGAAAGGGAGCATTACTACGGGAAGCAGTATGGAAACGGGATTTTTTTATGGGCTGATTTTGATTAGTTTGGCTTTGGGTGTGGTGCGATTTTTCTGAAGTACTTTCACGATAAAGAGTTTAGAGGAGTTTGGATTATATCTCGGTATATTTCTTTTCTAACGATAGTGTTGTATTATTGTCATCTTTAGTGCTATAATGTTTATATAGCGCTTTCCGTGTTTGTTTGTATGGTTAAAGCGAGTGAAGAAAAAGAGGAGAAGAAAAGTAAAGTTGAGGGAGACGTGAGTGATGCTGAACCTGCATTAACTGATATTCCAGGGATTGGTCCCGGGATTGCTTCTAAGCTTGAAGCCGCAGGGGTGTATGATTTGATGGGGCTTGCTGTGATGAGTCCTTCTGCACTTTCTGAACTTGCTGGAGTGGGTGAAGCAGTTGCTCGTAAAGCTATTCAAGCTGCGCGTAGTATGATGAAACTAGGGTTCTCAGACGGGATTGAATTTTCTAAAAAGCGCGATGATGTGTTCTTTTTAGGAACGGGAAGCTCAAATTTGAATGGGCTCCTGGGAGGAAGAGGAATTGAAACCAAGGCCATAACCGAGTGTTATGGCGCCTTTGGTTCAGGTAAGACGCAGCTCGGGTTAACTCTTGCGGTTCGTGTGCAGTTACCAAAAGAACAGGGTGGAGCAAATGGGAAAGCAGTTTTTATCGATACGGAGGGAACATTCCGTCCTGAACGTATTCGACAAATTGCAGAAGGTTTGGGAGCAAACCCTGAAAAAGTACTCAAGAATATTTTGGTTGCTCGGGCGTTCAATAGTGATCATCAAATTTTATTGGCTGATAAAATTGGAGAGTTAATTAAAGGAGGAGAACCTATTCGTATTGTTATTATTGATTCGTTAACTGCACATTTTAGAGCAGAATTTGCGGGACGAGGGCAGCTTGCAGATCGACAGCAAAAACTTAATCGATATCTTCATGGTCTTATGAAGTTGGCTGAACAACATAATCTTGCCATTTATGTGACAAATCAAGTTATGGCTAATCCTGCTATGATGTTTGGAGATCCTACGACTGCAGTTGGTGGGAATATTGTTGCACATGCAAGTACCTTTCGTCTCTATCTTCGTCGAGGGAAACAAGGGAGTCGAGTTGCCAAATTGATCGATAGCCCTAATTTGCCCGATGGAGAAGCTGTCTTTTTTGTTACCAAGAATGGTGTTGTTGATGAAGATAAGGATTGAGTAGTTTTATTTTGTCTTCTTAAATCTACTCGTAATGATTAAATAGTTCTTTTTCTTGATGTAGTTATGCGAGAGACAGTGAATGACGTAGTGCTTTCTGGGGACTATGTTGCAGATAAGATGAAAGAATTTGGGAAAGGAAAACCGTTTTCTCACGTAGTATTTGATGGTTTTTTACAGAAAAAAGTTGTTGAGGGATTACTTACTGGGTTTGAGAAGGAGTTTTTTGAACAGAAACGAGCCGATTTATTCCAGTTTTCTCAGACTTCTGATTTGCATGGGTCAAAACAGAAGGCACTTAAAGCATTTGTGCACTTTCTTGATAGTCCCGAATTCGCCGAGTATTTGATTCGGATAACTGGTGTGAAGATGAAGGCAGGGGCAAGTGACGTGTTTGGGAGTCGTTATTCTTCAACTGATTACTTGCTCTGTCATGATGATCAGCTTGAGGGCAGGAAATTAGCCTTTATTTTTTATTTGAACACGTTGCGGGAGACCCAGGGTGGTGCGCTTGCTTTCCGGGCTGATATGAAGGGTGTACCGGGGAAGATTGTAAAGCGTATTCATCCCAAAGCCGGTCGCTTGGTCGTTTTTCCGGTTTCATCACAGAGTTGGCATGAGGTTGAGGAAATAGTGAGTGAAGTTAATCGGTATGCGATCGGGGGATGGTTACACTAATGTTGCAAGAAACGTACTTATTACTTGATACGAAAGAACAATTACGCTTGGCCTGGCAATCTGAGGGGTACGTACAAGTTGATCATTTGCTTTCTGTTGAGGACTATATTCGTTTAGCAAAATGTGCTTGGGGAAAAGGGAAACAAGTTGAACGACCTGCGCGGTATTCTTATGGTCTTGTATCTTCTGTACCTTTAGTCTCTGCATTTAGTGGGTCGGTGCTCAGTGGCTGGTTGGGAAGTATAATGGGGGGGAAAGTGCGTATCAAAGACGTTTCTATTCGGCATTTTGGACATGGAGATTATACGTTATTACATGATGCCGTGTATACTGCGGGAGTTGCACAGTTCTTTTTCATTTTTTCAGGGATGTGGGATCCTGCGTGGGGAGGGGGATTGACAGTACATCGAGATAAAGCTTCCCCCTTACAGGTTGGGTTGAAGGGTAATCGATTCTTTTTAGTTCGTTCGCGTGATGAATGGAAACCGTTTGTGCAGTATATCAATCATCTTGCGGGAAAAGAGACTTTTGTACTCGTGCAGGGTACGATTTCGTAATGTTTCTTGTTTAGAGTATCTGGTGTACGCTTTGATGAGGGGGGTTCAGCAACGTTTTCTTCTTTCTTTTTCCCTTTTTGCTCGGTTACCCCATAGCTTTAAAACCCTTTTACCTACCTTTTCTTAAGCCTCTATAGTTTATCGGATAGAATACAACCTTGCGGAGGTTGGGGGCGAGGTTCAATTCCTCGTAGAGGCGTTTATTTTTTCTTTTTCCATTGCCAACGCGGTCTATCTCCTGTGCACCAGCATATGAGCCAGATGATAAACGTGTAGAGTGTCCAGGGGTGTAGTACGGTATAGAGTGTATCGCTTATTGAATAGGAGAAGCGATTTGCGAGTGCATACGAATAATACATTCCAATAACCCAGAGTCCGATCATGAGTTTTCCTTGCCAGGTTGCTGGTTTCCAGCCCCAGCCATAATCTTTGCGTTTGAACCAGTATTTCACTCTTTTTTATTGTTTTTCTACTTTTTAGATGTTTAGAAGTGTTTATCTAATTCTTTGGTGTACTGGTGAAGTTCAGTGTTATTGAACCAGAGAGCAATTTCTCGCTTGGCATTTTCTACGGTATCAGAGGCGTGGATGAGATTTCGTAATACTCTTTGTTTTTTATCTGCGAGGGCATAGGACTCTAAGAGTGCGAAGTCTCCGCGGATGGTGCCGGGAGGAGATTGGCGAGGTTCAGTTGAGCCAACCATTTTTCTGACGAGTTCGACGGCGTGGGGACCTTCAAGGACTAGGGCTACAACTGGTCCTTCACTGAGGAACGTCATATTCCAGGATTGAATGGTTTTTCCAAGGTGCATGTGATCTTTGTATTCCATTGTTTTACCTTCTTTATCGTATGAAGCTTTTGTTTTATCATAGACATTTTTTGCCCAGGTTTCATCAAGGTGATAATGTTTCTCCGCGTGTTTCTCATCTGCCCAGACTAGTTTCATTGCGGCGATTTTGAATCCTGCTTCTTCGAATCGTTGGATAAGTCTTCCGAGGAGGTTTCGTTGGACGGCGTCATGTTTCAAAAGGACAAGTGTTTGTTCAGTAGTCATGATTCGCTCTGGAGGGGAGGGGTTTTAAAGATTACTGTATGATTTTTTGTATGGACAAAACTACGTTACTTGCAGATGTTGAAGAACGTTGTAAGGCTGCGGACTTGCTGTTGAAAGTTGGTTCTACACATTTGGTTTTTGGAAAGGGGAGTGCGGATGCTTCGATTGTGTTTATTGGGGAGGCTCCGGGAGCGAAGGAAGATGAGCAAGGAATGCCGTTTGTGGGTGCGGCAGGTAAGAATCTTGACAAGTTGCTTGCAGGGGTAGGGCTTTCACTGGATCAGGTGTATGTAGCGAATGTATTGAAATATCGTCCCCCAGAGAATCGGAATCCCTCCCCTGAGGAAATTAGAGCTCATGCTCCTTGGTTGGCTGAGCAGTTACGCGCTATACGGCCAAAAGTGGTGTGTTCGCTGGGGAATTTTGCCACGAAGTTGGTGTTGAGAGGGTTTGAGGTTGAGAAGATGGATAGTGTTGCGGGGATTACTGCTCTCCATGGTAAGGTACAGATACTTCAGTGGGAAGGAATGACGTTTACGTTGGTGCCGTTGTTTCATCCTGCGGCAATTATCTATAATCAACGGTTAAAACCGTTGTGGGAAATGGATATGGACGTCGTGAAGGGGATTGTTGCTCAACATACATGATTACTCCCTTTTATCTGATGTACGCTTTTGGTGAGGGGTTTAGGAAGTAAACGTATTGTAGGGGGTGAGGGGAAAAAGGAGTTATTTCTCAGGAAAAGGTGTGTCGTGTTTGGGGGCGGTGAGATTTTTGTATTTGTAATGTGCTGAGGATGTTGGTTTGTTACAGAGTGGACAGAGAGTCTTGAGCGTGTAGTTCTTTTTGGTGTGGTTGGGGCAGACAGCAAGGTTCATGAGGTTATTGTGCTTCCTTTACAACGCAGGCAATCTTCTTTTCCTTTGCTTCTTGGACGAGTTTTGTGACGATTTGTTGAAGTTTATAGTGTGCTTTCTTGTATTCAGTGTCTTCTACGCTCAATGAGAATTGTCCTGAACCTAAATAATGGGCCTTGACTTCTTTTTTAGAAAATAGATTCCTAATATCTTCTACCCCATTTTCACTATGGGTCGTCAAGACCACCACTTGACGTACTTCTTTTTTATTTTCATCTTTAGTAGACATAGCAGCAATTATTTTCTCTGCCTCCTCTTTTCCAACAAAAGGTTTAATTGCTGCCGGATTTGCTTTCAAGGCGTCAAAAAAATCGGCTAAGGTTTGCTCGTTGAGTATCTTTTCAATAATTGTTTCTGGATTTTTAGTAATTGATTTAAGCATTGTACGAATGGTACGTTCTTTCTTTGCTTGTTCTTGCGCTTCTTCACGTTCTTTTCCAGTTACTCTTCGTCGTGAAAGTTCAAGATGGTCTTTTTTGACTGTAAGTATCTTACATATGATTTGTTTATTGACGAATACATATTCTCTGAGATTACGAATTCTTCCTGCAGCAATTTCAGACATCACAATTGCGCCTTTCTCACCCGTATTTGTTTCCACATGTACTGAAGCACTTTCAATTGATTTTACATGACAGGTAATAATGTCCCCTTGTTTGTGTATCATGCTTTAATGACTCCACTGACTTTGGCGTGCATGCGCGCTTTTCCGCCAGATGTTTTTGCAAGAAGATGGTTACATTTAGCGCATTTAACGAGCATAGAAGGTCTGCTAAAAATAGTTTGATGGTTCTTACAGCGAGGACATACAGTTTTGAGGAATACACTCATGAGAAAGGGTGGTTTGAGGGTGTTTTAAAGATTGTTATGTCTCGAACGTTTAAAACTTGCCTCATCAAGAATTTTAATTCTTGACCGCTATCAAGGACCTGTGTCCTTTAGGTTTAAGGCAATGACGTTTGTGAGCACAGAGAATCTACCGATTCTCTGGTCAGGAAACTAACTGATAGTTTCCTGCATCCAAAGAACGAGTGCTTGTTCAAATCACGTACTTCAGTGCGTGGTGGCACATCGTTTTTCTGATGTGCCCTCTTGAACATTCGCTTGTGAATTTTTATATGAGGGGCTTATACGGTTATCTTTAGAGAAGATTGGAGTTCAGTAATAAAAAGTTGTTCTTTGTCTTTATCAATAAGTCCCCCCGTAGCAAAGGGCTGGCCCCCTATTTCTCCTCCTAACTTGATGATTATATTGTGTACTAGTTCATGCACATTTCTTCCTTGTTTTCCCACCATTTGTGCTGAAATTTTAATTTTATTATTTGCATATGCTAATCCGATAAGTGCAGTCCCTTCTTCAAAGGCGGGGGAAGCAGAAAGCATGCTCGTTACTGTTCCAATAATTGTATCTTTTATTTTATCTTGTGCATTGATGATTGTATATAGGGGCCCGGTAATATGCGTATTTTCTTGGGCATATTTAAGACCCGCAATAAGATGTTGTTTATATTCAGTGTACAGACGTTCTGCTTGCTCCTTTGCTTCTTTATTTCCTAAACAAAATGAGAGAGCTAATGCAGGTTGGTCCATTCGACTACAAGCATTAATAAGTGCTGAAAGTTCTCGAGCGTCCGCTTGTTGATTAAAAAACTTGATAATATACAGATTGCCGATATTTTGTTCAAGCGTTCGTTGCGGTATACGCATGGCAATTGCAGTAATTAAACGGCCCATTTCATTATCGGATAACTCTAACAATGATTTGAATTTATCTTGTTCTCGTACTATATGTGCATCCCTTAGGAGTTCAATAACTCCTCGATAGGAACCGGTTACATTGGGAATATATGGATTTGAACAATATTCAAGGGTCTTATCCAGAGGCCTTGTTGCGGGATAGAGTAATAATCCTCGCTTGATAACTGTTTCAGCTTCACGAAGTATTTCTTCATATTGCGGGGAGATATTTTTTTCTAATTGATTACCCACCATGCCTAAGACTGCTAGATAGGCAAGATCCTTATTTTGTGCCGCTAGAGTTCGAGCGGTGAGATAACAAATGGCTGCAGATGAGAGTGGCTCTGCTTGTACTAACTGAAGATTGATTATTGTTATGTTTTGAGGAATATCAGCACTTATTTCATGATGATCAAAAATAAATATTTCTGTTTTCTTTTGTGCTAGGGCAGATAGGCTTTCTGAAGCTAAACCTAGGAAAATAAGAATATGCGTTTCTGGTAGTTTTGCAATAAATGATTCTTCAAGCTCTTTGATAATTTGGAGAGAATATGTTTTATGCCAGCGTTGCAGCATACGTCCAAAAATCGCTGCGGAGGTTATCCCATCGGTATCTAAATGACTGATTATTTTAATTGGCTTGGTTTTACTGAGTGTATCTATTTTTGCCAGTGCGTTACTAATTGCTTGTTGCATACCATACCTCTTTGAATATTATCTTTTTTATTTAAGTTTTTTAACGTGCCATAATTTCTTGGCAAGGGCCTTTTTGGCAGTGTAGTCATGTTTGTGTTGAGCAGAATGTTTTTTTACATTTTCGATACTTGCTTGATAGAGTTCTTTTTCTGTGGTGTAGGTAATTTTCCTTTCAGCAAGAATCTGGCTTACTTTTTTACCAAGCATTTTTACTCGAGGAATGCCTTGTTGGTCCCGAAGAATAGCCCCTATTTTACTGGGAGTGTTTCCTTTTTGTGCAAGTTCAACTACTAATGCTTCAACTTCGGAAGGTTTCATTTTCATCCAATCTGTTTTTGTTTCAACCATTCTTTCTGCTACTAAAGAGGCATTAAAAAGCTTTCTGTAGGTAAACGATAAGGTTTAAAAAGCGGTTTAGTAACGAACATTTGCGTCAATCCAACACCTTACTGGTCGGTTTGTTGGGGAGCATCTCTTATGACCTTATTCACACTATGAAATTTCCAAAGGAACTCAAACGATATTGTCCGTATTGTAAAAAGCACACTACTCAGTTGGTAACCACCGCAAAACAACGTTCTCGTTCAGCGACGCATCCTCTTTCCAGAGGGAGTCAACCTCGTGAATATTTACGTGGTGTACGTGGTGGATTTGGAAATCAAGGTAAACGTAGCAAGAAAGGGGCAAAAGATTGGAAGAGAAAGACTAAGACTACGAAACGCATTACTGTTCTTTATCGTTGTACTACTTGTAAAAAGGCAAAGGGGAGCATTACTGCCATTCGTTCTTCCCGTATTGAAGTTGGGGAGAAGGTAGCGAAGTAATGATAATACACATATTTTCAAATACTCACAATAAGAGGTATTGTTTCGTATAACATGGCTGAACAACAAATGAAAAAACGGGATATGCGAGCATTCTTTGATGTGAAAGCACCGATGACCGGTACAAAGATTCAGTTATATGGTCAAAGTCCTGAAGCACTTGTGGGTAAAGTCATTAAACTTGATTTAACGCGTAATCTTCGAGGGAAGGGTGCTGAATTACAGTTACGTACCCACCTTGTTGATGGGGCCCTTATTGCGAATCCTATTGCATTTATGGTGTTTGGTTCGTATATTCGTCGTTCTATGCGTAATAATGTGAGTTATATTGAAGATTCGTTTGTAGTTAAAGCGAAAGATACTTCGGTTGTGATTAAGCCTTTCTTATTAACTCGTCGTAAAGTGTCTCGTGCATTAAAGAATGCTCTTCGTGTTGCTGCAAAAGACTATTTGACTTCTTTGTGTACGATTCGCACGTCTCAAGAATTATTTACCGACCTTATTTCAAATAAGATTCAGAAAGAGATGAGTTTGAAATTAAAAAAATTGTACCCTCTTGCTTTGTGTGAAGTACGTACGTTCAAATTGATTGAAGTGCTTGGGAAGAAAGCGTAATTTTTTATTCCGATGGCTTCCTATACTCTTTCCCTTGTTTCTCGACGTTCACCCGCTGGTTCTTTTATTGCAGATCCTGTTTTTTTAGCAGCTCAACAATTATTATTTACTGCTTTTCCTGATCATTCGAATGCTTTAGTTGCTGCACTTCATTCTCGTAATCCTCAACTTTGGAATTATTCTAACGGTGCTTTGGTGGGAGCGGCAATTACGAGTCACCCTACTCCGCTTGAAGGGGAATTACATTTTTTTGCAGTTGCTCCTGAAGCTCAGAAACAAGGAGTAGGGCGTGCTTTTTATGAAGCGCTTGAAGCCCGGGCCTTTACGAATCAAGCGCGTGTTACAGCTGTGAGTTATGTACCTGGCTTTTTTGAGCGTATTGGGTTTGTTAATAAGGGCCCCACACATACCCATGTTGGATGTCTCGATCATTATTTGATTAAGGTCAAGTAACCTTTATCTTCTGAAGAAGTCCAGCTGTTTTTCTATTTGTTTAACTTCTTCTTGTAGATCATACCCTCTACTTCTTCTAAATAAGAGACTAAATGGCGCACCAGTGATACGTTCATAGTGCTGTTGTTCGCCTCCCTTTCTTCTCTCCTTAGAGAATAAATAGCCCTGCCCGTTGAAAAAACTTTGTAGTTTTTAGTACGGTCAGTGCTTCCCTATCTTCGATAGGAAAAATAGCCCTGCCCGGATTCGAACCGGGGTCACCGGCGCCAAAGGCCAGTATACTTGACCACTATACGACAGGGCTATACCGGCTAGTGGCTCGGGATGATTTATAAGGGTTTGGTTAGACTTTAGAGGATATGGCACCGAAGAAGGTCTTGGTCTTTGATTATGATGGTACGATTGTGGACAGTTATCGAGCGTATGCTCGGCGTTTTGTTGCGATTGCAGGGAAGTATAGCCTTCAGGCTTCTGAACACTTTTTTCAATCGTTATATACCGGTAATTTTGCTGCTTCTTTACAAGATCATGCTTTAGACAAAAAGGATGTGATTGCATTAATTCATGATATTCGCGTACCGTTTAATGGGAAGCCTGAAGCGATTGAGCCATTTGAGGGGATGGTGCAGCTCATGAATACGCTTACGAAAAAGTATCGGGTGTATGTGGTGACGTCTAATCTTACTTCTGTTATCAAAGAATCTTTAGCGTATTGGAAGATATATGGGGTGAAGGAAGTGATTGGAGGGGAGATGGAATTGAGTAAAGTAAACAAACTGGTACGTATTCGTAAACGGTATCCTCGTGCTGAGTTGTTCTATATTGGGGATACAGCGGGAGATGTGCATGAAGCGAAAGAGGCAGGATATGTTGCCATTGCTGTTTCGTGGGGGTATCATACGAAGGCGCAGTTGGAAGGGGAACATCCTGATATTTTGTTGAGCAAGGTGAGCGAGTTACGGGCGTTGTTTGTTTAGAATTGTTGTTTATATCGTCCGCGAAGTTCTACTTTTGCTAGTTGTGTGATGATTTGTTTGTTAGTGGTTGCTTTTGTATAACTGGCGAGGAAGGTTGTCCAGAGTGTTTCAGCATGCCGGTAGTGCTTTGCTTCTAAGGCTTCTTTGAAGACATGGAGGTCAGTTGCTTTGTCTTCTATTTTATTGGATTCGTACCCGAGACCGAAGTCGATGAGTGTTAGTCTGGTATCTGATATACGTTTTGGGGAGGGGTTCAACTTCGATGGTTTCCTTGCCTTCGATACTATGGTGATGAGGATGTTGGAGGTAGTGAGGTCGCCGTGGATGAGGTTGGCGTTGTGCAGTTTTGCTATTATTTTTCCGAGTTCTTTTATTAGGGCTTGCTTGTTTGAGGCTGTGTCGAGTGTGTCGGCGAGCTTTTTTCCTTTGATTTCTTCTAAGAGGAGGGTTGTTTCGGTTTGTTGGAGGAGTTGCGGGACTGGGATTCCTGCCTGGAGGGCTTTGGTGAGGAGACGTGCTTCGGCTCGTGTTCGCATTCTTCTTATTTTGAGGTCTAATTGTGGATGGCGATAGGTTTTTTCGATGCGGTCTTTGAGAATGCCTTCCTTTGTTTGGTAGAGTTTTGCTTCTGCGGCGTGGAAGAGGATTTTTTTCATTTCTTTCTATATCCAAATAGTTTATCGTAGGTTGGATGATCACTTATTGTTAAGATGAAAATGAATATTTCAACCCTATTTCCTTCAATTGTATATAACATTCTCCAAAAATTAGATAATTCCACCCTATATATCTTTTTTATACCCTGTTCTTTAAACTTTTCAGGTATAAGCTCTTTTTTGATAGAGTCACCATATTGTGGGTTTGTCTTTAATAATTCAATTTTCTGATGTATAGAACGTAGCAGTGTTTGAGCTTCTTTATCGGTTCGTTGTTTAAGCATTATATAGCTTTCTTTTGCCTCTCCCTTCAATATTATACGTACCTCTTTTCCTAGAAACATTATACCTCCAGACCATTTTGCAGCATTTTTTGCAAATGTTCTGGTTCAGCGTAAATCCATTGTATTCCTTTTGGACCGTATATAATTTTTCCTGATCTCCAGAGATATTCTAAAATAAGGGCAAGTGTTTGGTGCATTATTTGTTTTGGGAGTTTTCTTTTTACTTCTGCTATTTTAAGAGGTATATCTTGATTTTTTTGCAAAGTAGTTTCTACCATCAGAATTGTTTGGAGCGTGGGATATCTCTTTATTTTCCCTTTGTCCATGATTTGGAATTCTGTTTCTGTTTCTTTATTTTTTACTATCTTTTGCATATCAACTGATACTTTTTATGTATATAAATGCTTGTATTTAGGAGGATTTATATTGCTTTCTTTTTTACAGGAGTTATGGAATGGAATGCCTTGTGGAAGATAACGCGGATTCCTATTTTGATAGCGAGTTTATGTTGTGTAACGCCTTTGGTGTTGGTCTTAGTAGGGATTTCTACTGTGAGTTTTGCTGGTTCGCTGGCGGATACGTTATATGGCGATTATAAGTGGGTCTTTCGATTGATGGGATTGCTTGCTCTTATTGCAAGTTTAGTTGTGTATTTCAGAAATAAAGGTATTTGCACGTTAGATCAAGTTCGTCGAAAACGGAATCAGGTAGTAAATATGATTCTCGTTGCTTTGATTGTTGCGGTTATGGGGTATGTTGTGTGGCTGTATGTGGTTGTGGAACTTATTGGGAAATTGGTCGGTATTTGGGGTTAGACCTTCATCTTTTTGCCGAACTTCTTGGCAAGTTTCATCATGGCTTTTTGATCAAGGGGTTTGCCTTCAAGCGATGATTGGGATTTGAGCATGTCTTTGAGCATGTCGTATTGTTTCAGAAGGGCTTTAATTTCTGCATTTGATGTGCCTGATCCTTTTGCAATTCTTCCAATCCGTCCTGGTTCTGTATCAATGAGCTCTGGATGTTCAATTTCATTTTTTGTCATGGAGTTAATAGCATGCTTCCAGCGTTTGACTTTTGCTTGTTGTTCTTCTAATGCTGCTTGCGGGATTTTTGCTTTGCCTAAGCCTGGAATCATGCCTATCAGTTTGTCCATGCCCCCCATTGATTCCATACTCTCTAATTGCGTTTGGAGATCACGGAGGGTGAATTTTCCTTCTTCTAGGCGTTTTTGTTGCGCTTCGATGGTATCTTTATCTATAACGGAATGAATTTTTTCTATGAGTGATGTAAGATCACCCATACCTAGTAATCTACTGAGAAATGCATCGGGGTCAAATGTTTCAAGATCTGCGGGTTTTTCTCCGGTACCAATAAAGAGAATTGGTGCTTTGACTTCTGCACAAGCGGTGAGTGCTCCGCCTGCTTTTGCGGCGGAGTCCATCTTTGTGATGATGACTCCAGTGATCTGGGCAGTTTCTGTGAATGCCTGGGCTTGTTTCTTGGCTGTTTGTCCGATATCTGCAGCCATAACCAGGAATGCTTCGGTTGGTTTGGTGAGTTTGACGACTGTTTTAAGTTCGGTGATGAGGTCTTCAGATAATGCATCACGTCCTGCAGTGTCGATGAGCACGAGATCAAATGATTTGAGATCGTTTTGAAAGTGTTTGTATATTTTTGAGGGGTTTTTTTCTTCTGGAAGGATGAAACAAGGAACTTTGAGTTTGTCGGAGAGTTGTTTGAGTTGCAAGGCAGCGGCGGGGCGATGGACGTCTAATGAAAGCGTACAGACTTTTTTGCCGCGTTTGGTGTAATAGCTGGCGAGTTTGCCGATGGTCGTTGTTTTTCCTTGCCCATACAGACCAAGGACGATCCAGACGTTTTTTTCTTGAAGTTCTAAGGTGCGTTTTTCTCCTAAGAGCGCACGCAGTTCATCATGGAGGAGCTTGATGAGATGTTCTTTCTTTTCGATACCGGAGATGCGTTCGTCCAAGGCGGTCTGTTTTATTTTCTTTGTGATTTCGAGGACGAGTTTGACGTTGACGTCTGCCTCTAAGAGTGCACGTTGAAGGTCCTTGACCATTTGATCTACGAGGTTCTTATCAAGAAAGAGGGCGTTTGCTATCTTGTCTGTTGTTTTCTTGAGTGTTTCAGAGAGCTTTTCAAGCATAGGATTTGGAGTTTGGGGAAGGTATTAAACATTATGGGTTAAGGATATTATCCTATCCCAATTATTCCTCGATACCATCCACACCAACGTACGGGCCCGTCTGGGCCCATTGTGGATGAACATTGATAGAAGGGAACTATTCCCTTTATCCATAATAGGCCATATATTAAGATAATAACTACGGTAATTATTACACTTTTTTTAATTATTCTTTGGTTCATTTGACAAACTCCACATTTTCTAGTTCTTCAAACTCTTTGTCTCCAGTGAGGAAGGGGATGCTGAGCTTCTTTGCCATTATGTATCCTACGCAATCAGTAATCGATACTCCTCTGTCTTTCCATTTGAGACGAAATTGCATCGCCTCTTCTATCCATTCAGGTTTGACTGATGAAATATGTTTTGCATATTTTTTGATTTGTTCTTTTGCTTGCTTATATTTATCTCGATACAGTACGTAACATATTTCTGAGAAAATGAAGTTATTAATAATTATTTCACTTTCTTGATATGATTCATATGCAGGATTGCCCTCGATTAATTCCATTATCGCATATGTGTCAAAAAGATACTTAGATGTCATATAGTTCTTTGTCCACTTCTTTCATGAGCTTTGCTATCGGTTTTGAAAACTTATGTGTACCAAATGTTTCTCTGAGGACATTGCTCTTTTTGATAATGATCGCTTCTATTTCTTCTCCTTCTTTGAGGTTCTTGCTTTCCATAATTGCTTGCGGGATGATGAGGCCGTAGGAGTTACCCCACTTGCGTACTTTCGTTATTAGTTCTGGCATGTTTAAACGGTATATACGGCGGTATAAATAGATTTCGGTTAGACCTCTCGTTGTTCAGTAAGCCAGCGTGCTCCATCTTCAGGTGCATGTTTGAGGATCGTTGCTTTCCAGAAATCGTACTGAGGGAGACCAGTTGGTTGGGTGAGTGATTGAGAGGTGTGAGGTTTTTGCGTCTTGAGTAATGACTCGACGTCTGGTTTCGAGAAAGGGGGAAGAAACGGATGCTTTTTTGCGAAGAAGGGGGAGATGAGCGTATACTTTTCTACTAGTTCTGCAACATTCGTGCCTGCGTAGGGTGGGCGTTTTCGTTCGGCACGCCAATTATGATGAAACTGGTTGTTTCCTGCGTACAATTCGTGCAATGATTCACATAGTGCACTACATTTGTCAAGGTAGCTCAGCACTTGTGTTTCGATGGTTGCTTTCTTTTTTGCTTCTTCAAGAAGAGATTGATAATTATATCCTTGCACTGTTTGTGGCCAGCGTGCAAGAAGCGTTTTGATTGCTTCGCTTTCTTCTTGTTCAAGTTGTACTAATTCTTGTGGAGACATATTGAGTTTTACATTGAGTTCTACATCTCCGTTTTTGCTCACTATTTCCGGATCATCATGTACTAATGCAATGATTCCTGCTCGTTCAAAATTGAATCCTGGAAGGGTCTGGCGTATATGGGGGGCAACGGCTTCAAGGAGGTAGCGTAGTTCGAGGGTGTGCATTTCTAAATCGTGTCGGTACCAGGCAGGTGAGAATGATTTCCAGCGCTTGATGGAACGTAATCCTGCAATTCTTCCTTGAAAGCCCTGTGCTTCGATTGCTTCATGGTACATGGTGAAAGAGTTGTGAGGGGCTTTTTATTGATTTGGGGATTATAGGCCTAAGTTCTTTATCACTGTCTTTTTCGTGAAGGGGAGGAGGTCTTCGTATTTTTGGCCGGTGCCGAGGAAGTAAATGGGCTTGTTGGTGATGTGGGCAATGGAAAGAATAGTGCCTGCTTTTTCATCAATGTCTGCTTTCGTGAGGATGGAACCGTCGATTCCTGCGGTTTCGTTGAAAGTACGTGCTTGCTCAAGAGCGTCGTTCCCGGTGATTGATTCTCCGACGAAGAGTTTGAGGTTGGGCTTACTAATACGGATTATTTTTTCCATTTCTTTCATGAGATTTGTTTTGGTGTACATTCTTCCTGCCGTATCTATCAGTACCACTTGAATCTTGTGGGCTTTTGCGTATTCTATGGCATTGAATGCGATGCTTGCAGGATCTGCTTCGTATGTGCCCTTGATGCAGGGGACGTTGAGGGCTTTGGCGTGATGGTCCAGTTGTTCAATTGAGGCTGCACGGAAGGTATCGCCGGCTGCGAGTACGACTGAGATATTGTTTTGTGTGAGATAGTGTGCCACCTTTGCGATACTGGTTGTTTTACCCGTGCCGTTAATACCAAAAAAAAGAATCACATAGGGTTGGGCAGTGGTCACTTGTTTGAGGAATGCGGGAGGTTCTTGTAAGATGGAGAGGATTGCGCCCTGGAGAGACGCAAGGATTTTTTGTTGTGCTTCGTTTTTTTTACAATTGAGTCCTACCAGATCTTTTTGGAGCGATGATTTGATTGCGTCTATTGCTTCAACCGCTGTATTGTTTTCGAGGAGGGTGATTTCAAGGTCTTCAAATGCTTCATTGAAATCTGCTTCTGAGAGTTGGGAGGTAGTGAGCTTTCTGACCAATTTTGAGAAGAATGATTCTTTTGGTTGTTCTGCATATGTTTCTTCTTTTGTTTCGGGAGTGAGAAGGGTTTCTATTTCTTGTTCGGTTTGTTGTTCTGCTTTTGTTTGAGTCTTCTTAGAGGGTTTTGTTTTTTGCTCTTTTTTCTTGGTATTCTTGCTTTCTTTCTTCTTCGTGGGCTTTGTTTCTTTGGTTCCTACCCAGGATTTGATTGTTTTTTTGAGGAAATCGAACATGTTTCTTTGAGAGTAGCGACGGTATTTAATCGTACTGGTTTCTTCATTCCAGTATACTCATTTTTATATAGCTCGGAGGGGGTTCTTTACGTATGCTGAGCTATACTGACTTGTATGAAGTGGTACGAAAAGAGAAATATGGGGATGTGTTACAAAATTTACCTAAAGAGTTCTTAGGAGATATCACTGCCTTTTTACAGGAGAAGCGAGGACAGGCTCCGAAGGATGATGGGTTGTTTCAAGAAGAAGTAGTGAAGCAACGGAAGCAATTAGATAATTCATTGGCTTTATTTAAAGAATTGATGCGTTTGCGTCGTAAGAAACTATTACAATTAGTGCATATTGCGACTGAAACGGGCATTATGAAACGCGATTATGAGAATATGCTTTCGTTTGAGCGCACTATGTTTGACGCGTTTGTACAGGCTGCTGAACGAGCAGAGAAAGAGATGCAGAAAGTATTGCATAGTCCTGCGCTTGCTGTACCCACTCAAAAACTTATTTTATTTACGCAGCCCGTTGAACCATTTGTCAGTATGAGTGGGGAGATGTTGGGCCCCTATGTCACGGGAGAATTAGCGAATTTAGATGGGCAGATTACAGATGTATTGGTACAGGGTGGAAAAGCTACGTATGTTGATCAGTAATTGTTATACTGGAAAGATACTTCTTATTTCTCGTGTTATGTTTTTTCCAAGATAAGTCTGTGAACTTCCTGAATCGTATATTGCTGGAGCAGTGAGCATCCAGTTTGTTGCTTCTTCGTCGTCAGTGCATTCTTTTGTCTCAAATAGTTCTCTTCCCGTTCCTGTGAGTGTTTTACCATCTGGGTATTGACATTCAGTACGTACGAGCATATATTTAATACTTTTTGGTTTATTAGTTCGTTTAAAAGAATTATTGTGGTTTCTTTAGATCCATCGCATGAGCTTATTGGGGACTCGTCCGGTGTCGTTACAGTGATAGACCTTATGGAGTGATTGGCCGAGGGGGCCACTTATGCCATAGCTTTTTTTGAGCCAGGCTGCATTTTCTGAAGAGAGGGCGAGTCGGGGTGCTTTGAACAGGGCAGGTGTTTGATTGAAACAGTCTTGGAATGCTTTGATCCCTGGTTGGAGATAAGATTCATTTCTGAGTGTATCAAATTCATTATAGGTATGGTGAATGCCATGAAGGCCGAGGGTTTTGTTTAAGGAGAGGATTTCTGCACACCATGTTTTGTTAGTGGCGATGCTTTCATCGTTGAAGAAGGGGACGATCCAGAGTACGTCTACTTTGTTGAGGAGTGCTTCTTCACAGGGGATGCCGGGGGTGACGTCATCTATTTCTTGAGGGGAGAGGCTACGAATAAGGAAGAAGATGAACAGAAGACACCCCACGGTTTGGAGACTTCTTTTTACGAGCTTTGCTTTGTGCATTGGTAAGCCTCCAGGGGGAATCGAACCCCCGACCCTTAGTTTTTCTGCGTGTTCACCGTTTGGGTGAAGCGTGAGGGGTGAAACCCCTACGCTACAAAACTAATGCTCTGCCAACTGAGCTATGGAGGCATTCTAGAACCAAGGTTCTATAACTCCTTTCTCTCCTTTGAAAAGAAAAGGGGAACCAGGCCCTATAACTCCTTTCTCTCCTTTGAAAAGAAAAGGGGAACCAGGCCCTATAACTCCTTTCTCTCCAGATATGGAAAGAATCTTGTCTGTATTGGGTGATTTTGAGCGTTCAAAAAGCTTTGTTTTTCTTCTAACGGTACGCTTAAATAGGGTTTTTTATATTGTTTTTTACGGTCCTGTCGTCTAACGGTTATGACACATCTTTGACGTGGATGGGGCCCCAGTTCAATTCTGGGCAGGACCACTTCTTTCTACATTTTTCCTTCCTTTGTTGTCTGTGTGATTTTACTTACTAAGTAAGATAGTAAGTAAGTTACTAATAAGTTTTATATAGTAGGGTAGAGTGTGGATGCAGAGGAGAGAGGATGAAGAAATACTTACTATTAGTTGAGGATGAGCGCATATGGGAGCAGTTTAAGAAAGTGATTAGCCAGGATTTGAATACAGAGATTTTGCAGTTAATTCGCGAGAAGGTGGGGGTATCACATGGGAAAAAATAGGGGGCAGACGGTCACGCTCTTTGTTATCATTGCGTTGGTCTTTGTGGGTGGTATTGCTGGATATTTTGCGGTGCAGAAGGGATTGTTAGGTACTCAAGACACTGAATCATTTAGTGCGGTGTATCAGTATTATGATCAGTGTGTACAACAAGCCCTTCAGGAAGGGGTTGAGCTTGCAGGATTGCAAGGGGGATGGATATATGTCCCGGATTATATTGAAGGAAGTACGCGGTATCCAAGTGGATCGCAGCTTTCTTTCTTAGGACAAGGCATTCCCTATTGGTTATATGTTTCTGGAAATGGACAATTAGTTGAGCAGGTACCGACTAAAACGCAGATGGAACAAGGTATTGCGCGCTATATCAAAGAGGAAGTTGCTTTGTGTGATTTTGGTCCTTTATACGTACAAGAGTATGAAATTGGATCAACGGTTGACACGGTGACGGTCAGGGTTGGTGAAGGAACGGTTGATGCTGTGGTAAAGGGAGAACTTTTGGTTGCGCGCGATGGACAGGAAGCACGAGTTTCTTCTCGTAGTTATTCAGAAGCAAGTCAGTTAGGTGCACTGTATCTTCAAGCACTTGCCTGGTATCAGTCTGAAAAAGAAAGTGCTCTTTTGGAAAATTATACTCGTGATGTGTTGGTTAATTATGCTCCGGTTGATGGGGTTGAAGTGAAGTGTGGTCCGCAGGTATGGGAAACACGAAAGGTAGTGGATACACTTCGTGAAGGAATAAGTGCTAATCTGGGGGCATTGTCTTCCGAACGAACAGGGTATTTCAAAGTAGTTGGAGAAGGAACGGCTCCGGTTCGTTTTATGAGTGATTCTTCCTGGCCAGGGCGAGTTGAAATTTATGGGGAGGGCGTTTCTCAGGAAGTGATGCTTGCACAGCCCATTGGTACACAACAGGGATTAGGGGCACTTGGCTTTTGTTATGTGCCGTATCATTTTGTGTATGATATTGTTCATCCAGTGCTAGTACAATTTGGAGAAGGAGATGGTGATCTTTTTCAATTTCCGTTGATTCTTGTTATTGATAAAAACCTTCCTCGTCAGGGATTGAGTGGAGAGATTGAGCAAGGGCCTTCTCAGGATTTGTGTTTACAGCTAACTGAGGAACTTTCTATTCGTGTTTCAGATGTTGCTTTAGAACCTGTCCTCAATGTAACTGTTTCTTATTCTTGTTTTGATCAGGAGTGTCGGGTTGGAGAAGGGAATGGCGTTGTGCAGGGTAAGGCACCAGGATGTGTGAATGGACAGCTCGTTGTTCGTGCTCCCGGTTATCAGGAGAAATCACTTTTGTTTTCTTCTACTGAGGAAGAAGAAGCAGATATTATTCTTGATAAAACGTATCCTGTTCGAGTAGCATTGTTTGCGGGGGGGAAGGAAGTTGGGGAGACAGGGATTGTTTCGTTCCACGGTACTGCACAGTCTACTGCAGTTGTTCCTTCTCAAACCGAGGTTTCTTTGGTTGAAGGTTTGTATAATGTGAGTGTATTGGTGTATGGGAATACGAGTATTCAGCTTGAAGCTTCAACAACTCAGCAGTGTGTGGATGTACCTATTGGAGGGATCGGGGGACTCTTTGGGGGAACAAAGGAGCAGTGCTTTAGTGTGACTATTCCTGCAAGTACGGTTGAGTATGCATTATTGGGTGGAGGAGAGAGTACCGTGTATTTGTTCCCTGCAGATTTAGAAGATGGACAAGTGCGTATTGATATCCCTGCTCTTCAGAAACCAACCTCTTTGACTCAGTTACAAACCTTTTATGATCAATTTACTACTCAATCTGCGATGGTGACTCCATGAGATATTGGCTTTTTCTTTTTGCTTGTCTGTTTGTGTTGCCCTCTGTGTATGCTGGATCTGCGTCATTTGTTACGAATCAGTATACGCAGCCTAGTTTCAATACGTATTATGGGGGGAGTATTGGCACGTATTGGCCTATTTTGGATGAGAAAGAGCAATGTTTGGCTCGGCAAGATGTCTTGATGCAGGTTGCTCCTGCAGGCTGTCAACCGTCGGTTGTGCGGAGTGATCTTCTTGCTGAACAAAATGTGCCCGTGTTCTGTCAATTGAATGCGTTACAGATTAATCCGTTAGTGACTATTAAGGAACTTGAAAGCATACGATTCACCGGGAATTATCCGAAAGAAGTGAGCAGTGTCGGGTTCCACCCTGCTCGTGCAGCATTACGAACACGAGACCAATTATTGGGAGATCCGTTACTGAATAATGTAGGGTATGTCGTGATTGTATTAAAGAAACAACCGAAAGAATCAGAGTTGCCCAGTTCAGTGAAGCTGATGCTTTCTGCAAACATCAAATATGATGCGGGGAATGCACGCGGGGTAGGAAAATCTGAATTTTTATTGACTGAACAGAGCGATGAGGAATGGACGCAAGCACAAAAAGAGGGGAGACAGGGATTTTTCAATGGTAAGTATCAGGTTCGACTTGAAGATGCAGATGTGCGCGGAGCGACAGTCGGTATTTATTCAGGAGTACGTAAACTTGGAGAAGCACAGGTTGAGCAAGGGAAACAATCTTCTGAAATCTTTTTACCCGGTAGTTATTGTCGTGCAGGCGTACGTGCTGAATTGCTGGGCTATGAGATTGGTAAAGAACGAGCAACCTTACGTATTACTGGAACATACGGGACTGAAACTGTTGATGTGTACCAAGGGAGTAGTTTCTTACAGGGGCAGTGTCGCTTGACCCGGTTAGTGATTGATAATCGTACGGGGAGAACGGGAGAAGTGGAGATTAAATGTGCGAGTGCTAAAGCGTTCAAATTGAAATTATTGCCGAATGCAGGGGTGTATGAGGTCTTTACTCTTGATGATGGTTCGTTGATTACTCCTTCTCAAACAGGGGAGATTGATTTCGGACAACGAACTCCTGCTTATACCTCAGGGAGATTTCGTCTGAGCAGCATTGGAGCATTGCAACATTATAATCAAACAGCTCAAGGACAGGGATGGGTGAATCTCTCTTTGACTGGTTCTGGAGAACAGGTTCTCTGGTATCGAGCTTTGTTGGTTGGTTTGCAAGAGCATCTGAAACAACAGAAAACACAGAATACTCCCACTCCGAAGGTATTACGTGAAAAGAGTTATGCTTCAGATATTGAAGCAAACTTTAGCGCCACCATTGCTTCATATCGTGCGGTTGCGCAGCAGTATCCGGGAGAGAAAGGAACTGACTTGGAAGGTATTGAAACGTATGGGGAGCAAGCCTTGTACCGTGCGGCACAGCTTGCAGGTTCATATGGAAAACAAAGTACACAAGCGACGTTATTACAAGAGTTACTGACTACGTACCCCGACTCTGTATCCTTTATTCGTTATCAACAAGAATTGACTCAGTTAAGTGAGATTGATGGGTCTGAATCAAGTGCCGTACTTTCTCTGCAAAATGTGTATCGTACGATTACGCTGACGAGCTTGATTCGTCCTGCTCAAACTGCCTCCGTTCGATTACAGATTAATAATGAGCCGGTGATTTTACACGTTGGGGAAAATTGGACACGAGATTCTGGGTTTATTCGATTGTCTCGTTTAGAAGCAGACCGGGTTTTACTTGAAACAAATTGTGCGTTTAATGTGCGTCGTGCTGAAACTTCCTTTGTTCAAGTAGAAGAACGTTCAGGAAGGGGAGGGGTACGAACGGTAACAATGGGTGAAAATGATGATGGGACGATTTGTGGGCGGGGAGTACGTATTGCTGAAATTGATAGTGAGAAACTTGCACGTATTCGATTGACGACGAGTGCTGAACGTACTGAGACGACTACGAATGTGTCTGTGCAGATAGGGATTGAAAAACGTGCAATTCAATTATCTCCCGCGAAAACTGCGGAACGTATTGGAAACTTGAATAAAAGCATTCAGAAATGGGATCAATTGAACAAAAATGTGGGGAAGGTTGTTACGACCATGAAAGCAGCCTGTTTTGCTACGGCTGGGGTGTTGACGGTGAAGAATTTCTTTGCTGGTTTAAGCGGGAAAGGATTCGCGCGGAAAGAAGCGATGAACGGAGCGAATGGGTGGACTGAATTCTGTCGGAAACAGGTTGGTGCTGGAACAGATGGTTTGCGGACGTTTGATCAGTGTTATCTCAAGTATGCTCCCGATATCGATGCAGATGTAGCGAAGCGAGATGCTGCGGTGAAACAAGTAAATGCACGTATTACGGCCATTCAAAAACAGGACGGGGTGAAGACTTCGGAAGGGTTCTTTGGTGATTCTGTGAATACTGATGAAGCTGCGAAGCGGTATCGTACGGAGTTACAAAATACCTATGGCGATACATTAAAGGGTGTTTCTCTTGAACATGCAAGTTACACTGAATTACGTGAATTAGATATGAATCTCTTACTCCAACAGCAGGGAGGAGGGAGTGAGCAATTACAGAAAGATGCGCGTGTCAAATTAGAAGGTATTCAGAAGAGTGCGGCTGGTCAAGCTCTTCTTGCTCAACAGCTTAAAGCGGATGCAGAAGTTGCACAACGGGGAGATATTCGAGGGTTGGTTGTTGCTCCAAATTCTCAATTACCTCGACAAGCAGCGATTATTTCTCAAGCTGCGGTGAATACGACTGGAGCACTGTATTATGCAGGAGACTTCAAGTATTATACAAAAGTTATTGCAACAGGTTCGTCTGATGCTCAAGGTAATACCTATGGTTCTGATACCTATGGATTAGGACTTGCTAAGCAATCTGACGGCACGTATGTTGTACAAGAAGTCTTTCAATCAGATGGCACTCCCTTACCTGCTGGTGAACGAGAACGCTTTATTACGCAGTATAATGTTGGCTCCTTCAAAGATAGTGCCTCTTCGAATTGGGAGAAGTACAAGTGGGATAAGCCAGTTATCCAGTATTATGAGACTGATCCGTATAAAGGGTTGCCTGCATTAGTGCCAGTTGATCCTGATCATGGGTGGTATGCAGCAACGAAACAAACCTTGCCTGCCTTTGGAGGGCTTGCAGGGTGGGAGAGTTCAGGCAGAGTAGCGAGCTTTTACTTATGTAATGTGGGAGAGAATCGAAAACCTGATGTGTTCAATGGGTATAATGATGATAGTTGTACGTTGATTAATCTTGCTTCTGGCCAAGCAGCTGATAAAGTGCCCGGTGTTTCAGAAACACGTGCACAACAGTTAGTGAAACAAGCTCGTGAAGCATTAGAAGAAGCTGCTCGGGCGCATAAGCAGGGAGCAAAGAGCCTACGACTGCAAGGAAGTCAGCATAAAACGCCTTATGCAGTTGAGAAACCTGCTGTTTCGGTGCCGGGTGTGCAATGTCAAGACTTTATGAGTCCAACCGAATGTAATTTGTTGTTTAATGTGTGTGATCCGGTGATTTGCCCGGCGAGTCGGTGTGATTTTGGAGGGAAATATCCTGTCCAGGATGTTATCCAATCAGGTATTATTGGAAGTACGTTGTTGTGTATGCCTAATTTCCCTGAAGTGAAGATACCGGTGTGTTTGAGCGGTATTCATGCAGGGATTGATGCGTATACGAAGATTTTGCAAGCGCATCGGGATTGTTTACAGGAAAGTTTGACATCGGGACGAATGGTGGGCATTTGTGATCAAATTTATTCGATTTATAGCTGTGAATTCTTCTGGCGGCAACTTAGTCCGATTGCTAATTTAGTGGTACCTAAATTATTTGAACAAGCTCAAGGGCAGGGAGCACGAGGAGGGGGAGAATATTTGACGGTTCAGAATGCTTGGACAAACACAAAGCAAAGTACGGATTATTTGACTACTGTATATGGGGTGAATGCGTTTAAAGCATTCCAGGCACGAAGTACCGAGGAAGTTGGTGGGGAAGTGTGTAAAGGGTTTATATCTGGTACCTTCCCTGGGAGTTTCAAAAGTTTAGTACAACCCGATAGTCCAGTGCAATTTAATGCTTTTTTCAGCACTATTAAGTATACGGATGCAACGGTACCGGCGACCTCCCAGTATAAGGTGTTTTATCATATTTATGCGGGGAAGGATCAGGGCATTAGTTATCGTGTGTTTTTGAAGAATCCCCCTGCAACGAGTTATTATGCTTCTCAGCCCACTATTCAAGTGAGCTCGGGTTTCATTGGGAAAGGATTGTTTAAAGATGAGACCAAAGACTTCACGGCTCCGGAAGGATACCAAGAATTATGTGTCGTCATTAATGGGGATGAACGGTGCGGATTCAAACAAGTGTCTACTTCCTTTGCGGTGAATCAATTGCGGGATGCAGTGGTGGCAGATGAATTGAAGAATACCAATATTGCGAGTGAACAAGCGTGTATTTCAGGTACGGTGAGTGCGGCTGCTTTGTTGAATCCTAATTTGAATCAAATGGCTGATGAAGCTGCTGATCCGGCGATCTATCGCCGCGGGATCATTCGAGTGTGTTCGAGTGGGAACCCAGGTCAAACAACTGATCCGAGTCGGTTTGCGGATGTGGGATATTGTGGGGATATGAAATTGCGGTGTTGGTTAGATCGACAAAGCGTGCAGAATGCTATCACTGATGTCAATAAAGGGGTTAAGAATGAAACCTATCAGTGGTTTGCGAATCAAACTCTTGCCAATCTTCAGAAAGATGGGAAAGTATTAGGTGCTGATGCGGGCTTTTCGGAATTGACGCGTCTTGAGGGTGTGGTGAGTGGCCTTGAGAATTATCAAGGGCAGAAATCGAGGTTATCTGCTGATCAGTCTACTCGTCTGGGATTGTTATTCCTTGAATTTGGACAGACGAAAGAAGCGTTGTTCTTTAATCATCATCGTGCACGTTTGGGGTGGTTAGTGGGACGAGCACAGGAAGTCTTGTTTAAACATACGTTTGCGGCACGGGCGGACGATACTAGACAGACTGGGCAATTGGATAAGGGGATATTGGTACGTGAGAATGGGCGTGTGTGGGAAATTCGTTTTGATCGATCGCAACCGTGGGAGTCTTTTGATTCATTCTTGTCTAGTAACGATTATGCTCAACAATTAAGTGCATTCCAGAGAGCATTGGTTGATTATCTTCAGATTACTGATCCTGAAGAAGCACATATTACGTTACTTGGAGGTTCGGGCAGGGCGCAAGGAGTTACGGTAACTTCGACAAATGAGACTGAACAAGCATATTACTATATCCCCTTTGGTGATTCGCCGAGTTCTTCTGATGTGGGGACGAATGGTAATCCTGCGGTTGCTGCTCAAGATGCTGCTGGTGCGGGTTCTTCTGGAACGGCGGGAGTTGGTGGCGCTCAGGGAGTTACACCCGTTATCTCAGTTTCTCGTATTATTTGTACGTTAGCTACGACGAGTGAACTTGATGCTCCTGCGGTTCATTTTGGCTTTAATACGGTGATCAGTAAATGGGAATGGTCTTTCGACAAAAAGAATTGGAATGCATTGACTGAAATATATGGAATACACGAAGACACCGACCAATCTTTTCAATTGTCTGGGAATGCTTCTTTAGTTGCTCAAGCATTGCAGTCTACGTCTTCCTTTGCTGTTGGAAAAATTGATTTACAGAAGTATGGGGCGACGGGAGAATGTCTTACTGCTTCGACACCTGTTGTAGCCGGAACAACTTCTCCTTCTGGAATAGCTGCGGGTTCTTCTCTTTCTGGAGAGTTATTTTTACATTTCACTTCTCAAGGAGTATGGAAGGTTTCTTTGCGAAGTGCAACTGGCATAGCTTATTCTCTTGACGCTTTCAATGAGCTTTTCTTGGGTTCCGCAGGTCTTTCTCTTGAATATCTTCCCCTTCTTGAATCACTCAAAGAAACAACGTCTTATTTAGAAGCCCAATCGATTTTACGTAGTGAATGGGAACCTCGAGGATTTACTATTCAAGAACGTAGTTCAGACAATCTTTTTGCGATTACGTATGGTAATGCTCCTGTTGTCTCCCCTACGTCTGGGGTTACCCCTTCGGGAGCTACCCCTCATACTCCTCGTACTTCTAACGTTGCTAAGCCTTTAGGCGCATTTCGTTTAGATACCTCTTTGCCTCGCATGGGCGCTGAGGAAAATCGCATTTCGGCGATAAGTTCTACCAAGAAACTTATTGATACTTCTTTTTATATTGTTAAGAAAGGGACGTTGTTTACGGTGAAATATCGTGCGACGGTATCAGGGGCTAATTGGTTTGGAAGAGATTTGGAAGTTGGGCGAGCATTTATTGGGACAGAGGGCGGAACGGGAGATGGGGGAGTGCTTGAAGTTACGTTACAACCGGTGTTGAGTCGTATTCCAAGTGCTGAACGAACTGATGCGGTGAAGTATGCACGATTATTACATGAAGGAATTATTGATGGGGTTGAGATTTACTCTCAAGATGCATTACCACAAGAACAGACAATTACTGGTGGAAAAACTGGCGGAAAAGGGTTCTGATTAAAGATTATAATCCGCGACCAGTTGATGCTGGAGGGTTGGTTGTAGGTACTTGGTTTGTACGCGCGAAGTATTTTTCTTGAGGGATTGTAACTGCGCGGTATACGATTGCATTTGTGCCTTTTCGTTGCATACGCATGATTCCTTCAGGGGAATAGGTTTGTTGTGCATCTGTTTTAATGAGCGCAAAGGGTACTGCGTTTGTTGCAGGGAGTGCTTCTGATTGCTTGGTAAGGTCATTGTCAACATGATAGGGTGTGCCGTTGAGTGTCGCAATTTCAAGTGTGCGATTCATACGTACTTTAAGACCTTGTGCTGTCCCGGAGTGTTTGGCATTAAGGTTTGTATTGAGATAGGTTCGGGTTGCAGAGAGTTTGTCTGATCCGTTGGTGGGGAATTGCCAGCCTTTGATTGGTTCACCGTTTGCAGTGTAGTTAACCGGAACGAAGACGTAGAGAGGGCTATCAATAAGAGCGGTGTTAGTACCGTTGTTCAGGACAAGGGTGCTGTTATTGAGTGCTTGGAGCGTGAAATCAAGTTCTCCTGCGTGGGGGCGATCATTCGTATTAACTACATAGGGCTTTCCTTCCCACATGAAGAGACGCGCGTTTACTTTTTGTGTGGTGTGGTCTTGATGGAATCCTACTGAAGATTCAAGAGAAGAGGGTACGTTATAGGTATTGGTATGTGTGTGTGTTACGATTGCAGGTTGTGCTTGAGATTGAGGTTGCGAACTTTCAGGTGTAGATGATTTCTTACAGGATGCTGCACCTACAATTGCACCGACAACAGTCAGTCCAAGTATCGTTGGTATTGCGTTTCTTATAGCCATATGTTTTTTTACTTCTCCACCTATTTAAATCTATCTCTTGTTGTATCTTTTAAGGAGTTACAGATAGATTTAAAGGGAGATTTTGTGAGCTTCTTATAACGCGGGGATGCCGGAGCGGTCTAACGGGCTTGGCTTAGGACCAAGTGGCTTAGTGCCTTCGGAGGTTCGAATCCTCCTCCCCGCATATTCTTTTCAGAATAAGGGTGAGGAGATAGATTCTCACCTTACCAACTCTGTCGAGTTGTAAGCACTCATGAACTGATCGTTCCTGGTGGCATGCAAAACAAGATGTTTTGCAGCGTTCGAATCCTCCTCCCCGCATTTCATCATAACTTATATAAAGTAAGGAAATTCTTACTTTACTATGGAAACTAAAATTATTCGCGTTACAGATAAAGGGCAGATTTCTTTACCGGTGAGTATACGAGATTCTTTATCTATTAAGCAAGGAGACGAATTACTTATTACTGCTGGTACAGAAACGGTTGTATTGCGGAAAGTGCGTAAAGAAGATTTTTCTGATTTATTGAAGCATTCTGAAAAGGTTGCAAGGAAGTTGTGGGATAATACCGAGGATGACGTTTGGAATGAAGTATAAGCAAGGAGATATTCTCATCGTACCTTTCCCCTTTTCTGATTTGAGTAGTTTTAAACAACGACCTGTTTTGGTTCTCTCAAAGACGGAAGATAACGAAAAATCTGAAGATCTTATTACCTGCGGTATTACCTCTCGTTTAAAGGAATCTTCATACGGTATTGTTATTGATTCTTTATCTTTATCTGAAGGTAGTATCCCCGGGCGTAGTAGGGTTAAAGTTGATAAATTGTTTACTCTTAGTAAGGATATCGTTATTAAAAAAGTTGCACGAGTTAATCAAGCAACTTTTGCCTTAGTGAAAACGGCATTCACGCAATTGGTATAATTCTTCATTTCTTACTGGCTTTTTCAGCAGACGCGAGGACTTTTGCTTTTAATTTGTCCTCGAGTTTGAGACGATCAATGAGCTCTTTGTATCTGTTTCTGATGGTGACTTCAGTGATGCCTGCGACATCTGCTACTTCACGTTGGGTCTTTTTTTCATCGTTGAGGAGGGCGGCTACGTAGAGGGCAGCTGCGGCGATGCCTGCTGGTCCGCGTCCTGAGGTGAGTTCGGAGATATCAGCACGTTTGAGGATTTTGAGAGCTTCATTCTGGGCTTTTGGTGAGAGATGGAGGATGGATGAAAATCGTGAGATATAGTCTTTGGGAGAGCTCGGTGTGACTTTTATTTTGAGCTTGCGTACGATGAAACGGTAGGTTCGTCCGATTTCTTTGCGCTCCACATCTGAGGCATTTGCAATTTCATCAAGGGTGCGAGGAATGTTGTAGGAACGACAGGCTGCGTAAATACAGGCTGCAATGACTGATTCCATACTTCTGCCACGGACGAGACCACGTTGGAGGACATAATTGTATACTCGTGAGGATTCATCCCGCACTACTGAAGGTAAGTTGAGGAAACTGGCGACACGGCGAAGTTCGGACATGGCTAATCGAAGGTTACGTTCAATACTGGTGGAGACACGTTCTTGCCATTTTTTTAACCGAAGGAATTTTCGGGTTTGACCTGATTCAAGACGATAGATATCTGAAATTTCTCCGACGTTCGTGGTCAGACCTTTGTCGAATTTCTGCATCGAGATGGGTGCTCCCCCTCGTCCTTTCTTTTCGTTTTTATCAAATGAACCCCCTGGATCGTGACCTGTGTCGACCATTTTATCTTCTACAATTAATCCACAATCGTTACAGATAAGTTCGCCCCGATGATCGTCATACGTAAGCGACGTACTGTTACACTCGGGGCAGCGTTTTTGGTGACTCATGAAGGAAAAGGTTTAAGTAGCTTATCGTTGATCCTTTTATAAAGCTTTGTATTGGTCTCGACGAGAAGGGAGGAGGAGCGGGAGAAGCCCGGCAAGTGAGGTTATGATGTGTTGTGGTTGCTCATATTCGTTTTCTGGCTCTTCTGTTGCATAGACTCCGTCTCTGAGCCAGATGGTGGTGCATCCAGCTTTTCTAAAGGGGGGAAAATTACGTATACGGTCATCGACTACCCAGCATTCTATGCCTCCCACTTGTAACCCTTTGAGTGCGGCAGCGACGACTTCTTCGTTTTTTTCACGGCAGGTTTGGATGTGTTGGAAATAGCAGGCGAAAGGGAGTGCTTGGAGCTCATGGATACGTGCATCAGGATTTTTTGTTTTTGAGATAACGCCGAGGCGATAGTGTTGTGCGAGTTTTGTGATAATGTGTTTTGCTTCTGGCCGGACTATATTGGCTGATTCATCTGCTTTCGCGGTTAATGTTCCGACATAATCGCAGAGGCCTGCTTGATAGACGATCATACATTTTGCTTGAAGAGGCTCTTTTAAAAGAATATGGTGACTTATTGTACTAAGACTGCGTTCACTTGGCCTTCTTGACCTGGACGATTGGTAATGCGAGCTTTACCTGCTTCTGTTGTGATTACTGCGCCTTTCATTAAACGATTTTGACGAGCATAGAATCGATTTGCAGGGGTTTCTTCCACATTGGTGATTTTGACTTGTTTGATTTTACCTTTGACAACGACATTAGCGATGTCAGTCTTGAGTGTGATTGTTTTCATACTTCCACCACGGATTCTTAATTGTTTGACTTTTGTTTCACCTAAGAGTGTGTGACGTTCAGGATTATGAAGTTCATACTTCTTACTCTTGCGTTGTTTGTGATAGCGTCCGCCTGAAATCTTTCGACCATATGCCATGATTATCGTTGGATTTCAATGCTTTATAAAGATTTGTTTCAAGAATTTATTTCTTTTTCTCCCAACAGTACGTTCCTTTCCTTTTTTATTACGATATCTTTATATAGGAACTTTTGAAGGGGACTATATGGCTACCAAAATTGAACGACCTTTGGACCTCTTGAATGCCTCTCGAGGAAAAGAAGTGTTGGTTCAGCTGAAGGGCGACAAGCAATATGTCGGAACGCTGTTGGCGTTTGACATCCACATAAACGTTGTCTTAGACAACGCAAAGGAATTGCTTGACGGTCAGGTAAAGAAAAGTATTGGAATCACGTTCCTACGTGGCGATACGATTATCTTTATCTCACCTGCTTCTACTGCTGCTAAATAATTAGGGTTTATTTTGATTTACCAGAAAGCGGCGTTTCGGATTGAAACGAAGTAGTGGGAGCTTTCTCGGTTATTTTTTGTTCTGATATCGTGTGCACGTTTTGGTGTGATGGTTTAGGAAGATAAGGGATACTCTTTTTTATCTACAACGTCAGCACATCAAAGTCATTCGCTGCTTTAACGTTCTTGAAGACTTTCTTTGCTTCTTTGATGAGAAGGTCGGTGCGATGTTCATAGCGTTGAGAAATGTGCGTGAGCATGAGTGCTTTGGCTTTTGCTTGTTTTGCTATTTGTGCAGCTTGTGCAGCTGTAAGATGATGGTATTCTTTGGCTTTTTCTGTTTCTTCTTGTGCGAAACTTGCTTCAGTAATTAAGAGGTTTGCATCTTGGGCATGTTTGGCAAGGTGAGGGTGGAATCCTGTATCTAAGATAATAGTTACTTTTCTTCCTGGCTCTTGGTAGGTGACTTGGGATGGTTTGATTGTTTTACCATTGATAGTAATTGTTTTCCCTGCGGCTAATTGCCCCAGTTGCGGGGTATTGGGGAGCTTGAGTTTTTTGAGTTTTGCTTTATCTAATCGCGTTTTCTCTTTAATGATAAATGAGTAGCCGAGTGCGGGGCAGTCATGGTGGACTGAAAATGCCTCTACGCTCCATTCAGGCGTTTCCATGATTACTCCTGGATTGATTTCATGCACTTCGAGTTTGATAGGCATGCCAGTCATGAGTTGAGTAATTGCGTGCATGAAATGATTGCTTCCTTTAGGGCCATAGAGATGGAGGGTTTTTGCATAGTCTGACATGCCTAGACTTTGGAGTAATCCGGGAAGTCCGAGTATATGGTCGCCATGCCAGTGAGTTATACAGATGTGGGTTATCTTATGAGGGCTGAGTGATGCTTGAGGAAATTGGCGTTGGGTGCCTTCTCCACAATCTACCAAAAGTCCAAGGTTTTTGTAGGTAAGTAGCATTGATGTATGGTTACGCTGAGGGGTGGGAATTGCGTTTCCCGTACCGAGAAAGGTGAGCGTGATTGGTTCCATTTTGTAGGGAGACAAGGAAGGTTTTAATATGTTCGTGCTTCTTTCTTTGGTATGAGAGTTGCACTGATTGTTTCTGTACTTCTTTTTTTGATAGTGGGGACTGGATTTTATGCAGGGATGCATGTTGCTTCATTTACTGGTCATGTGGTGAGTGATGAATATCGAGTGTTCGACAGCGTTACTAGTAATGCGGGAACAAAGGCGCGTATTGTCAGTATTGTTGGAGGAGATGAACGTGTGTTGATTACTTTGGAAGTGCAGGATCTAGTTCTTCGTGAACATAGCATGACCTTTGTTAGTGTGTTCTCTGTTGCAGGAGAAGAAGTTGGGCGAGCTACTGAAGAAGTGCTTGTGCCGTATAGTGCTATAACCCTTGTAGCCCTTTCTGTACCTGTGCGTCCACTTACCGGACAGGAAGCCACGCTTCGTATCGAGGGCACAGATGATTTGGGTACGTTATATATCGAAGGAACAACCAGTCTTACGGTTACTTCTGTCTCCTATACTCGATTATGGTGGGGATTTGGAGGTTTTTTTGTATTACTCGTTCTTATTTTCTTAGTCGTTCGCCATTTATTGACCCGTGCGAACGTTGCCTCTTTTGCACAAGTACATTCTGATGGCTTGATACACTTACGTTAGTCTTAAAAAGAAGGTTTTGGTAGAGTTTCTATGGGTGAAGTGAAAGTGACCTCTGAGTCGCTCCGCGCTGCAGAAATTAGTTTACAATTAGATATGTATGATGATATCTTTTCTGATTTCGATCCTCGCCCTTTTTCACAACGAGCGCTCTCTGATGATTTTTTATTGGAAGCTCGGCGTGCAAGTAGGGATAAACCAAACGGGGCCTTTGAAATACGTTTTATGATGCCCAAAGAAGATCGTAATCCTGCGGAAGAACAACTCATTAAACGTCGATTGAAAGATCATTTTCATAAACATTATGTAGAAACGGTCGGGAAGACAACTGCCGTTACCCGAAAAGGATATACCTTAATTATTCTGGGTATTTTCGTTGCTTTGGGCGGAGGGTATATTGCGTTATATGAACATTCTTTTTTTGCGAAGGTTGCGATTATTGTATTAGAACCCGCGAGCTGGTTTTGTATTTGGAGTGGGTTTGATCATTTAGTCTTTAATGGGAAAGAATATGAAGAGGATCTTGTATTTTACGAGAAAATGCGTAACGCTGATATTTTATTTGAAGGATATTAATCATCTTGATCAATAATGAATTCATTGCCATCTGGGTCTGCAATAACTGCGTTCCATCCACCCCAGAATTGTTGTACTGGTTGCACACTGATTGTTACGTTTAGTTTTTTGCATTTCGCTATGAATTGTTTGATATTTGAGACGCGTATCACCGCTGAGGACCTTCCCCCTATGTTAAACTCTTCTTCAAATCCCTTTGCTCGCTTTGGGTTTTTTGTTTCAATATAAAATGTATTTTTCCCCAAAGTCATTTCTAAGAATTCAGGTGGACGGCATTCGACAGTTTTCATTCCAAAGACTTTAGTGTACCATACTTTTGCTTTGGTGATATCTTTTACTCCAATGAGGTTTGCACCCAATTCAATTTTCATTCTTTAGCTCATGGTTTCTTATTTAAGTAGTTTTAGAAACGTTTATAGAGCTTCTCCTTGTCTTTTGTCTATGCCCTCGTAGCTCAGCTTGGATAGAGCAGCGGACTTCTATTACCTCATAGGGGGAATCCGCAGGTCGCAGGTTCAAATCCTGTCGGGGGCGTGTAGGATTTGAACATCCAGAGAATGTTCTATTCTCTGTCCCTTCGGTTAGTAAACCTTCAGGAATCCTGTCGGGGGCGTGTAGGATTTGATTACCCATTTTTTATAAAGTCTCTTTTTAGTATATCCTTATGAGGGTGCTTTCTCTTGCTTGATTATTTCTCGGGTGTTCTTTAGTTGGGGTGTGATGTTTTTCCTCTCCGTGTTTCTTCAGGCGTTGCTCCACGAGTGAGTGATGTTTCTATTGCACAGGAATGAGGACATATGGGAATTGCCCATGTCTGGTCTGATCCTGCAGGGTATGGTCGAGTAGGGAGTTATACGCTTGTTGATTGGAGTGATGATCATGTGATTGATGAAGTATGGAAAGGGACGGGTGCCTCACGTAAGGTTTTTGCGCCTTCTGCTCCTGAATTTAAGGAAGTTGCACCTTATTTTGAGAGTATTCTTGCTCGAGCACCTCGCGATCGGGAGTATTGGCCAGAAGATGCGCCTTCTCGCGGATATATGGAGTTTCTTGCTTGACAAAACGTATTAAAATAGGCTTGCTTCTCTATTCTTCAGCGTAGTTCGTATGTTCTATTTTGTAGGTTCCCGTTATGAGATCAAGGTAGAGTGTAGTGAGACCATCATCCGTGCCCCAGTCTATATGTGTTGCTTTTTGAGGAAGCTTTTTTTTGAGTATTTTTCCAAGATAGCTTCTACTTTTTTTTGTTGCTTGATCAATGGTTTGATCTTGGAGTTTGGGATCATATGAACCTCCAGTTACGATTGCTTGTAGTTGTTTTCTTGTTCCGTATGTTTGGGCTGTGGTAAGCATTGCTTCAAGTGCTTCATGTTCGATCATAGGGGTATGGATGAGCCACCCTATTTTCAGGTGAGGGAAGTAAAGGCCAAGACCAATACAGTTTGCAAGACCTCGTGTCCAGAGCATGCACTCGTTTCCTTGGACCCACCCTTCACATTGTTCTACTTCTCGTTCTTTTCCCATCTTTTTATCTTTCGAGGTCAGTATAAAAGGGTATCCCTTTTCTTGGAAAGAGAGATTATAGCTATGTTTAAAAGTCTCTTTCTGTGGTGAGCATGGTGCGCACGTGGCACAGCGGTTACTGCGGTCGCCTGCAGAGCGACTTTTCCCCGGTTCAAATCCGGGCGTGCGCTTTCTCTTCTTAGGTTTTTTGTATCTTGGTAATGTCTAAAAGGTGTTTTGTTTTTTTGTTTCCTGCTTGTATCAGCGTTTGTTTTTTATGCAACATATGTAGGGGTTTTATGACTCGTATTGTATTGCCCAGGGATAGTTGCATAGAGGTGGTAATCATTGTTTCTTTTGGAAAGAGGAGCGCATCCTCTAATGAATAATATCCTTCTTCTCTTCTTTCATACATATGAATGTGTAAATGATTAACAGGGCTATTGCCCACCATTATTTGATCGTCTCTGATTTGGAGAAGTATTGGATTTCTGTTAGGACGAAGATCGTATACTAATTGATGCGGGTTAATTGGTTCAAGTAATTCTTGTTTTGTATCTGATCCGGGAAGTAATTTCCAACTTGCTTTACGTTCAAACCAATAATATCCTCTTTTTTCTGCTTGTTCAGTCATTTTATTGATGAGTGAAGGATTGCGCATTACCCCAATGTCGAGGTTTGTATGTGTTCGATCATACCCGCATTGTAAGGATATGCTTGGGGCACCTGAAAACCACCAACCGTTTAACTCTTTCCACCAGGAAGCGATTTCACTCATTTGTTCTTCTAACATGCGCAGATTTTGTTGTGGAGGATGTTTGTATCCTTTTTCTTCTGCGAGATAATAGTTTTGTATTGGCCTTCGTTTTCCCGTTACTACATCTAATTGCCATTTCACTCGCTTATGGGCAAGTCCCCAAAGAATTGAATCTTCAGTCATCTCTTTTTTGAAGAGGTTCGGTTCTTAAGCTTTTTTGTGGTAGAGTAGGGTTTAAAAGGAGAATTTCCTCAAGAGATATGGGAGGAAATGATGGCAACACAAGGATATTGCGTAAAGTGTAAGAAGAAAGTTGACATACAAGGAGCAAAAGAGTCGCTTACTTCAAAAGGCACAAAAATCGCAAAAGGTTCATGTCCAAACTGCAAGACTACGGTCTGTAGAATGGGCGGTTTGAAATAAGTATTTTATTTCTCATCCGTATCTTTTATATACCCTGAGCGTAGCCTAGCTTGGTATGGTTAGTTCTGCTTTGACGATTGATGAACTTGCACAGTTTTGCAAGCGTAAAGGGTTTATCTTTCGTTCGAGTGATATCTATGGGGGATTTTCTGGTTTTTGGGATTATGGGCCACTCGGGGTTGAATTGTTTCAGAAGGTCAAACAGGACTTCTGGCGATGGTTTGTAGCTCGGGATGATATGGCCGGTATTGAAGCGAGCGTGATTAGTCATCCGATGACCTGGCAGGCTTCAGGACATATTGCTTCATTTTCTGATGTTGCTGTTGTGTGTACAAAGTGTAAGCAAGCAACAAAATTGGACAAGAGTGAAGTGGGCAAAGTGACGTGTGCGTGTGGGGGAGCGTACGACGTGCAGGGCGAGTTTAGTTTAATGTTTAAAACACATGTGGGCGCGTTGAAGCCGACGGAAGCGTATTTGCGAGGGGAGACTGCTCAGGCCATGTTTATGGATTTCAAATTGGTGCAAGAAACTGCTCGTAAACAGTTGCCGTTTGGGATTGCTCAAGTCGGGCGCTGTTTCCGAAATGAAATTGCCCCTCGTGATTTTATCTTCAGATGCCGAGAATTTACGATTGGAGAATTTGAGTTCTTTATTCATCCCGATGAAAAGATGTGTGCATTGTTGGACAAGGCACATACGAAGGTGAAGGTACGTTTGTTGGATGCGGAGACTCAGGTGAAAGGAAAAGAAACGTTGAGTGAGACGACGATTGGAGAGATGGTGAAAGAAGGGCGATTAGATGAGTGGCATGCGTATTGGTTAGCGGAACAATTATTGTGGTTTGATTCTCTTGGACTTGCTGATAAGATTAAGATTCGAGAACATATGAAAACTGAATTGAGTCATTATTCGTCTGCTACCTTTGATTTAGACTTTGAATATCCGTTCGGAAGTAAAGAAGTTGGAGGGAATGCGAACCGGGGACAATATGATTTGGGGCAGCATGCACAATTCTCGAAACAGAAGTTGGAATTGTTTGATGAAAAGACAAAGCAAAAAGTAGTTCCTCGTGTGATTGAACCTACCTTTGGGATAGATCGTATCGTGATGGCATTATTATGTAACGCGTACGATCATGATACCGCACGGGATAATGTTATCTTACATTTACCTGCTCGGCTTGCTCCTGCTCAAGTTGCAGTTTTTCCTTTAACTGGAAAAGGGAAGGAAGAAAGTATTGCTCGTGATCTGGTCAAAGCGTTGCGTACTGAAGGATGGGGTGTGGTGTATGATGAGAGTGGAAGTATTGGGAAACGATATGCTCGGCAAGATGAAAGTGGAACCCCTCTCTGTATTACCATTGATCCTGAGACCGAAAAGACTTCGAAAGTGACTGTGCGAGATCGAGACAGTACGAAGCAGGTGACGATTAAGGTTGATGAAGTTGTGGATGTGGTCCGGAAGGTTATTCGGGGAGAGTCATTGGTAAAGTTAGGGAAAGCGGTTGAGACGCGTGTAAAATGAGTTTGTTAGTTGCAGATATTAGAATGGAGGCCCAAGCATTAGGGGTCGCTAGAGACGAACTTTTGAAATAAATATGATAACAAAAATATACAAATTCATACTACTTACACTGCTCGCGCTATTTGTCTTCGCTCCGAGTCTTGCCTCCGCACATCAACCTCGAATTACAGAGGAGAGACTTACATCAGTTACTGATCCCGAAGTTTCCAAAGCATATTATGGCAAGCTCACTGGCGTGCAGGATGTATATACTATAGAGTCGAAGGAAGCATTTAATCTGTATGTTGGAGTCTTGGTGCCAGATATAGCAGGGCAAAAGAAAGACGTCTCGGTTGTGATAATGAAAGATGGCAAGCAAATAGTTGTGCTCGATGGCGCGACATTTACCTGGAAACAGGTTTTTGAACCATTCGGCCATGACACCTACTGGCAAGGGCCGGAGTATAAAGCGCGTGCTGATGCAGGCATCTACGAGATCCGTGTGACAAGCCCCAAGAACGACAGCAAGTACTCGCTCGCCACTGGTGAGATAGAGAAGTTTGACGGCAAAGAAGGCATGAATGCGCTGATCCTCATCCCCCAAATAAAAAAGAACTTTTTTAACGAATCGCCAATCGGCTTTATCTTCTCTCCCTTCGGCTGGGGGCTTATTGTTATTATGTATATTCTCGCGTTCATCGCGGGCTTTATCTATCGCACAATTTTGAAAAAGTTTGCCCAAAATTCTCCCCGCGGCTTTGCCAAAAACATCGGCAAACCTGACCGTTTACTTCGCCTAGCTATCGGCGTAGCATTACTATTGTGGGCTATCACTACCACCTGGAGCCCCATCCTCCTCTTCTTCTCCGGCTTCGCATTTTTTGAAGCGATATTTAGCTGGTGTGGCTTCTATGCCGCGATGGGTAAAAACACCTTCTTGTGGAGTAAAAATTTATGACCCAAGTATCTTTTGCCACTGAAGGCCGAGGTTCGCAAAAAGGAGGGAATAGTAGCTCGGGAGAAAATAAAGTCTATAATAGAAGTAAGGACTGAAGAGAAATAAATGGATACTATAACCATACACACGATTGCCGTCATTGCATTTATTATCTGGAGTTTTCCTTTGGGATTGTTTCGCAGTCGATTTAGGAAGATGATATATAAAACTGATAGCTGGTGGATTAATGTAAAGCCCGTTTTTTGGGAGGAGATCAAAGTGCTTTTTGGCTTTCATCAGCGCACGGACAGGGCAGAGTTGCGGGTGATTAATTTCTATCGTTTTTATCTGATCGTATACTTCGCTATTTTAACTTTAATACTATCAACCTGATCAATGAATACTATGAAAGAAGCAACATTAGTCTATCCTCATCAACTTTTTATAAAATCACCAGCTATACAAAAAGGACGGATTATTTTTTTGATTGAAGAGTCATTGATTCTGTCGCGGAACCCGATTCATTATCAAAAGCTAATTTTTCACAAATTAAGTATGAGTGCATATGGTGAGCTTTTGAAAAAAGAGGGTTACAAAGTAAAATGTCTGACGATTGAACAGTATCCGAAGACTGAAGATATTTTTGATTATTTAAAAAAAGAAGGAATACAAGAAATTCATATTGTCGATACTACTGACTTCTATTTGGAGCGGATTATAACCGCTTCCAAGATAAAGCGAGTTTGGTATGAGTCACCACTTTTTATTTTGCCAAAGGAGGAATCAATAGCAAGATACAAAAGCTCAAAGAAAAATATGGCGATGTTCTACAAGAAAATTCGAGAGGACTTGGGTATCATGATGGACGGATATAGAAAGCCCAGAGGGGGCGCGTGGAGCTTTGATGCAGATAATCGAAAAAAACTTGCTCGAGATACAACTCTACCCAAGGATATTGTTTTTGAAAATGATTTTGATGTATCAAAAATGAGGAAGTGGCTTGATACAGTACAAGCTGAAAAATATGGAGAGATAGCGTGCTGGCTACCATGTACACACAAGGATGCCAAAAAATTTTTGCAGGTATTTTTAGAAGATCGCTTTGTACATTTTGGTGTGTATGAGGACGCGCTTTCTACGAAAAGCGTAAGGCTCTTTCATTCTACATTGTCACCCCTCATAAATATTGGATTGCTCGAACCGAGACAGGTAATCGATATGGCAATAGTGTATGCAGATACTCACGCTATACCTATAAATTCGCTCGAAGGTTTTGTACGACAGATTATTGGGTGGCGTGAGTTTATGCGCGCTTCCTATGAGTGTGATGGTGTTGTCATGCGCACTAAGAATTTTTGGAAACATTCCCGTAGCTTGCCAATAGGATTTTGGACTGGAGATACTGGTATTGCTCCGGTCGACAGTGCTATCAAGAAAGCTTTGCACTATGGATACAATCATCACATCGAGCGATTAATGGTTCTCGGTAACTTTATGTTGCTTTCTCAAGTTAATCCCGATTATGTGTATCGGTGGTTTATGGCAATGTACGTGGATGCGTATGATTGGGTAATGGTACCAAATGTATATGGGATGAGTCAGTTCGCTGATGGTGGTATTTTTGCCACCAAACCATATATCTCGGGTAGCAATTACATTAAAAAAATGTCAGATTATCTTGGTGGTGATTGGGAAGAAAAGTGGACTGCACTGTATTGGAATTTCATAGCTAATCACCGTGACTTTTTCACAAGTAATCATCGACTATCGATGATGCCGAGACTTTTTGATAAGATGGAAAAGAAGAAAAAAGAAAATTATTTAAAAATTGCAAAGGAGTATCTGTCTAAAAAATAATTTCATATACACCGGTTACTCACAACTTATCAAAGCATGAGTGTGGGGGTGTATACCGCGAGGGGTAAAAAAACCTGCCCGGTGGAATAAAAAATGGTATACTAATTGTATGGACATTATCTCTCATGGATTATATGGGGGTGTGGCATTTGGTCGCATGCGCAGGCGGGATTATGTGACTGCATTTCTCTTTGGTATAGGGCCAGACCTCTTGGCGTTCGCGCCTCTTTTTATAATAAATATAGTTTCTGGTGGCACGATGGGTCGGCCAAGCTTAGAAACGATTCCGCCGCACGTCTTCACAGTCTACGGTATCACTCATAGCTTTGTCGTTTACGCAGTATTCTTTGTATTTCTCTGGTTTCTTGGCAAGAAGCATTTTGCCAAGCTTACACTCGCGTGGCCACTTCATATTTTAGTTGATATACCTACACACGATGCTACCTTTTTCCCAACGCCTTTTTTGTGGCCGATTTCAGACTTCCACATCAATGGAATATCCTGGGGTCAACCAATCATATTTATTCCGAATGTCATCCTTATCCTTTCGCTCTATGTGTACTGGTATATGAAGCAAAGAAAAACTCGAAGCCAACGCTAAGTAAAATGAGTCCGATAATGCTAAAATAAATGTATGAATACCTACAACTGGTACTCAACTTTAATCAAACCCGCATGGGCACCATCGAGTTGGCTCTTTGGGCCGGTGTGGACTGGGTATGCTATTATCGCTGTTTCTTTTGGCACGGTGTTTTATAAGGCATTTACCAAGCAGATTCCTTGGGTTGTCGCCTTACCTTTTGCTCTCAATCTCGTTTTCAACTTCGCTTTCACACCAATACCCTTTGGACTCAAAAATAATCTCCTCGCCTCGCTCGATATCTTGCTCGTCTTCGGCACACTCATCTGGGCACTCTACACCGTTTGGCAAGCATCGCTCGAACTCCGCTGGGTCGTCTATGCCAATATCCCGTATCTCTTGTGGGGGTATTTGCTACTTGTTTATAATTAACCACAGCTTTTATAAATAAAGAATATAGGACATTTATATGTCATTAAATATCAAAATAATTTTAGCAAGCGTGAGAGAGGGCAGATTTGGCGACAAGCCCGCAGAGTGGATTACTATGATTGCCAAAGAAAAAGAAGGACTTGCTGTAGAGCTGCTGGACCTAAAAGAGTATCAACTGCCTGTTTTCGCAGAGGCAGTTTCACCACTCCAAATTAAAGGAGAGTATAGAACTCCGGAAATAAATCGCTGGGCAAAAAAAATTGCTGAGGCAGATGCTTTTATTATCGTTGCTCCCGAATATAATCACGGCTACCCATCCTCCTTAAAAAATAATATCGATTATCTATATAAGGAATGGAGCAATAAACCAGTTTGCTTTGTCGGTTACGGTTCAACAGGCGGCGCTCGTGTGATTCAGCAATTACGCCAAGTTTTTACCGAACTACAAATGGCCCCTATTAGAAATAGTGTGCATATTATGTCTCCGTGGTCTTTGACCGAGACCGACGGCACCCTGAAAGCTGGAGTGTTCGATGTTCATGTGAAGCCGGCTGAAAGTATGTTGATGCAACTCATATGGTGGGCCAACGCCTTAAAAAAGGCTAGAAAACAATAAGATGAATACAAAACTATAAACTGAGGCTTTTAGTGTCTAATCAATACAAATAAAAAAAACTCTAACAAAAGTTAAAGTTTTTTATTTGTAAGGGTATTTATTTTGGCATCAATACTGAGTCGATGACATGGATTATTCCGTTTGAACATTCGATGTCTGCTTTTACTACTTTGACATTATTTATCATAACCCCATTTACAGTATTGATTTTAATTTCACCGCTTTGTACTGTCTTTGCAAAAGTTAGACCCATTATATCAGAAGCCATTACTTTTCCTGCCACCACATGGTAAGTAAGTATAGTTGTTAACTTCGCTTTATCCGCGAGTACTGCATCGAGAGTTTCTTTTGGAATTTTGGCGAAAGCCTCATCTGTCGGAGCAAATACAGTGAATGGCCCTGCCCTAGATAGAGTGTCTACTAATCCTACTGCTTGTACTGCAGTGACCAGTGTTTTAAATAATCCTGCTGCGACAGCTGTTTCTACTATATTTTTCATATATTTATATTAATTATTGTTAATGCATATACAAACGAGTATTGCATAGTTAGTATAATGGGAGATATTATATACTGATAGAGACCAATTATCTGTGCATAAACCTATGATCAAGATTTTTATCGCCCTCGTTATACTTATTGGACTCTGGTCTATCTTGGGATTTTTCAGCTCTCGTGTGGAGCAGGCAGACTATACTGTGATAAAGAAAATGAAGGGATATGAAATACGAGAATATCCGGCGCATATCATCGCACAGACTACGGTAAAGGGTTCTTATGGAGAATCTATGAATAATGGTTTTAGAATTGTGGCTGGGTATATCTTTGGCGGGAATACAAAAAAAGAAAGTATAGCCATGACCGCTCCAGTCGTCTCGCAAAGTGGCAAAGGTGAAAAAATATCAGAAAGCATAGCCATGACTGCGCCGGTAGTGGTGACTGCTGAGGGCGAATCGCAAATAATATCTTTTGGTATGCCTCGATCTTATACGCTTGAGACGCTGCCTACACCAAATGATCCTCGAGTAAAAATTGTGATGATTCCCACCAAGAAATATGCAGTACTGCAGTTCTCAGGGTATCGCTCGGATGCTCGGGTAAAAAAAATGCAAGAAAAATTAGCTTCATCACTTGTTCGTGATGGAGTGTCGACAGAGGGAAGCACTGCATACGCTGGATACAATGCACCGTGGACTCCACCGTGGATGAATCGTAATGAAGTATTGGTGGAGGTTATTAATTAATCTTATTTTTTATGTTCATAAAACTTTATGCAATCGCATTATCTGTTTTCTTTGCCATCGATATGATCTGGCTTGGGCTAGTGGCTAAGGATTTTTATCGCGCACAAATTGGCATGCTCTTGAAGCCGGATGTAAATTGGACGGCAGCCATACTCTTCTATCTTTTATTTATTATTGGTCTTGTGGTATTTGTCATCACTCCGGCCATGGAAAAAGGCTCATGGGTGCACGCGCTTATTTTTGGCGCGCTATTTGGCCTCGTTTGTTATGCCACTTATGATCTGACCAATTTGGCGGTTGCCAAGCACTGGACACTTTTGGTAACAGTTGTTGATTTAGCTTGGGGCGCAGTCTTGTCGGCTTCTGTATCTACTATTACTTACTTTATTGCAAGTAAATTCAGCTAATGAATTATTTTCTAACTCTCATTTTAATATTGTTCGCATACATGAGCATGTGGTTCATTGCCTCTTTGATCAAAAAGAGGAATGATGTGGCCGATGTGGCGTGGGGGCTTGGTTTTGTGCTCATGACCTGGGCGTCTTATGTTCTTTCAGATGATTCTGGTGTGCGAGGAATACTGGTAGGTATTTTAGTAAGTGTTTGGGGCTTGCGTCTGTCGTGGCATATACACACACGCAACAAGGGGAAGGCAGAGGACTATCGCTATCTCGCATGGCGCAAAGAATGGGGCCAGTGGTTTTATATCCGTACTTATTTTCAGGTGTATCTTTTGCAAGGTCTGTTTTTGTTTCTCATAGTCTTGCCCGTGTTGCTTATTAATAAAAGCGCGGGAGTCCAGCTTGGCATTCTTGATTTTGTCGGTATCGTAGTTTGGCTTGTTGGTTTTTATTTTGAAGCTGTTGGGGATGCGCAACTTGCACGGTTTATTAAAAATCCAGAGAACAAAGGCAAACTTATGCAAAGTGGTCTCTGGGCATATACTCGCCACCCGAATTATTTTGGAGAAGTTACACAGTGGTTGGGCATTTGGCTTGTCGCGCTTTCCGTGCCGAGCGGAGTACTTGCAATAATTAGTCCGATTACAATTACCTTTTTAATATTGAAAGTTTCAGGCATTCCGATGTTGGAAAAGAAAATGGCAGAGCACTCAGATTTTGCGGATTATAAAAGACGGGTTAGTGTTCTTATACCCTTGTTATCTAAAAAGTAGTATAATAAAAATGTCGATAAATTATATTAATTAATTAAAAAAATATATGAAAAATTATTTTATTATAAGTGCTGGTCTTTCCCTTTTATTTGCTGCATATTTGTGGTTTAATGGCCAAACCGATCAAGGTTTGTTTGTCGGTCTTTGGGTTCCTTCCATCCTTTCGCTTGGTGTTCTTTTAATAAAATAGAAATTATGCCAAGACGTATATTTTTATTGTTGGAATAATAATCACAGCAATAGTCCTTTTTGGTATCTAAAAGAACAGATAATCTATTATTTTAGATTTTGTTGGATTTTTCTGAGGCTCGCAAAGTGGTGCATCATTTTCAATTGGAACGCCGTCAGGCCGTGTTGAATCCAGGTTTACGTATTGTTGGTTGGCCGCGTTTGTATGATTGGATTTAAAATAGTTTTATAAAATTTTTATTATTAGCATAGGTATGATGGATAGTTTATTCTGGTTTCCCTTTATGGCCGTAGGCTTTGGAGCAATGATGATTGTAGGTATTCTTATTTCAATTTTCTGGATTTGGATGATTGTGGATTGTGCCCAGCGAAAGTTTAAAAATCCAAGTGAAAAAGTTGTCTGGTTAGTAGTTGTGGTTTTACTTGGCTGGTTGGGAGCTTTGGTCTATTACCTGGTTGTACGGATGACTAATCCTCGTGGATTGAGTACGAAGTAAGATTTAAGAGGGACTTTTTGTATAGTTGATTATGTATGATGTGTGGGTGTGGTCATTAGTTTCTGTCTTGGTGGTGAGTTTACTTTCTTTTGTTGGCCTTGCGACGTTGGGATTGAAGCTTACGAAGTTGAAGACGGTTGTCATTTATTTGATTAGTTTTGCGGCTGGTGCGTTGTTAGGGGATGTGTTCTTGCATTTGTTGCCTGAAGCAGTTGAGACTTCTGGAGGGTTTGGGTTACGTATTAGTTTTGGCGTGTTAGGGGGAATGGTGTTGTTCTTTTTATTGGAGAAGGTCATTCATTGGCGTCATTGTCATATGCCTATTGATGAGAAAGAACATATTCATGCATTTGCCTATACGAATCTGATTGGAGATGCTCTGCATAATTTCTTAGACGGGGTGTTGATTGCTGGTTCGTTCTTGGTGAATTGGCCTACCGGTATTGCGACAACAGTTGCTGTTGTGTTACATGAGATTCCGCAGGAAATTGGAGACTTTGGCGTATTAGTACATGGTGGGTTTACGCGGAAACGTGCTTTGTGGTTAAACTTTTTGACTGCGTTAACTGCGGTATTGGGTGCAGTGATAACGTTGCTTGTTGCTGGACGCATTGAGGGTTTGGTAGAATGGTTGGTGCCGGTTGCTGCGGGCGGGTTTATTTATATTGCAACTGCGGATTTGATTCCAGAATTACATAAAGATGCTACTACCCGACGCTCTTTGGGACAAGTACTTGCTTTTGTATTGGGTATTGCGGTGATGGCGAGCTTGTTGCTATTGGAATAAGCTTTATAATCCTACTATTTGCTTGCTGAAGTAGGGGGCCTGTAGTATAGTGGTAATATGTCCGGATGGCATTCGGAAGATTCGAGTTCGATTCTCGGCAGGTCCAGTTTCTTTTTCTCAATTCTCTTTATTTTTCTCCTAAGAGATAGGGTCGAATCATTGTTTCATATAATTCCATATTTTTTGTATCTAGAATTTCTCGGAGCCCTTCTTTATCTCTGCGTATACATCCACTTACATTAATTGCAATTATTTTTTCTGCGTACCATTTTCTTAATTCCTGTTCTCGTACCTCTGCATTGCCATCCAATTTAGGATCATCGAGTGTAATGCCCTTTGTTCTTGCAGATATTTCATAGTCTTTTTTTTTCTTCATTTTTCTCTCTTTTTTTAGTCCCCCTTTGTAGTTTATAAGGCATATTTATAAACGAACAGTCATGTTGGAGTATATGGGTACAACCATCGGGGTGATTTCAATAAAGGGGGGAGTGGGTAAGACCACGGTGGCGAGTTCATTGGCCACGACACTTGCGCAGACATATGGGAAAAAGGTATTGTTAGTTGATGCTAATTATACAACGCCGCATGTGGGGCATCATATGGATATTCTTGAACCTCAGAAAACAATTCATGATGTATTGGATGGAAAGGCTCGTCCGATTAGCGCTGTGCATACTCGGTTTGGGGTTGATGTGATTCCCGGTCATCAGAGTTATGGAAAAATGGTTCCTGCATTTAAATTGAAAGATCGACTTGCAAGTATTAAAGAGGACTATGATTTCGTGGTGTTGGATTCTTCCCCTCATTTGAATGATGAAACATTATCTGCTATGATTGCGAGTGATGCGTTATTGGTAGTGTCGACGCCCGATTATCCCACCTTATCGAGTACCTTGCGCGCTGCACAGGTTGCAAAGCATCGAGGGAAACCTATCGCAGGTATTATACTCAATAAGATTCGTGATCCGAAATATGAATTGAGTTTAGCAGATATTGAATTGGCTACTGATATTCCGGTGGTTGCGCAATTACCTGATGATAAGAAACATGTGGGCTCAACCTTTACTCGTATTCCGATGAGTATCTATGCTTCGGCAAGTGGATTCAGTACAGAAATGAGGAAATTGGCCGCTTCATTAGTTGGGCAACCGGAACAGAAAAGTTGGTGGGAAGAGATGGTTGGGGGACGTTCACGTGCAACGTTGAACCGTCAGGTATTACGTGAATCCTTTTATAGTTCGGTTGTTGATCCGAAAGAATGAGCGAATGTATTTTTTGTAAAATTGTTGCGGGGGAGATTCCTGCAGGAGTTATTCGGGTGAGTGATCGGTTTATTGCGTTTGCTGATGTGAAGCCGGTTGCTCCGGGGCATGTGCTTATTATTCCGAAACAGCATTTTGGGACGTTATTGGATATTCCTGATAGTTGGGGTGCTGAGTTACTTACTTTTACGAAAGCAGTAGCGTCTTCTCTCTTGGATAAGAAGTTGGGAGATGGATTTAATGTGGTGATGAATAATTTAGAGCCTGCGGGACAAGTGGTACCGCATGCGCATCTGCATTTGATTCCACGGAAGGATGGCGATGGGTTGCGATTTGTGACGAAGGTGTAGATCTTACTTCTTCCCTAACTTATCAATCTTCTTTTCAATCCGTATCATATCATCTTTGATTTTGAAGAGTTCGCGGTATCGTCTGATGTTTATGTAAAAGTTAATGATTTCGAAAATGACATATCCGACTAAGAGGACACCGAGAGCTTGGAGCCAACGGACGATGCCGGTGACTTCGGAAACGACGGTTTCTAAGGCCATGAGTGGTGGGGGGCTGAAAGCCTTATAAATGCTTCATCGTTGCTTGGCTCGGCGGTATAGCCGAGTGGTTAAGGCGCAGCTCTCATAAGGCTGAGATCCCGAGTTCGATTCTCGGTACCGCCAGTTTATTGTTAGTAGCCAAATCTTCGTTCGTACTCTTTATGGTTCATCCATTCAAGGATGATTGAAAGTACCATAATACCTTCCTTGTTTAGTGTGTAGATTAGGCGCCACCCTCTTGGTAAGTCATACTTCCAGAGATTTTCGATATTGTATTTTTGAATGTATTCTACTGGGAATAAATTCTTTCTTATTTGTATACCTACAAAGGCGTTTTGTCTTAAATCTGCGATTGCTCGTGTAATCCATTTATGTAATTCTTTTTCTTCTGTCTTTGATTCAAGTAATTTCTGATAGGTTTCTTTTGTTTTTTCGTCTGCAAAATATACATCAGATTCCATTTTATGCTCGCAAATCTGGTCTTGCAAGATATTTTCTTACCATCGCAGGATTCCATATCCAGCCAACAGTTCCTTCTCTGTCAAATGCTATCTTACCTGAATCAGTTAAATAGTCGATAATCACACAAAATGTTTGGTACATCATCTTCTTGGGTAATGCTTCCCACAGTGCCTTTTTCTTATAAGTACCTGAATTATCTCGGATGAATTCTTCAACCATGAGGACTGTATCTAATTGCGGGTAATGTAAGATTGTTCTCTTTTCTAGTGCTGTTTCCATGAGTTATATACACTTATATACCTTAAATAGTTTGCGGTTTGTATGCGTTAAGAATGTTATGATTGGTATACTTTAGAATTAGGCGACTTGCATATTTTGTGATTGCATTTTTGCTGCAATTTCGGCTAATTTTGCTTTCTTTTCTTCGTCACGAGCAAGACGACGTGCTTCACGTTCTCCAGAAAGACGCTTCATTTTGTTCATATGGCCAATATAGCCGGCGATACGATTACGGACAGATTTACTGGGAAGATTGCCTTTGCCCAGTATTTTCTTGTTTGTTTCGTAGGATTCAGTAAAAATAGTCATTTGTGCATTGATTTGCTTGGCTGCGCGCTTTACCATCAATGATTTGATTCTACCCATACTTTGATGGTTGCCCAGGTGGTTTTTAAAGCTTATGTCAACGAAAGTACCTGAATCAGGTTCTTCCAGGGTTCTAGCGCTTGTAACCCTTTTTTGTCTAAGGGTGCTTGGAGGACGAGTAGGATGGGAGTGCGCTGAGATTGGAGGAGGGTTATGGCTTCTTGGAGATCGGTTTCTTGGAGCTTCTTACGGTCTTTGGCAAGGAGTGTGTAGGTTATTGTTTCTTTTGTTGCTTTGAGCGTACATTCTTTTTTCCCTTCCTGTTTGACTTCGATTGCTTGAAAGTGTTTTGATTCGAGAAAACTTTTGATTGTGTGGGTGAAGGGAAGAAGCTGTTTTGGTTGTTCAGGTTGCGGGGTGAATGAGAGCGTGGTGGGGGTGGCAGGTAGAGGGGTTTTTTGTTTTGGCTGTCTTACTTTGACTGGTTTGTTTTGAATTGCTTTCAGTGCCGTTTCTTGTTCGACAATTGCTTGTTTGATAGTGGCGAGTGAACTGCTCATTAAGGGTTGTGGTTCTAGTGTGTGTTCTGGTTGGGGTGTTGGTTGTTCGACGACTGATTCTCTGATGACCGGTTTGGTAAGTTGGTTGAGTTTTGCATTGAGTTCTTCTATCGGGAGGAATGCATAGTGCCAATATTTGACTCCTTGTTGGTCAAGTGTCTGTGCGAAATCGGGAATGTGGGAGATCGCGACTTGCATAATGGGGTTGAGGTTCTGATGTGCAATGAGTCCTTGTTTTTTGATGAGATGATAGGCTTCTTGTTCGCGTTGGTTGAGATATTGGGTAAAATTTTCAAGTTGAGGCTCTTGTCCGGCGAGCAAGTAAAGGGCAGTGCTCCCTACTTTGAGATGAGACATGCGGAGTTTATGTTCTCGAAAGAGTTCGGAGAGAAAGGCCGCTGCAAAGAGGGGCTCAATTTTGACATCCCGTGCGATATGCACCGGCAGGCTGGGTCCTCGTGCTTGGACAAAAGCGAGAATGAGGGCCTTTGTTTCTATTACTTTTTCTGCATTGATCATGTATTCTTTACTTGGTGAGAAGGCTATAAACATTATTGTTGCTTACTTTGTTATCGCTTGTATGCTTTGATGAGGGGCTCAGTAGGGTGTGTAACTTTTGGTTGCTAGCGAGAGAAGGTTGCATGAATTGGCAATGGCCCTATGTTCTCTGCCAGTTCATCTCGTAGTATGAGACAGAGTTATCGCGGTCAGTAAGGGCGATGAGAAATGCTTTTTTGGTGGCGTGGGTGACACGAAGTTTGGCAGCGATGTTATGCCAATCGGTTTTTTCAGTGCTTTGAAAAGCATGAAGGATCCATTTGGCATGGGATGATTCAGGAGTGACTCCCTTTTCATACACGCGGAAATCGCCACCGAACTTTAAGGCCGATTTGACGATGTATCCTTTGGTGCGGAGGTCACGGTAAATAGCATAGGTACTGAGGAGTCGCGTGTCCCTTTTTTTGAGTTTGGTAATGAGCTGAGTTCGAGAGAGTTGTTTTTTCCCTTCGATTTGTGCTTTATTTGTGTCGTACAGGAAGAGTGTTTCAATAGGCATATATTCAATGCGATTATGTATTTTTTCTCCGATCCAGGATTTTTCATAGAGGGTGAATGCTTCAGGACTTGTTGAAGAAAGCGTATGTGTGCTGTGAATGGTGATCATTCTGATTCTATTGACCAGAGGTTTAAATAGGTGTTCGTTTACGTATACTTATGAAATTTGGTGATTTGCTTTCTGCTTCTTGGAAAGTGTATCGACTTCATTCTAAAACGATTGTCTCTCTTATTTTTGTATGTACCTTTATACCTTTTCTTCTTTTAAGTGTCGCTTCTTCAGGATTGGCCCAGTATATGGGTGTTACCGGAACCCTTGCACAATATGATGCGGCACGTGAACAACAGTATTCTCTTTTTTTCTCTTCTTTTTCTCAGGGTGCAACTAAATCGCTTACTCAAGCGCTTACCTCTCAAGAGATAGTTATTGCTCGTTTACAACAAGAACTTTTACCCTTTTCTCTTATTTCTGGCATTTTTGCAGTGATTGTTGGTTTAGTTGGTTTGTGGGGTACATTTGCTTTGTTAGTGGGATTCTTTGGAACATTTGGGAATGCACGAGCATTATTGCGTGAAGCACGGATACAGTATCTTTCCTTATTCGGGACTTTACTTGTATTTGCTTTGCTCATCGCGCTTGGATTTGTTGTTCTTTTCTTTGGAGGGGTTCTTCTTGGCCTTCTTCTAATGAGCATTCAAGCATTTAATGAGCCCCTCAGTCTGGTTATCGGTGCCTTGGGATTAGTAGGTATTGTGTGGCTTTGCCTTTATGGTTTCTTAGGTATTGGTTTCACGTTATATGAGGCGCTCGCTCGGAAGACACGAGGATTTGTAGCAGTTCGAGGATCTTGGAATCGTATGCGCGGAAAGCGATTAGTTGTATTTGGTTATTCAGCATTATTATGTTTGAGTCTTTTTGTTTGTTTCCTTCCTTTGTTGTTAGTGAAAATGCTTTTTGATTTCGGTACGTCTGCTTTATTCGGAACCTTTTTTGATGGAATTATCTTTTTGGGTTATATGTTTATTGCAGTCCCTGTTATGTATTTCTTTTACGGATTCTTGTATAAAAAAATTCTTTGATGCACTCATTTTTAATTTGATTTCCTATCACGGTAAGCAGTGAGATTCAAGCAACTAGAAACTAACTAAGTGGTTGTAAACGTTTTTAAACGATGATTGAGAGCTTGAGTTATGGCTCATGATGTCTATGGCGATTTTGCAGAAGTAAAGAAAGACGGGGAAGAACCGGTTGTTGAGGGTGGAGAACTTGTTGTTCGTGCTCGAATGCCTAAGAAGGGAGAGTTAATTGGGATTATTGTACAACGATATGGGGGCAATCGCATGGAAGTAAAGAGCACGGATGGGAAGAGTCGTAATTGTCGAGTGCCAGGTAGATATCGCCGAGGGTTATGGTTGAGACCAGGTGATTACGTGTTGATTACGGTCTGGCCCGATGATCAAGAGAAAGGAGATCTTATTTTCAAATATCAGGGTTCCATGTTAACACAATTGCGTAAGAAAGGGCTTTTGGCTGGTTTAGATACTGGGTTCTAAGTACCGTTTGTTGCTTTTTGAGACGATTGATGTAAAAGGTATCCGATGTACTTTGTTGCATCTTCAGGTAACTTTCTTTTTTACTCATTATTTTCTAACTGTGTGCTAAGGTTTATATTATTGGTTTTTGAGGGTGCTTTATGGTTGAGTTTGATGTCAAAAAGATTGAATTGAAGTGGCAGAAGGAGTGGGAGAAGCAGAAGGTGTTTGAGATTGACGTAGCAAAGGGGAAGAAAAAATACAGCATTGTAGAGATGTATCCGTATCCTTCTGGCTCTGGATTACATATGGGGCACGCATTCAATTATACGCTTGGTGATATTCTTGCACGCTATAAGACGATGCAAGGGTACCAGGTATTACATCCGATGGGATTTGATTCGTTTGGATTGCCTGCAGAGAATGCAGCCATTAAAGCAAAGAGCCACCCTGCTTTGTTTACTAATGCAGCAATTGAAAATTTTATTCGCCAACAAAAAGCACTTGGTTTGAGCTATGATTGGAGACGCATGGTGCAAAGCCATGATCCTGCGTACTATCGTTGGAATCAGTATCTCTTTTTACAGTTATACAAGAAAGGATTGATTTATCGTAAACACTCTCCGGTTAATTGGTGCCCCGACTGTGAGACTGTTTTGGCGAATGAACAAGTTCATCAGGGCATGTGTTGGCGACATACCGCTACTTCCATCGTCATTAAGAATTTAGAACAATGGTTCATTAAGACTACGCAGTATGCTGATGAATTGTTGAGTGGTGTTGAAGCATTGGATTGGCCTGAACGTATTAAGATCATGCAACGTAATTGGATTGGGAAGAGTGAAGGAAGTGAAGTTCAGTTTATGATTGGGAACAAATCCTGGCCTGTGTTTACGACTCGTATTGATACGCTTTTTGGAGTTACCTTTCTGGTGGTAAGTGCACAACATGCCAAGCTTATGGATTTAGTAACTCCTGCACAGAACAAAGAAGTTTTTGCTTTTCTGAAGACTTTGAAAGGTACGAGTGAAAAGACTGATTTCACTCTTGAAAAGGAAGGAGTTTTCACGGGCAGTTATGCTCAGCATCCAATTACCGGAGCACAGATTCCGATTTGGGCAGGGAATTTTGTGGTTGCTGATTATGGAAGCGGGATGGTGATGGGCGTGCCTGCACATGATGCTCGTGATTTTGCCTTTGCTCAGAAGTATAGGATTCCAATTACACATGTTGTGAAGCCAGCTCACGGGACTTCATCATCTACGCAGGCATATCTTGCAGAGGGGATTTTATGTGATTCGGGATCGTTTACGGGATTAACAAGTGCTGATGCTCGGAAACAAATTACTGCCTTCTTACAGAAGAAGAAACTCGCGCGATTTGTGACAAACTACAAATTACGGGATTGGCTGGTATCTCGTCAGCGATATTGGGGAACTCCGATTCCGATGGTGTATTGTGCTGATTGTGGGATTGTGCCTATCTCTGAAAATGATTTGCCTGTTTTATTACCTGAAAAAGTGACGTTTGGAGAGGGAAATCCCCTTGCTACTAATAAAGCGTTTGTGGAAACGAAGTGTCCTGATTGTGGGAAGAAGGCTCGCCGCGAAACCGATACGATGGATACCTTCTTTGATTCAAGCTGGTATTATTTGCGTTATTGTGATGCACAGAATACTAAGAAGCCATTCGATGGGAAGCAGGTAGATTATTGGTTACATGTCGACTTCTATACGGGTGGCGCAGAACATGCCTGTATGCATTTGATTTATGCTCGCTTCTTTACGAAGGCGTTACGTGATATGAAATTGCTTTCGTTTGATGAGCCTTTTTTGAAACTCTTTAATCAAGGCATGGTGCATGGGGAAGATGGGGTAGTTATGAGTAAATCACGAGGGAACACGGTTGATCCTTTGACTATGACTCAGGAGTATGGTGCCGATGCTTTGCGTTTCTTTTTGGTTTCCATGGCTGGACCTGATAAGGATTTTGTATGGAGTTCTACTGGTCTTGAAAGTATTGCTGGATTTATTTCTAAAGTGTATGCTCGAAGTACTGAACTTCGTTTTGGGAAATCCAGCCCTTTGGTGCAGCATAAAGTGCACAAAGCAATTCTCTCAGTTACTGAAGCAATAGAACAGATGAAATATAATCAAGCAACGATTATTTTGCGTGAAACGTTGTCTGTTTTTGAAGGGGATGTGGCGAAAGAGGATTTTGCTTTGTATGTACAACTTCTTGCTCCGTTCTGTCCGCATCTTGCTGAAGAATTATGGTCTCGCTTAGGAAATAAGAAGCTTATTGCTACTTCTCCCTGGCCTGTTGCGGATACTTCGAAGATTACTCCTGCATTTGACATTGCTGAACAAGCGGTTGAGAAAACGGTCTCAGATATTATGAATGTGTTGCGTTTGGTGAAAGAGAAGACGGGTGATGAAGGGGAGCAGGTGTATGTGTATACGTTACCGAAAGAGCTTGCTCAGTATGATGCTGGTGCGTTGACCAAGCGTGTGGGGAAGCCAGTTACTGTGTGTGCGGTGAATGATCCGAAGAAACATGATCCGCAGGGCAAGGCGAGTAAGGCAAAGCCAGGGAAACCTGCGTTGTTTGTTGAGTGATTATCTTTTGTTTGGTATCTGATGTACGTTCTTGATGAGGGGTTTAGGGAAGTATGGTGCGTTTATCATTGAGAATCTTTTCTTACGATTGTAGAGTTACGAATCTGCTTGTTTCAATTTTAGTTTCTGGTTTAAATACGTTTTTTGTATTTAAAGGGGGAACGTGACAGTATTTTTCTCCTTGGGCTTTGGAAGGGTTTGTGTTACTGAGGTGATTTGACAGGAGATTGTCTTTTGAGAGTGACTCGGTATTTATGTTTGTATTGTGTGGAATTGTTGTATTCAATGTGTGGTTTTGTTATATACGTTTTTTATTTCTTTTACTGTAGGAGGTGAAGAGATATGGAAACAGTGTTGGTCCCGGCACTATGTAGCTCATGTGGCGATGCATTTGATGTCGAGTATGATACACTCTATCAAAATGAATTTCTTGTCCTGCGCGCTTTGCGTGCGCGACAGTTACAGTTGCCATTAGTCTGTAACGAGTGCTTTTAGTGGTCTGAGAGGTTGTAGGGGGAGAACGGGTATGTGCGTCTTTTGTTTACTGTTCTCCTTTCATATTCTGAAGCTTTATTAAGGATATGATGATTTGAGGGAACATGGAAGACCTTTGGGTATTAGTGGTGTTGGGCATTGTGCAAGGGATTACTGAGTGGTTGCCGGTATCAAGTTCGACGCATATTGGGTTGGTGAGCTCATGGTTGGGTATTGTGCCTACGTTATCGGTGGAAGTTGCTCTGCATTTGGGTACCTTGATGGCAGTTTTTGTGTATTTTGGGAATGATATTGTGAGTGGAGTGCGTGATTTATTGCTTTTGCAGTATAAGACAGCGTCCGCTCGATTACTGTTGCTGGTGGGGCTCGCAAGCATTCCTGCTGGTCTGGTAGGATATACGTTTCATACCGCGATTGATGCGTATACCGCTTCGTTTGCGTTTGCAGGGGGAGGATTATTGATTACTTCGTTGTTACTTTCTTTAGGGAGTCGAGCTCCCCGTCGTTCTCGTCCGTTAACTGTTCGTGGTGCCTTTTTGATTGGATGTGTGCAGGTGCTTTCGTTGTTGCGAGGTATTTCTCGTTCGGGAAGTACGTTCGTGCCTGGCTTGTGGTTGGGATTGAATGAGCGAGATGCGATTCGATTCTCCTTTTTGTTGTCTATTCCAATTATTATTGGAGCAAGTCTTGTGAGTATTGGGAATCAACCGCTTCCCTCTTCTTTATTCTTGGGGACACTTGTTTCATTTGGCGTGGGGCTCGGAGGGATTCATTTCTTCTTTACGAAGGTCTTGCATGATCGGAAGAACTTACGGTGGTTTGCAGTGTATACCGGGTTGTTGGGGTTGGGGATTGTGGTCTGGTCGTTTTTAGCTTAGGCGACTACAGCTTTAATACGTCTGATACCTGCAGAGACGGATTCTTCTTTGAGGATTTTGAATGAGCCGAGTTCGTTGGTGTTGGAGACATGGGGCCCGGTGCAGAACTCCTTTGCAAACCATCCACGAGGGTCTTTTGGATCGATGGCAGTGTAGATGGAAACCATTTCAGGGTATTTCCCTCCGAATTCATGTTGGGCTCCAGATTGGACTGCTTCCTCAAGTGGAACTTCTTCCCGGTGCATGATAAGGCTTGCTTGAATTTTTGTATTGATGAGGGCTTCTATTTTTGTGAGTTCTTCTTGAGTGAGCTTGCGAGGGAAATTGAAGTCAAATCTGAGGCGTTCAGGAGTGATGTTTGAGCCTTTTTGAGTGATGTCCTGGTTCAGGACTTGTCTGAGTGCTTCATTGAGGAGGTGGGTTGCCGTGTGGAGTTTGCGCGTTGCATCTGAGTCGTCTGCAAGACCTGATTTGAACATACCTGCTGAGGAGGTTCTGCTGAGGTCTTGGTGTTTGGCGAATTCGGCGTTGTATCCTTCCAGATCTATCTTGATTCCTTGTTCGTGGGCAAGTTCTTGGGTCATTTCAATGGGGAAGCCATAGGATTGGAAGAGGAGGAAGGCATCGTTTCCTGGAATGATTTGTTTGTGGAGCTTTGCGAGTTCTTGGAATTTTTTGATACCTGACTCAAGCGTTTTGGTGAATTTTGTTTCTTCTTCTTCCAGTTGTTGGAGGATGAAGTGTTTGTTGGTGTGAAGTTCTTGATAATCTGGATAGATTGGGAAGATTGCTTTTGTTATCGTTGCTATATTTCCGGGGGGAATGTCGAGTTGCTTCATGTAACGGATTGCTCGACGGATGAGTCTGCGGACGACATAGCCTTGTCCGACATTACTTGGTTTGACTCCTCGTTGGTCTCCAATGATAAAGGCTGAAGCTTTGAGGTGGTCAGCAACGATACGCATGCTTCGTGTGTGTTGTTTGTCTTTACCATAGGTCTTGTTGCTGAGTTTTTCTATTTCTATGATAAGTGGTTGGAAGATACTTGTTTGATAATTATCTTCGTATCCTTGGAGGACTGCAAGTGTACGTTCGACGCCCATACCAGTGTCCACGTTTTGTTGTGCAAGCGTTTCATACGTGCCTGCTTTTGTTTTATTATATTGCATAAAGACATCGTTCCAGATTTCTACCCAGTTTTCATCATCAGGATTGAATGTTTATGGTGCTGGAGTTGCGAGTTTCCAGTAAAACATTTCGGTGTCTGGTCCTTGAGGGCCCTCTCCTTTCCCTCCAGCTGGCCACCAGTTGCTTTTTTTCGGGAGGAAGGCGATACGTTCAGAAGGAATTCCTTTGCTTCTCCAGTACTGGGCAGATTCTTCATCTCGTGGGGCATCCTGGTCTCCAATGAAGCAAGTTATAGCGAGTTTCTCAGATGAGATGGCAAGAATCTTCGTGAGGAATTCATAACTGAAGTCAATTGCTTCTTTCTTGAAGTAATCTCCGAGTGACCAGTTTCCGAGCATTTCAAAGAACGTATGGTGGATAGTATCCCCTACTTCATCAATGTCCCCGGTACGAATGCATTTCTGGACACTGACTAAGCGATTACCTACCGGGTGTCGTTGGCCGAGGAGATAGGGGACCAGGGGATGCATACCTGCCGTGGTAAAGAGGACGGTGGGATCGTTTTCAGGAATGAGGGAGGCTGAGGGAATGTGGTGATGCTTCTTGAGTTTGAAGTAGTCTACGTATTTCTTGATAAGATCTTGACGAGTGGCGATCATATGCTTGAGGGGGGTGAATGGTATAAGAAGTTTTCTAACTGTTGTTGTTTGCTTTGACTATCTTTACTACTGCATAGCATATGATAAGCGTTATAACGGCATTCAGGACCATGTTGAGTACCATGTACGCTCCCCCATTCGTTTGTTCGATAGTGTATTCTCCCAGTACCGTGAGTGCCAGTATGAAGTAGATTATTATGGAGAGGAGTATAGTGCTCGTCCAGAAGATACTTGCTTTATCGCCCTCGGTTATTATTTCTTTATTACTTATAGTGATTATTGCTTTTCCTGGCCAGATAAGGAGTGTTGTTAGAACAAGTATTTTTACTATTTCACCTAATCCCCGTTCTTCTGTTGTTGTAACAAAGAAGTACGCGCTTGCAATTAACCAGAGAACACCTAGGGTAACCAATCCATATCCGAGATATTTTCCTATTCCTTGATAACTCATTGCAATGCACGTAATTTACGTTGAATGGCTTCAAGTTCATCTTCTAAGGAGTTTTCGTGGTGAGTTTCAAGAGTTGCTTCGTGAGCTTGCTTTGGTTGTGCAGGAGAAAGGGCTTTTGGTTGCGGGGCTGGTTTAAATTCAGTTTGAGGAAGGACGCGATTAAGAATGTTCAGTTGTTCAGCAAGCGTGTCCATTTGTTGTTTGAGCTGTATTTTAAGATGTATTTCTTCTGCTCTGAGAAGACGATAGGCTTTGAATCGTTTTAATCCTTGGAGAAGATTGACTTGGGATTCTAATAAATTCTTTTGTCCGTGTACTGCTTCACTTTGTGCAAAGCGCACATATTCAGCACCCATTAGAGTTTCTCAAATAGCATACCGTTTATTTCATCTATTTTTGCTTTTGCGGCACTCACTTCTTTTTCCCAGGATGAAAGTTCTTGTTCTTCACGTAACTTTGTTTCACGTATGCGTTTGAGTGTTGCTGCGATGTCCCCTATTTGGTGTTGAGCTGTTGTGAGGGCTTTTCGAGCTGATTGAAATTTATCTAATTTAACGAATACTTCTTCTTGCTTTGTTTTGAATGTTGCCGGTTTGTATTCTGGAGCAGAGGATACGGGGTGCATAGTTGGAAATGTGTTAGTTGATCCAAATTCAGTTGTTTGATTTTGAGTAGGGGGATGTATTTGAAGTGTTTCAAGATCATCATGGAATGAAGGGGTGGGTGTGAGTTGCGGGTGTTCCGGAAATTGAGGGAGGGGGCGAGTTGGAATATCCTGAGGCATTGCAAAACTTGGCGTTTGAGGTAAATCTGGAAGGGCTTTCTTTTCTTCTTCTTTTGTATTCCAGAACATTATGTTAAATTTCAAATTTGATTTATATAGGTTTATATTCATTATAGAATGGTTACAATTTCACGAAAGCTTTTTTAATGGACATTTACACGCTCCTCGATGACCGACTTACGCCCTCTTCTCAAAACCATTCTGTCTTCTTTGGTAGGGCCTCCAGCGATTGGAGTTGTTGATTCACTTTATGAGAAGAAAAATGTGAATGAATTTCTTATTGCGAAGAAATTGAAGCTTACGATTAATCAAACTCGTAATATTTTATATCGCTTAGCTGATTCTCGCTTAGTAAGTTTTATTCGAAAAAAGGATGCAAAGAAGGGTGGATGGTATACGTATTTTTGGACGTTGAGTATTGCAAAGAGTATCACTTCTTATCAGACGATTCTTCTTACACAACAAGCAACGTTACAAGAACAGATACATTCTCAGAAGACGGGCCGATTTTATACGTGTGTGAATTGTACGGTACATTTGACGGAAGATCAAGCCTTGTTACAAGATTATGTGTGTGCTGAATGTGGGGAAGTGCTTACGTTACGAGATACTGCTCCCGTCATTGTTGAATTTGAAAAAGAATTAGCGAAAGTACAAGGAACATTGAGTAAAGTTTCTGGACATTTGGGGAATGTACACGTTGCTGATGAGAAAGTGCGTCAGCGTAAGATTCAAGCAGAGATTCGTAAGAAAGCAAAAGAACGTGCGGTTAAACGAGCGGTGAAAGCAAAAGAACGTGCTAAAGAAAAAGGGCTTTTGAAGAGTATGAAGAAAAAAGTTACGCACATATTTTCTCGATCTAAACCTCAGAAGAAACGATAATGCCTGCACTTGTTCGTTCGTTATTTAAAAATATTGGGGTTACTTTTTGGTTGATTTTATTAAATACTGTTCTCTTTTTTGTTTTTTCAGGCCTTATTGGGTTTGATGTGATCGATATTGGAATGATTGAAGCACATCCCGCTACATTACTTGGTGGGGAACGACTCTGGACATTTGTAACTAGTATGTTTATGCATCAGAGCTTCTTTCACTTATTTGTGAATATGTTTACTTTGTTTTTCTTGGGTGCCTTTTGTGAGCGAGTGATTGGTAAGCGACGATTTTTGAGTTTATACTTTATTTCCGGTGTGGTTGCAGTGGCTTTTTTTGTACTCGGTGCCGCGTTCGGTCAGTATGTGCCTCGTGGGGAATGGGTGTTTGGGAGTATTGATACGTATGCTGCAGGGGCATCTGGTGCTTTGTTTGGTTTATTAGGGGTCATGGCCGTGCTTATCCCTCGTCATACGATTTATCTTGTTGCGGGACCTTTGTTTGTTTTTATTGTGCAAGTACTTGTTGATGAATTATATCCTTCTGCTTTTCTGCAATTTGTTTTGAATATTATATTATTTGCAATGCTTTTTGCAATGTTTTCTTTCACAGCACGTTGGCAGAAATATGCGTTGCCTCTTGCCTTACCGTTGATGTGGGCACCCGTTGTGGCGATTGTGCCTTTGGTCGTGTTAAGTTTCTTTTTCCCTCTCCCTATTGGGAATACGGCCCATTTTGGAGGGCTTGTGGTGGGGCTTGTATATGGCCTCATTCTTCGATTACGTTATCCACGTAAAATTGCACTTTTGGGGAAATTTTTCAGATGAATTCTCTTCGTTCTTTTGTGTATTCATTACGTTGGTATTTTGTAGGGATGATGGGATTATTTCTTCTTTGTTCGGGTATTTCTTTTTATTTTTCTTCCCTTTTTTCTTTTTTTGATCCCTATCTAGAAGAGTTGTTTACTCAAGCCAGCACTCTCGAAGGATGGCATTTATTTTGGTTTATTTTCTGGAATAATGTTCGTGCAGCGTTTGTGGGTATGATTGGTGGAATTGCATTCGGGCTTATTCCTGTTGGTATTGGTATCATGAATGGGTTAGTTTTGGGATATGTGGGAGCATTAGTTACTGCGGAAGTAGGATTGAGTTCTCTCTGGCGTTTATTGCCCCACGGTATTTTTGAGTTACCCGCGTTATTTCTTGCGTTAGCTTTAGGATTACGATTGGGTGTCGCAAGTGGCGAACTTGTGTATTCAGTTATTGTGGGAAAGAAACGAGATGATTTTATGCAGGTGCTGCGCTTTTCATGTATGGCCTTTATAAAAATCGTTATTCCCTTACTTCTTCTTGCAGGCATTATTGAATCGTGGCTTATTAGTGCGGGCGTATAGTTTTAAAAGAGGTTTCTCGTCTCCTTTGGTATGGATGTCTCCCGTAGAAGTGTGGAAGAAATTGATGATGCGCATGTCCAGGAGGCAACACGTACTGTGGAAGCGGCGCTCTTTATTGCAGGTAAATTTATGTCTCTTGCTGAACTTATTGCTTTGACCGATGTCAATCCATTGCTTTTAAAGAAAATCTTACAGGATCTTGTTGACGTGTATGCTACTTCAGGTATTCGTGTTGTGCGGCAGGGCGAGTTATGGAAAATGGATGTTGCACCAGAGTATGCGACGTTAGTAAATAAATTGGCCACAGGAAATAGTGAGTTTACCAAGGCTGAGCAAGAGACGTTAGCAATTATCGCTCATAAACAACCTATGAAACAATCAGTACTGGTACGTATTCGAGGGAATAAAGCGTATGATCACATTAAACGATTTGTGGCAATGGGGTTGCTGGTAAAGAAGAAAATGGGGCACACGAATGAATTGAGATTAAGTGAGCAATTTCATGAATACTTCCATGCAGATGCAGATAACGAATCAGGTGAACAGGACGGAAAGGAATAATGAATGTTGTTGAGTGGATTTTCCTCTTCTATATGTTTGTCAGCTTGTATTTGCTTTTTCTCTTTTTATTTATTTTAGCTTCTCACCGCACGCGTCTTTTTGAGCATACCGTGGGGAAGATTGTACCTGTGAGTATTGTGATGCCCTGCTATAATGAAGAGGAGCATATTGGGAATGCGATTGAATCGTTGCTTGCATTAGATTATCCGAAAGATAAATTGGAACTTATTGTGGTTGATGATCGATCTACTGATGATTCTGCTGCTGTTGTTCGAACGTTTATTCAGAAATATCCTGGACGTATTCGTTTGATCGTGAACAAACGTAATTCCGGGGGGGCTGCTGAACCGACAAATATGGGGGTGCGTGCGGCGAAGTATGCCTATATTGCGGTTGCTGATGCTGATTCATTTCCTCGTCCCGATGCCTTACGAAAAATGATTGGCTTTTTGCAAGATGATGTGAAGGTAGGTGCGGTGACGTGTGCAGTCTTAGCACAACCGCCTAAAACGTTTATGCAACGACTTCAAGCAATTGAATATACGATTATTGCCTGGAATCGCAAATTGCTTGATTGTGTTGATGCCGTGTATGTTACGCCCGGGCCGTTTGCTTTGTATAACAAACAGATTTTGAAGAAAGTGGGATTGTTTGATACGTCTAATCTCACCCAAGACATTGAAATTGTGTGGCGTTTGCGTAGTCAGGGATATACTGCGCGTATGTGTTTGGCAACGCATGTCTATTCTGCAACTCCCACCCATTTACGTGAGTGGTTTAAGCAACGTATTCGATGGAATGTGGGGGGGTTACAAACGTTGATGAAATATAAGCATCTCTTTTTGCGCAATGGCATGTTAGGGTCTTTTATTGTGCCTTTTTTTGCTGTTTCTTTGTGTTTGGGATTGTTTGGTTTAGTTATGTACTTTTATTTGACCTTTCGACACATCTATCTCACCTATCTTACCGCTGATTATTCGTTATATGCCGATACGGCGTTATTTCGTTTGCCTGAGCTCATGTTTAGCCCGAGTATTCTCAATTACTTCGGGATTATTCTCTTTGCGGCAGGTATTTTCTTTACGCTGTTGGGTTTGCAGATTATGAAGACTCATCCTATCAAAGGGAACCTTTTTAATATACTCTTTTACTTGCTGGTGTATCTTACTATCTACCCTTTCATCATGATTACTGCAACATACAAATATCTTCGAGGCACCTACACATGGTAAGCTCTGATAAAGGGGCTTTTTGGCAAGCATTGATTGCTGCGCTTTTTATTTTTGGATTGGGGATTGTGATTGGTTTTTTGATTGAAGCGAACCGAACAACACAGGTTTCACTTCTTTTACAACACTCTGAAGTGAATGTGTTGGATGAACAATTACGAGGAAGATTATTGACTGACTTGAACGTTGATTGTAAAACCGCTCAACAGAGTAGTTTTGATTTTGCAGATAACATCTATCGTGAAGCACTTCGTTTAGAACGATATGATTCAGCGAGTAAATTTAGCGATGAATTACAAATTGCACATCGGCGATATGATTTATTACGTATGTATTTATGGGCGGAGAGTATCAAAATTCGCGAACGATGTAAGAGCGATTTTCATACGGTTGTCTATTTGTATAACTATAGCACGACCGATTTAGATATTCGAGCACAACAAACTGCCTATGCTCGATTATTGACAGATGTAAAACAGAAATATCCTGACTCTATCCTCCTC
>SICV01000010.1 GCA_009694725.1 Candidatus Pacearchaeota archaeon
ATTCCACCTTTAGGGACACGTCCATCCAACCCACTAAAGCGTGTCCACCCTGAAGGACAAGTTGTATTAAATAATAAAATAGCCCCTGTAGGAATAGCATCTCCAAGGAACGAGGAAAGGCCCTCAATTTCACCCGCACTATGCCCAAATACTACATACATCCCTTCAGGGAGCGTAGAATTATAAAAAGAAAGTTGTTTTAACAAATTCCCTGCCGATGAAGCTGAAAAAGGGACAAAGGACCCATAAGAAATAAACTGCTTATCATTCACGAATAATGCCCCTTGAGAATCAAACAAAAGCACATGCCCAGAAAAAGCGTTCTCTCACTAACACCCGTTTCATATGCACAGTACGAGTTCAGAGTGCTATTAATCTATTCATACACAACCTCCAAGCCAACACGAGCAAATGCATCTAACAAAAGACCGTCAGACTGAGAAGCAAAAGAAGAAGGATTCTGAAACTCATTTGATCATGCAGTCAAAGAAAGCAAGATTCCCTCAACAGCAAAGGAGAAAAAGAGATGTGTAGATGATAATCCTGAACCCACATCAAGAGTGTACAAGCGATACTTATTTTTTCTCAAAAAGAATGAGTTGTATCGTACATAAAGAAAAAACTAACGTTTGCGTGCGAACGTCTGCGCCATCACTAAGGGAAACAAAATAGTTGCATCCCCGAACACTTTCACATGCTTCCCTTGCTTCAATTTCCCCCAGGAAATGGCTTCCTCAGGCAAAGCCCCTGCATCACTCCCATCAAATTCCTGTGCAGTATTAATATACACCGCATACTCTGCTCCATTCCGTAACATCGCCGCATTCAACAAAGCATGTTTAATCACGCCCGCACCCAAAATAACCAACCCCAATTTCTTCAAGCCAATCGTAGCATCATTCAACCGTTGCGTATCCTTGGCGATATCAATGACCAGCTTCGGATGTTTGAACATACTAAAATAGATATTATCGCCCAACGCCCCATCCGTCAATGCCGGACAAAATAACCGAATCTGATGCTTCCAGGCCCAATAACAAATACTTCGTGCATCATTAATTTTCTTTCCCATTGCCCAGATAATATCTGAAGGAGAAAGGGGAATTCCAGTCTTGACACTCTCCGCATACAATTCGCTCAATAGGGGCTGAAACCATGCTTCGAACGCAACATACCGATTATTCGGGGCAAAGATATTCCCAATACGATTAATCCCCTTCGCACGTAACTCCTTCCCACTCGCTCGGAAGTCACCCACATAAAAATCACCCACACATTTGATAATATCTTCTTCAATCGCCCCTGCCGTACACACGCCAAGAGTCACGTGCTGATGTTCAAACAGATACCGAAGACTCTCTCGCACCCCACTCGAGACCATATTACTCGTAAAGCCAACAAACACTGAAGCCTTCTCCGCACGCATCGTGTGAATTACTTGCACCGCATCCGCAAATGCAGTCGCCTGGAACCCAGTCGTAGCAAAACTCTCCAATAACTTCCCATAATCAACACCTTGATTAAAGTCATATCCCTGCACCGGAATCCCTTTGACTTCAGCACTTGCACGTAAAAGGTTCTTTCGAGCGATGTGTTCTCGTTTCATACTCTAAAGAATAAAAACGGTTATTTAAAGGTATATAAATAACCTGACATACACACGCGAATGAAGGGAAAACAACGCCTAAAAATAAAATGGTTCATAGTTCTAACAAGTATACTCCTGGGCTTTGAAATAATACTGGGAAAAATGCTAGCTAAACAAAGGGGCACCTTCAGCAACACTGAAACCTATATGCACCACATACCGCTTATTTTCCTCTTCATCCTTCTAATCAGTATTATGGGTGCCTGCTGGCTTCTCATCAAAGGAAATAAAAAATACCTTGTCCCTGCAAGTTTGATTAGTGGGGGAGCAGCAACTAATTTCTTCGAGTATCTACAAAAAGGACAAATTACAGACTATTGGTATTTCCATACGATTGCATATAATATCGCCGATATCGATTACACTTCATTATAGACAAAAATAATTAGTGAAAAATAAATTACGGAATAGAGAGATAAAAAGTATTACAATTAAGGAGCATTACACTCATCAAACTCTTTACAACTTGATAAAGCAGTAGGATTATTATCTGCATCACACACAAAATGAACAACTGCACAACTAAACAAGGTACCAGGGCACTCCTGTTCACCGTCTATTTCTTCGTCAGCACGAGACGCGAGAACAACTCCATCGGCATTAGTACAAGCATTACAACCTAACGGGAGATCCCAAGAAACATAATGTAATCCACTTTGAGTGGCCAGTGTTCGAGGACAACGTCTAGCAGGTTTTGCTTCTTCACACGTAGCTACATCATCTTCATCATCACCATCAACAGGCGCACCATGGGCGCTATTTGCATCATTACAATCAGTACAAATATCAGCGCCATCTTCATCTCCATCTAATCGTTCACCCTTGTCCTTATCCCCATCATTACAATCCTTGTCGCACGTTACCCCATCCTCATCTGCATCAACTTCATTATCACACGCCTCATCTTCGGAGCCATCATCACTTCCTAATTCACCATCAGGACTATACCGCACATAGTCCGACATATAACTAGCAATTAAGAAAGTAGCAACAACCAATGCAACAACATATCCTACAACCTTCCACGAAACACCCTCTCCTTTACTCATAAATCAAGGTACATAAAAAGACTATTTTAAACATTTCCAGGATTACTTCCCAAATCTCCGCTGTCGCTTCCCATACTCAACCAACGCATTAGACAAATCCTTCGCAGAAAAATCAGGAAAATACCGCTCACTGAAGTACAACTCAGCATATGCTGCCTGGAGAGGCATAAAACCAGATGTCCGTTGCTCACCCGACGTACGAATCACTAAATCAACCGGGGGCAATCCAGCCGTGTCCAATGCCCCAAACAACGAAGACTCCGTAATAGTTTTTTTATGTTTCTGCAACGAACGAGCAGCACGCACCACTTCATCAACACCCCCATAATCTAAACACAACACAATAGTGAAATCAGTATACGAACTAGTCACTCCTTCAATATGCTTCAATCCACTCACCAAAGAACGAGGCAATCGATCCTTCCGCCCCACATGCACAAACCGAATCTTGTACTGATGCGCATCCTGTTCTAACGCCGGCAACGATTTCTCAATCAGAGAAAAAATAGCTTTCCGTTCGATAACTGGTCGATTCCAATTCTCCGTTGAAAATCCCCATAAGGACAAACACCGAACACCTGCTTGTTGTGCTCCACGCAATAACGATTGCATGTGCGCGTAACTCCCTGCATGATAATGACCAAAATGAACCTGCTTCCCTTGCCGTTTCGCCCAACGCCGATTCCCATCAGGAATAATCGCAACATGTTGTGGCACACTAAGTGAACGACCAAACAAACGCTTCCCTAATGAACGAAAACTTGCCAATTGATCTCGAAGAAAAGAACGAGCACGAATAACGTCAAATGAAGTATACGTTTTCCCGCTTGATTTCCAATGATACTGCATCCCTTCAACTTTACTCAAGCCAGGACGCGCCCCTAACCACGTAAGTAAGTGCTGCAAAGCTACACGAGTCCCTTGTGCACACACAAACACACTCCCATCATCTCGATTCACCACATATCCCCGAATACCTGCCCCTCGACAATGACGAGCAACCAGCATACGAAAACTTACCCCTTGTACTCGCCCCATAAGTTCTATTTGTAATTCATTCATGCGACCTTCTCCTGAAAAGCAGTGATAAATGAGTCGATCGATGCAGAAACTATTCGTCCGCCTACGGCATCCTCATGCCCCCCACCCATTAATCCGGGAAAAAAAGGAAAAAGACTTTCAAATAAATTCTTTACTCCTATTCCTCGTAATGAAAGATTCGTCACACTTCCTTTACGATAGGCCACAAGAATATACTTCCCCGGATGTAAATAAGAAAGTTTGTTTGCAACATCCGCACTCATACTCGTCGCTCCACCATAGTGCACCACAATAAGATTTCCAAGTATCTTCTGTTCATCAACTAATCGATCTAATTCACCAGAAAGGGTGTGCACTTTATCTCGAAATGAAAGCGGGGCTTCGTCGCCCAAAACCTGTGTGGGTTCCGTACAGGCACTCAAAAAAGTAAACAATAGATTCACATGAGATATCGAATCTTTCAAACCAAAATTAAGGAATTGTGCAAGCTGACCAATACGCGTTGCGTAATATGCTTCAAAAGGTCCTTTCACTTCTCCACTCAAAGACGGAAACTGAAGAGTAAACTGCGCCCATTCAAGAGGTAAATAATGATCTGCGATACACCCTGCAATCATCAACCACATATCTTCTTTCCGCCCCAAAGCACGATACATAAGATACGAAACAGGTTCAGCGCTGTTCTGTATTCCTGAAAGCAAAGCAGGATTATATTCGGTAAAGGCTCGTGTAAGCTCTTCAGAATACTTCTTTGGAACGACATGATGATCAACAACAAGAAGAGGTACCGAACGTTCATGTAAAAACTGAATACTTTTTTCTGAAATAAACGGCTTATCCAACACAACTACCAAATCAGCACCCAAGATCAACGCCTGTTCCATATAGCCAACATCCAGTTCAGGATAACTTCGCACCGGAATACCCTTTCCCTTCCCCAAGGCACGTCGAGCTAGTAAAAAACTACACAACCCATCAGCATCATTATCAAATAAGAACACGGGGGACGATGCCCCTTCTAAACGAGAACGAAGATCGTCCAATGAAGCTTGAGAAAGCATCACTCCTCGAGAAAGACCACTCTTTTAAGGCTTATGGACAAGAGCCCCACTTCTGAGCAAAAAAGTAAACAATCAAAAAGCAATGCTCAAAAAATAACGAATGCTGTATGCTTCCTGAACCCCTCAACACAAGCATGCCTCAGATACTTACTTTTTTCTCAAAGAAGATGAACAAAACATAAAATAGATAATTACTTCTTCTTATAGAAAATAAGTGCAAGTCTACACACTAAAGCAAGTGAGAGAAGCACAATAAAGCGAAGTAAAAAAAGTAAAAAAGAATTGGGAATGCTAAATAACAAAAAGAATACATATACTTGATAGACAAAAAATCCAATTGAAACAAGAATCGTTGTTCCATACAACAGTCGCTTGTGTAAATGACAACCCAACGCTAAAACGCTAAAGGTAAAGGAAGCTAAAAAAGAAAAAAGAGGTCGTGTAATCACCCTGAATCAGAAGCAAGATAGGCAAACATAATAAACAAAACAGAGATAAGCTTCGTTAAAAGCACCAATAAATTATGAGAAAACGTCTTGTCTTTATACATACAAAAAGACAAAGAGGTATCTAAATGCTTCGATGAGAGAAAAAAGAAAAAAGAAAAAAAACGGTAACTACTCAATTACCAGCGTGAAACGCGATACGTAACTGCTACTCGAGCAGAAACAGAAACATCACGCGGAGTCAATGAAGCAGCCGCAAGTTTTGCATCTGAATCGGAAGCTCCTTCAGCCCGAGCATAATACACCATAGGGACATAGGAATAATCCTCATTCATAATAGAAACGAGGGAACCTAGGCCCTTCCCAACGCCTAAAGCGAGAGCAGTTGCTTTTCGTTCAGCATCCTTACCTGCAGCAGTCAAGGCATCAGCCTTCACTGACGCAGCATGAGCATCAGAGAGTTCAAAATTGATACTTTGTACCAATCCTCCCGCTCCAACAACACTATCGACAAGAGACGCAACAGAACGAGTTTCAGTCGTACGCACAATAATCGTTTGACTCGCAACAAATCCTTTCAACACTTGTCTTCCTGTTTCCCAAGAATAATCTTGATATATTTGTTCAGATTGAACTTGAATAACTGAATCATCAACGCCTTGTGCACGTAATGCAGTTGCAACCGCATCGCTAATAGTACGCATCTGGGTTTGTGCAACCTGTGCAGTTTTATCTCGACCTTCAACAGCAACATAAATGACAACTTCGTCAGGAAGTGCAGAAAGTTCAACTTCCCCAACAGCAGAAACGGTTGGACCAGAAGCACCACCCAGGAACAAATATCCTCCTAATGCAAAAATAGCGATAACGAGTCCTGTAATTGTATATGACGAATTCATGATAAACTACCTCCTTTCATGTTACTAACAATAAGATTCCAGACTAACAAAAGAGTAATTCCTACAAATGATCCCAATAGAAACCATAATGCAATATCTGGAATGACAAGAGAAATTCCTGGTTGCACAAACTCATTCAGCGGAGCACTACTGCTCGCTGAAGCACTAATTTTCATACTTTCTTCACCCATCAAAGCAACCGAATCATTCATCTCCGCAAGCGTTTGTTGTCCAAACCCACTCAATCGAATACCTGCCGCAAATAACCCTGAACATACCACTGCAGGCAACACACCACGTAACAAAGGACGAGGAGAAATAATGATCTGTGTATTCGCAACGGTATATTTCACAACAGACTTTCCCTTCACACTCCACCATTTCGATTCATGCACAAGCAATCCGGCATCATATAATTTCTTTACCGTATAATTAACCGTGCTGAAAGGAATCTTCGTTTCATCAACCAGCTCAGAAACAGTACACGATCGAGTACCTAAAACCTCGAGAAGGATCTTAGCAGTTTTATTATGTAATGCTTCGGTCAAAGCCAAAAGACGAGGATCATTCAAATCAAGTTGAATCAGTGTTCGTTTCATACTTCTCAGTATCTTTCCCCCTATTTAAAGCACATGAAGATTCCAAGAAGAATGGGACCTATTCGTGTAAAAAAGAAGGAACATACACGCACTTCAACCAATTCAAAATACGATCAATACCAACTAATCGATCATTAATACATCCCTGAACAAGCAAAGAAGAACCGGATGATCGTGGAAGAGAACGTTGATTCTTACCCAATATCACTCCCGCTCCTTCCAAAGTAAGTTCTCCTCGAGATACTTCTACTTCAGAAACGTCGCCAAGCAATGCTTGCACTGCAGCTTGATTCTTTTGTTTCTTTAATCCATCAAGTGAAGCAGCCCGAGGAACTTCTCGACGTAGGGCATCAGGAGAAGGAGTCACCACAGTCTTTCCAATGACACACACAAGTCTCTGAGCATCCCACTTCCCGTTACGTTTAGTACACATTTGATCTGCTAAACTAGGACAATCAACTGGACAAAGGATTCGTGTTTCTCCATTTTTAGAATCACAAACCTTATCCCCGCAAAGCGCAGGAAGAATGACAACAGGCTCAAGAATAATTGAGGGAACAACTTCTTGAGAACAGGGACAACTTCCTTGGCAAGCAACACTCACTCGTGCCTGACCCGCAAGACAAGAAGTAATGTAACTAATACCGTCACTCCCGCAGACTGGTGCACTAGTGGTCGTATCACAGGATATTTGACACATCCCGGTATATGCCACAACGACTATTGCTTGCGCAGCATAACATGCACTTTGATAATTTGTACCATCTACCCCACACACAAAGAGAGAACCAGGCTCCAGAGGACACGAAACGGGGGGGCGAGTGCAAACACCAGATGAAGCAACCCCGCCCACAATATGCTCTGCCCAACACGCATTATCATAATCTTGTCCATCTACTCCACATACCGGCGCATAATCGCTCGTACACACAACCGTTCCCCTTGGACTACGAACAATCACCTCAGAACAGCTCGAACTGCAATACGAGCACGAACCTCCAGAAGCAGGAGTACACTCATTGCCATTTGCCGTTCCTGCATCACACGATTCACCGATATCCGTATCAGTTACACCATTACCACACTCAGGAATATACGTAATCCCTGGATCGGTAACAGTAATGGTGGAACAACTCGAACTACAGTACAAGCACGAACCTCCAGAAGCAGGAGTACACACATTACCATTAGCAGTTCCTTCATCACAATCTTCAGTTCCTTGCATTCGACCATCACCACAAGTGAGACTTCCCCCATCAGTACCCGGATCACTAATCACCAACGTGGTACAACTCACACTACAGAATGAACACGAACCTCCAAATGCAGGCGTACAACTATTCCCATTCAAACCACCCTCATCACATTGTTCAGTCGAATCCGTAACCCCATCACCACATTGAGCCCCCGTAACAGACGTACATGCTTGTGTCAGCGTTGGTGCTCCACCCAGACATCCGGTAGGAGAGGAAGTCAAGAGTGATCGAGTTTGTTGATTATTCGTACAGGTGTTCCATGCAGAATACGTGAATGCAGAACAGGTTTGTGGAGAACTTGAATTAGTACTTACAATAAATCCCCAATTACACTGAGGGAAACCAGGATGACTCACGGTATAAGATGTTGATCCAGCAACCACTGTCTGCTTCCATATTTCTTGTACTGATGTTGTTGGCCCTGGTTGTCCACCCCAGGCAGTACTTGAGGATAATGTTTTTGTAAGTGCTGCAGAAGATGAGGAAGAAACAGAAACTGAACCACTCGGTAAAGCCCCCCCTGTATGATAAACAGCCTCAAGTGAAAGTACATCTCCGACTTTTGCAGAAAGAAAAGTATCGCTCGTAGTTTTACCAGAATAATACGTAAGAGCTTGAAGAAAGTCAGGTGTTAAACTTCCTCCGCCCAACGTAAGAAGAACCCAAGGACCACCATTAGCGTAATAGCAGCCAAGCGAACTCGCATTGGAAGAAGTTGCTGTGCAGGCTTGTGTCAGCGTTGGTGCTCCACCCAGACATCCGGTAGGAGAGGAAGTCAAGAGTGATCGAGTTTGTTGATTATTCGTACACACATCCCAGTTTGAGTACGTGAAATCAGTACAGACAGGTGCAGACGTAGAACAGTCTGCAGAACACCGTGCATTGCATATCATGCCTGCTCCTCCTCCATCAATCGTAGAGGATGATAGAGTACAGAGCTGTATGTTTTCAGAAGCAGTACAAATAGCATCCCCACATACATCCGTAGTTCCTCCCCCATTTCCACTATCAGTCAACGTAACTGTCGAACAACTCGAACTACAATACGAACACGAACTGCCTGAGGCAGGCGTACATACATTCCCATTTGCAGTTCCTGCATCACACTGTTCACTTCCCTCCATTCGTCCATCCCCACACGTCTGCCCTCCTCCAATTGTAATAATTGGAGTACATAACGTAGGATCAAGTGTAGCAGACGTTAATGAATCAACACAATTCCCATTCACCCAGATCGGATCACCACGGACTGCAGTATCATCACATAATGTTTGATACCAATTATCAGGAGGAGACACCGTTTCACCACACGTTGCACCATCAGGAAGCGTATATGCAAATGTCGCTTCTTGCGTCCCCAGCGGATACGTACCAGAATAGAGAGCCATAACGCCCGTTGTTTGATACGGTCCGTATAATCCAGGAAGTGGGCCCACACTACCATCGCTTCCCCCACCAACTCCTTCATGTACAACCCCGCCACGTGAGTCCGCAACATACCATGCACTCGTACCAACATTCAAACGGAAGAACGTCGCAGCTTGATCCCGAGTAACATCACACGTAACACCCGTCTTTGCAAGAGCCCACGTCGCAAGAGGGGGTTGCACAACACAATCGGCAGGATAACTTCCGAGCGAAGAAGCAACACACACGTCTGAAACCGGAACACATGCTTGTGTCAACGTTGGTGCTCCACCAGTGCAACCAGTTGGAGAGGAAGTCAAGAGTGATCGAGTTTGTTGATTATTCGTACAGGTGTTCCATGCAGAATACGTGAATGCAGAACACACAGGAGTTGCAACTGACGTACATGCTTGTGTCAGCGTTGGTGCTCCACCAGTGCAACCAGTTGGAGAGGAAGTCAAGAGTGATCGAGTTTGTTGATTATTCGTACACGTAGTCCAGTTTGAATACGTGAATGCAGAACAGACGTTAACAAGTGAAGGCAACGCAAGACAGAATTGAAGATACTGTGCCCCGCCCGAATAATAATACGGCGAATACGGCACAATACTCTGCGGAGCATACTTCGTACCGATCAACGGAACAACACTCGCTGCAGTTGTAGCACTCAATTTCCACTGCCCCCCTTCAGCCACATACACGAATTGTAATCCTCCCCCTAATGCGGTGACAAACGAGGCAGTTGTAGCCCCATCGGTACTCGTCGGCTGGTAAATCGGACCACCATTAGAACAAGCACTCGTAGTCGTAGAGGAAACAACACAACTCTGCGTCAACACCGGACTCCCTCCCGTACAACCCGTTGGACTACTGGTAGTTACTGTTCTCGTTTGTTGATTATTCGTACATGTTCCCCATGCAGAATACGTAATGAATGAACAGGTTTGTGCAGAGGTTGTAATTGTAGGAGCATATAATTGCCAGGCTTCAATATTAATGCCAATACCTGCTTGTGTGTTAAGAATATACAAACGAAATTCAGATGCAGTTACAGGAGCAGCAAGCGTAAACGTACCAAAAGAACCGACATAGTTTGGTCCAATCGTGTGTGCGGTTGTCCACACCCCGTTCTGTAAATACTGGAGTTGTGCATACGAGGGGCTATGGTACGGGTCTGACCATGGTGCAATCGAATACGAACCAACAGTTACAAGTGCAGGGAATTGATAGGCAATCCAGTGTGGGAAACTGAGTGGTGTACCTCCCTCGTTTACAGACCAAATAGAAGGAAACGGTCCCGCACCTTGATCCATTGCTTCCCAGGCTCGTTGATTGCTTTGATACGAAGAATAAGATTCACGTGATGCACTCGCTACTCCTGAAGGCGCCGTATTGGAAGTCATCTTGGGAATCAGTCCCACTCCAGACGTTGTTGTAGAAGAAGTTGTTGTAGTGGTTGTAGTACAACTCTGTGTCAACACCGGACTCCCTCCCGTACAACCTGCAGGAGAGGAAGTCAAGAGTGATCGAGTTTGTTGATTATTCGTACAGGTGTTCCATGCAGAATACGTGAAGGAGGAACAAACCGAAGGAGAAGTAACCGTTGTAGCAGAACTTCCAATGTATGTCCCCGTACGACATTGTGAAGAGACCGAAACAGTTGCACACGTATAGGCCGTTGCACTATTCGTCGAAGTACGACACGCACATCCTTGATAGCCATCCGTCTTCTGCCACACTACTAATTTGTTACTATCGGTTGATTCAAAGAAGACGCCGATACCGGGCAAAGCACACTGTCGTTCCCCATTCGTAACTGAATACGAGCCCCCTCGTTGAGTACACATCGCCTGATTCTGAATATCAGTCATATCAAACACATACCACGGATAATAACACGTAGTTCCACGCAATTCTCCTGCAATTTCATAATACGCACACGTAGCCGCAGCAGTCGAAGTAGTCGAAGTACATGCTTGTGTCAACGTTGGTGCTCCACCAGTGCAACCAGTTGGAGAGGAAGTCAAGAGTGATCGAGTTTGTTGATTATTCGTACAGGTGTTCCATGCAGAATAGGTAAAGGAGGAACACGTAGAAACAGAACTAAAAGTACCTGATACAGAAGGCATCCGCAAACACCACGTCATTTCTTTACCACTTGGTAAAAGAGAACGAACCGTAACACTACTTCCTCCTGCAACAACAGGCGTAGCACCAACAGATACAAGTGCCCCATTAAAGTATAACGATCCTCCACTCGGACGACCATACAATCGCCAACCTCCACTGTTCGGATTAAAGCCGAATTGATAATCCATAACAGGCACACCTGTTGTCGGATAGTTTGGATTCGCCAGCGTTTCCAAAAATGCAGGAGGTAAACTATTCCAAATAATATAATCTGCCCCTTGCGTAAAGTACTTCGAACCTAATGGTGCCCAGGTGTTATCAACACAGGTACTCGTTCCAGAATAAGCCGAGACAATAGGATTAATCGTTGCAGTAGTAGTGGTAGAAGTAGTAGAAGTAGTGGAAGTAATACCAATCACATTACCCGTTATTCCTGAATTACTGATGCTGTTACCAGTAATTCCTCTAACTACGCTTCCAGTTATAGGGACTACATTAGAACAATCAAAAGAATAATCTGCTGAATTTCCTGCAGACCAATCAAGACCATAAAACTTAGTATTAATAAAAGCACTATCACTTACTCCAGTCCTTACCGATTCTTGTGCTTTCAAATTAAATTGTGATCCAATATAATTCATGATATTCGGAAATATCAAAGCAGTGGTGTAAGGAAGAGAATTATCAAAAGTAGGGCCTCCTGAATTCAAAGCAACATTTAAAGGACTACATATAGCATTCCAACAAGATTGAAAATTAGTTGCATTTCCAGATGGAGGAACAAATCTAGCAGAATAACTTCCATTAGAAAAGCAGAAATTATTTGATGAACCAGATAGAACTGAAGCTACAACATTACCATTTAACAATAATTCAAATTTATAACCTGAAGGAAGATTATTAACAATTTTTGATTTATACTGCCCCATAATTCCAGTTGTAGGAGTTGTTGTAACTCCGCCACCACCAGTAACCGTACATGCTTGTGTTAAGACGGGAGTACCGCCAGTACACCCACTCGGTGAAGAAGTCACAACCGTGCGATTTTGTTGCCCATTCATACACGTGTTCCATGCAGAATACGTGAATGCAGAACACACAGGAGTTGCAACTGACGTACATGCTTGTGTCAGCGTTGGTGCTCCACCAGTGCAACCAGTTGGAGAGGAAGTCAAGAGTGATCGAGTTTGTTGATTATTCGTACAGGTGTTCCATGCAGAATACGTGAATGTAGAACAGACAGGAGTTGCAACTGACGTACATGCTTGTGTTAATACCGGACTTCCCCCGGTACAACCTGCAGGTGATGAAGTAGCAACAGTATGTGTTTGTTGTCCATTCGTACACGTGCTCCAATCTGAATACGTGAATGCAGAACATACAGGAGTTGCAACAGAAGTACATGGTCGTGCAACAATATTTCCATTCGGACATTGATATGTTTCTCCACCGGTCGTACATTTCGTTAAATCAATATCAACGCTACACGTAGAATCATATCCTAACGCCCCACATGTTTTAGGATCAGGTTTCACCAGCATACAACCCAAACCATTAGAAGTCAGGAAAAATGGTGCTGAATATCCAACTTTTGCAATTTCAGCAAAACAGCCATTTGAATAAATCTTACCATCACCCCCACACACAGGGTCAGAAGTTGCAGGACATACAATAATATCCGTAATCGTTTGTTCATCAATCGATTTACACGTATACGCACTTGGCTCAAGACTTGTTAACAGGGTAGAATCAAGTGATTGTCCCGATTCAGAGGAAGACGTAGTTCCAGAAGAGGTACCACAATCAGATGAACAAGAAGCTTTCGTTTCAAATGCATCGCAAATGTTATTGCCACAATATTGTATGCAATCCTTTTGACAAGTAAGTAACGTTTCCCCATTCCCACACGCACCATCGCCACAAAATTGAGAAGTACAATCTAGAGGACAACTGGATGAAGATTCGTAGGCACTGCAAACCCCATCACCACAGACATTGTTCTGCGTTACCGATTGACAACTCAACGTACAATACGTACAAGAAGAAGTACCATAATCGCTACAAGGAGAGTTACTATTTGTAGTACCGCGATCACACTGTTCACCAGCATCGACAACATCATTCCCACACAGAGGAGAACTCAAAGAACTAGCAGAACCCCCTAAATAAGTACGGGTCGTTACACCATCTACCGTTTTAGCACAATAACCTGCCGTAGCATAGTAGGGATCTTCCCACGTTCCGCCAGAGCAGGAACAAGATTGAGCTGCAGCAGAAGTACCGTCACTTGCTGTACTAAATGGACCGGAACAAGATCCAGAAACCACATTCCCCGTAATACCAAATGAACGAATCACATTACCTGTTATTCCTGAATTACTGATGCTGTTACCAGTAATTCCTCTAACTACGCTTCCTGTCACAAAACTTCTAACTCCATTTTTGGTGCAATAACCACTTGTAGCAGAAGTAAATCCTTCCCAAGTCCCTGGTGAATTAATACAATTAGCAGCAGCTGTAGACATTGTACAATCACTTGGACAACTAGAAGCAGTCTCAGCATTATTACATACTGCGTCTCCGCATCTTGGTCCCAGAAGTGCTCCAAGATAACAACTCTTAAGACAATACTGACAAGATCCACCATAAGGTAAATTAGTAGTATCACATCCTACTTCATTTGCTCCTCCAAGATCGCATTGTTCAGTAGGAGCTTCTGTAATTCCATTTCCACAAATTGGTGTACAACTTTGAGTCAATATTGGATTTCCACCAGTACATCCTGTCGGAGTACTTGATGAAACTGTTCTTGTTTGCTGTCCATTAGTGCATGTTCCCCAAGCTGAATAAGTAAATGAAGAGCAGGTTGTGGTTGGAGTTGGAGTTGCAACTGACGTACATGCTTGTGTCAACACAGGACTTCCCCCTGTACAACCTGCAGGTGATGAAGTAGCAACAGTATGTGTTTGTTGTCCATTCGTACACGTGCTCCAATCTGAATACGTAAAGGACGAACACAGAGCAACAGAAGAAACGTCCGCTGAAAAAGTGGGAACTTGACCCTTCGGACAAATAAAGGTATCATTACCCCACGGCGTAGGCCAGCACTTGCATTGTGCGGGATCAGAATAAATATTACAATAAAACGCTTCATGTTCTCCACAAGCAGAAGGAACAACAGTTGTATTTGCTTGAACGCACGATCCAGAGGTACACGAAGGACTATCACAGGCAACTTGTTGAATCGGAGTTTCACAAGCCTCTAATCCCACACAAGCCGCACCACTATAACATCTATCCGCAGATACCTCAAAAATGACTTCTGTACCAGTGATATTCGAAGAAATAAGCGAAATATCAAACCCTTCAACTTCAAGCAAGGTATCTTTAATGCCATCACAGTTCACATCTTCTGGATTATCGATAGTTCCGTCTCCATCACAATCCCCTCCAATCAGTTGTCCAATCGGAAGTTCCGAGATATCTGCTAACATCACTTCAACTATATCAACAAAAACAGTATCAGGAACAGGGCCACATGCAGGATCATAGCGTTCAGTAGTTGTGATAACATCTCCCGATCCATCGGGGGCAGGAGCACACGTGCTATCAACACGCACACCATCTACACATTTACTTGTTCCCGGACCCAACAATTCAGCACACGTCACAAGGGGACACAAGAGGGAACACTCTCCTGCCGCAACATTTCCCGTTACCGTGCAACCTTGAGCGCGAGCAGCCTCTAATACATCAGGGCACGTCTGAGCAGCGGCAAGTTCAATAGTTTCTTCATCAGCAGGTTCATCCCCTACATACAGAGTATCCGGAAGGTCCCCAATAAGATCAGTGAAGGGTTCATCTCCCGTCGGAAACCATTCATCAAACCATGTAATAGTATCAACCCAGCCTCCTCCACCATCCCCGCCTCCTCCACCATCCCCGCCTCCTCCACCATCCCCGCCTCCTCCACCATCCCCGCCTCCTCCACCACCCCCGCCTCCTCCACCCAGCAGCGGAGAATCATCAACTGTAAGACTTGAACACATAGAACCGCAATAGGTACATATATCTCCCGAAACAAAGCACGCCACACCATTCTCTGCCCCTCCATCACAGCCTTCGACACTCGACTGTACAAGGCCATCACCACACGTTGCAGAAATACACGAGTTCAAACACGCATCAGTATTAACTGCATTGCCATCATCACACCCCTCAACCCCTGAGTATACAACACTATCCCCACAGGTTGCAACGTCACACGAGTTCAGACACTCATCAGTATCGATCTCATTCCCATCGTCACATGTTTCATTATCGGTTTGTACCACACTATCCCCACAAGTTGCAACGACACACGAGTTCAGACACTCATCAGTATCGACAGTGTTCCCATCGTCACATGTTTCAACCTCGTATTTTACCACACCATCCCCACAGGTTGCAACGACACACGAGCTCAGACACTCATCAATATCGACAGTGTTCCCATCATCACATGCTTCACCGCTTTCAATAATCCCATTACCGCACACCGGCGCATGACTTCCATCACTCCCACTCCCGTCATGCGATAAAGGTTGATACGTAACATGCCCAGTCAAAGAAAATAAATCTGCAAAAGGGGCAAAAAAAGCCCCAACAGGAAGTGTAGAAGCAGGTTTTGCAGGAGGAATATCACTAAAACCAAATGCTCGTAACACAAATAATGTTCCCTGCCGTGTTGCGTGCGTATCAGTAGTATACAAAGGAACAGAAAAACAATCAGTCACTTGTTCAGAAACACATTTCAAAGTACCTGAACGAGGAACAGTATCGGCAATGTATAAAAGCGTTTCAGGTTTAATAATCCCATATTCATATCCAGCTGTCCAATACTGAATATCTTGTTCACCAGCAAAAATACCATCTCGATTTCTATCAAAATTAAACGTCTTTAATCCCGCTCCTGAAACAAAACTACACATAAGAAAAAGTGCACAGAAAATTAAAAGTACACGAGTTATACGCATAGTTTTTCACCCCCGAGAGGAATTGGAATATGCAGGTATTCTTTTTCTGCAGTAAAGTTGCCCACAATTAAAACACCTCGTAAAGGATCAGCAGAATAAGCCCGTACTCGATACGAAATAAGCCCATCCTTAACAGGTAACATGCCGGGACCTCGCCAGAAAAACCAAGAATATGTTCCATCTCGAACAGACGTTGGTTCAATAGAGGCATCAACAAATGTCCAACCTGCAGGAATAGATTCTTCAAGTAAAAAAGAAGAGGGAGGATTAAAAGAATTAACATCAATATGTAATTGAACGGTAGTCGTTTCTCCAGACTCTCCAAAGCTAATACGCTGTATACAGAGATGTTCATCTGAAAAAAATCGTAATGCGCCCATACCTAATAAAAAAAGAACAATAAAAACAGTCCCTAAAATAATGCCCGTACCTATCGGACCTACTCCTCGCTGAGAACGCATCACCTGCATAAAAATACAACAGTATCGATGATATATAAATGCTATCTGCTCGACGTAACAGAAGGCGAGGGGGTGAAAAAACTAAAAAACAATACTGCTCAGATACAACAATCTTTATATATGAAAAAAGAGAAGAAAGAAGATGAATAAATGGCTTGAACTCGTTCTCGGTTTACTGCTCGTCACCATCCCTCTCGGTCTTGCACTCTCTACCTGGCCAACCTGGTGGACAAGTGCCCTTACAGTGCTCATCGGCGGGTTGTTCTGGGGACTTGTTGGACTAGGCGTCTTATTCTTACTCCTCGGCATCGCAGATGTGAAGGGATAAATGTCCTTTCTAAGTATAATCCCCTTCACTCACCATCTTTCTACCCCCCTCAGCCCACTAACAGAAGATACTACCTGCTACTTCTCTTTCCTAAACTCCTCATCAAAACATACACCTGATACCAGACAAAGCACATAGAAAGAAGAAACTTCACCAAAGACTTTCCTGAACCTCTCATCAAAACATACACCTGATACCTACACAAGTCAAGCATCATAATCCGTTTAAACCCTCCTTTCTTTGCACACCCATGACTCCCCCTCTTGCGCACACCGCACGCCCCACCTCCCTCACAGAAGTCGTCGGACAAAAGCACCTCATCGCTCTCGGAAAACCACTCCACACCTTCATCACTACCAAACAATTACCCCTGTCCATTATCTTCTGGGGTCCACCGGGCTCAGGTAAAACAACACTTGCCCGCATCATCGCCCGAAGCGTTGAAGCAGAATGCATCGAACTCTCCGCAGTCAACACAGGAAAAGCAGACATTGAACGCGCCGTAAATCGCGCACGACTTACCCAGAGAAAAACAATTCTCTTTCTTGACGAAATTCATCGGTTTAACAAAGCTCAACAAGATGCCCTCCTCCCGCATGTCGAATCAGGCACACTCACCCTCATCGGCGCCACCACCGAAAACCCCTCATTTGAAGTCAACAATGCCCTCCTCTCACGAAGCCACGTATTCATTCTCAATCGACTTACCGACAAAGATCTCGAACAACTTCTCACGCTCACCCTCACCAAGCTCAAAAAAACCGTACCACAAACCTGCATAACGCAGATTGCACACTATGCAAACGGAGATGCCCGTCAAGCCCTGGGCATACTTGAACTCCTCTTCACCCTCTCCCCCAGTCCAACAGAAGCAACCCTCACAGAAGCACTCCAGAAAAAGCATCTGCACTACGACAAGAACGGAGAAGAACATCACAATTGCATTTCCGCACTCCACAAAAGTATGCGCGATTCAGATCCCCAGGGAGCAGCCTATTGGATCATGCGCATGATTGAAGGGGGAGAAAAACCTGAATATCTCGTACGCAGAATGATTCGCTTTGCTTCAGAAGATATTGGGCTCGCCGATCCGCGCGCACTCGAGCAAGCAACTGCCACACTTCATGCCGTCAACCTCCTCGGCTATCCTGAATGTAACACTGCCCTCGTCCAATGTGCCATCTACCTTTCTCTCGCCCCAAAAAGCAACGCGGTCTATCAAGCCGTCCTGACCATCAAAGAACTAATACAAAAAACAGGCAACCTTCCTGTCCCCTTCCATCTTCGAAACGCCCCCACCACATTCATGAAACAAATCGGGTATGGCAAGGACTATCAGTATGCTCACAACGCTCCCGATGCCCAGGTCAACCAACAACATCTCCCCTCTGAACTCACCGACACAACCTATTACACACCCCAACGCGGCTGGGAAATTGAACAAGAAGAAGCAAAGAAAAGTAAATAAAAGAATCCCACTCAAATAATCAAGGCCTCTAATTTAATGAATAATATATTCAAGAAATAATTCATTTTTTAATAAGTGTCGTAATCTTCCCCCTATTTTGAGGACAGGAAATAAAATGAGTTACTTGGGAAACAATTTTTTTTATAAAAAACCTAAAAACTTTTCAACAAACTTGTGGAGAACTCTTCTGAACTTGAACTTGACCAGCGGGACACGAACCAACGCCACATTGCGTAAGATAAGGCGTAGGAGTAATTGTCCTACAAGTCTTACGGAACCATCCACTACACTGTTGGTAAGGTTTCATAGCACAAGATACTTGATAACGAGGAGCACACAGCTGACTCACGACCGGACTGCCACCCGTACATCCACTTGGACTACTTGAAACAACCGTGCGCGTCTGTGTTCCATTTTGCTGACACACACTCCAGTTAGAGTACACAAAAGAAGAACAAACCGGTAGAAGATTTGTAACAGTAGTGTTAGATGGTCGAGTAGTGTTAGTTACAGTTGTAGTGTTAGATGGTCGAGTAGTGTTAGTTACAGTTGTAGTGTTAGTTACAGTTGTAGTGTTAGTAAACGTTGCATTATTGCCAGGACTCAACCGAACATCATTCGATTTACTAAAAAAAGACCACGTACTCGGATTCCACCAGACTGCCGATACCATCGAGACCGAAAGAAGGATAACTAATAAGACAACAAAAACAACACGACCCTCTTTACGCATACAAGAGAGAGAGAGAGAGACCATATATAAAGATTTCTCAAAAAATTGAAATATGCCACTGCAACATAAATGCTAAAAGCAAGTAAGAACCAATAGGATAAACCCCTCATAAAACTAGCAATTATATAAACTTAGATTTACATAGTAAACTATGAATAACCTATATGCACCAAAGTATAGGCAAGTACAACAATCCTCGCCGTTTTTAGAAAACATTATAAAAAAATGGGGATTGCTCCCTAGATCACATCTTTCTCGAGTCATAGGCCCAATGCAATAACGCTTGTCTTTGTCTTGGTCGGCAAAAAATATCTCCAGGTCTACAATTATTTTTGATTTGCATAATATGTCTACGCATAGCAATCCACCTTTTTATTTGCTTATCATCATCATCGGTTCTACGACCCATAAAATATCTGCAATACCACTCAAACCATCCACGTGGATCTTGTGGATTGATCCAGCCGTTGGCTTGCCATACTGAAAGTGGCTGGCTGGCATTTACTCCAAAAAAATTTATTTTGGGGTCACGTTTGTAAATACCATTTTTTTGAAACTTTGCTTTTGTAAACCAATCTTTTGGGAACTCTTTTGTACAATCACGCATGTACACCCCCCCAAAAACACCGATTGCGAGCATTTGTTTTGGGCTTAGGTCTGGTTTAAAGCGAGGATCAAAGTTTCTGCCGACAGGCTCGATTAATACATAACTATATTTCTTTTGCATCTTGTCATTAACAAAAACTTTTATTGGATGTTGTATACTCATATTATTTTGTAAAAAGATACCAAACGACTAGTGCTAGAGACCCCCACAAAGCATATTTTTTTTGAGACATAATAATTTTAAAAGTTTACTTCGTGCTCAATTTAACCGCAGCACGAATATTCTTATTCAATTGTTCCATAGAATCATCTAATTGTTGTTTATTCTTTGTCCCCGTACATACCAATTTCCCATTACTAAACAATAAGAACGTAGCAGTCGGATCAACTAATTTATACACCAACCCAGGAAATTGTTCAGGTTCATATTCCGTATTCTCAAGCTGTAGCGCAAGCACGTTCAAGTTCAACTGTAAATCAATGCTACCTGAAGCAACAATATTTTGTACCGTAATCTTCGGCACGGTCGTAATACGCACCCCAATCTTCCCAATTTGTTTCATCACCGCTTTAATCACTTCCTTCACCTGTGCAACTGATTTCGTTCCGGTACATACTAAATTACCTGAACTAAAGACAAGCACTGCAGACTTCGGCTTCTCAATACGCAACACCAAACCAGGAAATTGTTCAGGATTATATTCAGTATTGCTTTGAGAACGAGCTAATTTAGTGAGGGAAACTTCTTTACCGAGAGAAGCGGTAGCAACGATATTTTGGACTTTTAGATCCGACGTAGCCATATACCCCTTTATAAACCCCCATTTATAAACGTGCCGTTTAAAGGGGGAGCCCAATAAGGGAGGTACCAAACGAAAAGAATAACGCTTACAATGATATCGGGGATACCCTAAACCCTTCTCCAGGTCATACACCAAATACCTAAAACAGGGAGTCTAACAAAAACTACTGGATTCCCCATCCACCAGCAGTATGTTGTTTCTTCACCAATTTTGTAATGTCATCTAACGTTGCAATATCGTGCGGTTTCCGATCAGGGCGATAATGCATAATGCGCGGGAATCGTAAGCCGAATCCTGAAGCATACCGGGGACTCGGTTGGATATTTTGATACGTAATACTCACCACCAGCTGAGGCTTCACCTTCACCGTATTCCCTTCCGTATGCGTAATCAACGGCTTCAAAAGCTTCGTCAGCGCAGCATAAGTCATTCCTTCTTCTTCTTTCTCTTTCAACCCACTACTCACCATTCCCAACTCCTTATATGAGTTCCCATCCTTACACGCTACCACATAACTCGTCAACCATCCCGCGCGCTTGCCCGTGCCTGTTTCTGCCCCCACAATCACCACATCTAAATCGGCAGCTAATGGTTTCATCTTCACAATATATCCCACGCGCCGTCCCGGACGATAGACTGCATCCAAGGTCTTGATCATAATGCCCTCTTCTCCCAGAGCAAGAGCGCTCTTGTAAAATCGCTTTGCAACTTCCAAATCAGAAGTAACCAACTGTTCAGAGGGATGAATCCCAGTATGCACGGGGATAATCGTTTCAAGTAATGCCCGTCGTTCCATAAACGGTAGGGCAGTTGTCCCTTCCCCTTGATAATACAACACATCAAACACATTAATCACCACGGGTAACTGCTTCACGAGCTCCTCAATATGATGTTTTCGTCGAATACGCTGACTGATTGCTTCAAAAGGAAGAGTCTTACCTGTCTGTGGATCATGTCCTACCACTTCCGCATCAAAAATATAGGTCCGATTACCCAAGGTACGTTCCATCACCTTCACCACATCCGGAAATTGAGCGGTCACCGATTCAAATTTCCGGGTAAACAACCGAATGACTCCCTTCTCATCTCGCATTAATACCATTCGAAAGCCATCATATTTATGTTCCAAAGCGGCAGGTTTCCCACAAATCTCAAATGCTTCCTCTAATTCAGTCACTTTTACAGGTAACATGACTTGTAACGGTCGATCAGGATGCAATATCATTTTGCGCAACGCAGCTTTCCCACGCGCAGCTGCATGCAACACCCCCGCAAAATCGGTGGTCAAATCATAGCCTTCTTGTACTAACGGAATCACCTCAGCTTCATCAGGATACCAGGCCTGTGCAATTGCATCAACCAACACAGCCCCTTGCACCCCAATACGTAAATCACCCAACAATGTCCGCACAATATATTTAGCCTCGGTTGCAGAAGCATGCCCCAGTAACCCTTCAACAACTCCCAATTTCCGCTCAACACTCCCTTTCCCACTCAGTCCCAAAATACTCTCTAACTGCTCAAACACATGCGCCACCGTTAAAGGCTGAGCAAATAATCCTTTCTGCGTTCGTTTCTCCGCTAATGTCTCGGTAATCTCCCCCAAATCCCCTTGCGTTGCAAACAACGCTTCAATCTTTTCAGATGTTTTACCAAACGTCTGCCCCAAGCCCTTCATCACGAGCTGACGGGAAATACCAAATTCTCGACTATCATAATCTGCAGTCACTTTCCCATGCATCAAATACACATACCGCGCTTCTTCTTTCAGCAACTTCGGTAAAAACTGCGCAAGAATATCGCGCTTCTCCAGACGCTTCGTCGTCCCGCTCAGCTCCTCATACAAAGCTACTAATTCACTATACTGCATCACCAT
>SICV01000003.1 GCA_009694725.1 Candidatus Pacearchaeota archaeon
GTTCTTTCAGTCAAAATCTTATGGGTGCTAATTGTCCTGCAACTGCTCTCAGCACGCAAACCGTTTTACAATAAGGTAGTTTTTTATAGCGTTTATTGCTGTATTGGAAATGGGGCAGAAAGTGATTACTGAAGGGATGATTGGCTTAGAAATTCATTGTTATCTCAAGACGAAGGAAAAGCTTTTTTGTGGGTGTAGTGCTTCACGTGAACGCGGTTTGCGGGCGAATACGTTGGTGTGTCCGGTATGTACGGGGCAACCGGGTGAGCAGGTTGCTCCTGTTGTTGAGACAACACCGCCCCCAGCTATGAATAGTTCCGGGAATTGGTCAGGCGTTCCCTTTAGCTAGATACTAAACTTATTTATAGCGTTCAATTTTAGTTCTGGTATGGCAGAACAGATTGGAAAACCGGGGGAACGTGTACGATTACGACTTGCACAGGAAGAAGTAGAAGGGACGATGTTGGAGAGTCATGAACCGGGGATTGCGTTGCTTAAATTAGGGAGTGGGTATAATATTGGGATTCCTCGTGAGCATATTTTGGGAGGAGAGGTGCTGGCGACTGCGTCTGTGCCTGTTGTGCAGAAGCGTGTATCACAGACAACCGGGAAGCCCGTTATTGGGATGGTGATTACGGGGGGGACGATTGCTTCAGTGTTGGATCCTAAGACGGGCGGGGTGAAATGGGTTGCTTCTGAGGAACATTTTATGCAGTATTATCCTGAACTGTTTGAGATGGTAACTGTTAAAGCGATTCGTATTCCGTTCAAAGTAGCAAGTGAAAGTATGACGAGTGACCATTGGATGACGATTGCGCAGGAAGTGGGCGCTCTCGTTAACGACCCGGAGATTCAAGGAGTAGTCGTGACGCATGGGACTGACTTTTTAGGGTATACTGCTGCGGCGTTGTCATTTATGCTTCGAGATCTGGGGAAGCCGGTGGTGTTGACGTATTCCCAACGGAGTATTGATCGGCCAAGTAGTGATGCGCATTTGAATCTGCAGTGTGCTGCTCGTCTGGCGATTGACACAGCTGCCGGCGTGTTTGTGGTGGGGCATGCGACTGAAAGCGATGATTATTGTCAGGCGTTGCTCGGTACGAAAGTGCGGAAGTTACATTCCTCTCGGCGAGATGCGTTTCAACCAGTGAATACCACGGTCGTAGCAAAGGTCTGGCCCGATAAGGTGGTGTATGCTGGTTCATTTACTCCGCGACATACTAAGCCTTGTGTGGTTGATGCAGTCTTTAGTGATAAGGTTGCGTTGGTGAAGTTTTATCCGGGGCAGACACCCGATATTCTTGACTTTTATGCGTTGAAGTATAGGGGGATTATTCTGGAAGCTGCAGGGTTGGGGCATCTGCCCGTGAGTGAATCAAGTCATTCCTGGTTATCGACGTTGAAGAAATCTATTCGAGCAGGGTTAGTGGTGGGGTGTGTGACTCAGACGGTGCATGGGCGGGTTGATCCGTATGTGTATAGTAATGGTCGTGAGTTGTTGGATGCAGGTGTGCTGTTTCTGAAAGATGGATTAGCAGAAACGATGCTGGTGAAATTGGGCTGGATACTGGGACATTATGGGTGGAAGAAGGATGCGGGGACAAAGATGCTTGAGAACGTGGCTGGTGAGTTTTCTGACCGCCTGATTGGGCTAAACCTTTAAAAGACCTTCTTGAGTCGTTTTGCTATGGCTCGTGTTGATCCCCTTTTTTATCACGATTTGACGCGCACGTTGCGTTCATCGGTTATTGCAGAAGTAGCTTCGGGAAGGTATGTTCATCTTAAGAATCCTAATAATCGTTCTCGTGGTTCTTCATCGGTACAAGATATAACCTATCGCTTTTCTATACTTGCTCGTCCAGTGCTTCCTTTGACAGGTGTTCGTTCTCTTTCTATTGGAAGTACTGAAATTGCACTTGTCTTACAAGGTGTCGTTCCTCGTGATGCTACGGGCTGTGCAGGTATCACCTTTGACGCTCGGCGTGCTCATTATCGGTTTATATTTGGGAGCAAGAGTGCGTGTACTGATTTTAAAGAAGCAGTCTTTGACGCATTTTCGCACTCTTTTGGTAAAAGTAAGCTACATTTGTATCGAGGAAATTATGGCCATTTTGTACATACTGCCCTCGGCATGGTTAATGATAATCTTGATATTTTTAAGCAGTTTTTGAATGAACCTCCCTCTTCAGTTTCTGCTTAGTGTTGTTACTCTTGAAAGGTTACAGACAGTAAGGTTTAAATAGGGAATACGCGGAAAATGAATTATGAAAGCAGGATACTTTAAACTTGAAGATCCAATTGTTCAAACTTCTCTTGAAAGTCTTGCACATTTTGGTAAGGATGGGCCCATCTTAGTTGGGGGCCTTGCTATTCAACTTCACGCTGAAGGAAGACCTTCTTTTTCTCGTGGTACTCCTGATGCTGATATTTTATCTTTTGCTCCTCAAAGTTATGAATCTTTTTCGCAAGAAATGGTCCCCACTCTCGTTCCCTTTTTCAAATCTCAAGGATACGCCGTGCAACCTAAACGAGGCCGTTTGAATAATACCCTTAAAGTGATAAAGGATCAAAATAAACCTCATCAAAAACTTTTCTTAATGCACTGGACTCAATTTTCTCCGGAAGTGTATGAAGATTTTCAGGATTATGTTGCACAACAAATTGCATTTGCTAAACCTTTCGTTCTTCGTTCTTCAGAAAAAGCTATTCATGCTGTTGCTCTAGAAGAACTTCTTCCACTTAAAGTACAACGTTGTAGACGTTACGGTACTCAACGTGAATCAGTTGTGGGACCTCTTTATTCTACACTTATTGAGAATGCAGAGCATGGTAATTGGGGCACTCTTGCACAACTTCCTTTACTTGATTGGAAAAAGGGTATTGAACATATGCAAGAACGAGTTATGGATTCAGGAAATGCTGAAGAAATTTCCACTTACAAATTAAGTAAAGATTTGTATGACATTGGTTGTGCTGCTCGAGTTATATCCGATTCTATTACTTCTTTTGATAAAGATAGGTATGAAGCAAATGTACAACGTATTGTTCACCGTCAGCAAGATTTGATTGCCCCTTAATCGCTACTTTTAATAACCTCTTCTCTTCTCTTCACTAATGGATTATACCCGACTTGGCTTCAAAGCAGGACTTGAGATACATCAACAGTTAGATACGGGTAAATTGTTTTGTGGGTGTCCAGGGTATTTACGCCAGGATGTGGGGGATGTACAGGTGATGCGGAAGCTTCATGCGATTGCGGGTGAGACGGGAGAGGTTGATGCTGCGGTTCGTCATGAGGCTGGATTGGAAAAAAGCTTTGTGTATGAAGGGTATCGAGATTCGACGTGTTTGATTGAATTGGATGAAGAACCCCCCCATTTGATTTCTCAGGAAGCATTGGATGAAGCGTTACGTGTGGCGTTGTTGCTCAATTGTGAAGTGTATCAACATACCCAAATTATGCGGAAGTTGGTGATTGATGGGTCAAATACGTCGGGGTTTCAGCGAACGGTGTTGCTTGCACGGAACGGGTGGGTGGAAACGTCGTTTGGGAAGGTACCGATTGATACCCTCTGTTTAGAAGAGGATTCTGCTCGGTTAGTATCTGAGAAATCGGGAAAGGAAGTTGTGTATCGGCTTGATCGATTGGGAATTCCGTTGGTTGAGATTGCGACTGCTCCGACGTTAGTGAATCCTGCGCAGGTGAGGGAAACAGCTTTGAAGCTGGGTGAGATTGTGCGTGCGTGTCGAGTGAAGCGTGGGATTGGGACTATTCGTCAAGATGTGAATATGAGTAGCACAGGGCATCCGCGTGTTGAAATTAAAGGATTTCAGGATATGGGGATGCTCGAAGGGACGATTCAGATGGAATTAATTCGACAGCAGCACGAATCGGATAAACAGAGTCAGGTACGTCAAGCGTTGCCTGATGGAACCACGAAATTTTTACGTCCGATGCCGGGGAAGGCACGTATGTATCCAGAGACAGATCTGCCTTTGTTATTTATTTCTCTTGAACATATTAATCGTATTAAGAAAACATTGCCCCGTTTACAACAAGATATTACTCAGGATTTGCTGAAACAAGGATTATCTTCTGAATTGGTAGGGTTGGTGTTGGATGGCTTTGTGCCGTTGTATACGGCATTGGTGAAACGGCATGTTGTTTCTCCTGTGCTTATTGCAAAGATGATTACGTTATGGACACGCGAAGTGGGAACGAAAGCAGGAAAGACTTTTGATGAGCTTACTTCTGTATGTACTGAAGAGGTGTATGATATGATTTTGGAACGAGTTGCTTCGGGGAAGCTTGGGGAAGGACAGGTAAAGGGTGTGCTGAGTGCTTTTATATCGGGGAAGTCATTGGAAGACGCATTACAGGTTGAACAGGTTGATGACAATCGTCTTGAGCAGGATCTTCGGGCGATCGTGGCTGAGAAGCCAGGGTTACGAGCGAATGCGTATATGGGTTTGGTTTTGGCGAAGCTTGGCTCAGGAGTCGATAAGCGTAAGGCTATGGAACTCTTACAGAAGATTGTGAGTACTTAGTGTACCTGGAGAGTAGTTACATAATAGTAACCTTTAAATAGCGCTTTTTTGTTTATTTTCTATGGCATTATTGATCGAACGTTCTGTATTTGGTGTGCTGTTAGTATGCGTTTTTGCATTAGGGATAGGCATTACCTGGGTGGTCCTTGAGGGAACGTTTACAGGCAATGTGGTGCAGGAAGAAGTATCTTTTGGCGGGACATATTCATGGACAACGGCTGTGTGTAATGAACATAGGCAGTGTATTGATATGCTCATTGAGTGTGTGGATGGTGCGGTGGTACGGATGACGCCTGTTTCTAATTTACTGCAGTTTTCTGAAGCGTGGGTTGATCCTCGCCCTACCGGTACTCCTTTCTGTGCATAGGAATGCTTAAAAGGTAGCCAGGCATAAACTTATTATGATTATTCTTTCAGTTATTACTTTGTGTAATAATCGGAATAATTAGTATTCCGCTTCACCAATTATGGAGCGCATCTATCTTTCTCATCTCAGTAAGCATGTTGGCATGTCCGTTCTTGTAAAAGGGTTTATTCATGAAATTCGTGATCAGAAGAGTGTTAAGTTCATTATGTTACGTGATGTGACGGGTATTGCTCAGCTTGTGGTGACTCCGGATCAGAAAAATCTTTTTTCTTCTATTGTGAAAGTTCCTCGTGAATCTGTTTTGAGCGTTACGGGTACAGTAGTTGCACAAAAATCGGCTCCCGGAGGAATTGAACTACAGGTTACCAGTTATGAGGTTCTTTCTGAAGCTCTTCCACAACTGCCTATTCCCGTAGTCGAGAAATCTGATGTGGCTGCATTACCAAAACGCTTAGACCATCGTTGGATTGACCTTCGTAAGCCTCGTAATCTCTTTATTTTCAAACTTTGGACATTTATGGAACAGGCTATGCGTGAATGGTGGGCAAAAGAAGGATTTATACAAGTCTATACTCCTAAATTTATGTCTGCACCGAGTGAATCGGGTGCTGAATTGTTCAGTGTTGAGTATTTTGGGAAAAAAGCGTATCTTGCCCAAAGTCCTCAATTTTTTAAACAAATGGCCATGGCTTCCGGTTTTGAAAAAATATTCGAGATTGGTCCCGTGTTTCGAGCAAATAAGAGTCATACAGTTCGTCATGACACGGAGTTTACGATGATTGACATGGAAGTTTCATTTATTGAATCGCATGAAGAAGTTATGCACATTGAAGAACGATGGATTCATTATTTTTTAAGTCGCATTACCGAAACTTATGGCAAAGAGATTAAGGAGTTATTTGGACAAGAAGTAGTTATTCCTTCTCTTCCGTTTCCACGTATGACTATGGCTGAAGTGCAGAAAACGTTACGAAAACAGGGATGGAATGGTCCAGAGGATGACCTTGATGCAGAAGGGGAGAAATTATTAGCTGAATTTGTACAAAAGAAGTTTCATCATGAGTTCATTTTTGTTACTGACTACCCAATTAGTGCACGTCCCTTTTACCATATGCGACAAGGAAAGAAGGGGGAACTTACGAAGAGTTTTGACCTTATCTGGAAAGGTACAGAAGTGACTACCGGGGCGCAACGAGAGCATCGATATGATATTCTTGCTTCTCAAGCTGATGAGAAAGGCATCAAACGTGCATCTATTAAAGAGTATCTTTCATTCTTTCAGTATGGGTGTCCACCTCATGGTGGCTTTGCGATTAGCCCTACCCGATTTCTGATGTTGATGCTTGATGTAAAGAACGTCCGAGAAGTTACGTTCTTACCTCGTGATACTGATCGTTTGACCCCATAGGAATCTTTAAGAATTCCTTTCTTTGAGGGCATGTATGACTAACGTATTTGAAAACCGCACAATGATTGGTGACGTTACTCCGAAAGAGGAAGGGAAGGAAGTGACGATTGCAGGCTGGTGGTATGATAGTCGAGAGTTGGGTAAATTGCGGTTTGCGGTGGTGCGTGATATGAGTGGGGAGATTCAAATTACTGGATTTAAAGGAGAGACCGATATGAAGGTATTTGAGAGTATGGGTAAGGTCAATCGAGAGAGTGTGGTACTTGTGACTGGTGTGGTGAAGAAGGCAGGTAAAGCCCCTGGCGGAAGGGAATTAGCTCCTACGTCGTTGACGATTGTACATGCTGCGGAAAGTCCCTTACCGATTGACGTGAGTGACTTTTCAAAGACTGAATTACCGAAGCGTCTCGATACGCGATTTCTTGATTTCCATCGCCGGAAGACGCAAGCCATTTTTAAGATTCAACATACTATTTTGCAAGCGTTCCGCGCTCATTTTGCTGGCAAAGGATTTATGGAGATGCAACCACCATGTGTTATTTCTGCTGCTTCTGAAGGAGGGGCTGATTTGTTTAAAGTGCAGTACTTTGAAAAACAGGGTTGTTTAGCGCAGAGTCCCCAATTGTATAAACAAATGTTGGCGTGTAGCGTTGAGAAAGTGTTTCTAGTGACGCCTGTCTGGCGTGCAGAGAAACATAATACCGTACGTCATATCAATGAGATTCGACAGATGGACATTGAAGCCGCGTTTGAAGATCAGATGAGCATTATGAAACATGAAGAGGAAGTACTCACGTTTATTATTCAAGAAGTTTTAAAATATAATGCTTCTGATTTAGCTTTGTTGGGAATAACCTTGAAGGTTCCGAAAGCTCATTACTTCTCGTATGAAGAAACGATTGCATTATTAAAGAAACAGAAGATTACAATTTCGTATGGGGAAGACTTATCTCCTGAAGCAGAAAAGAAATTGGGTGAGTTATATCCTGATGATATGGTTTTTGTGCATTCCTGGCCTCTTGCTTTGCGGGCGTTTTATTTAATGCCGAAGGGAGAAGATGCAAAGGCTGAATTATCGGAAGGATTTGATTGTATTTACAAAGGATTAGAAATTACGTCAGGTGGACAGCGCATTCATCTTCCTGCTCTTTTGGTGACGCGCTTGAAGGCTAAAAAACTGAATCCGAAGGACTTTGATGATTATATTGAATCGTTCAAATACGGTGCTCCTCCGCATGCAGGGTGGAGTATTGGACTTGAACGTCTCACGCAATTAGTGTGCGGACTTGATAATATTCGTGAAGCAACCATGTTCCCTCGTGATCGTGACCGATTGACACCTTAAAGCTTTTAACAGAGAAATGGGGTGTTCTTGTCATGGAATTGTTTCGTCCGGTGCATTTACACCTTCGGCATCCCGAATTGACTCTCGAAGAATATCGTTCGGGCGCTGCATTGACTCCAGACCATCGGCGTATTATTACTTCTCCTCACGAGTTATGGCAAATTGGGTTAATTGCAAATATTCCTGATTTTCATCAGAAACGAATTGGATTGGCAATGACTATGTTGCAATTTAAACATTATAACGAGTTTCAATTAGGGTGGGTACATCGTGAAAAATATTTTTTGGGACAACGATTGGGGCATGAACCAACGGAATTAGAGCTTGCTGATGATTTTATGAGAACTTCTATTCCTCAACAATATCGGTTAGCATATCTATTACAACATCCTGAGAAAGTTGCATTGCGAGATAACGTTCGTCCCTATGAATCGCGCTTAGTTGATGACTTTTTACAACTCGCTGAATTTATTGGAGGGGTTTGCTATCGTCATCAGTTTAAACGTGTTCGATTGGACTCAGCATTCAAAGATTTGCCTGAAGATTTTATCATATAGTTTTATAAAGTATTATTTTGTGAGTGCTGATACAATGTCAGCAGAATTATATTGAAGCCTGCTCGGGCAGGGATTAATACGCGTTGCGTTATTTTTTCCTGAACCGAGTGACCGTTTGTTTTTTCATGCAGCAATTATTCGCTTTGATGCAGGTGAACGCGTGCCGTTTCCTTGTGATCGAGGGTATTTGCGTATGCAAGGTCTGATGGGACAACGATTTAGTGAAGCATATCTTCCTCCTAATACCTTGCCTGCTTCATTTCATGATTTAGATTATGATTATCAAAAAGTGTTCGCGTTGTATTGGGATTGTCGAGAAGCGAAAGGTTAAAAAGAAGATTTTGAATATTTAGAGTATGGCTCTTTCAGTTCAGGAACAGGCGCGTGCAGATGCACATGCGATACTTGTCTCATTTGGGAAGACGTTGGCGAAGGTGAAGCTTCCGAAAGTGAAGGAAGCGAAGGTCACGCAGAATAGTGGGATGCGAGTTGAAGGAATGGGAAAGAAAGCTGATCCTGCGTTTCGGAAGGGCGTGTTTGCGAATGCGCCACAGCATGATGAGGAGTACCTGCTTGCTGAGACAAAAGAGTGGTAACCTTTAAATACTATGGCTTACTATAGCTAACTATGGTTACAACAATACAATTGGATGAATCTATTAAAAGTAAATTGGATATCTTGAAAACTCATCATCGTGAGACGTACAACGATCTCTTAAAACGTTTACTTGAACGATATGAAGGGGGAGATAATGAAGCTCTTGTTGATACTATCGAGGTTATGGGGGATGCTCAGAAAATGCGAGATCTTGCACAGGCAATGGACGATTTTAAGAAAGGAAAATTCAAATCTCTTGCTCACATTGAACAAGAACTTGGTATTACAGACTGATGGTGTATACGATTCTGTTATCTCCTCAAGCAGAAAAATTTCTTTCTAAGCTTGATGCCAGTGTTGTGTATCGAGTTCGAGATAAATTACGCGAACTCGGCACTAATCCTCGTTTAGGTAAACCTATGACTGCGAACTTAGCTGGGTTCTGGTGTTTGCGTACGTGGAAAGTAAGATTTCTGTATACTATCCAGGATACTCAATTACTTGTGCTTGTGATGGATATTGATTATCGAGGCAAGATCTACCATAAGCGTTAACTAAAACCTTAAAAAGCAGTTTTCTAATAGAGTTCTATGGCTGGAAAAAAGGCTGTGAAGAAATCGAAAGCTTCTGAGGATGTAGATGAACATGCAGGTGGGGCTTCGCTCGATGATGCGTTTGCTGATGATGACGGGGTCGATTATGCGAAAGCTAAACCTGTGAAAGTGAAGAAGAAACAGAAAGATGAAGCATTGGAGGATGAGATTGATGCTGAATTAGATGTGATTGAACGCGGTGTGGGAGAGTTATCCCTTGAATCGGGACCCGTAGATGTTAAAGGGAGCAAGCCAATTGAGCAGTTGAAGAAAGGAAATACGCTTCTCGTCAATGGGATGAAATTAGAAGTTGATGCTCATATGATGTTGATCGATCATGGAAGTACGAAAGAAATGGCGATTGATGCGTTTGATATGAAGACTGACAAAGATTATCAAATTAGGTATTTTGCTGATCAGGTTGAGGCTACGTTAGAATTGTATGAGTTGAAGGAAATTATGTATATCAAAGTGCCCTTGAAGACGATTGTCTGGTAAGTTCTTTTTAATAGAAACGTTATTAATGCTTGTCTTCTATTGAGGTGGATGTATGGTCGTAGCTTTGTGTTATTATCGCTTTCTCTTGTATTGGTGAGTGCAGTCTTTCCTACGTATTCGGGGTGGGTGAATGATTATGGGCACGTATTATCTTCTGAGGATCGAGGTTTATTAGAAGAGTTGTTTACGTTTGTGGAACAGAATACAACTGCAGAAGTCGTGTTTGTGTCGGTGAATAGTACCGCACCAGATACTCCTGGGGCGTATCGTACAAAATTATTTCGTGAGTGGCACATCGGTAAGAAAGACAAGAATAATGGATTATTGGTAGTCTACAGTGTTGTTGAACATCGTTTAGAAGTGGAAGTAGGGTATGGGTTAGAGGGAATTTTACCAGATGGGAAAGTGGGACGTTTCTTAGATGAGTACTACGTGCCGGCTCGTGATGCGGGGAACCTCTCAGCAGGTATTGTAGCGTTTTCGAGGGCAATTGCGGATGAGATTCTGTTGAATGCAGAGGAAGTGCGATCTGGACAGGCAGGTCAGGCTCAGCTGAATGAAGGTGCGGAAGCGATGATTGTTCTGGTGTTGGTTTTTCTTTTCATTTTCTTCTGGTGGTATGTAGTGCATGGGTCAGGACGAAAATGGACCGTAGTGCCTTTCTTTATGGGCGGAGGGAGCGGACATTCATCGTTCGGGAGCGGGGGAGGATTTAGTGGATTTGGAGGAGGAATGAGTGGGGGCGGAGGAGTGGGACGATAAGTTTTTATATGATCTTGCCTTCTTTTTTTCGTGAATATTTTTCATAAAAAAGTATTGATTACCGGAGCGAGTACAGGAATAGGAAAGGCCATCGCACAGTATTTTATACAAAAAGGTGCGAAGGTTATTGTGTTTGGTATTCATAAGCCGGATTTAGAGGTACTCTTTCATAAGGTAGATATTACGCAAGAAACGGAGATCACTTCTGCATTGCTAAAAGTTGGTGCGATTGATGTTCTTATTCTTAATTCAGGTATTGTGCACATTTCTACTCTTCTGAAGACTTCGAATGACTCTTTTAACGATATATTCAATACAAATGTACGGGGACTTTTTTGGATGGCCAAGCATGCTGTTCCTTTGATGACGAAAGGAGGGTGTATTCTTACGATTAGTTCTATTGCAGGATTAAAAAGTTATGAAGGATATGGGATTTACTGTGCGACGAAAGCGGCGATTATTAGTTTAACACAAACTTTTGCTCTCGAATTAGCAGATAAAAAAATAAGGGCTAATTGTATCGCTCCAGGCATTGTTACAACCCCTATTTGGAATAAGATGTATGGTAAACACGGCACTACAAAACTGAAAGAAGAAGCAAAAAGCGTATTAATGAAACGAGCTGGAACTCCCGAAGAAATAGCTCATGCCGCTCTTTTTGCGTGTGAAAACGACTTTGTGAATGGGGCTGTCATTGTGGTTGATGGTGGAGAAACCGCTGCATAATTTTTCTTGCCCGTAGTTTTATAAAGAGCTGATGAATATGAATAGTATGGGAACAAGTTCTAAAATTTGGATTGGAATAGGGGTTGCAGTCTTACTCATTGTTATGTGGGGGATTGGAGGGTATAATCGTTTTGTAGGGTTGGACGGGAATATTTCAGGAGCATGGAGTGAAGTAAATAATCAATATACGCGACAAGCAGAGTTGATTCCTAATTTGGTGAGTACGGTCGCTTCGGCTGCTCGTGTTGAGACAAGCTTTGTGGAAAAGGTTACTGCTTCTCGTACGCGTTGGTTGGAAGCTGATGCAGCTGGGCAAGATGTGGCCGGTGTGCAGATGAATGCAGATGTTATTGCGTTAGTGCGAGCTATTTCTACCTCTGAGAATTATCCGACTCTTCAAGCGAATAAACAGTATACGCAGTTAATGGATGAACTCGCGGGGACTGCAAATCGCATTACGGTTGCTCGAGGAAGTTGGATTATATTGATTAAAGACTATAACATTGCAATTAAGCGTTTCCCTGCGAATCTTCTTGCCGGTATTTTTGGCTTTGAAGCTAAGACGTATTACGAGGCTCCTGCGGGGACGACAACACTTTCTCTTGGTACAGGCGTATTGCCATAAGGTTTAAGAGATTGTTATTTCTTTGATGAAGATGGGTGCGATTGTTACCAAAGTCCAGATGTATTTGGAAGTTATTAAGAAGAAGAATGAAGATTTGAATATTTTTTTACATGTTAATGAGAACATTTTGAATGAAGCAAAGGTGCTTGAAGGCAAGAAAATAAAGGGCGCATTGTATGGGGTTGTGGTTGCGGTGAAGAGTAATATTAACGTACAAGGGATGGTGACGAATTGTGCTTCACACGTATTGGAGAATTATGTTGCGCCGTATGATGCAACCGTGATTCAGAAATTGAAAGCTGCTGATGCACTTATTATTGGTATGGTTAATATGGATGAGTTTGCTGCAGGAGGGAGTGGAGAAAATTCTGCATTTGGACTAACGAAGAATCCAGCTGCGCCTACGTTGATTCCGGGAGGGAGTAGTTCGGGTTCTGCTGCTGCAGTTGCGGCAGGGATGTGTGATGTTGCGCTGGGAAGTGATACTGGGGGAAGTATTCGAACACCTGCCTCGCATTGCGGGGTAGTTGGAATGAAACCAAGTTACGGTGCAGTGAGTCGGTATGGATTGATTGATTTATCAATGAGTCTGGATCAGATTGGTCCGTTGGGGAAGACTGTAGGAGATGTAGCGAAGGTACTCGAGGTTATTCAGGGAGTTGATGCACAGGATCCAACTACCGTTTCTTATCCCTTTTTATCTGAGAAGCTGAAGCAGACTACCGTGGGGATTCTTACTATTAAGGGAGTTGCTCCGGCGATTCAGAAACTGATTGATGCACGTGTTGCTGCTGTGGTGAAGAAACAGAGGTGGAAGACGAAGAAAGTGACGATTGATTCTATTGATTTGGCGGTTGAGACGTATTATCCCTTAGTGTATAGCGAATTCTTTTCTGCGACGCGTCGATTTGATGGGAGACGCTACGGGAAACAGATTGAAGAAGCTGCAGGGAAAGAAGTGTTGCGTCGTATCTATGGGGGAAGTGAGATTACGCAAGCAGAATTTGCGGGGAAGTATTATCAGAAAGCATTGGGTGTGAAACACGTTATTGCCGATTCGTTTGTTGAAGCTTTTGAGCAGGTGGATTGTATTGTGTTGCCCACCTGCCCCGGGTTGCCCTGGAAGCTTGGTGCAGGAACAAAGATGCCGTTGGCAGAAGTCTATGCTGCTGATGCTTTGACGATTCCGGCGAATCTTGCAGGGTGTTGCGCGATTTCAGTGCCCGCTGGTGAGATCAAAGGAGTGCCGGTTGGATTGCAGGTTATGTGCGGGAAAGGTGAGGATGAGAAATTGTTGAGGATTGCGAAGGAATGCGAGTTGTAATGGAACAACCACTCTGGAAATATGGTTCTCAGGAAGGATTTGATTCGTTTTGTGCTTCTCTTACGAATCGGACGAAGTTGATCGCGGTAAGTCACACGGATGTGGATGGCATTGGGGGTGCGAAGATTGTTGATGCTGCACTTCAGGCTGATGCGGTGTATTTGATGGATTATACTGAAGTCAACGACGTGTTGGTTGAGCGATTACGGAACGAAGCACCGAGCCATATTGTGATTAGTGATTTAGGATTGAAACGAGATTTTGTTGAGAAACTGAGCACTTTTGCTCGTGTGTTGGTGATTGATCATCATCAAGCGAGCGAGGATTTGAATGCTGAGCGTGTTGCCTTTATGAATGCGCAGGGTTTTTGTGCGACCTACCTTGCGTATTTTCTTTTACACGATTTCAAAGATATTTCTTCGTGGGAATGGCTTGTTGCGTGCGCGTGTATTGCAGATGTGGCGACTAATTCTGTTCAAGGATTTATGGTTGCACAGTTCCAGAAGGAAGGGCTTGCTTTTAGTAACGGAGTGAAGCAAGGGACGTTTTGGGAATTGGTGACTGGGATTAATAATGCTTTAATTTATTATGCCGAGGATAGAATGCAGGTGTATCGTGCATTGACGAGTGATTTTGTGATGCCTCATTCATTAGTTGAGCCTGCTCGCTTGATTGAAGCAGATATTCAAGAGTGTATTACTCGGTTTAACCAAGGAAAAGAAGAGATTAATGGCCGGTGGTATTGGGAATTTGTATCACAATACCGCGTGAAATCTACTGCAGTCACCATGATTAGTTTTCTTAATCCTACTCGTACCTGTCTTATTGTGAATATTGATGGGGATGTTGCTCATGTGTCTGCGCGATGTCAGGATCGACACGAAGATATGAATATTTTATTAAAAAAACTTATCGAAGGATTTCCTGATGCAGATGCGGGCGGACATATTCCTGCTGCGGGTGGACATTTCCCCGTCGATAGATTGTCCGAATTCAAAAAACGATTAGAAAATGTGTAATTTTTCTTATTTTTTATATATTCTTAAGCGACATCAAGTATAAATACTGGAAGCGTATCTGTTTTTTAACTTCGGTAGGGCGAAGAGGTACAAAGATGAAAGGAGGTATGTAACATGGTATTAGATTTTGCAAGGGAAGCGATACAAAACGCATCCACACACAGTATTAACTTTGAAGAACTTCGTGCTGGTAAGGCAAACATCAAAGTGTTTGGAGCAGGAGGATCTGGTTGTAACATGGCTACTTGGTTATTTAACAAAGGAATCAATGGGGCAACTATTTACGGGGTTAACACTGATGCGTTGCACTTAAGTATTACTAAATCGGATGAAAAAATCCTGATTGGTAAAGAATTGACGCGAGGTCTTGGTTGTGGCGGGTACCCTCAAAAGGGACGCGAAGCAGCTAAGGAATCATTGTCTGAACTTAAGAAAGCAGCAGGTGGTGCGGATATGGTCTTCTTGTTAGCAGGTATGGGCGGTGGTACGGGTACAGGTTGTGCTCCGGTTATTGCTCAGCTTGCTAAAGAATCAGGGTCAGTGGTTATTGCAGTTGTAACAATGCCGTTCGAATGTGAAAAAGCACGTATGGACAAAGCAGAGTTTGGATTGCAAGAATTGACTGAAGTTGTAGATACAGCGATCATCATCGATAACAATCGACTGGTAGATATCGCAGGTAACTTACCTATGGAACAAGCATTCGCAGTAGCAAACGAGCTGGTCAGTACAATGATCAAAGGCATTGTGGAAACAATTACCTTGCCATCATTGATTAACTTAGACTATGCAGACGTTTCGTCTATTATGAAGAACGGTGACGTAGCAGTTATTGGCGTTGGTGAATCAGATACGACTGCGAGAGTTGATGAAGCGGTACGACAAGCGTTAACGCACCCATTACTTGATGTTGATTATAAAGGCGCAACAGGCGCTTTGATCCACATTACGTGTGGTCCTGATTTCAAGTTGGAAGAATTTAGTGGTGTTGGTGAACTCGTTACAGAGAACATCAGCCCTGATGCGTCCGTCATTATTGGCGCGCGTATCAATAAAGACTTCGCTAACAAAGTGCGAGTGATTACTATTATGACTGGTGTTAAATCGCCGTATATAACCGGTAAGCGCGCACATCGAGAAGAAGCAGCTTCGCACAAATCAGAAATGTCTGACTTAGGTATTGAAGTGTATAGATAACTCTTAGGACTTAGGTCCTCAGACTTCTATTACTTCACTTTTTTATTTTTATTTTGAATCCGCCTCGAAAGGGGCGGGTTCTTTTCTTATTTTTTATGCTGATGGAAGTATGTGTTAAGATTTTGAAATGAAGGGCAATTAATATGCTTGTGCAATCTTGTAAATAATAGTTCCGAAGATGAAGAGAATGAGCAGAATGCCCAGTAAGTAGAAAAGAGTAATGCTGATGGCGAGGTGTTTGAGAAGCGTTTTCCAGGAAAGCACGTTACTTGATTCCTACTTTATAGCCGAAGCCTTCCGGCTGTGGACGACGTTTATCTTCACGCCAGAGGGCTGGACGTGCGGATTCTCCCCATTTTTCCCAGTTCAGCATTGTTTCGAGTGGTTTCTTGCGTGGTTTATCTTTGTTCTTGGGGCTGGATGAAGCATAGCCTACCGGGATGAGAGCTTCGATGGTGATGTCTCCCGGGATGTCGAGGAGTTCTCGGATGTGTGTGTCTTCATAACTGCCCACCCAGCAACTCTGGAGGCCGAGATCGGTAAGTTTGAGGAGGAGGGTGTTGATGGCTGCCCCTGCTTGTTGGCGTGCGTAAATTCGTCCGCGTTCACCATGCATCTTTTCTAAGCTACTTTCTTTGTTGCAGACAATAATCATGCCGGTAGCGTCAGCGATCCAGGATTGGTCGGCGAGTGTGGCAAGTTGTGCAATGGTTTTCGGTTCTTCAACAATGAGGAACTTACAGGAACAGGTGTTATCTGCCCAGGGGCCTTGGCGAACTGCTTCAACTGCATTGACCATATCTTTCCATGATGCTTTTTTGTTTGAGAATCCCCGCGTTGAGTGACGCTTGGCAATTACCTTATCGAATTCCATCGTTTTCTGAGAGTTTGCAGGTATAAAAACTTACTTTTTAAGAAATTCGACTCCAGAGATATGTTCAAATTCTTTATCGCCTGTTACGAATAAGAGATTATTTTGTTGTGCTAAAATGTATCCTAATGCGTCAGTATACGAAATTCTTCTTTTTTGATGCTGTTGCTTGAATACTGAGGCTTGGAATATTGTTTCATCATTGTATTTAAGAAGCACTTGCTTAAATTGTTGATAATACTCTTGTGCTTGTTCTTTTCCCATCTCTTTTAATAAATTGTAATATAATTCGTATAGGTTGAAGCTACTTGTCATTGCATTCTCTGCTGTATACTTTCTAAATTTTTCATTTGCATTAGCTATTTCTATAAGTGCATAGGTGTCTAAAAAATATTTTACCATTTACTCCATTCATCCCGTAATTGGTCTTTTATCTTTTGGGCATCAAGTTTCTTATGTTTTAATGCTCCAAAGAGACTTTTGAAAGGATCTTTTTTCCCTATGGTAATTGTTATCTCTTCACCTTCCCGTAATTGCTTTGTTTGAATTGCTTCTGAAGGAATAATTATCCCTAATGAGTTTCCCCATCTTCGTAATGTTGCTCGTGTTTCCATGTTAGTTATACACCATGTCTAATTTATAAAGTTATCGTTTTCGCGCAAACCAGTGATGCCATTTAGGATCATTGGGGTCTGCATGGTCTTTCATGAGGGTGAGTTCTGCTTTGAGCAGTGCTTCTTTTATTTTTTCAGGTTGTATTGAGATGAGCATCGATTCTTTTCCGCGTGGATCAAGGGAGCGCGTTGAGCAATAGAAGATGCCGTTGGGTTTGAGAGATCTGCTTGCTTCTGTGATTGTTGCTTGCTGGTCTGGTTGTGAGAGCCAGGGCAAGGTATTGGCGCACCAGATTGCATCTACTTTCGTTTTGAGAGGAATTTCAGGAAGTGTCGCGTTGACTACTGTAATGCCTGGGAGGTTTTTGAGTGTAGCTAGTGCTTGAAGATTGTTATCAAGTGCTGTTACCTGGAATCCAAGAAGGGTGAGTTCAGCGGCAGTTTCTCCTTCACCTGCACCGAGGTCACAAATGGTTGCTCCTTTTGGTAAGTATTCTATGAAACGAGAGAGTTCGTAGTTCATGCGATTTCTGCACACCCGAGGCACTCTTTGCCTTTATAGAAGACGACATATTGCCCGGGGGCGATGCCGGTTTGGAGTGTGGAGAGAGTGAGTGTGGTTCCTTTGAGTGTAGCTTTCAGTGGTGGCGAGCGATAACGGATTTTGATGTGTACGATTTTTGGTATCGCGTGTCCGCTGATGGTGTGGATATTCTTCACTTTGATTTTTTTCGTGTAAAGTAGGGGGTGACCTTCAGGGGCTGCGAGGATGGTTGTACCTTTTTTCTGGGCGACAAACCATTTTACTTGGATGCCTTCCGGTTTCTGAACGTTGATGTGTTGGCCGATGGTGTAAGATTGGATGCCGTGATGAGTGCCAATGGTGTTGCCTTCAGGGTCAGTGATGATACCTGGTTTGCCTTTTACTTTCTGGGTGAGGAATTGGTGGAAGGGCATGCCTCCGATGAAACAGATCCCCGCGGTGCTTGGTTTGTTCCAGTTGGGGAGCTTGAGCTTTTTTGCTTGTGCTCGGACCTGGTCTTTGGTGAGATTATGAAGCGGGAAGAGACAGTTGGTGAGGTCCTGTTGCGTGAGTTGCGCAAGGAAATATGTTTGGTCTTTTATTTGGTCTTGTGGTTTGAGGAGTTTTCCGTCTTTTGTTTGTGCGTAATGGCCTGTGGCGATATACGGGCAGTGTTGTTTGTGTGATTCGTGGTGTAAGAGGGGGAATTTGATAAGACTATTACAGGGAAGATCTGGGTTTGGTGTGATGCCTTTCTTGAATGCTTTATACATTGGTGTGAGGACTTTTTGTTTGTAAACTGTTTCTTTATCAATGACGGTAAGGGGTATTTTGAGATGTGCTGCAATTTTTCTGGCCATCGTAAGGTCGTTGAGATAGGAACAATTACCGGTGATGGGGTCCTTTGTGTCTGAGTAGAGTTTAAAGAAGACAGCCTTTACCTGGTAGCCTTGTTGCTGCAAGAGGTGTGCGGCAACTGCTGAATCGACTCCCCCTGAGAGGGCGAGCAGGACGGTTTTGTTTTTCATGAAGTTTTGAGGCGCGTTAGGTATAAAAGGCTGAGGGAAGAGAGGAGTATATGGATAAAGAGCATCGGCTTGCACGGGCGTTGGATGTGACGAAGCGCAAAGTACAGCGTGATAAGTATGAACGATATTATGCGCGTGTTGAAGTTGAGCAACGGAAGCAGTGGTTGGGGTGGGCACTTGCGGTTGTGTTAGTGTTATTGGCGTTGAGTTTGTATATGAGTTATACCTAATCTTATACTATTCCTGATATATCGAGTTCCATCCGCAATTCAGGATTCTTAATGAGCTTTTCTTCAACGTGTTTTTCTCGGTGACAATTAGCACAGAGTAAATCGCATTTTTCTATTTCTGCTTTTACACGTTCCCAACTTCTACAGTGCCCTTTCATAGCGATACTAAATTTCTTTTGTGTTGGATCTCGATGATGAAACTCTAGAACTTCTTTGTATTTTGCATATCCACACCGTGCACATTTACCTCCTAAATGATAGACGGCTTTAAGACGTATCATTCTTCTTCGTTTCGCTACTGCCTGAATCATATATTTTCTTCTATCAGCATATGTTCTTGTTTCTTTCACACTTCTTTATGCTTTGTCTATTAAAAATAGTTTCTTGAAACTCTAGAGTGATTACGTCCTCAGGAGGACTCGAACCTCCGACTTCCTGATTGCTGTAATTTGTTACTTGTAACAGTCAGGCGTTCTACCAACTGAACTATGAGGACCCAATTGTATAGGCAGAATGAGGTTATTTAAGCGTTATTGTGGGCGTTGTCCGGGGAGTTTTAGGGCTAAGCTCTCTATCAGAAATACCTTATGTTCGTCTTCTCCACGTAGATTTCCTGGACTTGTTATTTTGTGCCCGTATTGGTGTCGTAGCATATCTCCGGTAATGTATGTATGTGCATATGATTGCTCAAGCGTTCTTTGGTCTTCATCACTCAGTATCATCTTCGGTATCTTCTTTGAATTGTTGGAGTTCTTTCTGTTCTTCATCTTTCAGGCCGAGGTCAGAACGTTTACGTTTGGTATCTTTATTATGGCGCTCGAGGAAGGCGTAGGTGTTTGCTTCTTTTGTGCCTCGAATGAGGTTACCGAGCGCAACAATAGCCGCTTCTACTTGGATACTTCTGCCGAGGATACCGATATCATTGTTGCTGATAATGAGCTCAGTATCTGAAATATTTTCAATGGTGCGTTTTGTTTTTCCTTCTTTGCCGATTACTCGTCCTCGTACTTCTTCCATGTCTTTTCTGCGAGTAAAGTGTTTCATGGCAATGACTTTGAAGGTGGTGTCTGGCTCAAGGAGTTGGAGGGCTTGTTTTGCGGAGAAGCCAAAGGCCATTGCTTGGAGTACAAGTTCAGCCGTGTATTCATACACTGCTTCTCCATGATAGGTTACTTTTTTTCCTTGTATCATTATCGAAATGTGAAGTTTCTGTTCAATGTCTTCTTTATGGGTGCGTAGTTCTCGTACTTTGGGGAAATAGACTGTGTTCATGGTTAGAAGGTGAGGGCATACTGGATGCCTTGTATTTTTGAGACGTGTTGAGAGGTTATTAATCCTGCTTCTTGTGCTGCCTTAACTGCTTCAGGGCCTACGATATTGAAACTTGCATCTTCGAGGATTTGCTTTTTGATGAGTTCTACTGTTTCGGCGTAGGGAACTTCTTGCCCTTTGAAAAAATGTTCATTAATTTTTAATTGACGAATATCTTCTTCAAATGTTTTCCCGATAAGTTCGGTATCACAGATTGCAACGATAATGCGATAGGAACGATGGACTTTAAGTAACATTAGAATTGTTTGAGTGGGGAGCGTGCGCCACATGCAAGACAGTGTTTTGATTTGATTCCTTTTTCTGATTCAATTTCGGTATCTGGTTTTTTACAGGTGGGACAGATGACGAATTCATCAGCATACATTTGTATCTTTTCGTTTACTTTTTGCGAATTCATTTTTGTATTGAAAATGAGGCGATCACCATCAATTTTTCCATTTGTCGCAAGTTGTTTTTGAAGGAATTTTGCACAATGTTCTGGTTGACGGCGGAGATATTCAACAATGGCTTTGAAATTGGTAATGACCGTCGCTTTTCCTTCAATTTGTCCAGTTACTTTGGGAATATCAAAACGATCCTTTGAGACGGTTATCACTTTGACCTGCTGATATGCCTTGTTGAGGAGTGTTTCATATGATTCCATAGATGCTTTGACGAGGGTCCTGTTTTAAAGGCTTTGGTTAGCCGAGGTAGCGCAATCGTCCCGGGCGGGGTTCGTAGATCATGCCTTCTTCGAGGAGTTTCTTGATTTCTTGGTTAATTGTTGAAGGGTGATCTTTGAGGTCGAGAATCATTTTTTCAATATCTATGCCTTGGTCTTTTTCTGCGTCTTTGACAAGGGTGAGAATGAGGTCTTTGAGTGCATTACGCTGTGTGGGGTCGGTTGTTTTTGGGAGGTCTGCTTCACATTCCGCTTTTCGGATAAGCAGGTAAGTCGTGTCTTTCTTCTTAACGATTTCTGGGGTGAGATAGAGTTCATTGTTCCAGGAACGAGCGAGACCAATGACTAAGAGTGTATCTCCTTGGTTGTAGGGGGTGAGTTTTTCGATGTCATCACCAAATGTTTTGATTTTTACTTGTCCTGTGCCATCGTCTACGGTGATTGAGGCAAATTTCTTCTCACCATCTTGAATATATTTGTCAATGACGTTTGCGATAAGATTTATACGAACAACCTGTTTCCCATTTATGTCGAGATGTTTGAGTTTATCTCCTTCCATCACCGGTTTTCCGGTGATAATCTGTCCGACTCGGTATTTGTATGCTGTATTCCTCTTGTATTCTTGTTGCATAAATGGGAAGGGAGTTTGAGGACTTATAAGTATTTAGTTTGAGGACCCCTATAATCGTTGGATGAGCCCTTTCCGAGGTTTGAAGATATCTCCTGACTTTGCGAGTTGGTTCAGTGCTTCTTCGAGTTCAATAGGCCCTACATTTACGCCAAGTTCTTTGATGAGTTCTTCTTCAGGAATCTGTTTGCCCAGTTTGAGGGATAATCTTTCGATTGCTTCTCGTACAAGAATTATTTTACTTCGTTTACTTGCTGAAATACCTGTAGTGACACGATCAATATCAAAGCTCTTTGTTTCTTCATCGTATCCTACTTGACGCATGGCATATTTTGTTATATCAATAGCCTGCTTTGCATCTCGTTGCTGGACTTCATCACTGAGGCGAGCTTTTGAGCATGCTTCTGAAAGACGAATGATGCCTTCAAGTTGACGAGCAGTGATTGAGATAGGTTTTACGCCCTTTGTATCTGATTTTGAAGATTGGTGACGCATTTCAATATAAAATCTTTTAATTTCTTCTACTGCTTCATCAGTTAATTTCGGTTTGCAATTTTTTCGAGCATAGGCAATATATTTTCTGAGTAATTTTTGATCTATGACATCATGCACCAATTCTTGTTTATGTTCTTTAAGGATATGTGATGCAATTGCCTCGTCTTGCGCTTTATTGGGAATATCTCGAACAACGAAGATAAGGTCAAATCTACTTAATAATGCCGGAGTAATCTCTATTTGTTGAGGAATGGGGGTATGGGGATCAAATCGTCCGAGTTTTGGGTTCCCTGCAGCTAACACGGTTGTTTCTGCACGGAGGGTTGCTTGGATGTTTGCTTTTGACACCGTTACGGTTTGCTGTTCCATTGCTTCGTGCATCGCCGACCGATCTTGTTCAGTCATTTTTTCAATTTCGTCAATACAGACAATACCCTTATTAGACAAAACCATTGCTCCTGCTTCTAATGACCATCCTTTGAGGAATTCATCTTTAATAACTGCTGCCGTGAGGCCTGCTGCAGAAGCTGCTCGTCCTGATACGTATCGTCCCTTTGGACCAATTACTGAAGCAAATTTAAGTAATACTGATTTTGCCACTCCAGGGTCTCCGACCATCAATACGTGTATATCTCCTCGTGTTGAGCCCCCATCCGTTTTTTTCTTTTTGACGCCACCGAATAATTGTAATAATACGGCTTCTTTTTGTTCTTTGAATCCATAAATTGAAGGAGCAATACTTTTACTGAGGCGTTCGAGGGCGTTTGGAGTTGTTGCTATTTCTAATATTTGTTTTGTGTCTTCTTCAGTGACATTCAAATCTTCAAATGTTTCTTCCATGGGAATAACATTATTTGCTTCAATTGCAATATCATATCGTGTAGAAATTGCTCCTGTTTGGAGTGGGATGGGGACTTCTTTGAGCGTTCCAATGACACATACCCGACTTCCGGGTGTGGTTCGTTCTTCCATTTTTGGATCAACCAGATCTTCTTGAAGAAAGACGTTGATACGACGAGGTTGTTCTCCCCCATCAAGGCTATCGGGGGATTCTTCAATGACTAATCGTTGGGTATCCATCATTTCTTTGGTTAAGATGGTGAATGGTCCTTTCCAGCCGCAGGTACAGCGTGCAGGGTCGCGGAATTTTTTATCTATTTGTAATACTGAAATAACTGCTCCACAGCTGGCACATTCGAATTTTGCTTTTGTTACTTGTGGACGGACATCAGACGCTTGCCGGATAATGCCTTCAATTTTGATAAATTTGTCTAAATGTTTTGCACGAATGTTTCTAATTTTAATTTCTGCACTTTTTGGAATTTGAGTAAAACGGATACGTGCTTTTTCTTTGAGACCTGATTCTTCGAGTGCTTCTTCTAAAAGAGGTATGGTTTGTTCAGGGCTTTCAAGAACTTGTTCAGAGAGTTCAGGAGAGTGTTCGATGAGAAGATCGAGCGGAAGTTTAACGGTATTTGCATCTGGTCTCAGGAACTCGGAGATCATTTTTTTATTATCATCGATAAAGTTCTTTGCTTCTAAAAGTAGCTCTTCACGTCTTTTCTTTGAGGCGAGGGTATCTGCCATACGTAAGAGGATGAGTAGCGCTTTATATTGATTAGTATAGCCCGTAATGCTTGTTATTCAAATGCATATCTCAAGAATGCACCTGCACCCTTGGTGAGATTGAAGAATTGTTCCCCTTCTTGGTTTTCATAGCCTATGGGGAGATACTCTGCACCTGATATTTCACAGAGTTTTTCCAATTCTATTTGTTGGGCTTTTGGAAGTTTCTTTGAGACTAATACTTTTTCCGCGGCATTATTTTCAAGGGCGCGTTTTACCTTTTCAAACTCATAACAGGTTTTATCTTTCTTTTTGCCGAGCCATTCAAAGAATTGCTGGATGAGCTTCTTTTCAAGGATAAACTCTTGTTCTGCAATTTCATCATCACAGGCTTCTACGAGAAGTTTGAGTCCGTGTTCATCAGTATAGCCGATATCTTTCACCGCAATGATTTTTTCTTTGAGCCTAGTGACTAAGTCACTCTCTTCAATGAACTCATCTTTGGTCGGGATGGGCCCTCCAATGAGAAAGCCTTTCAGTTTCGGCATATCGAAAAAGATTTCTTTCATTGCTTCTGCGGTTCGTTTAAAGAATTCTTTTGCAAGTCCTTCGGTGACTCGATGGAATCGCTGGGCTGACTGCCCTCCTGCACGTACTTTACTCGGGACACCTGAGGTGAGTTCTCGAATGACTTCAATTTTCTTGCCAATCAGGATACCGATGGTTGCGACTTGGCGGTCGATTGCTAACAGCCCATAGACTTCTTGGACTTCAAGCATTTCTTTGAGGGGGTCGATCATGAATACTTGGTCGCATCGATAGAGACGGACGTTTAAGGACTTGGGAGGTTCGTAGAGCCAGAGTTGGATATCTTGTTGCCCTTCTTTTTCTGAAACGTTCCCACAATAACAGGCAAGGCCATTTGGGGGAGTCGCTTTCATGAGTTTGAGTTCACGGGTCATTTTTTCAATGGCGGTGGTGACAGCTGTTCGGGTTTGTTTTGATTTGATGTTATCTGCCATGCCCCCTTCAAATTCAAGCTGCCTTACCACGGCGTCTTTGTTAAAGCCTGCGGGGATGAGGACTGAGACTAATTCGGTGTGCCGGCCTCTAATACTTCCGAGTAAGTTGACCAGATCTTCGAGTTTCAGGCGCTCTTTAGGCGTCATTTCTTTTAATTCATACTTCTTGGGTGCCATATTCTAAGGACGCTGAGAATGGTTAATAAGGTTATGGTGTTAGGCGAGTATTGTTACCGTTCTCTTTCCGGTTGTTATTGTTTGAGTGGTGGTAACTGCCTTGAGATCATCGAGTACCGATGCGAGAAGTTTTTGTTCTGGTGCGGGGAGGATGAGGGAGACGGGGACTTTCATTGATTTTTGTGCTTTTGATTTTTCTGTACGAACGAGGGTGATGATGTCGAGGAGGGTTGTCCAGGTTACCTCATCATTTTTTGTTGCTTTAAGCTTTATAGGGATTGGCCAGGCAGATGTGTGAATAGAAGAGGTTTTTTCCTGCTTTTTGAAATAGGTTTGGTAGATCTCTTCGGTGATATAGGGAGTGAACGGGGCAAAAAGCTTGGTGAGGGTGAGGAAGGCGGTGCTCAGTGTCCAGGCTGCAGAGGTTTTGCCTTCTGGTGAGCCGGAGTACACGCGTGTTTTCACGAGTTCAATATAATTGTCTGCGAAGACTTTCCAGAAAAAATGATCAGTGACGGCCTTTGCACGAGAATATTCGTAGCTTTCAAATGCATCTGTTGCTTCTTGTATTGTTTTGTTGAGTTGGATGAGGAAGAGCCGATCTGTTTCTTCGAGTCCGGGTTGTTTGGAGGGAATGGTGAGGTTACTAAAGATGAATTGTGCCGCGTTTTTGAGTTTGGTGATAAATTTTTGTGCGGTGACGATGTCTTTTTCTTGATAATCCAGGTCTTCTCCCAGTTTAGAGGTTGCTGCCCAGTATCTGAGTGCGTCCGCTCCGTACTGTGCCATGATGGGCTGGGGGTCAACACCATTCCCTTTGCTTTTGCTCATTTTTTCTCCGCCCATCGATACGTTGCCTGAGATGATAATATCATTCCAAGGGAGGGTGTTCTCATGATAGAGGGCTCGGACAATGGTGTAGAATGCCCAGGTACGAATGATGTCATGTGCTTGGGGGCGGAGGGAGAACGGAACGACTGCTTTCCCTTTCACGAGTTGGGAGACAATCTGAGGGCTGAGAGAGGAGGTTGCCCAAGTATCTAAGACTTTTGTTTCTGGCGTGCAGGGTTTTTTGCACGTTTGACAGGTCTTTTTTGTTTGGAGGGGGTCAACTGGAAGTTCTGCAGGGGTTGCTACTACTGTTTCTTTACATGTTTCACAGAACCAGACAGGTAAGGGGATCCCAAAATGTCTATCGCGCGAGATTGACCAGTCCCATTCAAGACCATTCACCCAATTTTCATATCGTTTGAACATTTGCGTTGGATACCACGTGACTTTTTTTCCTTGGGTGATGAGTTTCTTTTTGTTTTCTATTATTTGTATAAACCATTGGTCGGTGGGGAGGAATTCTACGAAAGTTCTGCACTTATCATGTACGTTGACGACATGTTTGATTTGCTTTTGGTCGGTAACTAAGCCTTTTTCTTTAAGCTCCTTCAGGATACGAGAACGTGCTTCCTTCGGTTTCATACCCTGATAGGGTGCGACGTTCAGCGTGCCGTCTTTATTGCGAATAATAACCGGGGTGAGTTTATGGCGTGCAATTGCATCGGCGTCATATTTGTCACCATATGAACAAATCATAAGGACACCTGTCCCTTTATCTATCTGGGCTGACTCATCTGCTTTAATCGGTACTTTTTTTCCAAGAGGGGTTGTCGCTTCTTTCCCGATCAGGTGTGTGTAGCGTGTATCTGCAGGGTTGACGAAGACGGCGACACAGGCAGGAAGGAGTTCAGGGCGTGTGGTTGCGATGGGGAGCTTTTCTTTCCCTGCAATGAAGAGGAGTGTGGAGAAGAAGGTGTCTTTTTCACTATCTTCTAATTCTGCTTGGGCAATGGCTGTTTGACACTCCGGGCACCAGAGCGTCGGGAATGCTTTATGGTAAACTTTTTTGTCTGTATAGAGATCGAGGAAGGCTTGTTGAGAGATTTTTCTAGTTGTATCGTCAATGGTTGAATAGGTGAGGGCGTAGTCTGCAGAGATACCGAGGTTTTTCCAATCTTGGACGAATGCAGGAGTGATTTCTTTGAGTGTTGCAAGGCAGAGTGTGATGAAGTCTGCGCGAGACATGTCTTTGCTTTTTACGTTTTTGAGTTTTTCAACGAGGCGTTCGGTGGGGAGACCATTATCATCCGTGCCAAATGGATAGAGCACATTCTCACCTTTCATACGGTGGTAGCGGACGATGAAGTCTTGTTGGGCATAGGAGAAGGCATGGCCCATATGCATTGCTCCTGAAACAGTTGGAGGGGGCGTGTCTACCGAGAATATCTTTTTTCCTTTGGGATTAAAGGCGTATACCTTTTCTTTTTCCCAGAAGGTGCGCCATTTTGCTTCCATCTCGGGTGTGGTTTGTTCTGGCATTATTCTTCAGGGGGAGGAAGGGTTTTAAGGTTTCTGTTCGTGTAAGAAACATGGATAGAAAGAAAGAATTTCTTCGTATCTTCAAACTTGCTGATACGAAATTTGGGAAGTCAGACTATCGACTTGCAGGTGAAGCATGGGTGGAGCCCTGGCAGACCGTTGTGGTGACGATTATGTCGGCGCAGTCTCGGGATGAGACCACGATTCCTATTGCGGAAGCATTGTTTGCGCGGTATCCGACACTTGTGTCACTTGCCGAGGCGCGGTATGCAGAGGTGTTAGAGATTTTACGCAGTATGAATTATAATCGTACAAAGGCACGGCATGTTATTGCATGTGCGAAAGAGATTTTAGTTCGGTATAACGGGGAGGTTCCAGAGACGATCGATGAGCTGATTACGTTACCTGGTGTTGGGCGGAAGACGGCGAACTTAGTGGTGACGGAGTGTTTTGGAAAGCAAGGGATTTGTGTTGATACGCATGTGCACCGGATTGCGAATGTACTTGGGCTAGTGAAAACAAAGACACCGACTGAAACGGAATTTGCATTAATGGACGTCGCACCACAGCGCTATTGGGGGAAAATTAATCGTGTTTTTGTATTGTGGGGGAAGGCTGTGGCGGGACGGGATAAGAAAAAACTGCTCGCTGTTCTGAGATAGTTTTTTATATAGCTTCTTTGCTTTGTTTTCTATGTTATGGTATCGATTATCGCGGAATATGCCCGCGGATATTTTTAATGATCTCACCGGTTATTTTTTCCAGCATGGTCTTGACCTTGTTCCCCATGAGAAGCATACTTCTTTTGTGGGGAAGGGTGCGAATGTACGCGTGTTTCCTCAGAAGATTGGTTTTGTGTTTACCGGGAATGCGTGCACTTCAGGACTAGGGTCTCGACTGTTACGAGAGGTCTATCAAAAGGTTCCCGCATTTGAACGTCTTGATGAAGATCAACCGGGAGAAATTGAAGAATTGCGGAGACAGTTTCCTTTCCTCTATGAATTGCGGTAATTAGAATGGACCGTAGAGATGGAACCCCGCATCTCCTTGGTAATACATATAATATTCAGTTTGGCAGTCGAGTACATACGTTGCTCCCCACCCACCCACATATCCTCGAGGCGCAATACTCTGTTCGTATAGTACTTTTGTTGCTTGTTTTCCTGATTGGCACAATTTGTTCCCTGCTCCTTTGTCAATAATGACTTGAGGGTCTTTCTCTTCGATTATTTTTTCTTGGTATTCTTGTGTGAGTGCAGGGTATCGCTCTTCCAATTCGGTATTGATGGTGTAACTTCCTTTGCCTGACTCATGATAATACCAGACGCCTCCAAGGATACATATCAGTACACCTATTCCACCAAGCATCTTACTATTCATACTATCTTACTCCCTTTTTCTTATTTAAACTCTCTTTTGACTCTTGTCCTCTCTGGAACTATCTTTGCTTTGCGGTAGGTTTTTATAGGAATAAAGAGCAATAGTTTTATGGCACAACAGCAAGGAGTACAAACACCTTCCGGGTTTGGAGGATTGATGCGGTTTAATGAAGAATTTGAGAGTAAATTTAAGATGACTCCCGGGCAGGTTGTTGGGTTTTTGGTAGTGATTGTATTGTTTTCAATTGCATTGCATATCTTTTGGCCGTTGCCTGTAGGAGTATAATCATGTTTGGTAATTTAGGCGGGATTAATCCGGGGCAAATGAAAGCTATGATGAAGCAGATGGGTATTACTCAGGAATCAATTCCCGCGATGCGCGTTATTATTGAACAAGAGGGGAAACGTATGGTGATTGCGAATCCAGGCGTTGAGAAAATTACGATGAAGGGACAAGTGAGCTGGCAAATTACGGGGGATGCAACTGAAGAATCTGCCGCGGTTTCGTTCTCTGAGGAAGATGTGCAATTGGTTGTTGATCAGACCGGGAAATCTGAAACGGAAGTCCGGAAGGTATTGGGTGAAACGAAGGATTTAGCCGAGACGATAAGCCGCTTGTCATAAGTTCGGTTAATTAACTCATTCCTTCGTGCGGGAAAGGTATATATACTTCTTTATAGTTAATACTTGAGTGCCTCTTCTGTTGTTTTCCTGAAGGGGACTACTATCCCCCATACATGGAACATATCATTAAAGAAAAAATCAGCGCTGATCATCTGCTCTATGTGAGTTTAAAGTATACGAAGACGTGTGATGTTATTATTAATTTATTATTACGCTGGAAAATTCTTATTGAACTTGCAATGGATAAGTTGGTTGAGCGCGCGAAGAAAGAAAAGAAATGGAAACCTATTCCTGATGCTCCTCGCGCTAAGTTAGTTGCTTTGAAACGTATTTATGCGGATGATGAATTGATTACGAAGACCTTGAATCTCTATGAATTGTTTCGAGATATTGATGGATTGGACAAAGTGCGTGAACATGAATTTCGTAAAGGTGTAAACTTGCGTGTGACGTATAAAGGGGAACTTATCAATATTAACCTCGATATGTTGAAAGAATATGCGTCAGTGCTGGAAAGGTTTATAAGCTCCTTGAAGTAAATTGACCTACAACGCCTCGGCGTTATCACTGTTATGGCTGTTATTATTACTATTACATCTGGAAAGGGAGGGGTTGGTAAAACGACCACATCTATTAACTTGGGCGCAGCCTTGAATTCATTTGGTAAAGAGGTAATTATTCTTGATGCGAACTTAACTACTCCGAATGTAGGGTTACATTTAGGTGCTCCCGTTGTGCCCGTGAGTTTGAATCATGTGCTTTCAGGTAGGGCAAAAGTTGGCGATGCGATTTATGAACATGAATCTGGAATGAAAATTATTCCCAGTTCTTTATCGATTAAAGAATTGAAACGTTTGAATCATGGGAAGTTGAAAGATGTAGGAAAGAAATTGAGAAAGATGGCAGATTATATTATTTATGACTCTGCTGCAGGTCTTGGAGAAGAAGCTCTTGCTTCATTAGAATCCGGAGATGAATTGATTATTGTGACGAATCCTGAAATTCCTGCTGTGACGGATGCATTGAAGACTGCTAAGGTAATTGAGCAATTGGGGAAGACGGTTCGAGGAGTGATTGTGACACGTGTCCGAGGGGTTAAAACCGAAATGCCTATACAAAATGTACGTGATATGTTAGAATTACCTATTATTGGGGTGATTCCTGAAGATAAAAATGTCCAGGCTGCTTTGATTTTGAAAGATGCCTTAGTCCATACACATCCAAAGAGTCGAGCATCACGAGCGTATCGCTTATTGGCTGCTCGTATTATTGGGAATACCACCTATAAAGAAGATCTTTCCTTGTGGGATCGGATGTTTTACTCGTAACGAATAAAACCTGTTCTTTCTCAGATCTTTATTTATAGAACTTTTTCTTCTTCAGTGTATGAGTGCAGTTAGGGGGAGTTCTCGGCAACATAATCTGGCTCTTCTTCGCACTATTCTTAATAATGATTTCTATCGTGCGCGGCGTGCTGAGGGTGAAGCACAGGAAGCCTTTGAAGTCTTTGTGCGACACGCCGATGTTGACCTCCTGGCTCGCTGGGCTCATACGTTACATGAAGAGATTCATCGTGCTACGAAAGGAGTATATCGTTTTCAGCCGGGGCATGCGATACGAGAGGAAGGAATACATACGGTTATTGATACGACTGGGAAACGAGGATTTCCGTTATCGTGGCATTCGGTTGGCTCTCCTGGTTTTTCTGATTAGTTGGTGCAGTCTTCGGAAGTTGAAATGGAACTCTGGGAAGAATCAGTGGTCATAAGGAAGTGTTGACCGAGCCCCTTGGTGTTTTTCGACTTTTTCTCTCCTGACGTGTTGATGCAGGTATTTGGTACCTATTATCGAGATACGGTGAATACGCATAACTGTATGCCTTTGCATGTGGAATCTGTGTTCTATCATATACCTGGGTGTCACGAGAAGTTTCGTGTGCGGGGTTTTCCGTATCCACATACTTTTTCGACTTGGATGTGTTAATTTTTTAAGGGATGAATGAGGAAAAAGAAAACTATTATCGCTTGCACGTTTGTGTTGCGTGATTGTTAGCTTTTACTTATTCGAATTTTCTGAGAGGTTTATCTAATCTTACTTCCCGGGGGAATATCTTGTTCGGGTTGGAGGATGACCACATGAGAGTCATCATCATTGACCGCCGCGAGGATCATACCGTTACTTTCGATGCCTCTGAGAGTAACTGGAGCGAGATTGGCCACGAAGAGTGCCTTTTTCCCCTTAAGGTGTTCTGGTTGGTAATGGTTACGAAGACCTGCGACAATGGTACGTGGTGTGTCTTCCCCGAGATCTACGGTGAGGACATAGAGTTTGTCGGCATTGGGGTGGGGTTTGACGTCTTTAATGAGGCCGACTTTAAGTTCGACTTTTGAGAAATCATCGTATGAGATTTTTCCTGCTTGTTTTTCTTCTCGTTTTATCTCGTGAGCAGTTTGTTTGTGAGCCTTGGTATCTGAGGTATTTGAGATTACGTCTCCCTTTCTGGTATCGCTTATACTCGAGATAGGGGGGTTCTTCATAGTCTTTACTTCTTCTTTCTTGTATGTGCTTGGGGAGATTGTTGTTTTGTTTACCATGTCAATCTTCTGGAAGAGGATGGATGCTTTTTTAATCTTGTGGACGGCTAGTGGAGATTCGAGTTGTTTCTTGGTGAGTTCGAAATGGAAGGTGGTTGCTATTTTTTCTGACGTTGCAGGCATGAACGGAGAAAGGAGGATTGCCGCTGTTTTGATGCCGTCTGCAAGCTGGTAGAGGACTTTGGTGTCTTTTGTTTCCCAGGGTTTTGCTTTTTGGATGAGTTCATTGAGTGAGTCGATGAAGGCGAAGATGGTTGCAAGTGCTTTGTCCGTTTGGTATGATTCAAACGCTCGGGTTACTTGTGCGATTACTTTCTTTGTTTCGAGTGGTTTGACTTTCGTGAGACCATGGGTTTCTGCAAGTGTAGAAACTCTGCTGACTAAGTTCCCCAGTTTATTGGCGAGTTCACTATTGTTACGGGTAATCAATAGTTCTTCAGAATAGTCTGTGTCTTCAAATACTGAGCATCGTAAGAACGAGTAGCGCACGACATCTGCAGGGTACTTTTCAAGAAGAGTGAGCGGGTCGATCACATTCCCCAATGATTTTGATATTTTTTCTCCGTCTGTATTGAGATATCCGTGCACCACTAATTTCTCAGGTAGCTTGTAACCTGCTGACAATAAAAGTGCTGGCCAAATGACAGAATGGAACCAATTTATGCCCTTACCGATTACATGCACTTGTGCTGGCCAATATTTCTTCTCTTTTTCTTCTAAACCTGATATGTAATTAATAAGTGCATCTATCCAGACCCATACTTTATACTCAGGGTCATTGGGGAAGTCAATACCCCATTGAGCGCCCTTTCGACTAATGCAAATATCGGTCAATCCATCTTTTTTTATTCGCTCCATTACTTCATTTGCTCGCGTTGGTGGAGTCACATAGGTAGGGATTATTTTGAGTAATTGCTTCTCATATTTGCTCAACTTAAAGAAATATGCTTCTTCGGTTCTCTTCTCAGGTTCTTTTTTATGTTCTGGACATTTTCCGTCTATAAGCTCTTTTTCAGTATAGTATGTCTCACACCCTACACAATAGAGTCCTTCGTATGTTCCTTTGTATATGTCTTTTTTCTTTCTTATTTTTTCAAGAATCTCTTTTACAACGATTGCATGTTCTTTTGCTGTTGTCCGAATGAATTTGTCTTCACTCACGTTTAATTTAGCACATAACTCTTGAAATGCTGCAGTATTCGTGTCGATAAATTTTTTTACTGAAACTCCTTTTTTTTCTGCTGCCTGCACGTTCTTCTGGGCGTTTTCATCAACTCCTGTGGTGAAGTATGTGTCTTTTTCTTGGAGCCGTTGCCAGCGAGCAATAGTGTCGGTTATGGTCTTTTCAAATGCATGGCCTACATGGGGCTTTGCATTCACGTAATCGATTGCAGTAGTAATGTAGAAGGTTTGTTGCTTTGCCATAGCTCCTTCTTGGTTTTCTGTTATAAAAGGGTGTCGGTAAGCTTTAAAAAGCGGTTTTGTTAGGGCGATACATGACAATTGGCGTGTATCAGTATATTCGAAAGGCTTGGTTGAAACCAGGCCGGGACATGTTACAAAGTCGTATGATTCAGTGGCGTGCAAGTGAAGCAGTGACAGAAGTGGAGAAACCTCTTCGTCTTGATCGTGCTCGCGCGTTAGGGTATAAAGCTAAGAAAGGATTCTTTGTGGTTCGTGTTCGTATTCGTCGTGGTGGAAGACAGCGAACTCGGCATAAGCACGGTAGAAAGTCTCGTAAACAACATGTCATGAAAATTTTGAAGATGAATTATCAATGGGTTGCGGAATTACGTGCTGCTGCAAAATATGATAATTTAGTTGTTTTGAATTCGTACCTTCTTGCGAAAGATGGAAAACATGGCTTCTATGAAGTGATTATGGTTGACCCGCAGAGGCCCGAAATTCAAAATGATAAAACGATGAATTGGATTTGTGACCCACAACATGCTTCTCGTGTTCAGCGTGGTTTAACAAGTGCAGGTAAGCAGAGTCGTGGCCTTCGTGTGAAGGGTCCAAATCGTAAAGTTCGTCCAAGCGTTCGTGCTTGGGAACGTATGGGTAAGTAAGGTTTCTTGTATGAACGAGTCTCGTTTAGGAGTTATTGCATCTGCGTTATTTGAACCTGTGTGGATTGGCCTCTTTAGTGCGAGTGCTATTGGCTATTTACGTATGCCTCAAGAGGATACTCCTTTGTATGCAGCGGGGGCGGGCATGCTTGGATTTGGTCTTTCGTTAGCGCGGCATTTTGATCGTGTTGCTGAATGTTTTTACTCTTCTCGATGATATTTATTTAAGCGCCTTTCCTTTTCCCTTAGTATGGTTACTTTTCCCTTAGATATCTCTTCTTTTTTAATATCGTACTGCGACAAATCTTGAATCTACTTTTTCGCAGGCTTTTGCTAGTTCCCGGGCGGTATTTTCTAATTCTACGGCGTTGAAATAGACTTTCGCTGCTTCATAATCAACTGTTATTCCATCTTCACTTCGTAAAAATGTTCGCCCGCCCCCCGTTGGAAAGGCGCCCTCTATAGTAATGGTTGCACCAACGACTTGACTGATATTAACTCGGTCAACTGCTTGACCTGTTGCTTGAAAATGAGCATCGATAGTTTGTTGTAATGCGCTTGCTCGTTCTCTATTTTCTTGGAAGGGTTGGGACATTATGATTGTTCTTTTACCGCTTTTTTAAGCATTATTGTCTTCTGGAGCTTGTTTCTTCGCAGCCCATGTGTCTTTCTTGGCTTGTTCAAGGGGGCAGGAAGGGTTGAAACAGAATTCCCAGGGGCGCTTTGCTTTACGAATGGCAAGGAGCTTGGGGAAGCCATCTGCTTCGCACTTTTTGCCTGATTGTTTGATGAGGGCGTTGGGAGGGAGGGAATAGGTTTGTTTGCACGTGGGATAGCCTGAACAGGCGATGAAGGAGCGTTTTGCGGCTCGGTTGTACAAGATGCGCAGATTTCCCCCTTTACAGGTGGGGCAGGACATGAGAGTGTTTGCTTCCCGTTGTTCGATGCGTAATTTTGTGAGACCTTCGGCGAGTGTTTTACCAATTGCGTCTTCATTTTTTTTGAATTCTCGAGAGATTGTTTCTATTGCTTCTTTTGCTTGTGCAATACTTTCCTTTTCTTGTACTTCCGGTGTATCTGAGGTTTCAATGCTTTCCATTTTGTCTTCTATCTGGCGAGTGAGTTGCTCGTCAATGATAATGGGCGCATGGGATTCAAGTGCTTCAATCAGTTTCATCCCGAGTGGAGTGGGCGTGACGCTTTTGCCATCTACGTACCCGCGGTCAAAGAGAATATCAATAATCATGGATCGAGTTGATTTTGTTCCTAAATTCTTTTTTTCCATGATTGTTACTAAACTGGTAGGGGAATATCTACCAGGAGGGATTGTTTTCTTTTCTTCGGTTGTTATTTTGTCGATTTTCTGTTTCCCTTCTAGGTTGGGGAGGGTTGATTGGGTCACTTCATAGGGATAGAATGTGGTCCAGCCGGGATTAATGACTTGTTGGGCGTTGGCGGTGAACTTGCCTGCTGTTGTTTCCAGGGTGATGTTGGTAGTCGCGAGGTCAAGATCAGGGGCGAAACAGGCAAGAAAGCGCTTGACAATAAGTGTGTAGATTTTTTCTTCCTGATCTGCGAGCGATTTGAATTCTCCTGTCGGATAGATGGAAGGGTGGGCAGGATCTGATTTTGGTCCTTCAATCGGGTGGGCGCGTGTAGCAAGTTGTGCTTCAGGGAAGCGTTTGCCGAGTTTTTTGATAATATCTTTTGGTTTAATAGCCTCTGGTATTTTTTGAGAACTGGTGCGCGGATAGGAGATTGCTCCTGCGAGATAGAGTTTTTGGGCGAGTTGGAGGGTTTGTGAGGGTGAGAATTTGTAGACGCGTGAGGCCTCTCGTTGGAGCGTCGTGAGATCAAAGGGAACGCCCGGCCTCTGTGATTCTTGTTTCTTGGTGGTGGTGGCTATGCCTTCCTTGATTTTTCGGAATGCATCCAGTTTTTCCTTTTCAAAGATGTCTGTCGGATGTTTGAGCATGATTTCTCCTACCTGTGCGAATATGTTCCAGTAGGGTTGGGAGATGAATGCAATGATTTCTTTTTCACGATCGACTAAGATTTTTAATGCAGGGCCCTGGACACGTCCTGTGGAAAGCAGCTGGAAACTTCCGGTCTTTTTGAGCGCGGACATTAATGCACGGCTGAGATTAATCCCATAGAGCCAATCAATAATATGGCGGGCTTCTCCGGCATAGGCATTCTTCCAATTCAGAGTTGGTTCAGGGTGTTGATAGGCGAGCTCTAATTCGGGTTTGGTGAGTGTGGAATAGTGCATGCGTTGGGCATCAGTTTGATTACAGAGAAATCGAAGGATATTCCAGCCAATGACTTCTCCCTCGGTATCATAGTCTGTCGCGACCATGAACGAGGATGCTTGAAGGGCTAGGTTTTTGAGGAGTGTGAGATATTTTTTGGTGAAGAATGCGCCTTTTCCTTCATACGACGGTTTCCATTCAACATTATAGAGGGGCCAGCCTTTTTGTCCTTTCGTATATTCTAAGTTAAAGAGGTGACCAACTGCAGAGGCGACTGTGATTGTCTTATTATCGCGAGAGAGCTGGTAATAACTTGCACCGTCTTCAGTGTATTTACGTGCGTCTCCTAAGGCATCTGCAATTTTTTCTGCTGCTTGGGGTTTTTCGGTGATGATGAGCAATTGGTTTGCATCCTTTGTTACTTCTTTCTTCTTTCTCACGAGTTTCTTTTTTACTTTCTTTTCTATCGGATCTGGTTCGAGGTGATCGGCAGGCATGGGCTTCCCTGGTTGTTCAATCGTGGTGAGTTCAGCGACAGTTGGTTTTCTTTGAACGACTTTCTCAGTGGTAAGTTTTACATTTTTTGGTTCAAGAAAATCTTTGACTGCCATTAGATGAGGAGGATCACTCCTTTCTTTCCCACGTTAATTACCTTTGTTTTACCCATAGTGCTTTCTAATCCTGCCCCTTCGTGAATATGTCCATGAAGCAGTATAGTTGGTTTGAATTCTTTGACTGCTTGGGCAATTGCTTTACTACCTGGGAATCCTGAAAATTCAGAGAGTGAACCTGCCGGATGCATATGCGTAATCATTATTTTTTTCTCGATTCCTTTAAGATCTTTATGTGCTTTGGCGAGTGTTTTTTTAAGATTTGTTTCAGTTACGAATCCGGGAAAATGAGGAAGATCGCTTGAACCTCCTGCTCCGAAGATACCGATTCCTTCATGTATACAAGAGTAACCATGAAGGTTTGTGGCATTGTATTGTTTTGCGAGGAGATTTCCCACCATCATATCTTCGTGGTTTCCAGGTATGAGGAGCACTTTCTTTTTGTGGTCAATAAAGGGTTTGATAATGTCTTTCGTTTCTATCCAGCCGGTAAGGTCTCCACAGAGGATGACTAGGTCTACGTTTTCCTTTTCTGCTTGCTGAGCTAACTTTTTGACTTGTTTACTATCCCCATGAAGGTCTGAAGCTGCTAAAATTTTCATTTTTTTGCTCATTCTTTTTGAGGGAAAGGGTTTTTTAAGTATCTTGTGCTTTCTTCTTTCATGAAGAGAGGCATTACGTTCCATATTGGTATAACTGCAATGATCCTTGCAGGCGTCGCTCTAGTATTAACCTATATTTGGCTTGTACCTAGTATTCATCCGTATGTTATTAAAGAACAAGAGGGTACGTTGGTTAATCCGGTTTTGGCATTGACAGATGGTCAAGCATTGGCTGATTTTAACAGTGATTATGTTTTCTATTTACTGTATTCTGCACAAGCTTATCATTTACATCCTGCGGCATTTAGTCAAGAGCACCCACGAGTATTAATTATCCTTGACGATGTTATGTATCGCGCTGAAGTACTTGCAGGTACTATTTTGGTGAGTGAGGGAGCTTATTTCGATGCTGATCTTAGCATTTATTCTACGAAGCAAGAAGTGATTCGTTTATTGCGCAATCCTTCTCTGCTTTCTGAGTCATTTACTTCTGGAGTAAGTTATATTGAAACCCATGCCTCTCACGCAACGTTATTCAGTAAGGGTTATGCACGTTTGTATGATCAGTTGTATGATTCATCTATTGCCCGTAATGTTATTCGTATTTTAAGTTCGTAACTTTCTTTAACAACAGCTTGTCGTGTTTTGAGAGAAGTAGTGTGGATTTGTTACTCGCTTAGATAACAAATCTTCAGCAAGGTTTAAAAGAGGATGATAAGGTTGGAATATATAGCTTACAACGCTATCATTACACTATGAAAGAAAATTTTGATATCTTTTTCCGCAGAAAACCTGCTTTGATGCTGGTTGCTTTGAAGAAAATCTCCCGTGCTCGATATGGTAGTTTACTTGCAAAAGAAGTTGATTGTACATATTCTCATGCAGTTAAGATCTTACAGAGTTTGGAAGAACTTGGTTTGGTCGTATTTGAAAAGAAAGGGCGAACTAAGTTGATTAAACTTACCAAGCGGGGCATGGAAGTAGCTAATAATATTGAGAATATTAAGCAAACTTTAAGTTAATTTTTATGGATATTTTATTTGATCGTTCAGCACTTTCTTCTACCAGTTCTTCATTCTCCGCTCTTCTTGCATGTGAAGAAGCACGTGCTTCTTTTTATGCTTCCTGTCAAGCTACTCAACGGCACTGTTCTACTGTGCGTGTAGGAATTACCCGTGAAGGGGATTCTTTTGTATTTCGGTTTCAGTACGGGGTGGTTGAGAAAGGAGTATTTGTGCAAGACGGAACAGATGAAGTGCGCTCTGCTTCTTATTTTCCCCCTCTTCCTTCTTCTCTTGTTGCTCATTTGAGGTAATCTTTTATAATTCGGGTATTCTCTTATTTCATGTCTGATTTAGGTATACTCTTGGAAGAGATTGCATTTATATCGACCCCTACGAATATCGTTCAGGAAGCGGTGAGACAGTAGGGAGTTGTACATTTACGTAGAACGTATTCTGATTTATATTTACTTGCATGAGGAAACGTTACTCGTGCATAACTTATTGCTTGTTCTTGATGACCTCGATGGGATTTGAACCCACGACACCTGGATTGCTCCATTGCTCACCGCAATGGTGAGCCATTTCAACCTATAAGGTTGTAATGTTAAGAGTCCAGTACTCTGACCGGGCTGAGCTACGAGGCCTTCTATACCTTTTCTTCAAAGAAAAGTTCTAGTCTCAAAAGAACTGTGATGCGGTTTAAAAAGATGCTGTTATGCTGTTTGAATAGAAGCGCTTGTTGCACGAACTATACTCCTTTCTAAATCTGCTAGTCCATAAGGTTTTGCAATTAAATGAACATCTAACTTTGGATGATACCCTTGTTCTTCTACAGGGGTCCAGGAATGGTCTGTATCGGTGAGTTCGAATGGTTTTCCGGAATTAATAACGATAGGCAATGTATATCCTTGTGCTCGTAATTCCGTTACTGCTTGTATTCCTTCTTTTTGAGGCATATTATTATCAGTCAGAAGTAGGTTTGGTTGATGACGAACTGCTAATTCTACTAGATTGCCTCCGTGGTTTTTTTCTGCAACTATTGTATATCCTTTTCGAGATAAGAATGCCCTTTGCATAACTAAGGGGGATTCTTCATCATCGGCAATAACTGCAGTTAAGCTCATTGTTGTTGAATTCCCCGAAATCAGTATTTTAAAGCTATGTATTTGTCATTACTTTAGAGTACTCTAAATTGAGGTTTATCGGTACTTACGCCAGGTATGTTGGCACTTCGGGTTGGTACACTTGTAGAACTTCGTTTCTGATTCATCTGATGCACGGGTTTGTTGGGTCCAGAAGTAGCATTTTTTTGTTTTACATTTAGGACAAACCATATCTACGATGGGATAGGTGTTTTCATCATTCTCATTGATGACTTTGACTGATTCATGTGTGGTTATTTTTTCATATGTTGCAAGCTTTGGTTTCTTATCGGTCTTTGCATTACATCCGGCACACCGGGCTTGGCCTTCTTTGATGACGATTAAACTCCCGCATTTTTTACAAAATTCCATATCTTTTATTCAGCGTCTTTTAGTATATAAGGGTTATTGTTTTGTGGAACAGGGGCTTTGTAGTGCGTGGACTTGGAGCATAGGAGTAGGTATCTCTTGTATGTCTTGAGGAGTGGTTCAGAATGTATACTCTTGTGATGCACTGAAATCGTACGGTTGTTTACGGTTAACAGAACCCGCGTTCGTTTTCTGGTCTGAGAAGTTCAAAGAAAATGAGTTTAATCCAGCCCAATGCGGGGATTTTGAAGACTGCTTTTCCTATTTTTTGTTCGGGAGTGATGTCTTTTTCAAAAGAGATCTGCGAGGGGTTGTTATCTCCCTTGGTAGCAAGTGGGTCAGAGGCGATAACACGATGAATAATGGGATATTGAGTAGGTGCGGAGAAAATGATGACATCGCCGAGGGTTACTTCTGTAGCTGAGGTGACCAAGATGATGTCCCCTTTGGTGAAGCCATTGTTGAGCGTGAAAGCAGCGAATTGTTCTTTGGTAATGCCTCTATTTTCATACCAGGCACTATTTGCTCCCCACCAGTTTTCAAAGTCTCCGATATGATGCATGGAACATGATTCTACGACTACGATGGGAAGTGCTGTGCCGGTGAGCAGGGAGATGAGGGGGAAGAGGACGAATTTGATACCTATAATGCTGAGTATGCATGAAATGACCCAGGATTGCCAGGTGTCTTCGTTGAGAAAGTGCCAGCCACGCTTTATCTGTTCAGTGAGGGACATGGATGCTTTATTGCTTATTGGTATTTAAACGATCGGTATATTCTTTTGTATCCTCTTTCTTTTTGAGTTGAGGATCACTTTTTTTCAAGAAGTGATCCTGCCAAGAGTCGAACTTGGGACCTCTGCCGTATCAGAGCAGCGCTCTAACCAACTGAGCTACAGGATCGAAGGAGAAGCGAGCGAGTCGTTTATAAACGTTTCAGTTAAATGGCATTGCAGGTGTTGGTAGGTGTCCGGTATCTGATGTATGTCTTAGTGAGGGGGCTTCATCTTTATGAATAACGAGTGGATTGTAGCATTGTTGATCGTTCTGTATTAGGTATTGTGTGTACGTCTGTCAGGGAGAGAGTAGGGAGTGGGAAGCTTGTAGATAGCGTGAACTATTTTATCCGTTCTCTTTTCGTGAGTTTAAAAAAGGTCTTCGTCTTTATGGAGTATGCGTATTAAACTCATCCCTGCCATTATTCTAGGGCAATTAGTATTATCTGCGTATTTAGTACATGCAAAGGCACAAACTGAGTTATTTTGTGTGATTGGGAAGTCGTGTGATGCCGTGCAACAATCAGTCTATGGGAAGTTATGGGGAATCGATGTGAGTACCTTGGGGTTGATTGCTTTTGGATTGTTGCTTATTACGGCCTTTACACAACACGCTCATCGGTATAATCGGAAGCTGTATCTCCTCTGTATTGTCTTGGGAGTTATGGGGGCGATATACTTTATAGGTATTCAACTTTTTGTGCTGAAGCAGATTTGTTCAACGTGTATGGTGATTGATGGAAGCATGTTAGTGGTGGCTTGGTTGGAATATCGTGCGTGGCGTAAGGGTTATTAAGTCTCTTTTTTCTTCCTGTTCTAATGCGTGGTTAGTTCATCGGTAGAATGCTAGCTTCCCAAGTTAGAGAGACGGGTTCAATTCCCGTACTACGCATTTACTCCAACTTTCTATTCTGATTATGTGGTTTGATTATTGCTATTAATTCTCTAGCTGGTTGACCATGAAACGTTACAGTGTATAGTGTTGCTTCATTAATTCCTTTGATGATGTAAACTTTAGGCTTAGAATTAGTGAGTGATTCCATAATTGCAGATGCTTGTTCAGCAAGTTTTTTGGAGATTGTAGAAAAACTCACTCTGTTCTTTGGAATGTAACAACTTCCATCTGTATCTATTAATCCCCTTAGGAAACCTCTATTAAAATCTTTTTCTGTTAGGTCTAATTCTTTTAAACAGATGTTATAACTCTTCTTACCAGACCATGTGAGATACTCTTTAATAAAAAGATACAATTCTTTTGAGTAATAAGAAGTTCGAATACAAGAAGGCTTGCCTTTGTATTGACTAGTGTAAATCATCGGTCTTTTATTAAACCAATCAAAAAATGCTTTCTTTAAGAATTCGGCATACTCTTTCTCATAGTGTCCTGTAGCTATGCTAATTGTATAATGGCTTGTTTTTTTGTCAAGGTAAAAAGAACCGTCACCTGCAAAAATTCCTAAAAACTCCCCTCTTTCTTCTTTATTTTTGAAAAGGAAAACAAAGGGTTTATTCTTTTTACCAAATAGTTTCTTGTAATGAAAGTAAAGAGTCGATTTATTTAATTTAGTTATTGAACTCACTTTATTTAAGGATGTTCCATTTTTTAAGAGAGAAAGTATAGTTTCATTTACTTTAACCATAGAACTAACACTTATGGGGCTATTTTAATTCTCCTATTATTTATCCGGGTTCGATTCCCGGCCGGCGCATTTCGGGAATCGAAGTACACGTTGAGCAAAGCTCACCGGTAACCATTCACTCGCAAGCTCATTCAGGTATTCCCGGCCGGCGCATCTCGGGAATTGAAGTACTTGCTGAATTTCGTTCATCGGTAATTTCAATTCAGGTGAGATTTAGGTATTCTCAGCCGGCGCATTTTTATCGTTTGTAGGCTTTGAAAAAGGCATTGAATAAGGTTTTATTTTCAAAGACTCTTTTTTCTTTGATGACAGATTTGAATGTCTTAATTATAGTATCATACTCTCCTGGTGTCACCTTATAGATTATTTTTGTTTCGAGAGGTACATCACATCGCCAGATTTTGATATATCCGCAGAGTGCTCCTGAACCAACAAAAATATCTAAATCGTCATTATCTTCACTTGTGTATCCTTTGATATAACCATAGTCAACAGGGTAGATAACTCCCGATAAAGGATAGTCTTTCCATACGGGATTGTTTTCTATTTCAAATGACTTATAGGTTCCTGCAGGTTGTTCAATAACGATCTCTTTGCTTGTTATCATTTTTATCTCTTCATAGTTCTAAATCTATTATTTTGATTCTTGATAAATACATTGAGCGGATCTTTATCTCTTGATTCGAGAGAGGACATTACTTCGGTATAGGGTATGAGCTTTACGCCTCTCCTTTGTAATTCTTCATATACATTTTCTATTTTTTTCTCTCCGAGTACTGTTTGTTCAGTAAGCGCGAGGTATTCTTCTTTTTTGAAACGAGCATCCTGTTTGAATTCTTCGTTTTTAAGCGTGTAGAGGGATGCTTTTTTCTTGAGTAAACTTAAGGTTCCTTTTTTTATTTCATCAATATATAATTTTCTTTTTCCTGTTCCTTTTTCTATTCCATACGATACTGCAAGCATATCTCCTGAACCATAGGTCATTGCAAGGGCATAGTTTGGATCACTTGTTGCAAACAAAACAGGAAGAGGAAATGCTGGATGTTTTTTTGTGAATAGCACAGGTATTCCCCCTATCTTTGAAGCATGATAGAGCATTATTTCGCGAGGAATTCTACGGTAAGACCTTTTTCACCAATGGCATAACTTTTCATGGGAAGGTTGAGGGGAATGGATGAAGTGTACACTTTTTTTGAGCTGATTGCTTTTATTTCATAGCCGGTTTCAAGCTTATTGACAAAGACATCTTTGACATCTTTGACTCCAGGCATGGCAAGTTCGTATACTATTTTATCTGCAAGGCGTTTCATTTGGGATTTTGCTTCTGCGCGCGGGAGTTGGGCCATGCGTTCGAGTTGTTCAGCAGTTACTTTTGCCAGGGTTGGTTGTTTTTGTCTACGTGCCACTTGCTGATTCCCTATTTTGATTTGGAAGCCATGGGGCATTTCTTTTATTTCTGCGTCTCCCATTTGAGACAATTCTGATTCGACGCTTTTGACTACATTTTTTATCATTGATTCGATTAATTTATTTGCCATTTTATCCATGAAGCCGAGATTGTTTGCTACGTTTGTTTGACCCTGCATTGGTTGCTGGTGTACCCGATCTGTTCTTCCCAATAAGCCAAATTCCCGGGCTTCATCTTGGGGTGATTTGATTTGAGCACCACAGGTGGGACAGAAGCTGTGTGCTTTCTCAACTGCGTTATTGCAGTGAGGACAAGAATCTTTCTTATTAAAGAGCATATTCTTCTTTATTCTTGCGGGTTAATAAAGATTCTGGAAGTGAGATTTTAGATTTTTAATCATCTGAGGTATGCCTTTGTTGAGCTTTGAGAGAGCATATTTTATGGGGGCTAGGAAAAACATTGAAGTTATTTTTTGAGGTGTTTCAAGAAATATAGTTCACTCTGGAGGGAACGAAAGGGATGAAACAATTCGATCTTACTTTCGTGTGGGAGTTTTTGTACCTTTTCTCGTTCACGCATGTGTTTGATCCCGATAAAGGTGATGGCACATCGTCCGATGATGGAGATGATAAACGTATAAGTGATTGCCGAGAGCCAGGAAGGATGGTAGGTCATAGCATATCCCCCTACGAGTGAGCCGATGAAGATACCGACTCCTGCGAGGATATGGAGATAGGTTGCAACAATTGCTCGTTCGTGTGAGGGAACGGTGTTGAGGAGATAATTCGTAACGCCAATGAGATAGGCCGCGTTGGCGATTCCTCCGACTAGTTGGACTGCAAGCAAGATCCAGGGGTTGGGAAAGAGTAACCAGACCAGCGGGTTGAGTGCATATAAAATACCTGAAAGATAGAATAGACGAAGGTTGCCGTATTTATCTGAGAATGTGCCGATATAGGGGAGTGCCAGGATGTAGAATACTGAAGAGGCAAGAGAGATGAGGGTGATCCAGGTATAACTGAGCCCGAGATCTTGACGCAGATAGATGGGGAAAAACGGTGAGGCAATATACATGACCAGATTGTAGAGGCAGACGTAGATAACGAACTTACGTGTTGCTGTATTTTGTTTGAGAAAATGCCAGAGAGAATAGGGGATTGCTGATTTCTTTTTATTATACGGCGGTTCATATTGTGTGCTTAAGAGATGTGCAGAATAGACACGGATGAGCGCTGCGATCGTGAAGAGTACTCCGAATATACTCAAGGCTAACCCTTGTGTTTGATAGTAATCGAGCGCCAGTCCCCCCAGGATGATAGCCATGCTTGCGATGCCCATGACTTTGTGACGTTTACTGAAATAGGCTCCTCGTTGTTTTTTCGGGATGAGATCCCCCATCCAGGAGAACCAGGCAGGAGCAGGCAGTGCCGCGATGCTCATTAGGAGTGTGTATGAAATGAGGAGCAGCATGACTGCATGTTCCTGAATTATCTGTGTAGAAATACACCAGCCGATCAGTGCAATTGGAATAAAAAAGAATGCTTGGATATAGGTGGTGACCGTGACGAGTTGTTTCCGGGTGTAGGTACTCATGAGTTTGTCTCCCAGTAATTGTGCGAGTGGAGAGAGCAGACTTGGAATTGCACTAAGCCAACCAATCTGGGCTGCAGAGGCTTTGAGTGCAATGGCGAATTGAGGGATATAGGTTTCAGTGAGTGAACTTGAGATGGCAGATACTCCCCCTTCTTTTATTCCTCGTTTCATAGAGGTTGCTATCTTTGGATGCATTCATTCTCTACCGTTTTTCTGTTTCTTAAATATGGTGTTTATGCCTCCATGTCAAGGAACCTCGGTAGTTCCTTGAGCACAGAAAAACTACTGATTTTCTGGTCAGGAAAATACGAGATATTTTCCTGCATCCCCAAGCACGAGTGCTTGCGGCACATCGTGCTCGGGATAAGCTTTATATAGTATATACCGTACCGTATACACATGACCGACATCTTTGATACGGCTATTTTTTGTAAATCGTGCACACAACCTATGAAACAGACTGTTGTGCATCGTGATGGCTTTGAGTTGCGTGCCGTCCAATGTGGGCGCTGTAAAGATACGATTATTCACCCTGCCGATACGCAGTCAATGCATCAATTTCAGGATTTGAAGGGAAAAACCTTCCACGTGAAGTTGCGTATGGTGGGGAATAGTCATGCGATTAGTATTCCGAAAGAAATTGTCGATTTTATGCATGATCATCATCGAACAGTCGGTACATTGCAAACTGAAATGGACGATATTGTCAGATTATGTTTTGAAGATTTTCATCGTTTATCAGTACGCTTTGGGGAGGAAGGGCGGTATGGCGAAAGGAACTGAACTTCGTTTGAAAGTTGTTGAGGCGTTACAGGATGACGCGTATAAAGGGATTGCGCGTATTGACCCGCAGTTGATGCGTACGCTGGGGTTGAATCGGGGAGATATTTTGAGTATTCTGGGGACGCGTGAGACTGTCGCTATTGTTGATCGGGCGTATCCGGCAGATGTAGGGGAATCGATTATTCGTATTGATGGATTGATTCGACGGAATGCGAAGACAAGTGTAGGGGAGTATGTGAAGGTGAGCAAAATGCAAGCAAAACCTGCGACGAAAGTGAGTATTGCCCCTGCACAACAAGGGATTATGGTGCAAGGAGATCCTGACGCTTTCCGTAATAATTTGTTGGGGAGGGCAGTGATGAAGGGAGATGTGATTTCGTTGAGTGGGATGCCGCGCCGACGCGAAATGATGGGCGAAGGACAAGAATTTATTGGTGATTTGAATGAATTGTTTGGGGGAGGGATGTTTTCAGGATTTCAACAACTCAAATTTATGGTGGTATCTACGAGTCCTGCGCAGGCGTGTGTGATTACTGAACAAACAGAATTAATTTTGAATTCAAAGGCAATGGATGTGACGGAAGATACCATTCCTGATGTAACCTATGAAGATATTGGGGGATTGACTGATGAAGTGAAGAAAGTACGGGAGATGGTCGAATTACCGTTGAAGCATCCGGAGATCTTTGATGCGCTTGGTATTGATGCTCCGAAAGGGGTGTTATTACATGGTCCTCCCGGTACGGGAAAAACGTTGCTTGCGAAAGCAGTGGCGAATGAAAGTGAAGCGCACTTTATTTTATTGAATGGTCCGGAGATAATGAGTAAGTTTTATGGTGAGAGTGAGAAGAAGATTCGTGATATTTTCCAGGATGCTGAAAAGAATGCTCCGGCTATTATCTTTATTGATGAGATTGATGCCATTGCTCCGAAACGTGAAGAAGTGCAAGGTGAAGTTGAGCGGCGAGTTGTTTCACAGTTACTGACGATGATGGATGGGTTGAAGTCTCGAGGGAAGATTGTGGTCATTGGAGCAACGAATCGTTTGAATTCGATTGATCCTGCCTTACGTCGCCCGGGGCGATTTGATCGAGAAATTGAAATTAGTGTGCCCGATAAAAAGGCTCGTTTGAATATCTTAAAGATTCATACACGAAATATGCCCTTGGCAAAAGCAGTCAATTTAGAGATGCTTGCTGGAAAGACACACGGATTTGTGGGCGCTGATTTGAGTTCATTGGCGAAAGAAGCAGCGATGCAAGTGTTACGGAAGGTATTGCCTGAAATAAGCTTGCAAGATACGAAAGCAATCCCTCAGGAAATTTTGGAGAAAATGATTATTGAAGCAGGGGACTTTGAAGAAGCGTTGAAAGTGGTGCGTCCGAGTGCGATGCGTGAGGTCTTGGTTGAAACACCGAATGTGAATTGGGATGATGTGGGGGGTTTGGACAAGACGAAGCAAGATTTGAAGGAAGCGGTTGAGTTACCGATTACACACCCGGAGAGTTTCAAGCGCCTGGGCATTCGTCCACCTCGCGGGGTGTTGTTGTATGGTCCTCCCGGGACGGGGAAGACGTTACTCGCAAAGGCGGTGGCGAAAGAGAGTGAGGCTAATTTTATTCAAGTCAAAGGGCCGAGTTTGTTAAGTATGTGGGTGGGGAAGTCGGAAGAAGGCGTACGTAAAATCTTTGAACGTGCTCGTCAGGTTGCGCCGTGCGTCATTTTCTTTGATGAAATTGATGCACTTGCTAGTCGTCGGGGGCTGGATGCTGGCTCGAAAGTAACTGAACGAGTATTAAATCAGCTTCTTGCTGAGATGGATGGGTTGGAAGGCTTGAAAGATGTGACGATTATTGCGGCAACCAATCGCCCTGATATGTTGGATCCTGCGTTGTTACGTCCGGGGCGCTTTGATCGGATTATTTTGGTTGATGTACCTGATGCAGCAAGTCGAATGTTGATTTTCAACGTACATACGAAGAATACTCCTCTTGCTCCTGATGTGAGTATTGAAGAATTGGTGAAGCAGACAGAAGGATATGTGGGCGCCGATATTGAAGGATTAGTGCGTGAAGCTGCGATGCATGCATTGCGTCGGGATCCTGCTTCTGTCAAAGTTGCACAAGTTGATTTTGATGGGGCATTTATGAAAGTGCGTCCTTCGGTCTCTCCTGAAACAGCTAAGCGGTATAAGAAATTGGAAGATTATTATTTGAAAGCTGCAAAGGCTGGACTTGATGTTGGTCCGATGTATGCAAGTTAAGTACCTTTCTTTTTTTTTGAGTTGAGATTTCATTTCCTTATCTGCTGTATGTATTTGGTATTTTATGCATGTAAGGTTCAGTTGATGTAGACGAGAGGAATATGTTCGGCATATGAATCTATCGAGTGTATTCTGGGGAAGGTTATTATTTTAAATAGTGTTTGAAAGTGAGTTTTGTATGGCCGATGATGTGTTTCGAGAGGAAAGGGATGTTCGACGTACTCGGTGGAATCGTGTAACGAAGAGGGGTTCTTCAGGGAAGTCGCCATTATTCGATGAGCGATCAAATGAGGGGAAACCGATCGTTATTAGTCATTATGTTCCCCATCCCTTTGGAACAGAAAAGAATCATTTCTTTTTTGCCTATTTGTTTCCTTTAACGCCGAAACAAGCGCGAGAGGGATATGCCACGTTATTATTCGTTGGTCCTGCATGTGAAACGGAAGGATGGTTGAGACGTTTTTCGCTTGATGCTCCCGAACGACAGAGTTTTTATGAAACGCATGCACATCGTTCTGTTTCCTTGCCGAGTGCATTTCGAGCGTTCGTTGATCCTGTGCAGGTCCCGTATAGTGTCGGAGGGCAGGTGTGTTTGGAGCGAGGTACGATCGTGTATCGCGTAGGACGAGAGAGCTGGCCATTGATGACCTTTCCGAAGTAAGTTTTTTAGTGGGTATCTGATGTACTTTATCGAGTATCTTATTCAGGGAACTAGATATTGAGAGACTATGATGATTATCCCGTTGTAATGATTGTTTTCGTTTTAGTTATGAGTATGGTATGTTCGGCTTGGGCGACTGGGGCTCCGGATTCTTCGATGAGTTGTGGGTATTGGTAGAGGATGCCTGCTTGTTCAAGACGTTGGAGTGCTAAGAGGGCACGAGTACCGAACTTTTTGTAGAGCCAGCGTGCGCAGAACGGGAGGGTGCGATAATGTGCTTCGATGAATGCAAGAATTTCTCGTGCAAGGGGATCACGCACATTTCCTTCTTTGGCAATGGAGTAGATGGTTGAAGGTCTGCCTTCACGTACTCGTCCTACTCCTGACGTCATGAATGGTTCAATTGCACATAGTCCTTCTCCAATTGGTTGGGATTGTCCGGTGTCGTAGTTGGGAATGGTGAGGCCAGCGTGGAGGTCATGTTGTGTAATCGAGTGACCCGATAAATTATGAATGGGTTGGAATCCTGCGTGTGTTGCAGTGTCATTTACTTTTTTACCGATGCTTCCGAGTGGTGTGGTAGGGGTTATGTTGGTGAGTGCTTGTTTGAGGGCTTCTTTGGCGGTGTCGATAAGTTTTTGATGGAGAGGATTGGTATCAAGGTTAAATGTTTCTGCGGTGTCTGCGACCCAGCCGTCGATATGTACGCCGAAATCTACCTTGAGTAATCCTTTTGCTGTTTGTACATCGTTATAGGTGGGCGTTGAGTGTGCAGCAATTTCATTCATCGACAGATTGACAGGGAATGCAGGTTTGCCTCCAAGCTCTTCTATTTTTGCTTCTATCTTCTCAGCGATTTCAAGGAGGAGTACTCCTGGTTTGACGAGGGTTTTACTATAGGCCCGGACTTGTTGGGCTATCTTTCCTGCCTTAAGGATTGCTTCTTGATTAAGTTCCATCTTTCTTTTGGTCTGAGATGGTTTATAGCTGTTTCGAAGATATGTATAAATAGAAGTTACGCCTCTTTAGAATATGCTAGGAAGTTCTTCTTTTCTGCTTACTCGGTATGAGGGGTTAGGTGTGTGGGAAGTGTTTATGTTGCCGTACGGGCATTCTGTTTCTACGGGATTTACCTCTTTTGTTTCTGCGCATCATCGAGGGCAATTAAGCCCTGGTGAAGAGCAGCTCTTTCAACATCTTGGTCTTGAACGAGGAGTATTCTTTCATGTACTTGACCTTGATCGTGTTGCAAGATTGAATTAACTATTTTCGTAGCCTACGTTCTTTTGGTACATGGTTAATGAGCGTTCCTTTGGAGAGTTTCCCACATCCAAAGAAGTCACCATTGAATTTTACGGCTACCGTGCCTTGCCCTTCTTTTGGTGTTACATCTCGTCCGCGTATCCAAGCATGGAATTCTTCGGGGGAGAGTTCCACGATTCCTTTGGTGATTTGGTCTTTGAGGATGTGCAGGGCGTCAAAGCTCAGGCGGATTTCATGTTCTTCGCGGAGTAGGTAGGTGCCGATTCCTTCGATGTGAGAAATGGTACTCAGCGTGGTGAGGTCTTCAATAGGAAGGTTACCTGAATAGAGGCGGAGTTTTTCATCCCCTGCTTGGACAAGTACTCCAGGTACACTGGTGATACCAAACTGTTTCTCGAGTTGTTCAAGGATTTTTTTTGTTTCAGAGGCGCGGAGGAATTTCATGTGACATTCCTCGTGATTGACTGATTTTCTCGGTTATTCTGGTATCTAATGTTCGCTTCAATTGGTAACTTCTTTATATCTACTGTTTTGTTGTTTTGTTGTTTTGTTTCCATTATGCAATGTCCTCCGTAAGTATGAGTTTTGCAACAAAGAATCCTTCACTGTCATTATCTTGGGGGTAGAGACGATGGCACTTGGTGACTTCAGGGCTGTAGGTTTCACCTTGCCAGTTGGTAACGCCTGGGCGGGTTTTGATCGGGAGGGTGATTGTTTCGAGCTTCACCGGGAAGTTTTTGAGGGCGAAGTCGACCACTGCTTCGTTTTCAAGCGGGGAGTGAGTACAGGTTGAGTAGAGGAGAATGCCGTCTTTTTTGAGAGCTCGAAGTGCAGAAGCCATGAGTTTCTTTTGAAGTCTCCCCATTTTGTCTACTACGCGATGATTCCACATCAGGAATGTTTTTGGTGAGCTTCGCAAGGTGCCTTCACCTGAACAGGGAGCATCGAGTAAAATACGATCTGCTTTGATGCCATGATCGGCGAATCGATGGGTAAGGCCAATGGCGTCATCGCGCGTCATGATACAATTGGTTGCTCCGCATCGTTCAAGGGTTGCGGAGAGGATGCGGAGTCGGTCAAGTTTGACTTCATTCGCGATTAAGGTTCCTTGGTTCTGCATGGCTGCGGCGAGTTGTCCTGATTTTGAACCGGGGGCGGCGCACAGATCAAAGACGAGTTCACCTGGTTGGGGTTGGAGGGCAATCACGGAGAGCATCGAGGAGAGTTCTTGGACATAATAGTAGCCGAGAATATGTTCTAGGGCGTTGCCGAGTTCTCCCGGGCCGAGTTGGTTCGTGATGCGCATCACTTCGGGATGGGAAGGAGCAGGTTGGAAGATAGTCCAGCCCTTTGCTTCTAATCGTGCTTTGAGTTCTGCGGGCTTGATTTTGAGTGTGTTACACCGAATCCAGTTTGGAGGGCCGGTGTGGACGATTGTTTCATAGGCTTCGAAGTCTTTTTGGTCTGGTAGGAGTGCATGCATCTGCTCTGCAAAGCGTTCTTTCATTTCTGGGCGTACCATTATCTATAGCGCCCCGAAGGGGTTTTAAGGGTACCGTTTGCTTGTTGGGCGAGGATAGCACGGATTTCAGTGGGGTGGAGTCCGAAGTCGGGTTTCCACTTCTTTCCCCCTGTTTCAAATTGCCATTCGGCAGAAGCAAGTAAGGCATGTCCCAATCCTCGTGTAATAACAAGCATATCTGTTGCTCGCTCATCTGCAACACGTGCTTTCAGATTCGTATTGTATTTTGTTCCAAGTGCCATTATTGTTCCCCTTTTTAATAAAGGAATATCGCGTACGGCGTGACTTAATTCATGGGCAATTCCTCCGGTGAGTATTGCTTCAGGTAATATAACATAGGCTGGTTCGCATTTTATATGATGAATTCTTCTTGGTACATCTGGATCATATAAGAGATACCAATCTTTTCCTTTTTGTATTTCAAAGATAAATCGTTCTTGTTGTAATTCCGGAAAATATGTTCGAATCAGGTGTGTGCCAATGCGTGCAAGTCGATTCATTTCTTTTTCGATAAGAGTGAGTTAAAAAACATGTTGGTGGCTGTGTGAGGCATACGAAAAAGAGCCTCAATCGTTCTCAGGGCGCCGCAGGCGCCCGGTGCGCCGACCAGGGATTATTTTTGTGTCGTTTGCATCGTCAAAACTTCGCTTAAGGGTGATTAAGCGAAAGGTATCTGTGCATAACGGTTGTAACTAGAAGAAACAATGAGTATTAGTAAACCTTGCTTCGTTCTAAAGAAGCAACACCTAAAGTATACATGTCTTGTGCAATCGTTGGTCGTTCAGCTTTTAAACACGCGTCAGCAATTCTTAAAGCCCGAGTTCCAATTGCTTGGTAGAGCGAGTTAGTAAATTCAGGACGTGCATCTCCAAATTCTCGTGCTCTCAAGGCGTCATTGTTTCCAACTGTTTTGTCTAACCAATCAATGTTATACTTTGCGAATTCAACAAGACATGCGGCTTGTTCTAATTTACCCTTTCTTCGTGATACCTCCGCAGTTACCAATAAAGAAAGTGTTTTATCTACCCCATAAAAACCGATGTTTGAACTAAGGGGTCGGCTTGAGCCATAGGTGATATAAAATGGAGCAGTAAAATTACCTCCGCTTATGCCTCCATCAATGTATATTGCCTCTTGTGCAACTGCGCCACTCTTTGGAGAAACAGGCATGCCTTCTTCTATGAGATATTGGTTAGAGAGAGCAAACTTTTGCCCATCATCAGCCCCAAAATGTCTTCCGTACGTTACTGCTTTTTTAAGTCTTGCTTGGTGTTGTGCCTTAGCTTGTTTTAATTTTATCTGGGCTAATCGCTCAGCAAAAGTTTCACGTATACTTGTTGTTGTATCCATCCTTTTTTTAATAGGGATAGACTATTTAAATCTTGCTATTGTTACTACTTAAGAGTTATATTCAAACCTTAGACCAATTCAGTCGTGTATTTTTTTACTTGTGTTTCTGGTTGTTGTGGAGAAGAGGCTTGGGAAAGTTGTGAAGTATAGGGGGTATATGTTGCTCGATGTTCAGGATGTGGATCAACCAGGCCCATTTCAACTTCCCCGCCTGCACGTGTGACAAGATTATAAATCCATACGATGAGAACGGTGAGGGTGAAAATGCCCATGAGTACTCCGATAAAGAGCCAGGTTGCGAAGATGATTAATTGTCTCAGGTCAACGTACTGAATTAAGGAGATCCCTTGTGCGCTGGGAAGGTATTTACCAAAATAGGCAAGGGCAAAAAAAACGATGACCGTGAGCGTTGCTAAACTCAATCCAAGATAAAGGCCATATAATGCCGCGCCTTTGAGATAGATGTGACGAAGAGGGATACGTTCGATGTCATACATATGTACCTGAGTGTTGTGTATCTTTTAAATGATTTGAATGACGTTCTTTTTTAGTCTCGATTAGGTATTACCACGTATCTGATACATGTTTGTGTATTTGTTAGGGGAGTTATGTATGTCCTGTTTTGGTATCTGAGGCATATGTTGATGAGAGGTTTGGTGGAGTATAGCGCTCTTGAAAGAAAGGGGGCTTTCTACAACGTGCTTTGTTTTGTTGCGGTAACAATATCTTTGAGTTCTATATTAAAAGTGGCGAGGGCTTGGTTGGCGATTGGTTCAATTTGCTTTGTGATGTAATGGTCGTAGTCTAGTGGGTGGGTGTGTTTTTGGAGAGGTTCGGGACCAGCAGTGGTGATGTAATACTCGATGATGTCTCCTGGAGGAGTATCGAGTAAGCGTGCTGCTTTGACATGGGGTGGCGTTGTTTTGGTATAGTCGGCAAGGTCTTTTCTGAGAGATTTGCGGTAGACGAGGAGATTGTCTTTTTTACCGGCACGAATTGCCGCGATGTAGTCTTTGATGAATGTTTTATAGGGTTTATTGGTGAAGAGACGGGTGAGGAGCTCGGTCTGGAATTCTTGTGCAGCTGTTGTCCAATCGCCTCGGACTGCTTCAAGGCCCACAATTTCTAATTCTTCTTTTCCCCCTAGGTGATACATCCCTGCATAGCGTTTCTTTGCCGCCTTTGTTTCTTTCGCATCCTTTTTTTGCATACGGAGGGGGGGGAAGAGGAGCCCGGTGTAGATACGTTTCGTTTCTAATTCTAAGACTGAGGTGCGTTGATAGTGTGTGGTAATGTAGTTTTTGTAGAATGTGTTGATGTACTGTGCGAGTTTTTCTGCTGTTTCTGTTGCTTGTTTTTCTGTTTCTTTGGTAAGGACAAAGACCGAATCGGTATCTGAGTAAATGATGTCATAGCCTTGTTTTTTTATTTCTTCTGCAGTGAGTTTGATAATCATTTGGGCGAAGTTGGTGATCGAAGAGCCTAGTGTGAAGTTGAAATAGCGGGAGTTGGGGCTGGCGAGGACACCAAAGAACGAGTTCATAATAATTTTAATAGCATAACTGGCGAGTTCTCGTTTCTCTTGCTTTGCTTTTTCTCGAGCGTGATGAAGAGAGGTGAGAATCTGAGGGAGGATGCCTTCGGTATTAGTGAGATAGGCCCCATTTGGACTTTCAATGAATCCTTTTTCTTTGTTCTCTCTGAATGAGGACGGATCTATATTGAATGTACGCATGATGCTGGGATAGAGTGATTTAAAGTCTAAGACGGCAACGTTGTGGTAGATGCCTGGCTGAGGGGTAAGGACATATCCTCCGAGAATTTTATCTTCTTTGGGATTATAGCGTGTGGTGGGAGAGACTAATCCTTTTTTACGAGCTTCTCGGATGTAGAGTGAATCAAAGGCTGCAATACTTCCTCCGAGACGATCAAAGTGGAGACCGGTCAAATGGGAACGTTCGATGATAAGGTCGAGTATTTTTGTTTGATCCATGATTTCATAGACGAGTTCACAATCGCGGAGGTTATAGTCCACTATTTTTTGAGGGTCGTTGTGATAGAGAGCGATAATTTCTTGATGTCTTCCTTTTCCCTTGAGCAGTTTTCCTTTTTTGATAAGGGCTTGAGATACATTTTCAAGCGTATATGAGTCGAAATCGGCAAATTTGATGGAGGGGGCTTCTTTGATGAATGGGTCTTTGATAAGGGCAAGACCATCGAGTACTTGTCTTCCGGGAAGTTCACACGTTGAAGCGCGGAAGAAATTACCTGAAGCACGGATACGCGCTTTCTCTCCGGTTCTGCTCCAATCGAAAGGTATTTTGCTTTTTTTGTACCGTTCTTGGAGATAGACCATATCGAAATCAATCATATTCCAACCCGTGATGATGTCAGGGTCGAATTTCAGAACTTCTTGTTGGGCTTTTTCAAGGCAGTCTGCTTCATCTTGACAGGGAACACTATTTGTTAACTTTTCTTTTGTAATAAAAAAGCATTTTTTATAGTTTTTACTGTATAGTCCGATGCAAAAAAGATTCCCTTGTTCATCTGATTCGGTATCGATTGAGAGAACTTTGAGATTGTGGGGCGTTTCTTCTGTTTTGTGTATAGCTGGGTTTGTATAGATGCGATCTACACGTTCTCCTGGTTCCCATTCTCCTTCTAGTTTTATGAAGAGTTTGAGGTCGTTATCAATGAGGAAGCGTGTGTTTGGTTTGATATCTGCCTCATAGGTATCAATTTCTAATTTATGGAGCGCTTCCGAGAGTTTATTGAGCTGGAGGTAGTCAGCATGTGAGATTTTAATGACTTTTTCACCGAGAAAGGTGGTTTCTGGTGCTTCTTGGACTGTATATTTGATGAGATATTTCTCTGCTTTCTTTTTTGAGGAGTGTCTCATGAAGAAATAAGGGGTGAGTTGCTGTATGGAAGAAAATGTTTGCCCATTTTCTAAGCGTCCGTGAAGCGTGACAACCGTTTGTTCATTTCTGAGCTCATAACTGCTGTCTACCAGGATTGCTTTCATACAGTTTCTTCGTGTTCGTTCATTAAGAAGGTATCTTTCTTTTATAGTGTCACTTTTTGGTAGTAGCTAATCGTAATGTTTAAATAGGGATCTGAAGCTCTTTCAGTATGGCTACACAAGCAGTGAAACGGCAGATGCGAGACTATCTTGTAGATCGTCTTGCGGCAGGAGGGACTCCTGTCTCCCCTCAGGCTGTTCAGTTCGATACTTCTGGCACCTTATATTCTGTGGGTGAGGATGGTTTCGTACTTGCTTTGTATGATACGTTTGGAGGGGAACGATTTACGCGACTTATACATGAAGTTGTACGAAAGAGGCCTCGTCGGGCAGTCGTCGTGTTGAAAGAGGGTACTACGTATTTCAGAAGTGCTGCAGAGGATGTTCACTTTAAACGTGATGATAGAAGCTTGAAACACTATAGTGTTGATGACGTTAATCGTATGATTTTGACTCGTCCTGAAGAACAAGCTGTTTTGAAGAGTTCGAAAACAATTCAATACTATCAACCAGCATCAAGCAGATTATCTGAAGGTCTTGCGACTATTGGTTTTGAGCCGGTTGCATATGATTATACACATCTTCCTGCTGATTGGTTTCGACCAGCAGAGAAGGATTCTACTCGTCTTTTCCTGAATACGCCTCTTTCGCTTTTGGATGGTCCTCTTTGTTTAGGTGCTCGTGCGTTGATTCCTGCATCTTCTGGCCGAGGGGCTTAATTCTCTTATGGGCTCTTTTTTTCATCGTTCATATGCACATGGTGAAGATCATAATCGCGGTATTGATCGGAAAGAGATTTTTTGCTCTGAACGAAAGCAGTAGATCGGGAAGACTACTCTGCATTGTTAACGGGTGTGCACCGCATTTTGGAAGAGACCGGGAGGCAACTTGTTCTGAAAGATTATGGCGTGTTTCATGCGGGAAAGGGACCGTATGGCAGCCCTGAATGGTATGAGCACCAGGCTTTAACAACTAAAAATCGGGGGCTTGGTGAGCAAGTAAGTGCAATTGAGCTTGACACACTCTTACGAAGTGAGCCGTATCAGAAAGAACATCCTCATTTTGATGTGTTTGTTCTGAATCGTGACTTGACCACTACTCAGGAAGATACTACTAACAATTATATTTTTGGGTATGGTCCGTACCCGAATAATATTGTCTCAACGACACGGTTTCAGCTTTTAATGCCTACAGATAGCATACGGCATGCTGCGTTACAGATTATTGGAGCGCATGAGTTTGGGCATACTATAGATTTAGTACATCGTGACTTTAATACGGGAACGCAGGGTTATCAACTCGTTCATTGTATTGGTGAGAAGGGCCCCTGTTTAATGGAACAGGTCAATGTGCCGGGATGCAAGACTATGGAAGAACAAGCGAAGTTACTGGTTACTTGAAAACATCTCTTGTGTGAAGATTGTACTGATGAAATGAGATGGAAGCGTGCGGATATGCGAGCGAAAGGCGTGTATTGGTAAGTGAGTAGCTTTTTAACTTCGTATTCTCTTGTTTCTCTATGGGTCTCCATATTGGTGATATTGTTCCTCGGCATGAAATTCAATTGAGTGCTCTCAAGGGGAAAGTGCTGGCGGTTGATGCGTTTAATGTGATTTTTCAATTTTTGTCTTCCATTCGACAGCCCGATGGGACTCCGTTGATGGACAGTCAGGGGCGCGTGACTTCTCATTTATCTGGGCTGTTTAATCGTAATGCTGCTTTGTTAAAAGAGGGAATACGATTGATTTATGTGTTTGATGGAGAGTATCATCCGTTGAAGAGTAAAACGCATGCTCTTCGGCAAGCGGTGAAAGATAAGGCGCGAGAAGCTCATGCGGCTGCGGTTGCCGATGAAGATTTTATTGAAGCGGGTAAATATGCGCGGCAGTTGAGTACGGTAAATGAGGGCATGTTGGATGAATGTAAACAATTATTGACTTCGATGGGAATTGCGGTGTATCAAGCGGCGGGAGAGGGGGAAATGCAGTGTGCTGAGTTGGTCAAGCGTGGGGATGCCTGGGCAGTTGCTTCGCAGGATTATGATGCGCTTGCGGTGGGGGGGAAGCGCTTGATTCAAAATCTGACCCTTGCAAAGACCCGGAAGACTGCTTCAGGGGTTATTTATATTGCGCCTGAAGTCATCGACTATGTCCAGACATTACAATCGCTTGAATTGGATAGTGATCAGTTGATTTGTGTGGCGATTTTAGTAGGGACAGACTTTAATCCGGGCGGGGTGAAAGGTATTGGGCCGAAGAAAGCACTTTCATTGGTGCGCGAGAAAAAGTTCCCTGTTGCGATTTTTCAAGAATTACAAGAACAGGGGAAATTAGATTTTGATTGGTCTGAAATATTTCATATTTTCAAGCAACCAACCGTTTCGAAGGAACCGGTCGTCTGGCCGAAGTATGATCGAAAGAAAGTTATGCAGTTGTTAGTTGAGGAACATGAGTTTGGGAAAGAACGAGTTGAGAAACAATTAGATGCTTTGGAAGCAGTCGCGCGTGAACAGAAACAGAAGACGTTGTTTTAACAACGTCTTTAATGGGCGTTATCTGTTGTTACAATCATGAACGATACTGAAGTTACCGTTGATTTAGAAGCTCTTCGGGGCGATAAACAAACAAATTTTCAAGAACGATTGTGGTTTATTTCGTATTGGGTGAGAAAACTGAAAACTTTATCTGATACGGAATGGACGCAGATGCAAGCTGATTTTATTAATGCCCAATTTAAACATTAGGTGATGTCATATTTGGTGTAATCGGGATTGTTGAGGTTCTTGAGTTTGATGCCGGACACTTCTTCTTTTAATGTTTTGATATCTTTTTTTTCTTGCTTTCGTTCCATTTTTGCTTTGATGATTTCAAAGAGTCTTTCCCAGACTTTTGTGAAGATACCAATGTAAAGCACGCCGAGTATAAGTGCAAGTTCAAGGACGAGTTGGACAATGAATGGATTGATTCCCGGGATGTTGAATCCTTGGGTAAGTCCGACGCCCCAGGTGGCAAGGGTGCGTTCAACACCCAGCGCTGAGGCGAGGGTTGCGACACCGAAACCTACCGCCCAGTGGACTTTGGTATCCCAGAGTTCGAGGAACGCGAGGAGGCGTTTTATCGAGGTACCAAGGGATATCCAAATAATTGCGCTGAAGAGGAAAAGAAAATTCCAACTGAACGGGATACCGAGAAGGAATTGCCAGACAAAGTTCAGAGAGGTGAGTTGGCGGTCTGCTTCTCGAATGTATTTGCCTGCGGTTGATTTGTTAAGGAAGTCAGCCCATTGTTCTTTGAGGTACGTATCTCGCGCTTGTTGATCATTGAGTTTATTGACGACGTCTTGTGTTTGTTCTACGGTGTCTTGGAAGGGAAGTTCTGCGCTCGAGACGAGCGGCGCTAGGAGTAAGCATGTCAGTATGAGGAACGGTACGATTGTTTTCATGGTGTTGTTCTCTCTTTTATTGCGCCTCTTTGTATATACTCTTCAACTGTGCTCATAGTTCTATTGCTCCTTGAAAGAGAATGCCGTTTATAACACTATTCTTAAGTTCAGGGGAAATTTTCTTCCAGGGGAGGTATTCAATGTTGATTGGACGTGCACATTCTTTTTCGTATGGTTCAAGATTCAAGGGTTTTTCTTTGGTATCTATGATAGCGATATCAATGTCTGAACGTTCAGCATCTTGCCCATAGGCATAGGAACCAAAGAGGATGATTGTTGCGAGGGGGTAGGTATTGTTGAGATAGGCAATGAGTCCTGAGGTATACATGCTGGTGAAGTTAGCAATGCGTTTCTTGATGGTGAATGTATCTGTGATGTTTCCTCGCACTAAATAGTTAAATCGTTTTTCCAGGGTGATCAGCTCTTGTTTTTCTAATACTTTGAGCGCATCCCCTATTGCGGGAGGGGAAAGCGAAAGCTTTTTGCTGAGCTCTCTGAGTGAGAAGGTGGTATTCGGGTATTTGAAGAGAAGATCGAGTATTTTCTCGGGGGCTATGCTTTGTTTCATCTTGGCAAGTTATCTTTCTGTTTAGTAAGTTATTATTTTAGTTGATAGATTAACTTTTCAAGAGTATATAAGGATTGTGGTTGTTGTTTGGAAGAGCGGCACTCGTGCTTGGGGTATCTTTACTCTTTTAGTTACCTAAAGATTTATACATTCTTATTCTCTTTAGAAAAGTGTATGGAGACTTCTTGGAAAGCAAAGCAAAAGTGGATGCGTCGAGTGTTGGGTGAAGTTCATCCTGGCTCTCTTTCCCCTTTGGTGCAAGCAGAAGATGCGCGAACGTTGGCGCGCGTTTCTCAATTGCTGAGTCGAGGGTACACTCTTACTGGTTCTCATGAAAAGGCAACGCATCAACGAGCGTTGGTTACCGAGCTCTATGCAGAAGCGGGAGATCGGTATGCACAGGCACGTTATCCTGAGGATGCTGCACGTATGTATCGTGCGGCAGGACTTGAAGATAAAGCAGAGGCAGTTGAACGTGCTGCTGAAACATCGCTCCGTCGATTGAGGCGGGACGTGTTGGGAAGGTCTACTCTTGTTTTCATCGGGATGTTTGTACTTGTAGGGTTATTTTCTGTAGCTCCTTCTGCTCTTGGTAATGTGATTGCCCCTGTTTCTTCCTCTCCTTCTTTATTTTTGCTCTTTGTGTGTACTCTCCTTCTCTTGTCGGTTGCGTGGTTGGAACGACGTACGTTGTTTCTGTGGTGGTGCGGTTTTACAGCAATATTTAAATAGTCTTTTTTTATAAGTGTGTTATGAATCAAAGAGGTTTGGTTGTTGTATTCTTATTGAGTCTTGTGTTTATTTCGAGTTTTGTTGCTGCTGCTGAAGGAGATTGGATTGATAATGTGAGAGAACAAGGAGGCAAGTTTATGACTAATGTTTTTGATCCTATTGCAAAGGGCCTTTTAGGCAATGTAGGTGCTGATCAGACCGATGTGTACCTTGTTAAATTCCTGCTTCTTGTGGCTTATTTTTCGATTGTCTGGGCAGTATTAAGTAAGACTGCAATTATAGGGGATAAACCAGGTACAGGTATCGTTATTTCGTTTGTTGTTGCACTGATTGGTATTCGTTATTTGACTCCTGAAGCTATTCTTGCCGGTGCACTTTCAGCTTCTGCTACGGTGTTAGCATTGTTTATCTTTGGTACTTTTGCAGTGTTCTTTTATGTGATTCAATCGGGTGTTAAGACTCCACTTCTTAGAAAACTTGCTTGGATTATTCTTGCTGCGTGTTATGTGGGTATTTACGCTACGAGCGGCTTGGATAACCCTGCCACCTCTTGGATTTATATTACCGCTGCTGTGCTCTCAGGTGTTATCTTCTGGTTTGATGGAACCATTCAGAGTCTCTGGAATCGTGCTAAAGCAGAATCAGATGTCCGCGCAAGTGGAACCGATTCATATGAGAAGTTACTGGTTCAAGCTGAGAATATGAAACAAAATTATTTGGCTGCATTGACGAGAGGGGATAAAGATCGTGCAAGTAAGGCAAAGGCAAAGTTAGGGCTTATTGAAAATGCGCTTGCAGAAGCTGCCAAATTATCTTAATTTTTTTTAATTTTAATTTAAAGTAATACTTATATTGAGTGGCCGAGTTTTTTATTCTTTCATTGCTTTCTTGAAATGTTTGATTATCAGAAAATATAATTTTTAGATCATATAATTAAAAATACTTCTCTGATATCTGAATAATTCTGAGCGTTGGAGATGAGACTCATTGTAGTTAGTGATTTTTTTATTTTTCTTTCAAAATGGTTCTCTTTCGCTTGTTTTATAGCAATATTTAAATAGGCCCTTTTTCTATGCAGGGTATGAAACAAAGAGGTTTGTTTGGATTATTATTACTTTCTTTTATTCTTGTTTCAGGTTTAGTGAGTGCAGCAGAGACTGGTAATGCCTTTAAGCCATTGTTTGATTTAGCTCAAGGTATCTATGATGGAGTTATTGGATTGCTTTCGGGACCCCTTGCTTTACTTTTAGGTGAAACAAGTGCTTCTGCCGATTTAGCGAGTAGTTATTTACCTAAATTATTGATTGCTATTTTACTTTTCAGTGTCTTTTCTCTTGTCCTTGGAAAAGCGCCTTACTTTAAAGATCACACTTCCTTTGCATGGGTGGGTAGTGCAGCTATTGCTATTCTTAGTGTACGTTTCTTAACGTATGAATTTATTCTTACCGCTATTTTACCAAACACTGCAGTTGCCATTGCGGTTACTGCTATTTTGCCGTTTATTGTATTCTTTTTTGTGACTCGTGAATTTGTCCCTATTGCTCGTAAATTGTCGTGGGTGTTCCTTGCAGTTGTTTTCTTTGGAATGTGGCTTACCTTTGCAGAGAAACTTGGGGACATTTCGTGGATTTACCTTGTTTTTGTAGGTTTGGCTGCACTTATGGTTATATTCGATAGAAAATTGGAAGCTCTTTGGCAACGTTTCGGGGTAGATGATATTCTTGAAACCAGAAAGATTGATGCTAAAATTGCCCTTATGAAGGATTTCGATGCTGCTCGTATATCTTATTCTTCTGGCTCAGGGATTACTAAGGCTCAGTATAAAACCAAGCTTGATACAATTATAAGATCTGCTAAAGCTTATGATTTAAGTGATGTTGAAGCTCTTGCTAAACATGCCAAGTCTACCGTTTAATTTTTTTATTTTACACTTTCGTTATAATTTTTTGTGCAATTATTGTTAGTTACGGAAATCTTTATAAGCTTCTTTCTCGAGTGAAGAATATGAAGAGGGTAGTTGTGTGCTGTTTCTTTTTGCTTATTAGTTTAGTATCGTTATCTTCTGTCTCTGCAGCGCCAGATATACGTGAATTATCAGGGTCTGTGGCAAAAGCATTTGTGGATATTGGAGAACCTTTATTGCAAGCACTCTTTGGTCATGAGTGGTCAGGACAGTTATTGTTTGAACGGTTTTTATTAGCGTTAGTATTAGTTGTTTTAATTTACCTTATTTTGGGTAAGGTTCCTCTCTTTGAAGGGGACGGTCAGCAACGTATTCGTATGTGTATTGCGCTTATTGTGCCTTTGATTGGGATGCGTTACCTCGACTATGCCTGGCTGACTTCAGTTCTCCAACAGTATGCCCTTTTAGCACTGGTATTGCTTGCGTTACTTCCTTTCCTGCTTTACTTTTACTTTTTGTATGAGATAGCTGGAGATCATGGGATTATTCGTAAACTTGGCTGGTTGCTCTTTATTGCCTTGTATGCGGGTCTGTGGTCAACTGCACCGACCGATCGCGCAGACATTTACTTGTGGACAACGGTACTTGCCTTTGTGTGCTTGCTGGGAGATAATCTTATCTTTAGTCGGTATGAATTGCGTAAGCTCATGAAAGCTGATAGACGGTTTAAAGGTAGGGAGATTGCACGTTTACGAGATGAAATTCATGAAATCGAGGGTCAGATCGCTCGTGCAAGTATTGACGAACGAGAGGGAAGAAAAATGATTAGTGACCTTCAGAAACACATTCATTGGTTACAAAAGCAATATGTAACTTCATAAGTGAAGGTATTTATCTTAACGTAATGCCCTAGGGTTTCGCTGTAGGGATACAGACAAGGCAGGATTACACTTTACAAGTAAAGTACGTTACAAATTCAGGTATCTGATGTTCGACTTTGATGGGAGTAGCAGAGATATGTAATTTGTTTATAAAAAACTATTTTTATACAACTTTGCGATACCCGACAATGTTATTCTTTGGGTCGTAGATAGGGACTTCAGGTTGTTGTACGGATGATGCTTTCTTGACCAGGAGGATGCCAATGACTGCAATAATGGCACCCAGGATCATGAGGGTGGTTGGAGAGAGGAATGAGGGAAGGGTGAGCTTTAATGCGGTTTGGACGGGTTTGATACCAAGGGTAAGGACACCCAATCCGACGAGTGTAAGTGCGTAGCCAACCCCTTTGTTCATAGCTCTCTTGAGGAGTTTTTGTATATAAATGTTCTGTTAGTTTAGATAGGCGTTATCATGATGTTCTATATTTGTGAAGATTATTTTATTATCTGTTTTATCATATTTGAATAATAGTACGAATGAGCCGATATGAACACGTTTGTATTCTTTAAGTTTATTTTGTAGGTTTTTGTAATGTTCCACATTCTCTGAATGTATTATTTCGTCCATTTTGTTAAGTGTTTGTTCATAGAGCGATTTATCTTTCTTACTTAATTTTTGTAACTTTTTGCTAAGGAGCGGGAGAACATCATACTGGCGCATTTTATGCTCTTTCTACTATCCTGCGTAATTCTTGTATATTCTTAAAGGGGATTCCTTTTTCTTTTTCACTTTCTCTTACTTCTGCCACGAACTCTGGCCGTAGTTCGGGCTCGAGTTCATATTGTTCGTATGAATTGGTAATCATCGTGACTGCCTCAGATTTATTTTTAAGACCAAACTTTGCTTTGACTATGTTAATTACTCGGTCTACTCGTTCATCTACATCAATAACACTTTGTACCATTATGAATTATAATGATTCATTATGCTTTATAATGCTTTCTGTTTTTGGTAGTTTTATATATCCTGCTTCTTATATAGTGCCATGGCACCGTATGATTGTCTGGGAACGATATGTTTAGTGAAGTTTCCACGAGGGACCAAGCTGCGAGAGAAGAAAGGGTTTGCTGCTTTGTTTATGCGTGAGCACCCTCGTATCACGACTGTGCTTGAGAAGACGGGTAAGATTTCGGGGCGATTACGTACGCCGACGTCGCGCTGGTTGGGTGGGGAGAAGACGAAGGAAGCATTCTATGCGGAGAATGGGTGTGTGTTTCGTTTGAATGTGGATAGTTGTTATTTTTCTCCTCGTCTTGCGGAAGAACGAAAACAGACTGCGTCGATGGTGAAGAAAGGGGAGCGGGTGCTGGTGTTGTGTGGGGGTGTGGGGCCGTTTGCAGTGGTGATTGCAAAGGCTGGCAAGGCCACTGAAGTGGTGAGTGTGGAGTTAGGGAAGGAACCAAGTCGGTATGCGCTGGACAATGTGAAACGGAATAAAGTGAGAGTGGAAGTGGTGCAAGGTGATGTGAAGAAGGTGTTGCCGCGTTTTGTGAAGGCTCGACGCGTGTTTGATCGAATTGTGATGGCTCGTCCGAATCTTACGGATACGTTTTTGACGCCCACACTTGCCGTTGCTCGAAAGGGAACGATGATTCATTATTATGGATTTTGTCATGAAGACGGATTGGAAGGGATGAAAACTGCATTGCTTGTCGAGGGGAAGAAAGCGGGAAGGAAATTACAGATTCAGGGTGTGAAGAAAGCGGGAGATATTGGGACGCGGAAGTATCGGTATCGTATTGACTTCGTTGTCAGATGAAGGAAAAGTATTACTTACTGTAATCGCGATAATTGTGTTGTAGGTACGTCTTGATAGGGGATGGTTGCTTGTAATTTATGTGCTCTTCGCGGTTGTAATCTGGAGAGTTCTCTGAATTCTCGTTCATAGGCACGGATGTGGGCAGAGGCGTTGAAAAACGGTTCTTCTGCATCGTACAGTTCACGTGCTTCTTGTTCTAGTGCTTTTTGTGTTGCGGTGCTTCCTTTGCCGTGCGGAAAGAGATAGAGTTCAGGCATGTTGTTTAGAGTTGCAAATCGGCTTTTATAGCTGTGGGTGCTTCACCGCCGTGCCAGGTGAAACGAGGACGGACACGCATGGGATAGAGGCGTTCAGAGTTGTCGTCGAGTACGAGTGCTGCTCCTTTGACCGGAGGGAGATCATCCATTGCTTGTTTGAGAGAAGAAAGAAGATAGGATTGCATCATGGATTGGAGTGCTTCAACGTCTGCCGTTGCAGTCACGCGATGGGCAATGACAATATCTGCTTGGGAGAGAACGTCGGTGTGAATTTTTCCTGGTTGTTGGGTGGCGAGTACAAGGGAGAGTCCGGGTTGACGCCCTTCGCGTAGGACTTGGATGAGTGCATCGGTGGCAGGTGTTTTTTCATCTTTGGGAAGAAATTCATGGGCTTCATCAATGAAGAGCCAGACGAGTGGGTCTTGCGTGGATGATTTATAGGAAAGATAGTCTTGTCCGTGTTGGAGGGCGTAGCGCTCTTCTTGTTTTCTACTTTCCATTCTACTGATAAAAATCTTACGCGTGATGATGCTGATGACTAATGCACGGATGTTGAATGCTCCGATGGAACTATAGACTGAGGTGTCGATGACCGTTGTTTTACCCGGGGGGATGAGTTCTTTGATAGTCGTTCCTTGTGGTGTTTCAGAGAAGACGCCCCATTGAGATGCTGCTTTGAATAAGGAGCTGACTATATTTTTTGTTTCGGGTGTTGCCTTTGTATCGTGTTCAAGTAAGGCTTGGAGTTCGGTGAGTGTGTAATCAGTTGGGGCTTGGGCAAGCGTATTCTGAATGAGGACGCCTGCAGGACTGGTGAGGGAGAGGTTGAAGAGCGTGATCCAATCTTCTGCCTGGAGTTCAGATGCAGCGAGGGCAAAAGTGGCATCGAAGGGTATATTATTGCGTTGATAGACCTCTGTTTTTCCTGCCGGGACGAGGACAGTGATAGGGAGCGATTTTGTTTCTAAGTTCCATTCTTTCAATAAGGGGGCGTCTTTTTCATTTTTGAATTTCATGGTCCAGAAGATACCCATCGTATCGAAGATGAGTGAGGAAATATTGCGTGCTGTTTCGGAAGGAAGACAGGCAAGTTCTTCAGCGATTGTGCCCACAGAGTAAGACTTGCCACTTCCACGTTTGCCCGCGATAAGGATAACATGTGAACGCGCAACATCAACTTTGATCGTATTTGAGAGTGACGTGTAAGTGCCCATCTTCACATACCCTTTCCCGAGATAGATGAGTCCGCGATTGCCGAATCGCTGTTTATCGGAAGTATCCCGTCCTATTATCACGTCTATTCCCATGAGTGCTTCACGGGGAAGGAGTTATTAAAACTAGTGGACACGAGAATCTATTTAAGGGTTCAGATAGGTTATTCGAGTTGGTTGTTCAGTATTCAGTACGGATACCATTCCCCCCCTTAGGAAGCAGTATCTTGTTCCCTGTATTTATTATCCCCCTAGTTCTTACAATCCCTTTGTTCCGGTTTTTGGCACTCGACATGAAGACGCTGAACTCATTGGATTTCCGCAAGAACATTTTCATTATGACTTTCGATTTATGTCCGACGATCAACTGCGCGTCATCACGTTATTTTCTCGTTTGTCCTCACAAGGAGAATTGTCTTTAGAACAGCTTCTCCCCTGTCTTATGAATTGTGTTAATACTCGTTCGGAGTCAGTTGTTCTTAGATCGAAATTGTGTTATTATACAATGCCTGTGTTTCAGTCTCACCATGTGGGTGGGCCCTATCCAGGGCCCTATCACTTTATGCGTGCGTTAGAAGAAGCGTATCGCGATACGCACGTCACTTGTGGAAAATGTCCGCATCGAGTGATGGATTTACAGGGAGTTCCTACCGATAGAGAGAGACGAAAAGTGTGCCCGCCCATGGCTTGTGTCGGGATCCAGAGGAAACAGTTGTTCCACGAGTATTTTTGTAATGTATTTGTTCAATCTCCATAACCTTTTTATACCCCCTTTCAATCTTGTGTAGTATGGAACATGGTAAAAAAGCGGTGAAGCACATAGATCATGCAGCTCATTCGACTCATTCTTCTTCAGATTCTATTGAAATTCCTATCGGTAAATGGATGCATGCAGTGAAATCAAATGGGTGGGTTGCTGCTACATTGCTTCTTGCGATTTTTTCGATTGTGTTAGTCATTATCCATGTACGCGGAGGAACTTCTTCTGCCACCAGTACAGGTGATGAAGCTGCTCAAGCGTTAATTTCATTTATTACCCAGCAAGGATCTGATGCTACGTTAGTTAGTGTGATGCAAGAAGGGGCATTGTATAAGGTTACCTTGTCTATTGATGGTCAAACTGCCCCTATTTATGTGACATTGGATGGTAAATATGCGGTTCCTCAACCAATTCCTATTGATGGTTCGGCTCCTGCTGGTGGAACGACGCCTCCTCGTGGAACGACTCCTCCTTCTTCTGATCCGGTTACAGTTGATATTGCTGGTAGTCCTGTGTTGGGACAAGCGAATGCTCCGGTGACAATTGTTGAGTTTTCTGATTATCAATGTCCTTTCTGTCGTAAATTCTGGAGTGATGCTTATACGCAATTGAAGACAGACTATATTGCTACTGGGAAAGTTAAGTTAGTGTTTAAGGATTATCCTCTTGATTTCCACCCTATGGCTTTGAAGACTGCTGAAGCGGTTCGTTGTGTTCGAGATCAGAAGAAGGATGCAGGTTATTTTGCATTCCATGATAAAGTATTTGAGGAACAAATGAAACTTGATGGGGGTACTGTAAAAAGTACTGTTACCTATACCATTGATGATTTGAAGAAATGGGCTAAAGAACTAGGCGGTATTAATATGGTTACCTTCGCTAGTTGTTTGGATTCAGGTAAGTATACCGAAGCAGTTAAAGCTGATCAAGTCTATGGTCAACAACTAGGTATTTCAGGCACCCCTGGATTCTTTATCAATGGGCGTGTTCTTGAAGGGGCTCAACCCTTTGCGGCCTTTAAGAGATTGATTGATGCAGAGCTTGCTGCATGAAACTTGCAGAATTGAAGGCAGGACAGGGTAAAGTTGATATCATGGTCACTGTTACTGCGAAAGGTGACCCTCGTTCATTTGATAAATATGGTAAACAATTACGTGTGTGCAATGCAACTGTGAGTGATGGGGAAAGTGATATGACGTTGAGTTTATGGAATGATGAAATCGACACGGTGAGCGTTGGGGCACAATTACAGATTGCGAATGGGTATGTGTCTGAATTTCAAGGGAAGAAGCAATTAAGTGCAGGTAAATTTGGTAAATTAAGTGTTGTGGGTGCGGAAGATGCTGATGCTGCTGCTACACCTGCAAAATCTGCGAAACCAGCCAAGGCAAAACCTGCTCCTGCCTCTTCTGAAGACGAAATGGCTTTCTAAGTATTTTTTACCATAACCTTTATTAATCTAGGTTCTGTATCTTTGCTATGAATAGTTCTCTTACCCGTCGCGCTTTCTTAGGATCTGCTGCGCTTGGGGCTGGAGCTTTAGTAGTTGCCCCCTCGTCTCTTGTTCCTGCTTCTTTTGCTGAGCAGATTACTGCTACTCCTCTATATGCTCATTTAGCGGAACATATGGGTGCGCCTCTTTCCTTTCAACCCGCTAAACCTATGGAAATCATTGGTATGATGCGCAGACATAGAGATTCTCAGTTTGCTATGTTGAATCTTTGTATTAGGCATGAACAAGATGCAGAGTCTGTTGGAAGATTTATTTCTTTGGAGACATCCAAAGGTCTTCAATTTTCTTATTTGGGCGATTTTCCTCATCCTGATTGGCAACGTCCTCGTATCCCGTTAGTTGATTATGTTCATTTTATCCAGTATCCAGATGGTAGAATTACTAAACGTTATCTTGAGCCTGCATTGCCTGGGCGACCTTCTCTCGATGCTGTTCCCTTTCTCTAGGAAATCTTTATAATCTCTCTTCTGGTGGGTTGCTTATGATTACCTTACCGAAGTTACCGTATGCCTATACCGCGCTTGTGCCCTTTATAGATGCCACAACGATGGAGATTCATCATACCAAGCATCATCAGACGTATGTGGATAAGCTGAATGAGGCATTGAGCAAGCATCCTTCTCTGGGGAAACAACCCGTTGAAGAACTACTTTCTGATCTTGAGAATGTGCCTGCGGATATTCGGGTGGCTGTACGAAATCATGGTGGCGGGCACGTGAATCATTCATTGTTTTGGGAAATTCTTAGTCCGAAGACACAGACGATACCCCACGCATTTGAGAAACTTTTGATTGAAGCGTTTGGAAGCGTGGAGAAGTTTCAAGAACAATTTACTGTTGCTGCGTTGGCTCGATTTGGGAGTGGGTGGGCATGGTTGGTGGTTGAAGAAGGTTCTTTACATGTATATTCTACAGCTAATCAAGATTCTCCTTTGATGGAAGGAAAGATTCCGATTTTAGGACTGGACGTATGGGAACATGCCTATTATTTAACCTATCAGAATAAACGTGCGGACTATGTGAAGTTATTTTGGAATCATGTCAATTGGGATAAAGTCTATGGGTTATATCACGCAACGCAGTAATCTCTTTAAAGGTCTAAAGTAAGTAGTGGTATGGACATGAAATGGTGGGTGATTGGAGTTTGCATTATCGTTATTTTGGGCATTAGTGGATGGATTTGGCAGGATGTGCGGATCTCTCCGAGTGAGCTTCTCATTTGTCATACCTTGCAGGAAGGGGTAGATGGGGGACCTTCTCTTGTTTTTTTTGGGAGTAAAGAAGAAACTGAACGATACATGAATGTTTTGTATGGGGTGAAGCCTTTTGATGAAGCGAAAGATCGCTTTACCGTTTCGTATATTGATTCAGTGGTGCCGACCTGTGAATTATACAAGGGGATTGCGTTGTTATGTTATTCTCGAGAGTTAGTGCAACAAGCTGCTGCGTGCGAGCATGAGTATATTGTGGTGTTACAAGAACAACCTGCCGTGATTCGTAGTTCCGCGTTTAAGGGAGTTATTAGTTTGAATACTGCTCATCAACTTTCAGTATTCGCTCATGAATTTGGGCATGCGTTTGGAGATTTTGCTGAAGAATATACTCCTGCTTCTCTTCCTTCTTCAAGCGATAATTGTCAAGCATCTTGCGATGATTTTGCTGTTTCAGACGGGTGTTATCAAGGATGTTCTGAAACAGGGTATTATCGTTCTATTGATCTGGGTATCATGCGGAGTTTACAGACTACACAGTATGGGATTTGGCATGAAGCGTATTTGAGAGACTTATTGGGTGTGCAAGGTTCGTCATCAATTACAGGGAATGCGATTGCCCCTGGTGATTGTGCGACGCAATCGTATTCATTGGTGCATCTCGTGAAACGAGATGGTAAAACCATTATTCAAGGGGTGAGTGCTGAAACGGGATGTGCTTTGCCGGTATCTACTGTTGAAACAACTTCTTTTCAGATTTTTACAGACGCTCAAGAGATACATGCGTTGCAATTAACGGGCGAAACGTTTGCCTTTGAAGGGGATTTATTTATTCCTGTTTCGGGAGCTGTTGAAACACTTGCAATTAAGACGAATGGTCAACTTGTTGGGGAGGTGCATCTTGGTGCAACACTCTGTCGGGCGTAAAGGTTTAGCTCCGGTGGTAGGTGTAGCATTGCTTATTGCTCTGGGAGTTATTGCTGTTGTTGGTTTAGGGGTGTTTGTTTTGGATTTAACGAGTAAACCGCAACTTTCGCCAACTGTGAGTTGTTTTGATGCACAAACTGAATCTCCTTTTGTTGTAAGTGCCGTTTGTTATAATCAGACGAATAACGTTGTGCAGATAGACATGCATCGTATTGCTACTTCGTTTGCATACGATTCGTTACTTTTTACGGTCGAAGGAACGACCAGTAGTTCGTGGACGTGTGGTAAAGGATGCGGATTGTGTACGTTAGGGGCCTTTGGTCAGAGTAAGAAATATTATTCCTTGCCCTTAGATTCAGTGCCTTCTACCTTGAAAGTACTAGCGAATGGATGCGAGTTAGCACGTGCTTTTGTTCAGCGATGTTAATTTATTCGTCTAAACAGCGTCTGAGTTGTTCATAGGGTAGTCTTAAACCGTCACCCAGGGTTACGGTGAGATCTTTATTAGAAAAAAGATATACTTCTTCTGATATTATATCTTTTATCGTTCCTCCTCGTTCAGTTAGTAGACGTCGTGCGTCCGATTTACTGAGATGATACGTTCCGATTTCAACCCGTTCTTCTCTTTCACTATACTGAATAGTCATATCGGGAGTGCGTATCCATTTTGTATTCATACTATTTTATCAAGAACGCAATTTCGTCTTCGTTGAGTCTGAGCTGTTCTTGTACGCCTGGTTGTTTAATGATGTGGCGAATGATTTCAAAATCTCTCATTGCTCGAGGAATAGAGCAGTGTGCATACAGTGCGTATTTTTTCGCGATGCTTTTCTTTTGGATTATTTTTTGATTGTGTTGCCAAATTTTGAGAATACGTTTCGGGGCTTGATAGGAGGTAAATCCTGGTTGGGGAGAGGGCTTTGCATATGAAATGCCTGCACTTTGAAAGATATTCTGATAGACGAGAAATCGCCAGAATTGATTTTTGTAAATTCTTCCCCTGAATATATCTGCTTTACTTAATGCGGCGTATGCTTTGACGAGAGATTCATTCCGATATTCTCGGGGAATATTTTCTTCAATCCAAAGTAAAACTTCATCTAAGGAGAGTTTGGTGTTATCAAAAAGATCAAGAAAATCGCTTCGTTCTTTGAATAATCGACGGAGAATGTTAAATATGTTTTCTTCTACATCTCTTCGTTCAGTTGTGTCTACTTTACTATCTGTGTGCGCGTAAGAGTGCAGATCATTGAGGGCTGCTCTGAGGTCGCCTTGTGATTTAATGGCAAGTTGTTGTAAGGTGGTATTGTCTTTAGTGACTGCTTCTTTTGTTGCGATTGTTTGTAAGAGTTGTACTATTGTTGCAGGGGGCAATGCCTTCATTTCTATTAGTGTGCATAGTTGCCGAATAGGGGCGAGTTTTGATTGCCAAATATCATTGCAGGTCATAATAATTGGGTGTTTGCTTATGTCTAGAATGCGGGTTAATTCTGGAATGCCTCCGATGTCGCTTCCGGTGACTCCATCTACTTCATCCATTACGATAATCTTTCCTTTTTTAAAGAGGCTTTGTTGGAGTGTTGCTGGTTTGAGGAGTTCTTCGAGTTTTGCTTTATTCCGTGTGTCTGATGCATTGAGCTCAAAGACTTCGAGATTATTTTCATATGCTGCTGCAAGGGCTAGTGACGTTTTTCCCGTACCTGCAGGCCCATGGAGAATAATTCCCTTTCGTTTGGGGAAATCATGGAGGAATGCTTTTATTTCGAGAATTGCTTTTTCTTGTCCGATAAAATCAGTGTATTTGATTGCTCGGTACTTTTCTGCAAGATTTTCGTAGACCATGGCTATCTAGAGTGCTTTTCCTTGACCAGCAAGCACGAAACTGGCGAGAAGAGCTTGGAGCTGAATGAACTCATCACTTCCCTCAGTCATCCGAAATTCACATTCTCCTGTTTTTTCGGTGAGACGTACTTTTACTTCTGGTTCAATGGGGAGATTCCAAATTTCTTTTTGCATGATTTTGATGAGATCTTGACCAGAAATACTTTCTTTGAGCATGACTTCCAGTAATTTATCTCGCCCATTGATAAAATCACCTGCAAGGGCATAATCGAGGACTACTCTCACACCCGTGGGTCTATTCGAGGATGAAATCATATTAATCATTTCAGCGTTAATATCCATGGCAATTGAGGCAGTTGCTTGTAACAGATTAATGGCGCGTCTGCAATCGCCTTCTGAAGCTTCGTAGAGTGTTTCTAATGCTTCAGGGGTTAAGGTAAGTTTTTCTTTTTCAGCAATACGTTTGATGACTTCCACAACATCTTTTTTCTCAAGGAGTTTGAAACGAAAGACGACACATCGCGATTGGATGGGGTCGATGATATTTGAAGAATAATTACAGCTCATGATGAAACGACAGGTGTTGGTATAGTTCTCCATTGTTCTTCGCAGAGCTTGCTGGGCTTCTTTGGTAAGGGCGTCAGCTTCATCAAGGAAAATAACTTTGAAGGGGATGTTTTCCAATGCGCGTGTTCGAGCAAAATCTTTTACTTTTTGTCTAATGACGTCTATTCCTCGCTCATCTGACGCATTGAGTTCAAGATAATTATCTTTCCATGCATCTCCGAAGAGTTGTTTTACCGTAATTAAGGCAAGTGTTGATTTCCCGGTGCCTGCAGGACCCGCAAACATAAGGTGAGGGATGTTCATTGCTTGTACTAATGAGCGCACTCGTTTGAGGATTTCTTGTTGGCCTACCACCTCTTCAAATGTATGTGGGCGGTATCTCTCCGTCCAGATGTCTGATTGTGACATGACTCAGTGAGCGTTGGAGGGATTATAAAGATTTATGTGGTTTTCAGTTCCACGTCGTCGATAAATCCCTTTCTTCAGAATTTGTATTTTGAGGCTTGTTATGCCGAGCGAGCGCGATGCATCTTTCTACGACGCTTTTCTTTGCGAAGTCGCTTGCGCTGCCACTTCCATCTCATTTGATTTTTCTTCTTCCATCTTCGTGAGGATCGCTTCATTGAATAGCGATTGAAGGGACGCTTTATAAAGCTTATTGGCTCGTATTCTCTATGGGATATTGGCCAGTTGTATTTGATATGTTGCGTGATGTAGACATCGTTATTATGGTCGGAGATGCTCGTATGCCTGATTTATCGATTAATCAAGAAGTTATTAAGCATGCACGTAACAATGGTAAACAGATTGTGATTGTGTATACCAAGCGAGATTTGATTGGAAGAGAGCGTTTGAATTCATTACAGGGACATTATCCACAAGCATTATTTGTTGCAGGGGTTAAAAATGAAGGAATTTCCGCACTTCGTCGTGAACTACAAATTATGGGTAAACGTATGAAACTTGATGAAGCGAAAGTGGGGGTATTTGGGTATCCCAATGTCGGAAAATCTGCGCTCATTAATGCTCTTGCTCGTGGAAGACGAGCATTAGTGGCGAATCAACCAGGAACGACGCGCGGGGTACAATGGATTAAGGCTGCAGGGTTGTGTATTCTTGATTCTCCCGGGGTCATTCCAATGGTTGACAAGAATCGAAAATTGGTATTATTGGGGAGTAAATCTCCAGATATGTTGCTTGCACCTGATAAGCATGCGTTTGATATTTTAACGATGTTTTTAGTGAAGTGTCCTGAACGTTTGAAAGAATATTATAAATTGGATGAGCTTGCATTAGAACCGTATGATTTACTGCTTCAAATTGGAGAAGCTCGAAAATTTGTAAAGAAAGGTGGGGTTGTTGATGAAGATAGAACTGCGCGGACGATTATTCGGGAATGGCAGATTGGGAAATTGAAGTTAGATTAATTATTAAATCTAATTCTCTCAAAATCATCTTTGAGACGAGTAATTTGTTCGTAGTCGAGGAGAGCGGCATGGATTTCGGTGCTTTTGACTGTTTTTTCAAGTGTACCTGCATTTTTGATGAGGTCGGCTATCTTTGCATCATCCAGGAACGTTTTATCAAGGATTCTCCAGCCTTTGATTGGAACATGGTGCGCTTGTTCATAGCCGAGAACTTTGAGAAGGTTTTCAGTATCCAAGAGTTCATCGTAGTTTAAGGTGTGGAGGAGGAGTTGAGATTTTTTGACATCTAATTTTGTGTAATCTTTGATGACCAGTAACGTTTCTTTTTCTACATCCTGAATAAGTTCTTTGAGGCGTGCTTTGAGAAGGGTGCTTTCATTTCCGAGTTCAATGATATAGCGTTTCATATCTTGGGCAATGCTTTGGATAATTGCCCCCTTTTGGATAACCAAGAGGCCTTTGTGTAAGCTTGGATGGGATTTCAATTCTAATTGATTCAGGCGTTCTACGTGGAGGTCAAAGAGCGTTCTTTGCTTTTCAATTGCTTGTAATTGTTCATTTGCTTTTCTTCTGATTTCTTCAGTTGCTTTAATGGGATAGCGTAAATTTTTGTAGAAGAGTGTTACTTCATGTCTTCGTTCAGAGATTGCGATTACTAACGTGCCAATTTGTTTCGCGGTTCGTTCCGCTGCTTTGTGACGAGTTCCTGTTTCTAAGCTTTTGATACCTGCTTGAGGAGTGAGCATAACATTGGCATAACTAATGCGTTTGAGATCTGAAGAAACGATAATTGATCCATCCATTTTACAGAGTTCAACAAAACGTTGCGGGGTGAATCTACAATTGACTCTGAATCCTCCGTCGATGATTGGGACGAGTTGTTCATTTTCTACTACCATTAACGCTCCCTTTCCTGCCTTTAATGCCGAATCCATTCCTGCACGTAGCTGTGTTCCAGGGGCAACCATTTTCAAAGCCATAAAAAATTCTTCTTCACTTACCTTCGCGCTTTGTTGTACGGGCACAATTGTGTCTTGTACTTCCTTATCGGGAACATCTGCAAGTTGTTTTTGTAATTCTTGGTCCATACCTCTCCTCTCTTTTGAGAAGTAGTGGTTGTATATAAGTGTTTTTAAGGTTTTGTTCTTCTTTGTAGCTATGCGTTATGTTTCTTTGCTTGCGCTTACCGGGATTCTTGGATGTACTTCCGGTTGTGTGACTCGTTCTGAACAATGGAAACGGCCCGTTACTGCTTACATTGATCGAATGCAATCTCCTGAACGAATTGTTTGGCAAGAGAGAGCGGGGGCACACCCACTTTATGATTTGATTCCTCGCCATCGTGAACAGATCCCGGTGTGGGCTTTGGGCACCTGGGGAACGTGGGCATTAGTAGGTAATGATGAAGATGGGATTTTCGGGGAACGTGGAGGGTATACGGCGCCCCCTTCATTTTTGAGTGCTGGTTCGTGGGCTCTTCGTAACCCGTTCCATAATGTTACGTTTCATGTTATTGGCAGCGCGGATAAGACGAATCATACCGCGTTTACTTTACTTTCTTTAGGCATGGATCGCGTTTCTGTTTGTACTCCCTATACGACACAATATGCCTCTGGAGCAGGGTTGAATGTGCAATTACATGATGCCAAACCCTTTGTTTCATTTTATATGCCTCTCTGGAAGAGAAGAGAATTTCAGTTATATGCTGGCTGGCGTGAACGAGGTAATTTCGGTCTTGCGTTTCGCCCTTGGCAGAAACGTGAAACCCTCAAAGCCACCGCCGGGGATTGAACCCGGGACCTTCACATTACCAATGTGACGCTCTACCACTGAGCTACGGAGGCTTAGTCAGTGGATGTTTTGGACGGTTTAAAAAGACTACTTTGACTTATTTGTTGTGTTCTTTTCAGGGATTGTTGTCTCAGGAGTCCAATCTAATTTGATGGCATTGCCTGTAATGGTGCCGAGATTTTTCCCTGCTTTGAGTGTCCACGCATAATAGAGTTTGCCAAATTCAAATCGTTCTTCAGGGTCAATAAGGTGGAGATTATGGTTGCCTGCAATGAGGAGGCCCGCAATGTAGAGAAAGAGGGCAATAATAACGATTATTTTCATGGTGAGATTGATGAGGCGTTAATGTTCCAATCTTGTTGGACTGCATAGCCTGCAATTTTGAAAAAATTGCTTGAAGCAGTGGCAAGCCAGACTGAGTAGATTTTAATGACTTGCGTGAGACCTTCAAAGGTTGTTACATCTGCTTTGTTATCGTTGTAGACTTTTGTGAAGGTAATTGCAAAGAAGAGGATGACTGCGATAATTGCAACAAGGCCAACATGGTGCTTAATTTCTCGTAGTTTAAAGAGTACGACTAAAAGCATTACTGCTAAGACAAGTATTACGATAAGTCCAATGCTGAGTACCATTTCATCACCTCATTTTCATGAGGGAGAGGGTGTATAAAAGCATTCCGGGGGAAGCTTTGGAATCGAAGGAAAGCGTTCTTGGGAAGCTTTAAAACCCATTTTTGGTACGTGCCGGTATAGCCCCGTCGTATAGTGGTCAAGTATTCGAGCTTCTGGGGCTCGAGACCCCGGTTCGAATCCGGGCGGGGCTATTCTTTTTCCGTTTGGTATCTGATGTACGTTTTAGTGAGGGGTTGAGGGAGAGCATGCCCCTATTTTTGATTGTTATTCTCTATTCTTTTTTTGAGCATCATCCTTATATAGCGTATCGTAATCATGACTGAACGCCCACGTAGTCTAGTGGTCAAGGACGCGGCCCTCTCGCACTGCCGAACATCCGATCGATGAGAATGGCATGTTCAGTCCCTCTTGGGACAGGCACTGATTTTTTACGAGGAGCATCTCACGATGTTCTGAGTTGCCAGGCCCTCATATTGAGGGCGTGGAGTACGGCTGAGACCCGGGTTCAAATCCCGGCGAGGGCATCTTATTACTCCGTAGGGAGCAAGCCCACAGCGAAGCGAGTAGCTGCGCAGCAAGAGAGGAATGAGAAGCGTTAGAATTCTTTCTTTATTTTATTAATAATCTTTTTTTCCTCTTGTGTGATTTCTTTAGCGATTATTATTTCTTCTTGTTTAATGAACGCTTCAGGTTTTCTGAGTTTGTGTTTGATGACCATGTGACGAGCCCAGAGAAATTCTGATGAGAGGAGGATGAGGCCCCCGATGATGATTGGTATGCCTGGTCCGGGGATGAACAGAAGGATGAACCCGATGAGAAGGAGTGTGATGCCCATGATGCCGATAGTTATTTTTTTGAGAAGCGCATAGGTGATGTTCATGTATCTTTATCAGGAGATACGTATTTAAACCGTGTGAAATGCGCAGAGATATGTTACCTCAATTAACGAAAGACTATCCTGCGTTACAGGTGAAATATGGTCTGCCTTCGTTGAGTGCGTTAAATCGAGATTTTGAATTGGATAAAATTGATGTGGAAACAGAGTTTGTGCCTCGGACGATTCGTAAGTGTATGATGGATAAGATGGTTAACTGTCTTAATTTCTTTGATATGTTACTCACCCCTCAACAAGCTCCTCGCATTTATCTTCCTTTTTTGCAAACGATGACGGTTGCGGATAAACAGAAGCTTGAACAGTTATATTCTGCATTTGGTACGTTAAGTGTTGAGTGTTTAGCTTTGGAGCTTGATTATTCTGAACAGAAAGAAGCAGAGATGATTACACGCATTGCTCAAGTTTGGGGAGAACAACGAGGAGCATTTACTGCCCTGGTGAGTCATATTCGGAATCCAACACCGATGCAACGCAAAGAAAAGAGCTATGCTGGGTAATTTTTTATTCACTTATTTTGTCTGGTATCGAGAGTATGTTCTTGTTGTGGAGTTCATGAGTATCATGTATTTTATATGCGCCCATATTAGAAATGTAAAAAAGACACTCTTTAAACGTTATGCTTTCTGATTGAGGAACTCAGTAATGTCTAATTCAAGGATGCTCAGAGGCATCTTGAGTCCGGCGTTTTTGAGCGTTGAGGGGTGAATTTCTCCTGCGTAGCCGATCTCTTTTTTATTGTGTATAATGAGGGCTGAGCGTCCCGGGATACTGAGAGGGGTAGGATGCGATTTGAGCACCAGGGGAAATTGTAGTTGTTCAGTGAGATATGCCACTACTTGTTGCATATGAGTGATGGTACCGGGAGAAGCGGTAATGAGCAGATGCGTGCACTCGGTCCCTTGTTCATCAAAGACCGTACCTATTTCAAAGAAATTTTGAGGATAGGACACATCTTTGTTTTCATGATAGACGCGTAAGGCAGGAATAAGTAAATTTGGACGAAGATATTTATACTCTGTTTTTGCTCCTTCCATTACGAGTGCCTTTAGGTGATATTTATTTTTTTCTTCTTCAGTAATTGCGTGATAGGTAGTTATTTCTTGTAATTCAAGCCCTATGAGAAGGTCGGTTATTTTTCGTTCTTGTTTTCTTTTGTCTGATTCATTCCCGGTTGTTGCAAAACTAGGAAGTGTAGGAATAAGTTTTTCATACCCATATGCAATTGCTATATCCTCAATGAGATCTACTTCGTGCATGATATCTATACGCCAGGGGGGCGTGGCAATCTGTCCTTTTTCATAACGGTGCCCCATTTTTTCACATAACTTGGGTAGCTCTTTTTCGGTAATGTTTGTTCCGAGAAGGGCATTAGCATGTTCAAGGGAGAATGGTTTTTTTGTGTAGGTAAGTTGAGGGGTTATGGATGTTTCTTTTTCACGCTCTATTGTGATTCCATGGATCGTTCCCCCTAGCTCGGCACAGAGGGTGGTAAGAAGAGCTAGGACGTTGTGTAGAGTCGGAAGATGATTGCCTGAACATTCAATAAATAACTGTTTTGTTGCGATTGTGATTTGACCGGTGTCTGCACTGTTGATAATTGGAGGCATAGATAGAATTGCCCCTGTTGCATCAATGAAGAGAGGATATTTTTGTGCTTTTTCTAAGAGATGTGCGTATTCTTTTCCTGTTGGATGAGTCGTCAGTATTTCCTCAGCAGTGAATGTTTTTGTTGCACCGAGTGGGGTGAAGGTGATATCTTTCGGTTTTTTTGCTGTAAACGTGAGAGGAAATGCTATTTTTTCAGCAGGATACATACCAATTGCGCATTTCTTTCGTTTTCGTCCGATTGTTTTATGTAACTTTTCTTGAATGTCTATTAGTGTTTCTAGTATATCTGAAGTGATGGTCAGATCCCGTATTATCGCTCCTACGGTAAAGGGACGCACTTCCGCGACTTCAGGTTTAATGATGATGCGATGTATTTTTTCTGGTTTGAGTACGGGATAGTCTACAGGTTTTCGTTTACCGAGATAGAGTTGTACCGCTCGTACAAATCCTTGTAATGAATAGAGATCTGGTCGATTTGCAAGTGCTTCAACTTCAAGTCCTTCAGGGGTGAGTTCTGCAGGAATGCCCATGTTTTGTATTTCTTCGATTGCTTTTGGAGTAAGTGAAAGATTTTTTGCGAGTGCTTGGGTTGTAAATTGTACTTTAGCCATGTAGTCCTCCTCGTGGGATTGTTCTTATTTGTTTGAGGTTATTACGATACATATCGCGCAAGTCGGTTATTTTGTATGCGTCCATGATGATTCTATCAAATCCTTGGCCCCAGGCAAGAATAGGGATTGGTTTGCCAATAAGTGCAGCGCTTACTTCTGGTCTAAAAATGCCTGCTCCTCCAAGTTCAAGCCAGATTTTTTTGCTTGGATGCCAGACTTGTATTTCTACCGAGGGTTCAGTATAGGGGAAGAAGCTTGGAACAAATTTTATTTTTTCAAATCCCATTTTTGTATAGAATTCGGTAAGATAGCCGAGTAAATGGCAGAATGTAGCTTTTTCATCAATTACAATGCCTTCCGTCTGATAGAATTCGAATCCATGACTCCAATCTACTGTTTCATTGCGAAATACTTTGCCAATGGCGAAATACTTTGCGGGAAGGTTATCTGTTTTGAGAGTGGCTACGGTTCGTGCAGAGAGAGACGTCGTATGTGTTCTCAATACCGCTTGTTGAGCTTTTTTAGGGCTCCAAGTATATTGCCATCCGGTACTGCCCACAATTCCCTGTTCGTGTGCTTGTTGTACCCGTTTGATTAACTTCGTTTCTGGAAGTGGACGAGTAAGGGGGAGAAAGAAAGTGTCTTGCATTTCTCTGCCTGGATGATCTTGAGGAGTATAGAGGGCATCGAATACCCAAAATTCATTGTCAATCATTGTGCCCGTCATTTCGGTGAAACCCATATCAGTCCAGATGCGTACCGCTTTTTCTATTGCTTCATTCACGAAGTGTCTTTTCCCCCCTGTGAGGGGTGCAACAGGAAGTGAGAGATCATATGCTCGAAATTGTTTTGCTCCCTGCCAATTTCTAATGAGTTCAGGGGTGACTTCTTCGAGTACGTTTGATTCGATGGTAGTACCTGCAAGTTCTTTTCCGAGTGGAGTCAAAGTGTATGAACGCTCGGTGTGCTCTTTAAGTTCAATAATATCTTTTCTTTTGTGGAGTGCGATACAGGCAGGCACCAGTTCAGGTGTGAGTGTTTCTTTTACAAGCGGCAGTTTTTCTATTAATTGCTCTTCCAGCGTTTTTTTCATACATTCTGCGGGTGATGCGGTTAGCACAATTGCTCCTTGGTCTAATGAAATCATTCCTTTACTTTTGAGAATACCAAGCGATACGTTGTATTCATTTTCTGAAAGTCCTGCTACTTTTTGTGCTTCTAAAAGTGGTAGAGGGTGATGCGGTTTGAGAATAGAAAGCAACTTTCGTTCGGGAAGTCCGGTTCGTGCGTACCGGATACCATTGACTCCGGTATCAATGAGGGTTTTTTTGGTTGTTTTAAGTATGAGGAGGCCCTTTGTCTCTAAGGAAAGGAGTGTTTTGACCAGCGTTGCTTCTTCTAATCCGGTAGCTTCTGTAAGTTCTGTATAGGGTTTGTTGAGATGAGAGATGAGGGTGCGTTCATGTGTTGAAAGTGTAGCAATGAGCGCATTCTTCATAGGTGGAAGGGGGGGTTTGGGTATAAAAATGTGTTTTAAGGGTAGCCGAGGGCTTGTTTGAGTATCTTTGCTTCTTGTTCCGTACATCCAGTTATATGTAGCGGTATTTTCATCTTGATGAGGAGAGGAATATCTGCTTTGATTCGAGCGAGTACTTGTGCTCGTTTTATGGGGGATATTACCCTTAATTCGGTAAGGTTGAGGGGGTAGGCTTCTTTTTTAGTTTTCATTTCTCGTAATTGTACTTCAGTATAAGGGCTGGCAAGCAGACGAAACGTATCTTGTGTTTTACCCATGTATCGTTGTTCCTTTCCATTTTTTTCCAGCGAGGAATGCTGAAAAATTAGACATATTTCCTGAAAGAAGGTATGTCAGTGTATGATTTTTTCGAATAATTGTTGAAGCTTGTTGATCAAGGATAAAGTGTTGGCCCGGGTGGAACGAGAGGGCATGTGCCTTTTTTTCAAATGCTTTCCAGGAAATAATTTGGATGAGCTTGGCGTTTGTGTGTGTACGTGGGTCTGCAGTATAGAGTCCCGTTGTATCGCTTAAATTGATAAGGGGGCACTTAAGAAGTGTCGCTAATTTTGCAGCGGTTGTATCTGTTGTGGCATGAGGTGCCCAGCGTAATGCGCCACAAATGACTGGGTTGTTTTTTCTGAGGGCAGTGTATACATGTTTCATATTCAGTAAGAGTGTATCATTTGTCTGTTTGCCAAACCATTGCATAAGAAATAAGGCATTGACACGTGTTGCTCGAATCCCTGCACGTGCTTGTTCATAGATAGAACGTTTTTCTTTTTTCAACGCAGTGATGGCTGTGCGTGCAAGGTAGCCACCCCCACAGACAATAATAAATTGATATGTACGGGTATGTTGATTGAGGGTTTTTTTAAGTTCGTGGAGAAATCGATAGTCTATCTCTTGAGGAATGATTAATGATCCTCCTACGCTGATAACTAGTTTCTTTTTCATAGTTATCTCCTCTGAATAATATACCGATTTCCAATCATCTCTGAAAGGACGGCAGTTATAATATACGGTCCGATAATTGCTTTGTATAATCCTTCCCCAATCGGTATTTTTGTTTTTTGAGCTACTTCTTGTAAGAATGCGAGTATTGCTTCACGATCTAATGATTGGGAAGTAACTTGGGGCCTGTTTTGTTTCACGATGACCAATGGTTTTCCTGGTCCCGGGCATTCAACACTTTGTACTCTTGGATCATTGAGCCATTGTTGTATTGTCTGATTTGTAAACGTAATCGCTTGAGCGTTTTGAGGAACCGTGGGACGAGGGGGCATTGAGGATTGATATGCAGCAGGTCTTAGAGGGAGAGGACGGGAAACAGGAGGTGTAAGGGGAAGGAGGGGTTGTTTAAGGGGAATAAACTGCGTAGTGTTTGGTTTGAGCGAAGGAAGTAATTGTGGATTTTTTTGTATTTGTGTTGTTTGTGGACTATAAGTGGTATTGATCGAGGTATATCCTTCTGCTGTTGCAGGTTCAGTAGCTTGAGAAGATTCAATTTGAAGAAGAGGGATTCTATTTTGAGCGAGCACTCGTGCTTTTTGTTGCTTACGTACTGCTTCTTGATAGACGGCAGTATTCAGAATTAATGCTCGGACAAATGCACGCAGAAATACCTGGGGTGCGCTCTCAGATGAATTAGAATCGAGGGAGCGGGCGCGAGGCAATTGGTGCGTTCGAGGTCTCGGTAGCTTCTTCAGGTTGCTTTCCATAGACGCGTTCGCGGATATGATCCTCCATGAGTGTAAGGCCCTTCGCAATTGTTTTATTTTGTCCGAGTAGGAGATCGATTTTTTCCAAGAATTCTTTATCTTTATCTAATCCTTGATTTGAAGGGTGTTCGGCGAAGGTACGAGCGGTTGCTTCGAAGAGTGCAAGTAAATCTGAGAGTTGATGAGAGACTTTATCAAAGCGTTCGATAACTTGCGTATGTACTTTTTGGAGCTCAATTAGATTTTTTACTAAGAGTTCCTGCATTGCTGGAGAAACATCTACCATCTTTTTTCTCGGCATAGGTTAGCGAGGAGGATTTTGTTTATAAAGGTTGTTACGAGGAAAGCTTAAAAGGGGAAGCTCTGTCCTTCTGTTAAGGATCCGTCGTATAATGGTTAATATGTCCGCCTCCAGAATTTTTGGATGGTGAAAGCGGACGATGGGGGTTCGATTCCCTCCGGGTCCATTCATTTATACATGGCTTTTTCCTTTCCTCAACGATACCCTCTCCTTTCAGAGATTTCTCCCCTTGTCCCTTTATTTGCGCAAGTTTTTGATGCTTTAAGATTGCCCTATGTTGTGCGGAAGGGGCGAGATCCCGTTTCTCGTGCACTTTGCATGCGTGTTCATCAAGACATCGCTTTGTACGTTGTTGCACCTACCCCGTTTGCTTCTCTTTGTGCTGCTCAAGGATATTCTCCTGCTCGTCCTCTTTTAGGATTTGCCGATTTTACCTCTCGCACTGCTTTTGTACAAGAAGGTTCTGCTGCTTGTGTTATTGCCGTTGCTGCACATGAACTGGGGCATCTTTTGAAACCACGTATTCCTCAGAAACGGGATGAAGAAGCTGCCGCTTATGCTTTTGAATATGCGTGTGCATGTGCGCTTCAACATCATCGTATTGAGGGATGTAGATATGAAGTTGTTGATGAAGCCTTATCTCCCCCACATCATTTATTCCCTGCGCATGTTAAAGCACATCACTTTGTAACACAGAACCTTCTTCGAGGTGAAGATCCTTTGGAATTATATCGGGAGCTTACTATGGGGAACCTATGGGTACCTACGAAGCGACGTAAACCTGCCCTCTAAGAAGCAACCACACTTTTAAAGAAAAAGCGTCGGCGCGCTGTCTACTAAAAGGGTAAAGAGCGACGCCGACTATGAGGGTGAACGGGTGAAGGGTGAGGTGAATGGGATACTGTAGAAGGTTTGGAAACGATATATAAAGGTTTTTATCCCAGTTTCTTCAATTGTTCAATTTCTTCAAAGGTGATGGATGAACCTTTGAATTTGGTGGCATAGAGTGCTGCGGCAAGCGCTTGCTTAGTGTTAGGATGGAGGATGCCTTGTTTGTAGGCGACAACAACGAGTTCTGAGGAGCGTATACATCGGAATGCTGAGAATACTGAGAGATCTTGATAGGTGAGGGTGATGCGTTTGTGGAGTTTATCTGACATCAGACGTTCGAGATTGCGCGGAGCTTCAATGAGGAGACGGGTGGTACGTTCGTCAATGGCAATGAGATTATTGATGCCTTTGGCAGTGAGTGCTTCACTCAGTGCGAGGCAGGAAATTTCTCCTTCGCTCACAATGGGTACCCAGACGTCTGCTGCTTGGACAAAATGATTCGCTTTGTCCATTAGCTTGGTGGTTTCTGCTGTAAGGGTTGCGCTTGATATGCCTACTGCTTCAGGGAGTTCAAGTATCCCTTGATCGTATAATTCTTTGACTTGGAGTGCTTCTAAGGCAAAGCGAGGGATGGTAAGAGGTCGATCGATAATTTCTCGTTTGACGGCTGGAGTGATGATTAGTTTTGTTTTTTTCTTGAGTTCAGGAAGGATGTAGAGCAAGTTATTCATAGCTAAGCTGATAATGGCGCCTGAATCGAAGATGCAGGCTTTCATACGAAGAACTCCAGGGCAGTTTCTGCACGGGTGCGCGTGTTGATAGTGGCCTGATACGGGTCATCCTTTTGTGTTGCATAGTCGGAGAGTTCCCATTGTGAGATGCCTAAGAGTTGTGCTGTTTTGCCTAAGGAGATACCATGTTCGTAGATTTTACTTGCTTTATTGATTGAGGCTTTTTGGAGAAGATCTTGCATATAGGGTTTGAGGTTGACTGAGAGAGAGGTGAGGGTGGTGCGAATACGTTGCATATAGCTCTCGAATTGTGTTTCTTTTTCTGCTTGGACTGCTTGTTGTGCAAGGGCGAAGTATGATTGGATTTTCTTGGTTGCTTCAGGCCAGCGCTTCATCTGAAGTGTTTCTTGGCGTTCGACGAGTTTACTCAGGGCATAGATTACGACTGCCATGGTGGTGGTGCCGGGATCTTGGAAACAGGATGAACAATGGACTGTTTGATTAGAGATGTCTTTTAAGGCGAGGGCATTTTGTTGTTTGAGTGCTTGTTGTGCTTGTGCAAGAATATCGAGTATATGCTTGACCTCTTCCATTCCTCTTCGAGTGATGTATTCTATTTAAAGGTACGGGAGTTTAACAATGCTTATATAGGAGTGATGCTTTTCTAGAGTATGGAAGCGATTCTAGATACTAACTTTATTCTTGCGTGTTTGAAACGTAAGATTAATTTCTTAGATGACCTTGAGGAACAGGGGTTTAAACCGATTCTTGCACATGAGGTGTATCAAGAATTGAAAGATGTACGTCAAACTGCAACCTTAAGTGATCGAGTCGCTCTTGATTTGGCGCTTGCGCTCTTTGAGAAACGTAAAGTGCATAAAATGACTCTGGGACATCATAAGGTTGATGAAGGATTGATTGCAAAAGGGAAGAAAGGGGCCTATATCGCCACGCTTGATGCAGGTATTCGTCGTCTTGTACCGAACAGCATAGGGATCAATAACGCTCAGAATAGTCTTGAAATTACTCGCCAATAAAAAATCCTCGCTAGAGTACGTCATGAGGATTTTTTAAGCCTCAAACTGGGAAACTAATAACCGGAGCAAGCTCCGGAGCATACACCCAGTTTGAGCAGTAATCTTTTATAGCCCCTTTCTATTCCGAGAAGTATGAAACAGAGGATGCTCTTTGATACTTTTGGAAAACCAAAAGCGATTGTATCAGAAGGGGAAGAACACTTACTGACTGATACGGATCTTTCTTTTTTACACGAGGAGAAGGTTGTTAAGCGCCCGAGTGAAGGATGGGCGTTATATGAGGGCGACACCAAACTCCCTCCGTTGCACTTTAGTAATGGGAAGACACAATGGGCGGTTGTACAAGAAGTAGTCCAGACTATTCGTGCAGGGACGAAAGTTGTGTTTATTAAAGGGGTGTGTGGGACAGGAAAATCGGCAATTGCTTTGCATATTGCTCGTGAATTGGGAAAAGCGAGCATTGTGGTACCAGTGAAAGGGTTGCAACACCAGTATGCTCAGGATTACATGAAACGAAAACAAGTGATGCACCATACAGGATTTCCTTTGAAAATTGCGATGATTACGGGAAGAGATAATCATGACTCTCTTTTTTTACCAGGCAAGAGTTGTGCTGATCCCACGTTACCAGATACGATTAAAATTATTGAGAAGAATATGTATCAGTTATCACAGTATTACAAAGATAATCCATTTATTACTCGAAAACAACAGCCCCAGTTGAAACAATTGCGCCGTATTTCTATTGCTCCGGCAAATCCGTATTGGGGCCCTATTGCTCCTGCTGAGTATGAACTTCCTCTTCCTGATGCGACCAAGTATCGCTATATGGGCTTGCAAGGGAGGGAATTTATTTTTTATCATCGTAAAATTGGGTGTAGTTATTATGATCAGTATCTTTCTTATATTCAAGCAGACGTTATTATTTTTAATGCGGCTAAATATAAGATTGAAGTTGCATTGAATCGAAAACCTGAGACTGCGGTTGATGTGATTGATGAAGCCGATGAGTTTTTGGATTCATTTGCAGCACAGGAAGAATTGAATATAACTCGTTTTGGTAATTATCTGGGTACCTTTCTTGTTGATGATGGGGAGGCGGTGCGTACAAAGGATAAACTGGTAGAATATGCGAAATTGGAGGAACAACAAAAACGAGCTTTGGGTACCAATGAAGTGATTGTGAAACTCAAAGATACTTTTGTAGGCCGATTATTGGAACTTGCTCATGATGATCGTGCCCTTCGGGCTGAATTGGCGATTGATGATACGCATTATGCGCACCGTATCTATGAACTTGCAGAAGCCTTTATGCCCTTTTTTGATGATACGTATGTTCAGTTTAGTATACGAGAAGGGGGGATTTGTGCTTCATTGGTAACGACGAGTTTAGCAGAACAATTTAAAGAATTGCAAGGGAAAAGTAAAGCACTGGTCCTTATGTCAGGTACATTGCATACAGATGAAGTGTTGCGGACTATTTTTGGTATTACTGACTATGTTGTCATTGATGCCGAGACAAAGCAGCCAGGACGCATCGATTTACAAAGAGTTGGTGGAGAATTTCCTTGTACGTTTGAAACATTTAGTTCCGGACGAAAAACAAAACAAGATTATTTTAAATTATTAGATGTCTGTCTTACTCGTGCTCCTCGTCCGACGCTTGTGCACGTGAATGCCTTTTCGGATCTACCTGATTTTACTGAACATGCTCTTGCGGGTCTCTCGCATACGTTGACTAAAGAAGCATTACGCGATGCACAATATAGCGACCCGCATGGGGAACGGATTAAAGCCTTTAAGGAAGGGCGAGAGACTCTTCTTTTTTCAACAAAATGTACTCGAGGAATCGATTTTCCTGGTCCTCAGTGTAGAGGTATTGTGTTTACAAAGTACCCTAATCCCAATACCCAAGATATTTTTTGGAAAGTATTGAAACAAACGCATCCAGGGGCATATAGTTCTTTTTATCGAGATAAAGCGTGGAGAGAATTTCTTCAGCGATTATATCGGGGAGTACGCACACCTGACGATTATGTGACAATCCTTTCGCCTGATAGTCGTGTGTTGGATGCTGTTCGTCAGTTGCAGCTTCAGGTTTAAATAGGGGTCAGGGTTCTTGTTTATTATGGTAGATCGTGTTTTACGTAATGCACAGCATGCCCAACGTATTGGTCTTGGTCTTTTTTTTGTTGTTGTTGGGGGCGCTCAGTTTTTGGTAGTGGGAACTGATGCTCTTGCCTTACTTTTTACACAGCTGGGGCTACCTTTAGGGTTTCTCCTTGCGTGGTTGATTCCTTTTGTTGAAATTGTGTGCGGAGTTGCACTGATGTGTCAGTATTATGTTCGTCATACTGCTTGGCCGCTTATCTTGATCTCACTGGGTATGGCTTTTACACTCTATTGGTATGGCCCCGGTTCTTTACAAGGTAGTCCTAATTGGATCCAGGTGGTGATGCATGTGGTGCTTGCACTTACTTTGTTTGTGCTTGCTCTCTCTGCAAAGAGGTAATTGCATATGAAACGTCTTGTGGTAATTGGTGGTGGATTTGCAGGGTTGACGATTGTTCGTGCCTTGTGTACCGAGTTTCAGGTAACATTGATTGATAGTAAACCCTTTTTTGAGTTTACCCCTGGCATTTTACATACTTTGGTAGAACCAAATCATATGCAACGTATTCAGAAAAGTTATGCTTCTTTCTTGAAGGACGTAGTTTATGTGCAAGAAACGGTTACAGGAATCACTTCTTCATTTGTGATGTGTGGAACTCAGAAGATTCCCTATGAGTACTGTGTTATTGCAACTGGTTCGTCCTATAAAGCTCCGATTAAAGAACAGAATGTGGTGTTGGCTTCGCGGGCACATCATTTACATGCATTTCATAAGCGTATGGTGAAGGCGAATTCGATTGTTGTTGCGGGGGGAGGATTAGCAGGAGTTGAACTGATGGGTGAACTTGCCACCCATTATCCTAAGAAGCAGTTACATATGATTCATCCGCATGCTCGTTTATTATCGGCGCATAGTTCTGCTGCTGCACGCTATGCTGAACATTTTCTTCGGAAGCGAGGAGTACAGTTTCATTTTAATGAACGATTAGTTTCGGTTATGGGAACGCAGGCTCATGTGAGCTCGGGAAAAACATTATCTGCTGATCTAGTGTGCTATTGTACTGGTATTGTGCCTCTGACTGCCTTTGTTCCCCCTTCTTGGAAAACGAAACGAGGACATATTATTACGAATGCATTTTTACAGGTTCCTCGCTTTCCTCATCTGTTTGTTGCGGGAGATGCAAATAGCATCGCTGAAGAAAAGACTGCCCAGCATGCTGAACGACAAGCACAGGTTGTGGTGCGAAATATACGAGCGTTAGAAGAGGGGGAAAAACTTCAGGCGTATACTCATCGCGTGAGTCCTGTGTTGATTAGCCTCGGAAAGTACGATGGAATTTTGGAATATCGTAAGATTGTTATGTGTGGGTGGTTGCCTGCATTCTTGAAATGGTTTGTGGAACGAAAAGAAATGTGGAAATTACACTAGTTATTTTTTCTTCTTGCTTGTTTTCTTTTCTGTTTTTACTGGTTTGCCAATTACTTTTTTTCCATACATGTATTTATGCAGGGCTGTCGGGATCTTAATAGAGCCATCTTTTTGTTGGTAGTTTTCAAGGATTGCGACGAGTGCGCGTGAAGTTGCCATGGCGGTGTTGTTGAGAGTATGAGGGGCGTATTTTTCTCCAGTGCCTGGATCAACACGAATTTTGAGTTTACGTGCTTGAGATCCAGTGAGGTTTGAGCAACTCCCTACTTCGAAGTATTCTTGTTTGCGCGGGGACCAGGCTTCAATGTCAACTTGGATATGTTTGAGATCACCGAGGTCGCCTGAGCAAATAGCGAGTATTCTGATGGGGATGCCGAGACCTTTGAAGATGTCAATCGTGATCTTTTTGAGCTGTTCAAAGTATTTCATTGACTCTGAGGGCTTACAGACTACAATCATTTCTACTTTATTGAATTGGTGCGTACGATAGAGACCTTTTTGATCAATACCGTGACTTCCGATTTCTTTTCTAAAACACATGGAATAGGAGGTGTGTTTGAGGGGGAGTGCTTTTTCAGAGAGAATCGTATCTATATACCGTCCAATTAATGAGTGTTCACTGGTCCCAATCAGATAGAGATCTTCATCTTGGATCTTATAAATTTGCATATTCATATCATTAAGATCTGCGACTTTGCCGATGACTTCTTTCCGCAACATGAGAGGAGTTTCAACATACGTAAACCCTGCTTTGACCATATGATCAATTGCATAGTGGATGAGTGCTTGATTTAAGAGGGCGATATCATTTTGAAGGTAGTAAAAGCCATTGCCGGATGTTTTGGCCGAGGCGCCAAAATCTGCTTGATTGAGTCCTTCGATGAGTTCTGCATGATTTTTGATTTCAAAGGTTGATTTCTTTGGTTTGCCGATTTGTTTGATTTCTTTATTCTCTTTGTCTGATTTTCCAAGAGGGACGTCTTTGTGTAACGTATTGGGAAGTTGTGCAAGGAGGGCCTGGAGTTGTGTTTCGAGTGCGAGTGCCTTTGCTTCGGTTGCTTCAAGGATCTGGGGGAGTTCTTTTGCTTGTGCAAGGAGGGCTTCAGGTTTTTGTTTTTTCTTAAACGCATCGGCAATTTCTTTGGAGAGTTTATTACGTTGAGCACGGAGATCGTCACCTTTGCCTTTCAGCGCTCGCCATTCGCTATCAAGCGTGAGCACTTGATCTACGAGTGCGCCTTTGGTACCCTCTTGGTGTTTTGCATGAATTGTCTTCTTTACGTCTTCAGGATGTTCTCTGACGAATTTGATGTCGAGCATGACCAGATAGAGAGAACGGGGTTTTTAAGGTTAGGCGTGAGGTTAGTTGTACGTTGAACTTTCTTTTCCCTTTAAGAGTTGTAGAAGGTGGTCTTTTCCTAATTTCTTGTATTTTCCCTGGTCAAGCTTGAATGCTTTCACAATTGAAGCCACTAAATCGCCCCCCAAGTGATGAGGAATGATTACATAGTCTACCCCTGATTTGTACAGATCTAAGGCAGTGTGGGGTTGTTCTGCTGTTGCAAGATAGCTCGCTTTGCTTTTGATTGTCTTGAGATGTTCTTGGATGGTCAGATTTGCTTGGACGTCTGAAATAGTCGAAATGACTATTTTTGCTGTATCTAAAGGTAATTCTGCAAGGAATTCTCGTTCTCCGGCATCTCCGAAGATTGTTGTATATCCTTTTTCTTGTAAATTGATCACTGCTCGAGGGTTATGGTCAATGATGAGCGTTTTTAATTTGAGATCTCGTACTGCTTCAACTATTTTATGTCCCAAACGATGGCTTCCAAAGATGATCACATCGTATTTTATGCCTTGCGTTTGTTTTTGTTCCTTTTTCTTTGCTTCAAAAAGTGTCAGAAGCGGGGAGAGGAAGGTGAATAGAGTATGCGCATAATATATGCTGTAACTACTTGTTCCAATGGTGATTACCGCAATCAACACGGCGAGGCTCAGGAGTTCTTGAGAGATATGTCCTAAACTGTATCCTAATAGCATAAGGATAAGGGAGAACTCTGAAATTTGGGCTAGTGAAGAAGAAGCGAGGAAATTGGTTCTTTTTGTGTATCCGAATGCTTTCAAAATGAACATGACAATGAGGGGTTTTCCGAGTATCACAAAAGCGGAGAAGATGAGTGCTTGTGTTATTAGTGTGCTTGTAATCGATGTTGCTAGTTGACTGCCAAAGAAGACAAAGAATAAGACCATAAAGAAATCCCTGAGTGGTTTTATTCTTCCCGTAATTTCAAAGGTATAGGTACTTGAAGCCAAGGACATACCTGCAATGAGTGCGCCGATTTCTAAGGAGAATCCAAGGGTATCAAACAGTGTTGCGAGTACAAGGGCCCAGGCGATACCGAAGAGAAAGAGGGCTTCTTGACTTTTTGCAAGAAAATCAAGTACTCTTTTATTGAGTAGTGCAGTACTGATGAAGATGAGGGAGGTTACTCCGAGTACGATACCGAATTGTTGTGCAATTGCAAAAAATGAACCCCCGCTTTGTATCATTGGGAGGGCCATGAGGGCTATTGCAGCTACAATGTCTTGAACAATAAGAATACCGAGAGCTATTCTGCCGTGTAGTGTATCAATTTCTTTTTTATCTGATAACATTTTAACAACGACGACTGTTGAAGAGAATGCTAGAGTTGCTCCAATATATCCGGCAGTCATTGTTTCAAATCCGAGTGCTTTCGCGAGAAGGAATCCCAGGCCTCCGGTGAGTGCAATTTGAATAACTCCTACGCTAGTGGCTACTTTTCCTAATTCTTTGAAAACACGAATGTCTAAATTTAAACCGACAATGAACAGTAAGAATGCGACTCCAATGTGTGCGAAGAGTTGGACAATTTCCGCATTTTCTCCCGGACCGATGAGCCCTAACCCGAGTGGGCCCACGAGTACGCCCACAATGATGTAGGCGATGATAGGGGGTTGACGAATCATTTTTGCAAGGAGTGTGCCTAATGCTGCAATTGCAATAATGGTACTTAATGCGAAAATTACCTCTTGCATTTTGTTTCTATCCCCTTTCTCTTTAAATACATTCGTCCCGATAGCTTTTTAATGGATTTTTTGTCCAGTACTTCATCATATTCATTACAACCTAAGGCTGTAATGGAAGGGCTCGGGGCTGCGGCGCCCTGGGCCCACTTTTGTATGCCTTAGAGACCGTATCGTGCACAGAGCGGTTTATCAGCAAAAAAAGGTTTTCTTTGATACGCTACTCGAATAATAAAAGGTATTTCCTGTGGTCCGAGTGGTGCTACTCGGTTTATTTTTTCTTGTGTGGTCTGTTCAGGAGCATGATAATAATCGGTCATAAAAAAGGGGACCTTTCCAACCCAGTCTTGCCATGCTGGATTATCTGTTCTCACTTTTTTAAATCGAGGGGCTTCTCCCGTAAGATAGTGTATTGTTATGTTTCCTTGCGAGTTTGGAACCTGCAACGTGTTAATGTAGAAAAAACGCCGCCCTCCTTCTTTCCCTTTGTTTTCCATTGTCCAGATTTTTTGTTGGCCTCGATTTCCTGTTTGTGGTTCATGGTTCAGGAGAGTTCCGGTAAGGGCGTGTACACATTCTGTGCTTGGGAGCATACTCATTCGAAGATCTACGTTATAGTGAGCATCTGCTTGTATGTGTTCCCAGAGTGCTTCAGGTATTGGGGTGGTTGTCTGTGCTCGTGTCCAGAATTCTCTTCCTCCGGCAGTTGCATTTCTTTGTTTTCTGTGCATACTTTCCTCGATAACTAGGTTCTTTTAAAGATTACGGTTCTGTGAAAAGCTTTAAAAGGGCTTTCTGGTACAGCGATACATGTCGAAAGTACGTATTAAGCTTGCAAGCATCGATATTGATGCATTGAATCCGGTGATTCAGCATATCAAGGATATTACGACGAGAGCGGGTGTGGTGATGCGAGGCCCTATTCCTATTCCTACGAAGCGTATGAAAGTGACGACTCGAAAAGCTCCGAATGGTTCAGGTACTGCTACGTGGGATCGATATGAAATGCGTGTGCATCGTCGTATTTTGGATATTCCTGCTGATGATCGTGTGTTACATCCGATTATGAAATTGGCTATTCCCCGTTCTGTTCAGATTAAAATTGAAATGAAAGAGTAATTACGTTACTCTTAGTATCTTCGGTTCTTACAAACCTTCAGATGAAGGAATAAGTATTATTTTGAGAGATATTATATTTTGGTAAGATATTAAAACTCCATTCACTCCTTTGTTTAGTGGAGTGGGATGATTTACCTATTTGGTTAAGGTATGGGCTATATGGCGCATTGGTTTGGGTAGTTGTTTCAGTATTTTTTATTCCTTTAGAATTTTTTTCTTCCTTTGTCAGAGGTTTCTTTATTTATCCAATTTTATGGTTATTACCTAATTCTATTCAGTCTTTAATTCTTGGAAATTTTTTTATTTCCACAATTATTGGCATTCCTCTCTATTTTTTAGTTGGTTCTATAATCGGCCTTATCGAAAGAAAGATAGCGATTAGGAATATAGAATCTACCTCATTTATCAATCAAGTCGATACTAAAAATAAAGAGGATAATTATAATCTAGATTCAAAATTCATAATATTCTATTATTTATTCATGATTCTCTTTTCTTATATAGTCGTTGCTTTTTTTAGTTTTTCTCCTCTTCGTTTTATTAATTTATCTTCTCACGCAAATCTGAGTTTTCTTAATCCCTTTTTAGCTTTGTTAAAAATTACTGCCCCCTATATTTCTCTTTTCTTGATTTCTTCTATATTTTTTAAGACTTTAGGAAAGAAAATATTTATTTACTTTATTTTTGTTGTACCTTGTATATTTTGGGCTGGAACTACGGGTTATCCAGGTAGTGATTTTGGAATGCCTGCAGTTATAATTTATTCAGTTATTCTCTTATTTGGAATTATACTCAATCACCTTCTTCTTAATTTTTTATTAACACTTGACGATAATTATAAGAAGAAAATCTTAATATTTTCAGGAATTATCTTGATCTTATCTTTTACAGTTGTTTTATATTATTATCATCAATATTCTCTTATTGGCCTAGATCATTGTGAGAAAATTAAAGATCAATCTGATAGGGATAATTGTTATTTTATGAGGGGTCAAAATAACCTTAATATGACTTCTTGTGATTTTATCCAAAATAATGCTATTAAATCTAATTGTCAAAGTCAAGTTAATATGCTTACAGCTGAAGCATCAGATTATCATAATTATGATTTAGCCTTATCTACTAATAATTATAGTCTTTGTCTACTTATTAATATGCAAGGTAAAAAAGATAGATGTTTAACTGCTGTTGCTCTAAATACCAGTAATCTTGCTTTGTGCGCTCAAGCTTCTGTATATTCTGTTGGTTCTGGCTATACTGGTGGAAAATCTGATTGTTATTATGCTATGGCAATGAAAATGGGCGATATATCTATTTGTGAGCTTATGCCTGAGGATCCTCCAAGAGATGGGCCGGCAATTACGCCAGGTACTAAATATGATTGCAAATTTAAATTGGAAAAAAGATAAAAATCTATCTCCTAAATCATTTTAAAGTTGTTTTTTATGTAAGTTTTATGGGACGTGAGATTTTAGTAGTGGGGCGAAGCATTCTTTTTCAGGAGAAAGAGTTTACTGGATTTCTTTCTCTCGGCGAGTATGATTTTCTCTCTGTTATTCTCCAGAACTTCACCTATCGCGAGCGTACTGATACGCTTGAGCATGACAATACCTGGCAACAACCGATTCCGTATGTGTGGTTGCTGAAACCAAGTACGAAACAGGTGTTCTTGTATAAGCGAGCCGTTACGGGTGATGAGGCTCGGTTGCATAATAGGTATTCGGGCGGGATCGGCGGACATATTGATAAGGACACCGAGGAATCGAGTGTGAATCCAATTCGAGATGCGATGATGCGTGAGTTGCGTGAGGAATTAACGATGACTCCCTATCCTCTTCCTATTATTATTGGCTTTCTGAAGTACCATTCCGGTGTGGAAGATGTGCATTTTGGGATTGTGGCAGTTGCAGAGACTGAAGAAACTCCGTTACCTGCAGATGGGATGGCGGAGGGGCGGTTTTATACTATTGAGGAAGTTGAAGATTTACTTGCTGATTCAACTGCTCAGTTTGACCCCTGGACAAAGGGTAGTTGGGATGTGATCAAGGCACGGTTAACATAAGCGTAATCCTTAATACCTGTGCCGTTTCTTCCTTTTGTATGAATCTCACCATTATTGCTGCGGTTGCTGAAAATAAAGTCATTGGCAATGCCGGCGCTCTCCCCTGGTCTTTACCTGAAGATTTGGAACGTTTTAGACAGCTTACATCGCATCATCCGGTTATTATACGACGTAAAACGTATTCCTCTATTCTTGATCGTATCGGTAAGCTTTTGCCTCATCGCCAGAATATTATGGTGAGTTCTCAAGAAGAGTTGGTTATTCCGCAAGGGTTTGTGTTTCATGCATTTGATATCGAGTGCGCGATACGTCTTGCTCAGGATTATCATCATACTGCCTTTGTGATTGGAGGGGCAACATTGTATCAGCAGTTTCTTCCTTTGGCAACACCTCTTGAGATAACGGAGGTCTATGCCTCGCCGCCTGGAGACGTATTCTTCGCTTCAATTGAGGGGAACGTATGGCGAGAAACAGAACGAATTCCAAGAGACGGTTATTCCTTCGTACTCTCTGGTAAGCGTAATCCTTAAAAGTGGTCTTTGAGGTGTGGAGGTAAGCCCAAATCGCATAATGGAATTGCGCACGCTTGGAAAGCGTGTTTCCTTACGGATGCCCAGGTTCGATTCCTGGTTTGGGCGTATTTATTTTTTTGAGAATAAAAAATTCAAGGGTTTTGACACCCTCGAACCAAACGTTTTACCGTTTTACAAACTGCTTTCATAATTTTGCAATTATAATTCTGTTTGTACGATTGAAAGTACATTTCATCTGTGCTTGTTACAGCGTAGGTGACCATACCTTCAATCTAATGTCGGTTCACGAGAAAAGGGCTGTTTGAGCATCTATAAAGGTATCTGTGGGGCTGGTTGGGTGAACCAAGCTTCTTTTTTGTCCTTGGGGAGTTGTTTGACTGCATATTCTGCTTTGAGTGCCTCACTCTTTGTGGGGAATGTCTTGGTGGCGAGGATGGTTGCGACTCCTCTGCTCGCCACGTATTTGCTCCCTTTTCCTGTTCGATGTGCTTCGAGTCGCTTCTGGATGTTCGTGGTGATACCGGTGTAGAGTGAGCCGTCTGTACAGTGGAGAAGATAGAGTGTCCAAGGTGTTGTCATCGTCTTTATCTTTTTTCAAGCTTCTTGTAGTTTTGTATCTCAATCTTTAAATATCATCGTCAAGTGCTTTTTTTATGAGTGTTAGTGATTTAACTGCATTAATTACAAAACGAAAGAGACAGATACATCAGACTGAACATGTTGTACGAATGCAAGAGCGTTTGTGGTGTTTGTCTGATGCACAGTTAGTTGCTTCTAATGCTGAACGATTGTACCCAAATCCCGCTATGTCGATTGCGCATCTTGAGAAAAATCTACAATTATGTGCGGATCCAGGATTTCAGTCATTAGCGAAGCTGTATCATCGATTGGATAATTTCCCCCGGTTTTATTTAGCTTCGAGAGCTCGAGAAGATTTGAATTACCTCGCTACTCGACTTGCAAATCGGCAGATATTCGAAGGATTTTATGACGATATAGTTGCAGGTATAATGAATGTTCAACTTGTTGCTGCTGATGTTGTCACCTTATGTGAAGCACGAAGACAAGAAGTAGTGCCGAGATTATAATTTTCTTTATCTCAAGAGAAACTTTGCATAGCTCACAATGCTACAAGCAACGGTGCCCCAGAGGGTGTCGATGAGTGCGAGCTTTGGTGTCCAGTGGGCGATGGTGGTGAGATTGGTGAGGTTGTAGATACCGTAGATGACGAATCCTCGGGTTGCTCCTGAAAGGAGAATTTCTTTTGGTGTGATGCCTGATGTGTAGGTAAGAATGGCGAAGACGAGGAGGAGATAGGTTGCCGCAGCTACGTAATAATTGGGTGCTTTGAGTGCAGTTCCTGACTGGGCATGATAGATCTACTTCATTCCTGAGA
>SICV01000004.1 GCA_009694725.1 Candidatus Pacearchaeota archaeon
GAAACAACAGGGGCAATAAATAAGGGCATTTGCTGAGCATACAAACTATTTGCTTCACTTGACGAAAGAGCAACTGAATAGAGTTGAACCTGATCAACAAGTCCTTCAAAGACACGCCAGGTAGAAGAATTAACGCCTTGCCAAGGAGCAGCAAGATAAGCAGCACCTAACAGATACGTATATCCTGTTGCAGGAGTAGGAAATTCAGACTGAGACAATCCCGTTCGTTGTCCTGTTTGAACACCATCAACATATAACGTTTCAACACCATTATTGAACGTAAGAATTGCCTGATGCCATTGAGCGTTATTAACCGTGCTTGTGCTTGTAAGTGCGGTTGTAACGCCATGATAACCAAAAGAACCATGCAAAAGACCATTTGAACCAATATACAAAAGAGGAACCCATCGTGATGAAGGAATAGTTGGAAGAAATACTCCTCCAGGAGTCATGCTCATCAATCCAAGATTAACAGTAGTAGCTACTGAAGTTTTAAACCATATCGCAATGCTTCCTTGATAATTTGTAGTTGAAGCAGTAAGGGGATAAGGGGAAAAAGCAGTTGATGGAATTTGATAATGTTGTAGTGAACCAAAAGCACCTAATGAAGCAGCGAAAGGGTTAGCCGGAAAAGGCGATGAAGCAATAGAGGGTGCACCTGGACCAGAAACAGGAATTAAGTGATTTGCATTGCTTGTTGAATCAAATGTCGGAATACCAGAAACATCAAAGGTATAATTTGCAAGTAATCTTTATATCATACACACACTGCTAATACATCCCCCGGGACAGCCCGTACATCCAGCCCCACAAGAAAGCGGGGCAACAGAAACAGAACTACTTGTTGTAGTAGCACATGAATACGTCGTGTAAGCAGTACCTGAACACCCATCTGTCCAACTGGTTGGCGTACCAGTAGGCGTAAATACTCCTCCCGTGATAGTCCCCGATTGGATAGTAACTACTGATCCGGTCTTCATACATTGAGAACCAAAGCTTGAAGGAGCAGGAAGAGGAGTCACCGTCCCACCACTCGAGCCAGAACACTGCTCACCGTTCCTGTACTGCCCGCACCAGCAACAGGGGTAGCACCTGCACCACCAATAGAACCTCCAACATTCAATGCCTGAGCAGAAACAGACAAATAGGAAGGATTATTAGTCGCTTCAGTGACACACGAAACCGGCTTCACCCCAGCACAGGTAATCGTTTTACCATCTTTTAAGACATAACTCCCTCCCACTTGCACTGAACTCGGCGCTTTATTCATACGTGTAAACTCTTGACTGATTGATGCTTTTCCCGGAGGGGGTAAGCTACTACTACTCGTAAACAGTTCGCTTGAACCATCTTTGTACGTAAAGAAATAACTTAGTTGAATCACTCGATCGACCAGCGCATCAGTGGTACTACTTGAACTTACTACCGTTCGATTATTCTCCACAGCCAGTTGTGAAATAAACTGACGACACCCATCGACTTTGATAGTATTCGCTAAACACGCCCCTTCCCGTTCCACCGTTCTCCCACTCGATCTCACCAGATTGGTAACATATGCTCCAATCGCAACAACAGAAACAACCACCACTAGAATAATCAAAACCGTCGTGACAACATCACTTAATCCTCTTCGAGACATACAGAAAATGAAGCTAGAAACTATTTAAACCTCTCTTATCTCAGCAAACCATGCACATCGCCCCCTACATTGAGAAATTACATACCTCTCCCGAGTTTAACGCCTTCCAAAAGGAACACCCTGATTCGTACCTCGTTGCGGGATTTTTCGTCTTAGATTATGAAGAAAGTAAACATGTCCATCAGTTAGACTATTATGTACCCAAAGAAAAAAAGGTGGCTGCTTTCACCTTAGACAAAGGCATCCACCTCCAACTCCTCTCCCTCATGAAAGCAGAAGTGCCCGAACAATTAGAACATCGAACCCATATTGATCTCTTTGCCCTCAAGGGGATCCTTGAAGAAGAAATGAAAAACCGTATGATTTCAGAATCGATTCACAAAAACATCGCAGTTCTTCAAACGATTAAGGGCAAGAAACTCTGGACACTCAATTGTGTTCTCTCAGGCATGGGCATCCTCAAGGCAGTCATCGAAGATGAAACGGGTTCAGTCCTCACCATGACAAAATCATCAATTATGGACTATGTCAAAAAGATGCCAGGCACTGCCCTCAATCAAGCAGTCGCTCATGCAGAAACAAAAACTGGTCAATCACTCCCCACTAAACAACGAGCCCAAATGCAACATGAACTACACCGTCTGGACGAATTAGAAAAGAAGATCGAAGAAGAAAAAGTACACTTGAAACAAGAACTTGACCATACAAAAGACAAGAAGTAATCATTCTCTAGCTATTCAAATAAAAAGACTTTTCACGCACCGAACTCTCTTCACATAAGTACTCCTGATACTTTAGTATTCTGATCCCATATCAAATACGGAGATTCGATACCAGAAAGCAAGATTCTTAAAAATTAAGCGAAAAAAAAAGAAAAAAGCACAAACAAAAAAAAGAAAAAATGTGCTTGATTCTAAACAGTATAGTCAGTCTAAACTACCTTAAAGTGCACAAGGCACATGTGTGCTCGAACAAATAACTTTGTTACCGCTCTTTAAAGTGAATTCAGTCAAAAGTGTAACTTCTGCAGGCAGACCGGCAGCTAAACTACCAGTAAACATCGTAGAGAGAGCGCCATTAGTTGTAGGAGCAGATCCAATAACAGTCACAGTTTGAAGAGTTCCTGTCGATGATTTAACCGCAACTTGTGCAGTCAGATTACCAGTAATAGCAACATCATCAGACATACGTTTCGTATTTAACGTCAGATTATAAACGCCAGTAGCGCCAGAACTTCCACTAACTAAAGTATATTTACAACTAGCAACTGAAAGACTATTAGACAAACACGTTCCTTCACGTTCTACAGTTCTACCAGATTGATCAACGCTCGTTCGAACGTACGCACCAATTGCGACGACAGCAACGACAACCAACAAGATAATAAGAACGGTGGTAACCACATCACTTAATCCTCGGTGTGTATAAGACATAGGGTGTGTACCTCCTTTCATAGTTATATTGAAAGAGTATAATCCATAAATGGACCTCTTCTTAATGTAACAATAAGAAAGGACTATATAAAGATTATCTTTTATCCTCGATATACGGATATATTCGTATCGTTTACTCTCTGAATACATTTCCTAAACCTCACAGCAAGATGTACATCCGATACCTATCAAAAATTCTTTTTCTATCTAACAGGTTTACGCATGCGTAAACCAAAACTCATACACCTGCCCAGTACCTTTCTTCAAAACTTTATCCAACTTACAGAACCCAAATCGTTCAAATTGCACGACCGTGCCAATCTTCAGACTCGCAACATCTTCAAACACCTTTCCTTCAACCCACGTCCCATCATCCATAAACACGCGCGCCGGGAGGGCAAACGTAGACACCCAGGTCACTTTAGGTAGTGCTTTATTGTCCAGAGAAGTATACGTCCCTTCTTTTGTGGTTGCATGAAGCTGTAGATTATACCCGTGCACCAATCGAATCTCTTTCCCCTTATAGGTATCCCAGTCTTTCGCAGAAAGAGACACAATCCCGGGAGTAATACGTTCAGTACGTGTCTCCGGTCTATCCGGGTGAAGAGGAAACGCGATCTCAGTCAAGTCAAGGGGCGCTCCGTCTACGGTAATCTCAATCGGATCAGGCACAAACGTAAAGCGTTCAGTGGTTGCATCAATCAGCTTCCGGCTCACGGCTGCAATCATCGGAAACTCGAAGACCACTTCCGCTTTCTTCAATCCAACTTGATGCATCAACGCAATTAAAACGTCTTTCGTAATCCCTCGTCTCCAGAGGGCCTTCAATGTCACCAATCGGGGGTCATCCCAGCCTATGTACGCTCCCGACTCAACCAACTCACGAATTTCTCGTCCCTTTGTTGTCTTTTCAGCAACACTAAATCGTCCATATTCCACCACCGTTGGTTGACGTAATCCTAACGCAACACGCAAGGCTTGTTGGAGTTCCCCGCGCTGATGAAACTCATTACTTCGTAACACATGACTCACGCCAGCGATGCTATCTTCAATCGCATTATAGAAATCATACATGGGCCAGACCCTGTACTGTTTCTTATGACGAAAATGAACAGCGTCAACTTCTCGCCATAACACTGAATCACGCATCACATGGTTCTCACTCTGCATGGCCCCTTTATGACGCAAGACCGCATTCCCCGCCCCATACGTCCCTTTCACAAATTCTTTCCAATGTTCAAGGGTTTTCGCAACACTTGCGGTGCGACAAGCACATTCTTTCCCTGCATGACGTAGATCACGCATCTGTTCCTGTGAACAGAAACACAGATAGGCTACACTTTTCTGAATGAGTTGTTCTGCATACTCCAATAAGCGAGGCATGTCATCAGACACGTACGAAATAGAGGCAAGATGAATCTGCAAATACTCCGTAATATCTTCAATAATAGAATCGGCATACGCTTGCGTACATTTCTCAGGATTACAATCTTCTAAGCGTAATATCACTTTCCCTCCATACGAGCGAGCGTACTCGGCATTCAACAGAAACGAAAGCCCATGCCCTACATGTAAATGCTTACTTGGTTCAGGGGGCAATCGAGTCACCACCAGACCTTGCCGAGCATCAGGCAACAGAGGTAAGGTCTTTTCTTTTTCAACATGTTCGGGAATAAGTGAAGCGAGCGGAGCAAATGCATGCTCACGTGCCCCCACAGAAAGCCCATTCACTTCCCGGGCTATTGTCATAATGACCGGCATAATCTCCTCGAGAGCAGACTTCTCAAGACCATGAGCAAACAATTTAGGCACAATACGTCCGGCATCGACCTTCCCAAAATCAAGTGCATTCCGTAACGCATAGGCACGAATCAAATCAGTAAAATCATTCATAAGGGTACAGCAATGAAATAGTATTTAAGAATACCGTTAAGAAGCGCGACTAAAAGAAACGCCTTCAGTCGGTCCAAAAGGACAATAGACTTCATCACCTTGTACTAGTTGCTTTAGTCCCGCTTCAGAAAAAATAAATCGATAGGTTGAAGCATTGAGGGGGGAGACTTCTTCAGGAAAATATTGCATCGAAACAAGTTCCCCTTTATGCGCTAAACCGAGAGACACGTCAACCGAGCGAGGTATACTGGTTCCTTCACTCGTGGGAAAAGAATGGGGAAACTCAAGGGATTCATGCTCTAACTGTACAAGATGCCCTCGAGAAAGAGCAATATTCGCAAGCACTAAACGAGTAGCCATATAAAACAACTCCCGATACCTTATAAAAAGATACTGCTACTCAGGAAGAACCACTCAATAACCCTAACTTTGCTTCAAGTAACGCTAATTGTTCAGTCAATTTCCCCAATTTATAATCCAAATCATCAACCTTAATGTGCAATGCCGATACAGAAGAAGCATCGGGTGGAGAAGAAAGGGAAGGGGGAGAAGGACTCGGTGGAGCATCCATAAAACCAAAGAATCCCCCTACAGGAGCAGAAGAGGGGGAAGAAGCTGAAGAAGCAATAGTGGGTTCAGAGGGAGGAAGAAACGAAGCAAGAGGATTCGAGGAATAGGCAGAAAGAGGTGAAACAGAGGAAGAAGGGGAATGGGAAGAAGAAAGACCATGCGCACGTTGCAAAATGCCCTTTTTACGTAAGAGCGTATAATCAATCACGTCCACACTCTCACCCATCCCTCAGAGACATCCCACACCTTTAAATAAACTCCTCTCCTCGTGGAAATGGAAAAAGAGCATGGCCGTAAGCATTCATAACCTCATAGCAGCAATTAACCCTGGACTCTATTGCGATCCTTCCGTACGAGAAGAGGTTAAAAAAATAGTCAAAAAAGAGGGATATCTCAAAGGATCGGACAAAGCGAAACCTTTGGATATTACGTACATGGATTTAATTGATATCCAATATAAATCACTCGTTTCTGCTCCAGGTATCAAAGCACCCGTGGAAAAACATACCCTGGTCTATGAAAATATAAACGAAGGATCAGAAGCAATCTATTTTTGGGTAATTGATAAATTAGCAGATATTGGATTTAGAAAGGTGGACAAACTAATCGACAATTTTATTTCTTCACCGGGATCGGGACATTTTTCCGAACAAGGGCAAAAAGCAAGCCGTATGCAAGATGAAGGGGGAAAGTGGCTGGGAGCAGCAAACCAAATCGTCAAATCAATATTAAACATCCTCTATGATCTCAAAGAATTTGAAATAAGGTTGCAACTTTATGACCAACTCAAAAGCAAAGACGTATTTGCACAAGAAGGAGCAACCATTTCCCTCAAGCAAGTATGGATGGATACCGTCGATATTAAACGAGGCAATACCAGTCTAAAGTCTCTCGCATTTTCACAGCAAGGAGCATTCGTGACGCTCATTGATTCATTCATGACCGTTAAAGATGAGGAGCATGCAGACAAAATCGATCTTAACGATCGCGTGAAGCGACTCCTCAAACAAAAAGTAACGGAGTATAACTTGTGGGTAAAAGAATCAGAACGGGAATTAAAAAAAAGATATGAGGTTGAAAAAACGTATCTTAAAAGTCAAATCAATGTGGTCCAGCTCTATGCTCGCTGGGCAAAACCCTATCTCAAAGCTGCTCGGGCATTAGAACAATCTGCTTCTCCTTCTGCAGCATTAGTCACTTCTTTTAATACGTCTCTACTCGAACTCACCGTACTTGCCGAATCGGGCTATGACCCACTCGATGATGTACACAAAGGGGAACTGCCAAAATTATTCAAAACAGCAAAAACAAGAAAATATGCTGCAGTAGTAATTGTAGAATTTAAATTTCGTTCAGTACCTGAACGCACCCAACAGGGATACGGATTCAAAGGAAAAACAGACATCACATTTACCAGTTATGGGCTCAGTGATGAGGAACTCAAAATACTCCGAGAAGAACTCACCAAAGATGACGTCTTAGACGTCATGGCGGTGATTGAAGGAGCAACAACTGAAAGTTTAGGAACTTTACGTGATGACATCACCAAATACCTCGGTAATGTTCCCGGCATTTCACCTGAAAAAAAAGAAGAAGAACACAAAGAAGAAGAGGCAAATCCCTTCAAAGCCTTAGCTTCCTTTTTCAAAACAGAAAAAAAAGAAGAAAAAAAAGAATCGCCAAAGCCCGGAGAACTGAAAAAAGATTCAGATATTGAAAAAATACTTCGTTCTCAGGCAATCATCGATGCACGAAAACGCAGTTATCTCCTCTATGATCTCTATAAAAAATCACATCGCATGTCGAGCTTGCCTAACCATGCCTAAGAAACGAATTCGAGTCATTACCAAGAAGCAAAAAATAACTGAAATTTCGACAATAAAAAGAGCTTCGCTCGAACAAACCGTTCGTGAACCAACGTTTCTGCAGGATAGAGTACGAAGAACATCTTTGCCTCTACTCCTCCCGTTTGGCGCCCATTCCTCTGAACAAAATGGTTCCATTAAACCAACTCAAGAACGAAGAGATAATTCACAACCAGAGGCAATTGCTCAAGAAACAGTCCCCTATGATCGTCCCGGAGGAACAAATGCCGGCAACGGCACAACCTATCGTATCCCTGGAGCAACAGATCAAACGGACAATCAAGTCTATCGCTCAGCAGGACAAGATAATAAAATAGAAACTGATCGAAAAAACCAATTCATCTCAGGAACATCAGAGACCTCTCGTGTACAAGATACCTCTGAATTAAACAAACAAAGGCAAGATCGTTATCAAGGAGCATCCCAAACCTATCAATCTTCTTCAGTTGAGAAGAAGAACACCCGAGAACTGGGAAGATAACTATCTCCAAGGCGTACCTACTTTTTGTTGATATCTCAACAAAAATAAACAACCACTCAATAAATATCCATTACAGCAGATACCCGGCATTTAGTGTACTTCACTTGTAAAGGATATTCCTGCCTTTCTTGTAAATCTCCCCCCAAGCGGTAAGGGTATGACCCGGACATAAAAATACCCTCAAAGTAATAATAGTCCGTGAATCATCCCAAACGCAACATACATAAAAACGTAAGTTTACACTCATGAACCTGATTGTTGCCGAGCAAAATGTTGCCAAGCAACTAACACAATAATCAACAAGAGCACAATGAACACAAACGAGCCAATCTCAATAAAGAGAAGGGTCTGATTTCCTCCCGCAATCGTATCGGCCAATCGTTCAATGGCAGATTGTTGAGGAGCGCGAGGAGGAGTATACGAACTATTACTATCTGCACTAATAATGGAGGGAGTATAGGGGGCAACTCCTGAAGCATTGAAATTGGGAGTAGTTGCCCAAGAAGTGCGATTCGAAGAAAAGAGCGGAGAGGGAGAAGAAGGGGGAAGAGCGACGAATGTATCATTAGTCACTTGTACAATGCGTGTTTCAATAACGCCTGAATGACGCAAACCGGAAATAAGGAATCGATCATCAAGTTTCTCACACGTATACGACCCATTAACTCCAGGGCAGGCAAGCACAAAACATCGTCGTTCGATGTCGCTGTGATTGACAATATCGCTTCGATCTGCAATACAGACGGCATTCGATCGAGTACGTTTCGTCTTCAAGATAATCGTTTTAACTTCATCACCGCGTAAACTCACATTGCGTACAATTACAAATGCCTCTCGTTCATCCTCTTGCTCGATCGTAACTGAAAGATTCCCCAGCCGTGTTTCTTCAAAGGTGCTTCCAAATACAATATAGCTCGTATTTGTTTCATTCGGAAAGACAAAGAGCCCTTCAGGTTCTCGAAATAAGCGTACGTCCCGTAGTGTAAATACGGAATTACCCTGCACACACGCAGTACCATTTGAATGATAGCGCGGATCACATCGATAGACACAGGTATTTTCAACGGTCCCATTATTTGTAATAAATCCTGTTCCAAAAGCAGTACATTTATTCGCATACCCTGTTACTGATGCATGTTCCATCGAAGTACACGCGGTAGTCGCATCAGGTGTACAGATAGTCTGCACACAAAGTTCTCGTCCTGGATTCAAAGTATCTTGTACTTTTACATATCCGATAGCACACGTCAATGAACACGTACTATTCGCAAAGTAAGCAGTGCCGAGAGCATTACACTGCTGTGAAGTCCCCGTAGAAGTGCCATTCACCACTTCAGGACATACACCAAAGCGTGTGTCTGGAGTACACTGACGTGTACATGGTTGTGTCAACGTCGGATTTCCTTGCACACAACCAGTTGGAACCGCGGAAAGCACTGTTTGAGTCTGTTGTCCTTGTTCACTACACACCCCGAAGCCAGAATAGGTAAATGAAGTACACACCTCTTTACACGTTCCCTGATCCGGGACTTGATTCTCTAAACAATTACCATTGATATAGTGTACTTTTGTACCAACATAATAAAATTGATTTTCACCAGTCGAGGCTTCAATTTCAATAATTCCAGGACCTGTCACGGTCAGGTTGTTTCCAGAAAGAGTTGCTGGGCCAGAAACTTCAAAGAAAATAGGCAAATCAGGAGCATTTGAAGTTGCTTGCAAAGTAATGGTTTGTCCAATTGCAAGAATGCCAACAGGTGTAAAAGTAACTGCCGGATATAATTTATCAATAAATAAATGACCTGTGAGATTATTTGTTAGATATCTACGATCATTGGAAATAATAACCATTGGATAATATCCGGGATTGGTCGGTTCGGATAGACTGCCATTATAGTAGATAGAAATATTTATTTTTGTAGGGGCATATTCAAAAACAAAGGATTGTGGAAGACCCGTATAATTAGCAGTATAGTGACGATACGTGGAACTATAGCTATTGATATACCTCAAAAGTTCGGCATTTGAGGGAATAACAGGTATAATTCGTTCGATCGGCAACGCAGCACTATAATTTTCATTTCCTGCTTGTACTGCGCGAAGAACCAGATTTCCTGGCTGAATAAATCGAATACGAGTACCATTTGCCAAGGTACTTGGGCTCAAACCAACAGAAGTAATTTCCTGTTCAGCAGAGGTTACCTGCCCTTTCAACCAATTCCAGACACGAAGTAATAATCCTGATCGTGCTTCAAGAGCACCAATTACATTTCCTATCAACAAGGAGTCTCCCGCAGTTACCACTTCAAATGTTTCTCCCCCTGAAACGACTTCAAAAGTAATTGGTAATCCTGAACTTGCAGAACCGCTCAATACCCGTTCTAAGAAAACAATTCTAATGCCATCATTCAATAAATCAGGCACTTGCAACGATTGCAACGCCGGACGAATCTCCAATCTGCCAGTCACATTTCCCTCATAACTTTCATTCAGGATCGTTGCCACCACAGTATAATTGCCCCCGGCAACCGGAAGCGCGGAACGTCCATTATACGTGACATTCGCCTGCAAACCAACAGGTTCAGTAGAAACAAGAGCGCGATGAGATGTTCCAGCATACGTATGTGTAAGATTGCTCAAAAATACCACTCCCTGTCGCATATACTGACAAGTACTCACATTCGTCCATCGCCCTTGAGCATCACAGGCATTATTCACTCCATTCACGAGGCGGGCATCAACAAGTACGGGACAAGCGAGTGTTGCTCCAGGAACACAGTCGAAGCTATACTGGATCGAGAAATTTGAATGATTGAAAGCAAGATTGTTATTCGAATCAAGAGCGAGGTAATTCCAAGAATAATTACCTTGTGCAGGCAAGGTAACGGAGATGTTCGTGAAGTTAGAAGTGCCTGTGATTGTTCGAGACGTGATGTTGATCAAGCTATTCGTGCTGTTCCAAATACGTAATGTTGCATTGGTCAATGCAATACCATCACTGAAGTTAGCAGCGAACCAAACCCTCGCTGCGCGAGTAAGAGTTCCACTTGCAGGTGAAACAAGGATAACCTGTGGAGGAGTTGAATCGAGAGCCCCTCTCACCTCGATATACACTACAGTGCTATTTGCACTGTAATTCTGAGTACTAGCATGACTCACATTTACAGAATGATTTCCAAGAACAGTAATGTTTATTCTATTCAAAATAAGGCTAGCAGAATTATTTACTTCTAATCCATCGACACGTAGAGACATAGTTGATTCACCCTTTATTCTTGAAGCAGATATTAATGCACCTTCACCAGAAACAATGCTCAAATTCCCAGCAACCCCATTCAATGTCAGAGAAACTGAAGATGAAAGAGGATTGATAGTAACCCTATAAAGTGTAGAATTAATATTGTTACGGCTATCATTCACACTCACATTCAAGGTATATATGCCTGCACCAAGAGCGGTCTTATTAGTAAGCAGACCATTTCTAGAAATAGTGAACCTACTGTCATTAACTGAAAAGGTATCAACCAAAATGTTATCTTGGGCACTAAAAGTTACTCCTACTGACTGGCCATAGATGAGAGACAAAGGAGTAGGAGAAATAATAACCGGGGGCATCACATCGAGAGGTAAGCTAATCTGCACAGTAACACTCGTGGTATTGCGATTCAAAAAGAAATCAGAGAGAACAATAGGGAGAAGATACATACCTGGAGAAAGAGAAGAACTATTGGTAACCTGTCCAGAAGTAGCATTAATTGAAAATAAAGTATGCGTAAGTGAATAACGCGTTACATTGAAAAATGACTTAAGGGGATGCGTTGCGTTAGCCAGTACAAAAAAAGAAACAGCCTGAACATCTCCGAAAGTATAGTTGGAAGGGGAAAGAAGAAAAGGGGGGCGTTGTTGCTCAACGCATTCGGCAACAGAAGAAGCACAGGTACAATCAACTACTGGAACAGACCAATTACCATTCAAACAGGAGAAGCGATGCGCTCTCCCCAGACACATGGTGGTTGCATTATTCAATTCAATATCAGAAACACCATACGAACAACGTCCCGATGCACTCACACAACGCGAGTTACCAAACAAATCAAATCCCGTCTCATTTGAATAACAAAGAGAGGGCGAAAGGCTTCGTTCCCCATCACGCAAGAGACAGCGAGCTTGAGTAAGTGCGGAAGTAAATTGTTTACACAAAGTCGATTCCGGACAAGTGGTAGTGCTTGTTTGCCCGTTCAAACACGTAAACGTGGAGATGGATGTTTGACAGTATGAAGTTGCATTAATATAATGCGTGAGATCATACGCACGAGGAAGAAGACAACTGCCACCAGGTATAATCTCACGAGAAACACAACGCAACGTACTATTAATATCTGGTTCACACAAGCCAGACATACACTCGGCTCCTGCACTACACCGTGCACCAAAAGGTTGCTTAAGAGGATCATCAGAAATGCGCATCAAGGGGTCGCCAAAGGGAATAATCGGTCCATGCATGATGACAATTCCTGCTGCACTTTCTGCAAACGTAAGCCCTTGCGCATAATTTCTGAAAAGTGCGCGCAGAGACTGCGTAATGCCATTTTGTCCTGGTTCTTCAACAGCGCCCAGAGCCCCTGCAAAACTATTCGAATAGGCCGTTCCCCCAAATGCCCGCGAAGAAAATGAGTCAACAATTTTTGATTGAATACCTGCCGGATCAGTCATATTAAAATGACTTGCATTACCAAAAGCGCTAAACGCGGCATAACTTTCAATCGTCCCGTAAATGGAACGATTCGCAACAGCAAGAGTAGGAGAAAAGAGAGATGATTCCGTAACCCAGGTATGGGGATAGCCTGCATGATAATAGCCCGGACCATAATAGCCAAGTACGGGGGTAGGGGAAGTAAGGGGTACCAGATTATCTGACTGTACACTAATCCGTGAAGAAGAAACGGAGCGATAGAGCAAGTCACGAGTGAGCTCAGCAAGATCTTGTTCATAGACTGAAAAGTTATCCGTATCTTTATCAAGCAACCAGGTAACCTCTGATCGATTCTGAGCAGGAGCAACCGCCTTATCAATCGTATGCTGAATATCTTCCAGGGTATATCCTTGGAGCCAGGAAGCAACAAACCGAAGCGTATATCCTCCCGAACTATTTCGATATAACTCTCGATTAAAATGAATGCCAGCGTTTGCATACGGATTCACCCACAGACTCGTATACGGTTGAGAGAGGAGCCCGCCCGGATAAAAAGCAACAGGGGTCTGATTCGATCCATACGGCATCATCAAATACCCTGCAGCAGAATCACGCCCATGTCCGGTAGCAGGATCCCACACTAAAAAGGGTACATCTTTTGCAACGGCGAGATGGGTAATCTCGGGTTTATCAGCCGTATAGGCAAGAACCGGGTTAATAACTAAGTTGTAAAAGGTATCGACATGAAGCAATTCTTTTGATGCTCGCCAATACTCTGCAAATGCATCATCTGGGATTGAGACGCCTAACGAACGAGCACCTGGACGCTTCTGTAGATAATACGCACACACCTGCGTAGAAAGGGCAGAATTACGATTATATACACAAAGGACATTTTGATTTGCGGGGGTAAGAACAGAAGGGGAAAAAAGGGGTTCATCCATAGGTGAAGAAATAGTCACCACTTCTGAAACAGGAACAGGAATCTCAGAAAAGAACCCTTTGACAAATGAAGTAATGCGTTCAAAAGAAGAGAAAGCGGGCACCGAGCCAAGAGGGAGAGAAACAGAAGAAGACTCTACAATTGGTGATGAAGGAGCAGGGGTCGGAAACACAAACAACACCAAACAAACCAAAGCTACAAGCAACAAAGTAAAACTAAGGTTACGCACCCACTTTTTCATTCCCTCCTAGAATAAAGACACCTTTAAATACATAATCGAACTCAAGAAAACATGGGTGATGGGCATACGCACGGTCCCGTGCACAAACATAGTTTCTACGGTGGTTCTCTCGCAGGTATTGATGAACAATACGGGAGCCCCATTGACCAGAGCATCCCTACCCGATCAATCGCACTGACAACCAACCCTCAGACTGCAAACCAACTGCGAGAAGTCATGAACCAGCTCAATACTGGTGCACGAGCGATAGAAGTTACGCTTCTCACCCCCCAAGTCTCAGAAGCAATTCCCAATCAACATTTAGATGAAATTAAACGCCTCAGCAGACTCGTAGGCGCAGAGTTAAACGTGCATGGTGTCCTGGTAGAACCAACGGGTATCTCAGACCAAGGGCGTTGGGATGAACAAAAGCGCGTCCAAGCCGAACGGCAGATGTGGAACGCCATGGAGCAAGCCCATCGCATCAGCCCCGATCGAAACGTCGTTGTTACCTTCCACAGCTCAAATGGCCTTCCCGAACCAGAAACGCGTGAAAAAATACAAAATAAAGAGACAGGAAAATGGGAAGAAATAGTCACGGGAATTGGAGTGGCTGATGAATTAAATGGCAGTTTCGGTGTGCTCCCTGCAAAAATTAAACCTAACTACTTTACTGATGAACAAGCAACTGCCCAATCCGAACTTGAAAAGTATAATAAAGAACAATGGTCACAACAAGTAGCAAACACCAATATTGAATTAAATCGCATAGCCCCCTTGATACAAGAATACGAAAAATTAGATAAAGATCCTGAAAAAGCAAAAAGCGCTCTCAAACTTTTCAAACTTGCCCGCACCAATCCCGAAGAATATCAATCCATTATCCAGAAAGAAGAACAAGCAAATAAACAAATTGGGGGAGCTATGAAACAACAAGTACAAGAATTGAATTATGCTGATAGTTTAACAAAAGATTCCTATCGCAGTTTCCAAAAATTATTCAACGATGCGTATAATGCTGCAGATCGTACCATTGCTTATGAACGGTTTGCAAAAACAGATGAAGAAAAAAAACAATTAGAAAATGCTCAGAAAGACAAAATCAGTCTTGAAAAATTGAAGAAAGAAATCGCCCCCCTCACCAAAGCAATTGCAGAGAACCCTGAGAAAGTATTCGAACTTGCCGAACATATCCAGAAAGGCATGCAGGTCCTCGGGAGTCTTGCAGCACCTCAAATGATTCGTCCGTTACGCCAATTTGCACTCGACAAAAGCTCTGAAACCTTTTCCAACCTCGCCCTGCAAGCCTATCAGCAGTATGAAGATAAAGCTCCAGTCATCAGTATCGAAAATCCACCTGTCGGTATGGGTATGAGTAGGGCCCAAGATATCCGAGATATGGTTGAATTAAGTCAAGAGAAATTTGCAGACAAACTCCAGAAAGAAGAGGGGCTTTCAAAAGAACAGGCCCAAACCCAAGCTCGCAAGCTCATTGGAGCAACCTGGGATGTAGGACACATCAATATGCTCAAGAAAAGAGGATACACCGATAAAGAGATTGTAGCCGAAACAGAAATAATTGCAAAACATGTCAAAAACATCCACATGTCCGATAATTTCGGCCTGGATCACACTGAATTGCCCATGGGCATGGGAAATGTACCTATGCAAGGGCATCTTGCAAAATTAAAAGCGGAACATGGTAAAAAATTAGATGACATCAAAAAAATCGTCGAAACAGGACATTGGTACACGCATTTCAAAACAACCCCCTTTGCGGAAACACTCTCGCAATTTGGTTCTCCTATCTATGGCATGAATATGTCCCCCTATTGGAATCAGGGGCATCAACAAGCAGGAGGATACTTCGCAGGATACGGTACAAATCCAGATACACATCATTCCATCTACGGAGCAGGCTTCTCATCCCTCCCTGTCGAACTTGGGGGGAACATCCAAGGTAAATCCAGACTTTCTGGTGCTCCGATAGAATAAACCTTATTGTAGGTTATACTTCTTCGAGTAATGCTCAATCACGTACTCTTCTGAATTCCAAGCACGATCCTCAAGTGGACATCAGATACCAACGAGCATACAAATATCTCTTTGCCCCATTCTTCTAAACCACTCACCAAAACAACATCAGATACCCGATAATAAAGAATAACTCCTTAATCCTCCTCGAATAGACGTGACATTTATATACCGCAGTATATACTTTCAAAGTATGTCTCCAAAAAAGGTGAAAGAGAGCGCAGGAGAGCGCATGCATCTTGAGAATGAACGAGAAATTGCATTAGACTTCGCATCTGCCGTGCATATTAAATTTGATAAAATGGTCAAAGCATCAGTGTTATTTGGCTCACAAGCGAAAAATACGGCAACAGATAAATCAGATATTGATATGATTTTTATTATTGATGATGCTGCAATTAACTGGGACATGGAACTCATTGCCTGGTATCGTGAAGAACTCGGCAAATTAATCGCAGAAAAGAATTATAACAAAGAATTGCACATTAACACCGTAAAAATGACCACCTGGTGGCAAGATTTATTGCGAGGGGATCCAGTAGTAATAAACATCATTCGCTATGGGGATGTGCTCATTGATTCAGGGGGCGTCTTTACGCCACTCAAAGCACTGCTCCAACAAGGAAAAATAAAATCGACAGTTGAATCAGTATATGCTGCACTCAGCAGAGCTCCAACACATCTTGTACGCAGTAAAGCATCAAAAATGGCTGCAATAGAGGGAGTGTATTGGTGTATGGTGGATGCAGCACAAGCAGCATTAATCACCGTGGGTAAACTCCCTCCTAGTCCCGAACATATTCCAATGATGCTCAAAGAAACCTTTGTCGATCAAGGAATGCTCAACATGAAAGCAGTCACTGCCATGCGCGACCTCTACGTGCTTCATAAGGGCATTGCACACGCAGAAATTACTGAAATAAAGGGGAAAGATATTGATGTCTGGCAAGAAACGGCAGATAAATTCCTCTCTGATATGACTGACATCATTGATAAAATTTTAGAACAAAATAAGAAATAAACTCTCCCTGACTCTGCCCTTACCTAATAAGCTAAAAAAAAAGCCTTTGTTCTGAACCCCCTCCAGAACGTACATCAGATACTAAGGTATGTATGAATAACAATTCAATTGTATACTATCCTTAAAAAAAAATAAAAAATTACTTCAACGAACTATACAGTAAGCTACGTGCAAGGTTAAAGTCGTCGGTCTTGCCCGCAACCATTGGTCTCAAAGAGCCTTCAACATACCCGCGAAGTGTTTTACCGTCTTTCACACCAGTTTCAATATGTGCTTTATATTTTGTATCAAGTTCTGCAAGCTGCGCTTTAACGCCGTCTGCAATAACTGTATCATACGGCATACGCTTGACGGCTTGGGCAACAAGATTACCAATCATTTGGATATTGTCATGGCTCAATTTTCCTTCTTGCTTCAAAGCAAGCATGCGTTCTTGCGCTTTCACACCAGCAGCTTTTTCAGTCATTTCTTGAATAATCGGTTGATCTTCTTGAGTTAATTTCTTATTCTTCACACGATCAGCAAATGCAACATAGGCATTCTTTTGACCTTGTAAGGAAGCATAGGTATTCGCCCAGGTTTGATACGCTTTATCCGAATGTTTCAAATAAGGCGCCCCTTCTTCATTCCCGCTAAATGCAAGTTTTTCAAGTTTGTCTCCAGAAAGACCGCCCACTAATTCTTCAAGTCCGCCCTGTTCACTTAACACATTAGAAGCGTACTGTATCGTAACTGAAGAGTGTGCATTCAGATAGTTCTTTGCATCATCAAGAGCAACACCAGAGGCCTGTGCCGGAAGACCAGGAATCTGTAAAGCGCGAGCAGCAGTATATGCTTTGGTTTGCACTTTCTTCAAAAGTCCATCTTTCTGAGGGGTTCTGCTTTCAGCATCATACTCTTTGAGTAATTGGGCTGTTCCTTCTACATCACTCATAAAGCCGGTGAACTCTTTCTTTAGATCTCTTTGAGGAGCGTTTGTCATAGTTTCTCTACTCTCTACCCCTATTTAAACCTTTCTATAATGTAGTATCTATCTAGTAGTAACATAAGGGATAGGTTTAAAACAATCCCAAAGAACACGGACTATGCGTAAAAAAAGAACACCCTATGCAATTACAGGAATAAAAATCTAACTAACCTAATTTCTGAAACACAATTCTCGTTTTACCTGGTAACTTAGAACGTACTTGCCCCAAAGCATCACGAGCAACACGGGCAAGGTCTTCAGTAGTCGTTGTAATCAAAAATAAGATTTTACCCGCAGGAACACGAGCCATACGTCCAATAATAATACCATACGACTGCGTCATTCCTGTACTGATACGGTCTGCTCCCGCTCCTGCAGCGGTCTTATTTTCTCGAATAAAATGATGGGGGAAAATCTTCACAGCCATATAATAGTTCCCCGTAGCTTTTTCATCCATGGTCTTAGTAAGCGCCTGACGAGCAGCTTCAATAGCTGTATCTCTAATTTGTACTTGCTGTTCAGCAAATAAGCCAACACCAAAATGATGATTACCTAATCGATGTTCTTTCTGATTCCCTAAATGAAATTTAACCACTTTGTGAGTTGGAACTGTCTTAATATAGGATTTTCCTTTTTGACGAGAAATACGCGTAAAAGGTCGCGATTTCATCTTAGAATAGGCAGATGCTTTACGAATCGCCATTACAGAACCTCAACAGGAGTAGTCATTGCTTGACCCGGCAATCCCGATTCAAAAATAGCCCGAACAAGTCCCTTGGTACCATGTGCATCGCTCACCTTTCCTTTGATAATTTTACCGGCGCTTGATTTCCAGACAACAATCTTTCCAGCAGCTTTCTGCGCTTCAACACGATTCTGAAAACCAAGATCTAAGAGATAATGCTTTTCTTTAATACGATGTCTGCTTCGACGAAACTGTACAACGATTCCTTTCATAATTCTTCTTCAGCAAAACCCCTTTTTAAACCTTACAGCTCTCAACAGCAAGGTATCCAAGGCCCTGTCGACGAAGCATATTGCTGTGTGTTGCTCGCATTATTTGAACCGCGAATCGAGCACTCGAAACATCCACCCCCAATTCCTTTGCAAATCCCAGCGTGAAAGCACAAGAAGGGTTATATGAACCCCTGCGCTCGAGAATATTCCAAAGCTTAAGGTGCAAATGCTTCTGCGTCTTTACGCGATAATGATTCAGCCATATCTTAAAAAAAAACTGCTATTTAAAGATACTAGATACAAAAACACTTAATACCAGAAGTAACAATGCTCATTCAAGTAAACGTGTAAGTCCCTGAACTGCCCCTGCAAGACTTCCCAATTGATACATACCATAGACTAAATACAATCCTTGTTGTCGATGCGTAAAATCGTTAGGGCCTCTACCTGCTTGATCTTCTCGATACGCACGATACAAATTAAATCCAATACCCATACAACAAGGTAACCATTCGATTCCCTGCACTACTCGATGAGGTGAAGAAGACATAGTGATTCACAGTAACGATTCTATAAAAAGATATCCTAAACACGATGTGCCACCATGTCCTTTAGGACATGGTTTGAAACAGGCACTCGTGTTTTGGATGCTCAAGGAACCACCACACTCTAAGGGGTGTGGTTTTCTATCAAGTTCCTTGACATAGTTACAACTCCAATTCAAAAGTACCCAATACTTTTTGTAACGTCGCAAATAAGCTCCCTGAGATCTTCGTACTCAATTTTCCTTTATTCTCGGCAAGGGCCTTTTCAAATGCATCCTTGGTACTTGGTACCAGTTTATCACCCTTAATTTCCTGAATAGCTCTCCCCTCAATCATAAAATTCTGAGTACCCAACAAGACAAGTTCAGCTTTTCGTCCCTGATAAGAAATTTGCATCAATCCTTTCTCAGCACCAATCAAATCAGCACGCTGGGCATATTCAGTCAAGGCAGCAATCAACTCAAAGGCATCTTTCTTTACATTGTCAATTTCCTTGGCAGCCATCTTTCCCGAGGAAATAATCTTCTGTGCTTTGACCAGCGCAGCCAAGACACGCGTATAGCGCGGAGACAACTTCCCTTTCTTCACCATCTCTTTCTCAAACCGCGTAACCAAGACGGCTTGTTTATGCTTCCCAAAGAAGGTCTCTAACAGCGTAAACACCTGAGCATATACTTCTTTCGCACTTCGTTCATGCATACGTTGTTCTAATACAGTACGCATTGCTTTCAATCGTATATTATATGCTAGACATTCTTTCAAGAACAAATCAACCTGCGTACCGGAAAATTCTTTCAATTTCCCATATTCATATTGCTTAAACAAGAACACTGCCTTTTCAACTAACTTCAAATCCTGGATACTCATAACTTTTTCTCGGTGGATTAAAATTTTCTTCACTTCCTCAACCATCGTCTTCGGAACCGGGGGAGCTTCCCCTGCTAACATCATCATAGCTTGTGTCGGTGTAACCACCCCATAATAAATATCGACCATCGAATCTAAGAGTCTTCGTTTAATGAACTCTTTCGTCTGATCTCCTTGCTTCACATACATATCAATCGCTTCAGGACTCGGTTTAATCTTCCCCATTTTAAGCAACAATTTCCACGGAATAAACGTTCCTCGATCATATAACGGAACACCGTCACGAATAAACGTAAAGGCGACCGGCTCCGCATCTTTCACTCGCTGCCAGAAATCAGTCAAAAGCCAGACTTGCACATTAAGCGGATTCTTAACGCCTGCCAGGGCAGTTGCTTCTTTAATATACTCGTGAATAATCCCTCTGAGTCGTTCCATTAATTCAACACGATTCATTCTCTTCACATCAGTATCATCAATCACGACAAAACAATCAACATCCGAATCCTTGCCAGCCGTCCCACGTACTAAACTCCCCCCAATTACATAACTGGCGATATACTTATCAAATTTACGCAGAACCATCGTTTTATGAATTGCAGCCATGCGCAAGGCCCCCAAGAAACCATTGTCTGCAATCGGAAGTCCCTGTGCAACTGCATCTAATAAATCAAATTTACTATCTAACCCATAATTAAAGACATCGACGGGTGTTTTCACATGCACCCAGAAATTTTCTTTAGTTCCTTTAGCAATTTCTACCAATACGGGCTTAATTTTAGGAATATGTTTGAAGTCATCTTCAGGAATAACTATTACAACATGTAACGGCCTACTTTGTATAATTTCAGGTGCAAGTAATTCATCTTCTTCAATGAGCGGATACGCAGAAGGGGGCAACAACACGATAGCCAAGGTCTGTTTATACTTCTTCAACACTTCTTTCTTAAACGCTTCAAACTTTGGTTTCAATGCATCCAAATCCAATTTGAGAGGTTCAACAGGAGCTTTCGGCATCAGCATACTATTCGGTACGCGAGGCATACCTTGCATTCCAGGAATCTTCGATAACGGAGAATCACCCATAGTGTAGATACATAATTTTGTTATTTAAAGGTATTCTTTATATAAGCTATATACCCTAAGAGGGAATGTTCTTCAAAAAATATCTCCCTGAATTTGTGTATGGGGGTACAGATGGAGCAATTACCACGTTCGCAGTTGTTGCCGGAGCACAAGGGGCCCATCTTTCTACCTCTATCATCCTTATTCTAGGCTGTGCCAATCTCATTGCAGATGGGTTTTCAATGGCGACTGCAAGTTATCTCTCAACAAAATCACAAGTCGATCTCCATCGTTATCGAACTGACTTTAAAGACTATAAGCGTCAAGGCAAACATCCTCTGAAAACGGGGTTAGCAACATTTGGAGCATTTATAGGGATAGGCCTTATCCCTCTTCTTTCATTTCTAGCTGCACTCGCGTTCCCCTATCCTGAAACAACCCAATTTGTCCACTCATTTCTACTCACTGGTCTTGCCCTTGCATTTGTGGGCTTTGCAAAAGGAGAAATCGTCAAAAAACATCCACTATATGCCGCGCTCGAAACACTCTTAATCGGGGGCATCGCCGCAGGACTCGCATACGGCTTCGGAGCGTTCATCCAAACAATAGTATAAAAACCTCAAATATAATCTAACCCTCATGGAAAAAGAAGACTCTAAAATAAAACATGATTTCGCCCGCTTTGTGTTTAGTACCATAAGCGATCAAATCAAACAAGCAGATACCAAAGCATTTGGAGTGTTAGGCATACTCGGAGTACTGACTGCTGCATTACTCAGCAGATTGGCAAGTATCAAATCAGCAACCGGAATAACCACAACCTGGATAGTATTATTTATCATCTCTGCACTACTTATTGTTTTTGCACTTAAATTAGTCGTGCGCGTGGTCTTTCCTCGTCTTGCAACAAACAAAAGTAATGAAAAAAGTATCCTTTATTTCCGAGATATCATCAACCAACCAAAAGCGCACTATGTACAAATTGCACAAAGCTATTCCCACGAAGGACTGCTTACTTCACTCTACCAAGATACCCATAATCAGGCAGGAATTGCAGATGCAAAATTTAGTACCCTCCGAAATGCACTGATTATGGCTGTTATCACCTTTGCCTGGACAATTACGATTATTCTCCTCTCCTATAACTAACGACTATTTCAGAAACAGTTCGAATCATTTCTAACATTTAAATACCTCAAAAGCAAACAAAAGAAATGGAGGTAGAAATACTCGCACAAGGAGCATCGGGCGTAATTGCCGGATTTTTTGCAGGAAGTGTAGCCGAATGGCCCATTCATAAATATATCTTACACAACCCCCGTGCAACCCTGCCCTTCATTCAACATGCAACTAAAAGCCATCATTGGAATCATCATCCTGCATACGAACCCAATCAACACTATTTTGGAGACGGTACCAATGAACAAGCAGTCACCCATTTTAGCAAAAAAGATATTACCTTAATTATGGGTCTAGCAACAAGCATTGGGGCCGTCTGTTCCCAAATACCTTCTCTAGTAAAGGGGAAATTGCAGATGAGGATACCTGAAGCAGCATTTACGGGGGGATTTCTAGTAGGTGCGGCAACATACTACACAATCTATGAAACAACCCATCATCTCATGCACACACTCAATGAACGTAGACAAAAAATGTGGTATACACTCGGAGACGCAATTCAAGGGAATCAACCCGATGACCGTCTTCGTCTTTCTATTCCACTCTTAGAAACAATTGCTCAAGAAGCAAAAACGGGAAACTACGCTCAAACGACATATACTAAATTAGCTTACCAACTGAACGTAAATCGCGCAAGAAAAGAGGCACAGAGACCACACATTATACTCACTGAAGAAGAAATCCCTGGACTCTTACAAAACCTTCCTCGAGAATCTACACGAGAAAAATCCTGGAGTAAACAATTCAAAGAATATGTTATTGAACAAGTCCAGAGCTCCCCAACCTTTCAAGCAATGGCTCGACATCATTATATGCACCATATCGCAGATCATACTAATTTGAATGTCGTATTTCCCGGACCCGATTGGATTATGGGCACAAAGATAACGAGCACTTCCCAGGTACTCGACGCAAAACCTACCCTCTGGCATCTCCCCAACCCCACCGCTCGGCGCATACCCGTAAGAGCATAAACCATAAATACTAACTCATCTCTGCTATTTCATGCATCGCCCCGATGGAAGTATGGCCTGGTATGGCTATGTAGCATTACCTTTAACGGTCACTGCAGGAGTCGCTATTTTCTGTGCATATCAAGCACTTTGGTATGGTCTAGGACTCTGCGCGCGAACACAGGAAGCACTTACCGGGCATACGCGAAGACCCCTCTCTCCACTCGAACGCTTCTAACAAGAAATTATTCAAGAAGATTTAAGGCTTCTTTATCTTCGATAAATACGGACTTACAAATCGTTGAAAAATACGGAAGTGAATACACCAGCGCCCATTTTTCAGTTAAATACCGAGAACAACCAATGACGTTTACCCCCATTTTTCGTATAGCTTTAAATCGTGCCTTGTATGTTTTTTTATCATAGTCTGAAGCATTGTGCGTAATAACTCCCGTAATATACGTAGTAACTCCTCGTTCCTGTGCCTGTTCAATAAGTGCAGGAAGAAACCCTTCACCCGGCACCACTGCAACCTTTCCCACACAGTCCCCACACGCCTGCACTTTAACTCGATAATCAAGTACACCGGTAAGCCGTTTTACAAGCAGTGAAAGTTTTTTCTCGGGAACAGTCCCGACTAAAACCTGCTTCACCTGACCGCGAACACCCTCCTCTTCTAATTCTTCAGTTACTTTTAATTTCAAAATCCGTGCAAACCCGTACGCACTGGAAACAACACTTTTTTTTCGATGTATCTCCAAAGGAACATGGAGCGAATACACTGAGATACCCATCCCTTCCATAAGTTGATACTCTCGTTCAGTAAAAAAAAGAAATCCAGGGCCCGTTCGTCTCCCATCCCAATCAAAAGGATTTTTGACAACCAATAAACAATTAACAATTCCACGCATGCGTATCTCTTCTAACACATATCTGCTCGGAGAACAAGCGAGATAGATCCGCTGAACTTCTTGAGAATTGTGAATCATTAAACCTGTATTCTTTCCTTTTTTTCTAAAAGAAGCACATGACTTTTCTACAAAAAGTGCATCGAACATATACGCCCAATCATCCTTAACAGTGTCAATAGCAAAATCCTGATCCAATTTCGAAACAATAGTCTTCAATTCCATAGGGTGCTCTACGAAAGAAGAGCTTATAGATGTTTAAGAAAATTTACTGCAAGCCTTTCTGAATATGAATTTTGAAAGGAGTGATAAACTTTTTCTCTGGCTTCTTCTCTTTACGTTCCTTATTCTGCTTCCGCACCCATTTAGCTCGTCGTTTCATCGCTAACCGCATTGTTTTTCTCATTAACATAGTAAGAAATTGAAGGTTATAAACTCGATTCTGAATGAACTGGCCCTTACCAGAATCGAACTGGTGCATGCTCGGTGTAAACGAGCCGGTCTAACCACTAGCCTAAAGGGCCTCTCCTCACTTGTCAGGGAGCGCTCTTAAAAACGTTTCTACCTCAAATTACCCACTACGTTGTTGATAACATTTCTCTAACGCCTTCAGAACAGAAGGAAGCTCAGTAATTCCATCGTCATCAGCAAAATGTCCCTTCCCATCGTCAATCACTAATTCCGCGCCCAACTCTGCTTGTAGCTCTAAGACCTTCCCAAAGGGCACCGCTGGGTCTTTCCGCCCGCCAATAACAATCGATTTAATAACCCGTTGCTGAATCTCTCCAAACGCAAACGGTGCATTTGTAAATGAATCAAGTTCATGAGCATCATCTAATGTAGAACAAAAACCAGCAACTAATACCATCCCTCCAATGCGTGTATCTGCAGGCAAGGTCTCCAGATAGCGTAAAATCGCGGCACACCCCAAGCTATGCCCCACAAAATACGTGTGCTTATCAGGATCGGGTATCGCATCTTTCAAAACGCCCAACCATTCCTCAAGTTGAGGGTGCTCTCCACCCGGTAACTGCGGGGCACTCCATTTCCACCCCTTCTGCTCAAGCTGAGCTTGCAACCAAGGTTTCCAGGAATCTGTCGGATCCCCATCCCACCCATGCACCAATACAACACGTTTCGCCATACCAATAAAGAGAAATAAGATTTAATAAAGATACGCCTAGAAACATCGTGAAATATACCCTCCAAAATAAGCTACTCAAAACGTACATCCGATACTAAATAAAAATTTCATCGCACTTCCAACCCTAATCGATGAGCTTCCAATCGTAACGCGGGCACACATTTCTTCTTTGTAAATGCACAAATCACACAACATGCAGTCACCGGAACAACCGTTCGCACCCCACACCCATCACAATCAAAATACCCTGGGCTCGCATCAAGCGGCACCTTTCGTGTACACACCTTAGTACATGCTCGACAGGTAATCGATGCAATCTTTGGAATACGCAGAACTCTTTTTCTCCCCATGGTCCCTATATGCGGCCATCGGGAATCGAACCCGACTCTGCTCGTTGGCAACGAGCCGTTCTAACCGATGAACTATGGCCGCGTAAAAATGAATAGAATAGTGATGTTATAAAGAAAGCGGTTAGTAGGAAACAGGGGCTGGACCATACTGCGGAGAAGCATACGTCCCTGAACCATACGCTCGTCCAGGAGCACTCGGAGTATAAATGCACGAAGTATCAATACCTTCTGCTGCCTGCTTAAACTCTCGAATCGTGACGCAATTTTCAGCTTCGCACATGTTTACCAGTACTCGTCCTTATCAACTTTGGGCTTCGTATCTTTCTTTTCGTCGTCGTCGTCAAAAAAAGCTTCGTCATCATCCATATCGAATGCTTCTTCATCAGTTATTGGTTTTTTTGTTGTTGCCATAGCGTAGTCAATCACCCCCTACATCTTCCGCTTGAAAAAATGCTATATAAAGCTTACTGTGTCACCTTTCTCCCAGGAAGATACACCGCAGAAGTGCCACATCTATATAAACATCCACTCACATAAACACCCTATAATCAAATAGAGGCAATTTCAAAACAACGCATGCAACCTACCTTTTCTTCGGCTGAAAAAAAACTACTTATCATAAGTGTGCTCTGCATACTCGGGATACTTGCACTCGAAACACTCTTCTGGGGAAGTAGGGGATTTTTTTATGATGAAGCCTGGGTTGCTAATTCTATTAATGAACCGCGTATCGAAAAAATGCTCTTTTATGAAAAAGTAGCGCAAAATACACCCGTGGGGATGCTCCTCCTCCTGCGAGGGCTTGTTGCCATCTTCGGAGACCAGGAATGGGTCTATCGCCTTCCAGCTCTTGGTGCTACATTGCTCTGCATTCCGATACTCATACTGCTGGGCAAACAACTCGTCCTCTCTTCACAAACAATCAGGTATGCCGTGCTTCTCTTCACCCTCCATCCCCTCGTACTCCAATACAGCCAAGAAGCAAAGCAATACCCTTTTGATATGCTCAGCATACTGGGAATTTTTTCACTGTATCTCGCCTATCAACACAAGCCCACTTCTGAGCGAAGTACCTGGTTCATCGGAGGAAGCATCTTCAGCTTCTTCTTTTCGTATGTAACGCCCTTTGCACTGGGCGGCATTGCCTGTAAAGAAACGTATACCTGGTATCGCACCAAGAAATTCCCCACTCTCCCCGTTACCCAACTCATAATGAGTACACTTTCCATAGGCATCATCTATCTCACCGCCTATCACCCTAATCACACATCTGCACTCCATTACCTCTGGATACTTAATGGAGGATTTCCGACATATACTTCATGGTATGAGCCCTTAGGGTTTATTATCAAGAGCTTCTATCGCCTTGCCGGTTCATTCTCCCATACTTTTGTCGGACCAGTACTCCTCCCCCTTATCATCCTTGGAATATATCGTTTAGGAAAAAATGCGTGCTACAATCAGTATGTTCTAGGCGTCTGTGCAACCATGATAGGCACAGTACTGATCGGCGCGTATCCATTCAGTCAGAACGTTATGAATATTCGTGTCCAACTTTTCCTCCTCCCACTCCTCTGCATATATGTGGGAGAAGCCCTCGCCTCTGGCGAACGTAACATCAAACACCCCACACTATTCTTCTGGTGCGTTCTCATCGGAATGTGTGGAATCACGGCCTATGCTCTTTCAATTCCCACCTATGGCCGCACCAATGATATGAGCTATGTATTCAATGAATATCTCAAAAACTACGAGGGGGAAGAAACACTCATCGCGAGTGCCCTTCGACCAGAATTTGAACATTATATCAGTGATCCAAAAAAAACAAACAATGTCTCACTCATGATAAGTAGAAGTGCAAAAGAATATGGGCCCTGGATAGACGACTATATACGCAACCATACCAACAGCTCATTCTGGTTCATCCCAAGTCCTGCAAGCGCTGAACCCCGTACTGCAGTAAACAAATTCAAAGCAAATTGCACGATTATATATGAATACCATCACCTCAAAAGTGAACTCTATTATATTCGCTGTTAGACACGATATGCTTTTAAAAGAAAAGAAAGCATGAAGGCCATGGATCCAACAGATACACGCATTGCTCATATCTCTCAGAAAAAATTCTTTTCAAAAGATGACCTCATTGTAGAATGTGTAGACGTTACATTCTGGAGCGGAGATAAAAGTCTTCTCTACGCACTCGGTATTACCCCCTATCAAGGAGAAAGCTATGACCTAAAACATAGTCGTCATAGAAAAGACCAACAAAGGACATCCGGAGACATAGTGGGGCCCCTCTAGAAACAATTGTTGAATATCGTGTGCTCGAACGACTTTAAATAACGCTCCGTACTGTATCTGCTTATGGAACTACATCTCGCCCCACTTGAAAATGTGTCCTGCTGGGCATTTAGGAGCCTCTACACCGGGGCTTCCGATTCCTACACAGGTATGCTCAGCCTTACCAATTTAACAAAAAGAGCAACTACTTGGGAAGAAGTAGACACATTCCCTATAGAAGGACAAAGACAATGGATTCAAATAGCCACCGCAAAAGAAACCGAATGTGCTACATTTCTCACAAAATTAGAAGAAGAGCTACAGAAACACCCTGAAAAGGACACGATCTATGGAATTCAACTCAATTGTTCCTGTCCTTCCCCCCAATTGATCAGGTTAGGTCAAGGGCCTGCACTGATCAAACGCACAACAAAAGTAGGCAAGCTCCTTCGGGAATTGTTGAAACAAACAAAATATAAAATAGGGATAAAAGTAAGACTCGGCTTAAATGAATATGAAGTAGCCCAACGAAAAATAATCACCTTATGTCGAGAACTCGAGAAACTAGCACACGAAAATGCAAACTTCACCAATGTAACGATTCACTTCAAACATGCGCAAGAGCCCTCATCAAAAGCGTATAGCTATTCACTACTCAATGAAATAGCTTCTTTCAAAATACCCCTCATCATCAATGGAGGCATAACAAATGAAAAGGATATCCAAAGGGTACTCGCACATATCGAGCCAGCAAATAGAAAAAACATCAAAGGAATAATGATCGGGAGAGAAGCAATGAAAAATCCAAATTGTTTTTTAGAAATGAACCAAGAAGCAAAGAGCCAGAATCAAGAAACACGAATAATAAAAAATGAATTTAAAGCATTATGTGCTCAACATCAACCCAAGCAGATCTACCTCACAACGATTGCAGAAAAAACAAAACCGGGCCTTTTTCTCTAGTTACAGTTGACCAGTTTGAGTAAACTTTTTCATTGCCTGTTCAAGAATAATCTGGGGGGCAAACCCTTTTCTACTAACTGCTTTCATAAATTCGTCAAAAACAGTCTGATCGACCATATAGTCAAGTTTACGTTTCTTTGCTCCAGGGGGTGATGCTGCCATAAAAAGAAGAAGTAGAGAGCGTATATAAACCTACCAGAGAAAAATCAGACGTTACAATAATTCTTTTCGAATCAATTTATGAGCAGCGTTAATTCGTTGAAACATACGATGATCTCCTTCAGGCATATCGGGATGATATTTCCGGGCTAAATCCTTGTATTTTTTACTAATAACCTCAAAATCGCATTCGCTCGCATCAACTCCCAACGTTTTTCGTGCTTCCACTAGTTGATCAGATAAATCATCATCTTCGGAAAATTCATGAGCAAATTGATCAAGTGTGATCTCCTCGGAGAGTAATTTCGCCACTTCAAGCGTAAGCACTTTATCGAGAATATAGAGATTTTCAACAAATCGAGGTAGTAAAGAATAGCTATATTTAAGATTCCGACTTTCAAAATACCAAGAAACAGAAGCCGGGGCTTTTTTCCGAGCCATTTTTTCCATAGGGAGTAAAATATAATCCCGATCAACACCGAGCAATTTTAAAGTAAGAAGAATTTTATTCTGAATCTGTACCGCTCTTCGATCAAACGAGTCGGTAATAGACGGTGCTTCAATGAGATTACCTTTAATTTTAAGCATAAAGGAAGAGTGAAAAAAGTGATTTATAAAGGTGAGCTCTACCCCTCACCCGAGCGGATCCTTTATAAGGGGGGAGACGAAGAAAGAAGTATGGAAGAAAAAACAGAAGAAGCACACTCAATAGACAAAGCACAGCCTATTCCCAAAGGAGAAGAAACAACTCCGGTCAAAACAAAAGACGAAGACTATGTTGAAAAAATACAACGATTACAAGCAGAATTCGATAATGCTCGCAAAAGAACTGAAAAAGAAAGAACAGCCCTTATTCAGAACGCCAATATGCACCTGATCACCCAACTATTGCCAGTCCTCGACAATTTTGAATTATCCCTCAAGAATACATCCGATAAAGGGGTACGCATGATATACGAAGAATTACTCGCCATTTTAGAAAAACAGGGAGTTACCACCATAGAAACAAAGGGGCAATTTAACCCCCATATACACGAAGTAGTCTTAAAAGTGGCAGGAGAAAAAGAAGGAGTTATCCTCGAGGAAATTCAGAAGGGTTATATGCTAAACCATAAGCTTTTAAGGGCATCAAAGATTAAAATAAGTACAGTAGCAACACACCATGAATAAAACAATAGGCATTGATTTAGGCACAACGTTCTCTGCAGTGAGTATTATGGAAGGTGGTAGACCGAAGATTATCCCTAATACTGAAGGAAATAATACGACCCCGAGTGTAGTTTCGATTAATGGGGATGAAATATTAGTAGGTGATATTGCAAAAAGAGGGGCTGTTGCAAATCCAAAGAGCACCATTCGTAGTATCAAACGACAAATGGGAACAAAAAAAATGTCAAAAATTGGAGATAAAGAATACTCTCCCGAACAAATCTCGGCAATGATCTTACAAAAATTAAAGAAAGACGCTGAAGCCTATCTCGGACACCCCGTAACTGACGCAGTCATAACTGTTCCGGCCTATTTTGGAGATGCCCAACGAAATGCAACCAAAAATGCAGGAGTTATTGCAGGGTTAAACGTAAAAAGAATTATTAACGAACCAACTGCAGCAGCATTAGCGTACGGTTTAGACAAATCCCATGATCATACCATATTGGTATTTGATTTCGGAGGGGGAACATTTGACGTATCAATCTTAGAATTAGGCGGAGGCATTTTCGAAGTGAAGTCAACCAGCGGAGATAATTTTCTCGGTGGAGATGATATCGATAACCTCATCATAGACTTCTTAATCGCTGAATTCAAAAAAGAAAGTGGCATTGATCTCAAAAATGATTTAATTGCCCTACAACGATTACGGGACGCCTCAGAAAAAGCAAAAATTGAACTCAGCTCTTCTCAACAAACAAAAATAACAATTCCTTACATTTCAGCAGGCACCGATGGCCCCAAACACCTAGACGTTACCTTAACCCGCGCAAACTTTGAAAAAATTTGTGAACCAATTTTTGAAAAATTAAGAAATCCTACCAAACAAGCAATCAAAGACGCAAAAATGCCCAAGATTGATAAAGTCATCCTCGTAGGCGGAAGTACAAGAATTCCAAAAGTACAAAAATTAGTTGAAGAAATTACAGGCCTAGTTCCAGATAAATCCGTTAATCCTGATGAAGCAGTTTCACTTGGTGCAGCAATACAAGGTGCGATCATCAGTGGAGATGTAAAAGATATTTTACTCTTAGACGTCACTTCCTTAACCTTGGGCATTGAAGCAATGGGTGGGCTTAAAGTCTCCTTAATTGAACGAAATACCACTATCCCTACCAAAAAAAGTGAAATCTTCACCACCGCCGCAGATAATCAACACGCCGTAACCATTAATGTCTTACAAGGAGAACGAGAAATGGCTGCGGACAATAAATCACTCGGGACATTTGACTTAGTAGGCATACCCCCAGCTCCCCGAGGTATACCAAAGATTGAAGTTACCTTCGATATTGATACAAACGGTATCGTGAATGTTTCAGCAAAAGATTTGGGAACAGGTAAAGAACAGAAAATAACCGTCTCGGGAAGTTCGCTCACTGATAAAGAAATTGAAGCAATGGTTAAAGAAGCTGAAAAATTCAAAGAAGAAGATAAACGAAAGCGAGACGAAATAGAAACGAAAAATGAAGCAGAATCACTTATTTATGCAACTGAAAAAATGCTCAACGACTATAAAGAAAAAGTAGACAAAGAAACCATCAGCAAAATAAGAAAAGAAGTCGACGAATTGAAGGAAACACTTACCAAGGGCACAACTGACGAAATTAAAATGAAACTAGAATCCGTACAAAAAGTATCTCAGGAATTGGGTGTAAAAATGTATGAACAAGCTGCAAAAGAACAAGCAGAAAAGACGCCTTCTTCAACAGATGCAAAAACAGTAGACGCAGAAGTCGTCACCGATTCTACTAAAAAGTAAAAAAGCATGATACCGTAAATTTAAAAGAAGATATCTCCCTCATACTCTATGGCTACAAAAGATTATTATAAAATACTCGGAGTAACAAGCACTGATTCAAGTGACACAATTAAAAAAAGCTATAAAAAATTAGCCTTGAAATTCCATCCTGATAAAGTGAGCCCTGATAAAAAGAAAGAGTATGAAGAAAAATTCAAAGAAATAAATGAAGCCTATAGCACCCTGAGTGATGAAACAAAGAGAAGAAGTTACGATAGGGGCGAAACAAACAACTACGCTCAATCCTCTCAATCCTCTCAATCTTCTCAATTCGAAGGAGGAGATCTTTCAGATATATTCCGAAATTTATTCCGGGGAGGTTCATTCGGCAATCAATTTTCAGAGGAAGAAGATGCGAACACAGGCAACGATCTACAATATGAAGTAGTCCTTGAATTTACCGAAGCGGCATTTGGATGTGAAAAAGAATTGTTCATTAAAAAGGATATACTCTGTACTCTCTGTAAAGGAGATGGGGCAGAAAATAAGCAATTTAAAACGTGTACTACGTGCAATGGGCAGGGCAGACTCAAAATGAATCAACGAACTCCTTTTGGCACGATAAGCCAAACGATTACGTGTACTACCTGTAGAGGAAAGGGTAAAATCCCAGAGCATAAGTGCCCCCACTGTAAAGGCGCAGGAATCATCTCAAGCAAAGAAAAAGTAACCGTCAAAATACCTGGAGGGATCAATGCAGGTCAAACCTTGCGAGTAAAGAATGGGGGGAATGCACTGCAAAATGGCACACCAGGAGATTTATTTGTAGTAATCGCAATCAAACCCCATCCACGCTTTACCCGAGATGAATATGATATCTCTATGGAACTTCCGATTACCTTCTCCCAGGCAGCCCTAGGGGGCGAACAAGCAGTACCCACACTTTCATCTGAAGAAATAACTATTAAGATAGAGAAAGGAACCGAATCAGGCACTCGATTACGTCTCAAAGGACAAGGCATTCCCTATCTTAACCACCCTTCTCACCGAGGAGATCAATTCATTACTCTTAAAATAAAAACCCCGAAGAAACTCACCAAAGCACAAACAAAGTTACTGGAAGAGTTAGCGAAGTTGGATGAATAATAACGCTCTAAGGAATTAAACATAATAGTTAGCTTACCCCCTAGGACTTATAGGTTCTGCTCACTTGAATGAGTTATTCCAGATAAATGACTTGAGAATATAGGGCAGGTTAAGACTATCTTCTTCTAACAAGGGTTAAGGGTAACTAACGTCATCTCACTTGATGTTCCTAATCGTAACGGTGGACCCCAGGTTCCCACCCCTTGCGAAATAAAAATATGTGAACCCTGCAATGAATGCAATCCTCGTACATAACGATAGGTGAGACGTACAAAAAGAGTGAAGGGAAATAACTGCCCCCCATGTGTATGTCCTGAAAGCTCGAGGTCAACCCCTTGACGCACAGCTTCGGGAAATCCAGTCGGAGCATGATTTAATAAAAGGGTGAAAAAATATTTAGAAAACTTCAATCTCTTAATATGGGAGATAACTTCTTGGGTGCCCTCATAAAAATCAACTCCTGCAATCTGGATCCCTGCATGCTTCACAATTTCATTCCGTAAAACTCGCACCTTTGTCTTTCGAAGGATACGAAGCACACCTTCAAGCCCATCATAAATCTCATGATTCCCAATGACATAAAAGACAGGGGCGCGAATATCATTGAGAGACTGCAACATCGTAGAACTCACCGGAGCACTGCCATCAACCAAATCACCAGTAATAACCACAATATCAGGATTAAGACGATTAGTACGAACAACAAGCTTCTCCAAGAAGGGAGCCAGGTTAATTGTGCCTAAGTGAATATCAGATAACTGCACAATTCTGAGAGATTTTCGTAGCTTCCGAGAGGAAAGGACAACTTCGCGAAGTCTCACATGTCTTGCATTGATAAATCCAAACAAAACTAATCCTATGTCCAGAACCATGAGTATACTCCCCGATAGAAAAGGTGAAAATCCAATAAAAACGGATACTATCTGAAAGAGAAGAACTAACCATACTCCGATAAATAAAGCCCCCATCCACAAACAGGAAAGAAAATAGAATGAGCGCGTAAAAAGAGTTGATTTCTTACGTTCAAAGAAAGCAGCTAACGGATAGGCAACAACACAAGCGAGGATAAGCCCGTAAAATCCCCTATTCTTTGAAAAACCAAATAAATCTGCAAAGGTAGAAAAGACATAATAATGAAATAAGAAGAAGATGGTTACAAATACTGTAATGACTCCCAGTAGTTGAAGTGAGCGTTTCATAAAAAGCTAAGTTGATGAGCCATATTAAAACTATCTCTGCTCCGCACTGAATGAAAACGTACAGAAAGAGAATTGAACTTTATGATTCACCTTTTGCACGGTTTAGTTTACTCCCCCCACCCAGAATCGGACTGGGGTAACCCGGGTACTGTCATGCTGTTCTAACGAACAACTGCTGATCACGTTTCATTGTATGTCCAGGATGGACACTCCACGTTAGTCTGCTTCGTTCCTTTGTGTAAGGAGGGTGAAGCGTCAGGGATTCTCCTCGTTGCATACCTTTGGGGTGATGCGTGAGGGGTTTCCCCTATGCTGACTACAGCCAGGTGCTCTACCATTGAGCTATAGGGGGACTGTGTAATGAAAGAAGTACAACGAGTGATGCCTCCTTTAAAGGAAGTGATGCGTCGAGAGTTCCCGTGCAATGTCCTTTGTTGGGGGTGATGCGTCAGGGGGTTTCCCCCTACGCAAGCGCTGTACCGCAACCAATACACTATTCTCCATAATCCAAGGTTTATAAATCTTGAGAGGAAAGATTTATACACAACAAAGAAAGAGAAGAAACATGGGAAACGTAGCACAATGGACTATAGGTTTATGGGCCGCAAGAATGATTGACATGCCACCCCGAAACGAACAAGCACGAACAGGGTCTCTCTTCAACTATAAAGAACAAAGACCAGACGACGCATCAAGTGAGCAGACCTACCGCCCACTCTTTCCCGATTCTACGATCCCTACCTTCTCCAACCGTGGCACATAACAAAAACGTACATTAGATACCTACTTGCTTATCAAAAAAATATATACGATGCGGTGTGAATTTATTCACTCTTCATCGTATCAGCTAAGAAATATGCACGATTAGACATCACTTCATGTGTCTTTCCCTTATGCTCAAAGACAGTCGTTGCAGAAGGTAATTCAAATCGTCCAATCGGATTGACATCAGAGTACATAATATACGAAAAGACCCGCTCTTCACCTGCTTGTAAGGTGCCTACATCCCAGAACAAACGACGGGTAGCGGATTCAATTCGATCAGGACGTAATCCAAATTGCTCATATAATTTTGCCATACCAGGTAAGCGATCAATAACCTGTACACCATCAACGTGATGTTTAGAACGAACAAAGATACGCACTTTCAAAGCAAATTGTCCCCCCTTTGTCTTCACATACGAAACTTGTTTACGCACAACAACTGCAGTAGACGTGTACACATGTACTAAGAAGCTAATAACAACAACCAATAAAAGAATCAATAAAGGAAGTGTGTAATTCGTGGTTGTCATCACAGACCACGATTCTCCCGGTTGTAATTGTTCTTGCCACACATACGTAACGGATAATCCTGAGCGTTTGACATCAGTAGGAGCAGGATTTGCAGCAGTAAACAAACGAGAAATAATATCTTTCTGAATCGTAATCGTATCAGCGACAACAACATTCCCTGCATTTGTCTTCTCTATTTTATTTTCACGAATAATAAATCCTTCCGAAGATTCACTTACTGAAGTTCCTTGTTGTTCCAAATAATGGAGCGTTCCGTGAATAGTTCCTTTTCCTGCTTGCGGCTGAGCAACCTCAATATCGACAACATATGCCCCTGCAGCAAGTTTACTTCGCTCTTCAACTGAAATAGGAATCGTTACGGTAGTTGTTCCAAAGGGCACAAGAGAAATTGTTTTTTGTTGAGTAAAGAACGGAGAAGAAAAAGTCGCCGAAAGATCTTCAAATCGAGCATTTTGATTATTCTTAAGAGTAAATGTCAAAGAATCATCTAAATACCGCATATTCACCGGAAAAACTTCAAGCGTATCTTTCAAAGAAGCAATACGAAGTTGAAGAGTAGCACTTTGAATTGGAGAACGACGACTTGTTATAAAATATTCAAAAGAGAAAATGCCATCACGTTTACGAATATCCCTATTCGTAAAGGCAAGCACATCAATATCCTGGGTTCCATCCGTAACATCAAAACTTCCCCGTGGACTAAAGGTTACTCCCACTAACGAATAAAGCTCGAGTGTATCCTCCCCTCCAGCATTAATGGTAAACGTATAATGGGCAGGATTATCTAATTCCGCAACAACCACTGACCCTTCATCTACAACCTGGATCGACACTACCCCCGCAACAAAGGGGAAAAGCAATAAAGCTAGTAGGAACAACATACTCTTTGACATACACACAGGATGAGACAGAGATATTTAAAGATTTGTGTAGAAAAAGTATTTATCGTCGACCAGTACTTTCTAAAAAGATCTTCAATTTTTCCTTAAAATCACGCACATTTCCTTTGACAGCATCTTCCATCGTATCCACACGACCAGGAATGAGGTATTTAGCGTATAATTCACGCATAAAAGTATAAGTCGGACTTTCATTCCACTTAGAACTCGGATCCTGAATCAATGCGCCCTTAATCTCTACACTCACCGTCCCTTTATTCGTTTTCTTTTTCTTACCGTCTGATTCAACTTCCACATCAGTCAATCCACGCGTTTCAAATTTAACTCCAATTTCAATTTTAAAATAATCACTCATACCTTTGGCACATTTCCATTCAACGGTAATCTCCTTAGCCCCACCTGAATGTTTCTCACTATATTTTTCTTCAGTCACTCCGTAACTTTCGTCCTTAAACCAAGTATAGGCGAATGCGTAAAAATCATCAAAACTAAATAAACCCGTATGTTCTAATTTTTCCTTAATGAGTAAATCTTTCTCGGCCATCTTTCCCTCACGAAGCCCCTTTGCTATTTAAAGGTTCTCCAGTCGCCAACGTAGCCCCATTATTACGTAACGATAATTCAGGTTCATTGGTGAGAACAATAAATTGTACTGAAGTAATCTGTGACGCACGGATATTATCTACTGATAAAATCTTACGCTTACCCAAACCAACGTCTCCCACATCGAATTCTCGCCGAATATCTCCTTCTACAACCAACGTTGCATTAGAAACATCCGCTAAACCCTCATTAACAATCGTTACAGTAAAGCCAAAATACCCCTCCGCAATCGAGATATTCGCATCACGTAACACTAAATCAGCGTAGGGAGGTAGAGAGTACAATCGAGTCAATTCATCAGTAATACGGGTATCCAGGTATTGTCCACAATCAGTAACTGGATACATAATACTCAAGGGATCACTTGTATGATCAAAGCCAAGGGCATGTAAAATTTCATGTAACGCAACATGAGGAGTATCACAGGATTCATCTCGATACAAAGAAACATTTGCTGCTTGAATAATATAAAATTCACTGGCATTAATCGTCTTTGTTGGTCCTCCTTCTCCCGCAACAAAATGATCTGCTTCTTCACCAGGAACTTCAATATCTTGACAACTAATGAAAAAAACAGGAGTTCCAGACATGGTGAAGCGTAGAGGTGTACGCGCTTCAAGTAAAGCAAATGAATCTAAGACTACTCGCTCTTTAGCTGGAGTACACGCCTGTGCAAATGAATACACAATGGTAGGGGAAACAAATCGCATATTACCATAAAATTGCCCCGCACTAGCAGGTAATCCTGAAGAAAGGTTCTGTACAAAAGCAACCTGTGCCCGTTGTTGTTCCAATACAGGTACCGTTTGTAACAAAAGAAAAATACCAAACCCTGCAAGAATAACCAATCCGACCAAAGCGGCAGAAAAAAAGACATCCGTATCCATACAATGAGGGGTAAACACGATTTTATATACCTGTTCCCCTTTTCTCCCCCCATGCCCTTCACCTTCCTTGAGCACGATGCAGATATCAAAATAGCCCTCAACAGCCCGAGTGAACAAGGCATTTACGAAGAAACAATCAAAGCCGTAGCAGCATACAGCACCGAAACACCTATTCAAGCAAACAAGGGAAAAACAATCACAGTCAAAGGAAATGATCGTAAAGCACTGCTCTATGCATTTATTGAAGAACTTCTCTTCCTCATAGACACACAGCACTTCATAGCCTGTAAAGGCACCGTTCTTATCCGAGGCAATAATCTCCAGGCAGAACTCTATGGGGATGACACAACAAAATACGCACTCGAATCAATCAAAGCCCCCACGTTTGCAGAAATGCACTTTGAAAAAGGAAAAGCAGGCTGGGAAGCAATCGTGGTACTTGACGTCTAACCCGTATACCAAAAGCAAAAAATCAAGAAACAGAAACGTGACTCAATTCCTTTCCAATAAGATCGAAAGAAAAAGTAGGTTCTAGAGAAAGACGATATTTGAAAGGAAAAGCAGTTTTAAAAGCAACTTTTTCAATATCTTCTTTAGCAAAACGTAAATACCCTCCGACACTTTGAGGAAGAGGGGGCCGAGACCCCTTAAGAGTAGGGTGAGAATGAGAAGCAACTCTATAATGCTGATCAAAATTCAATGCAAGTTCAGGATATAGTATATTGAATGCACCAATAAGATGCCGTGCATTGTGTTCAAGAAGTGCAGAAGAAGGTTGTGCAAGTAAATTGAGATAAATCAGATTATTAGTACTCATACGTGCAGAGGTATCTACCGCTACATTGATCACATCCCGGATAAAGGGGGCAGCACAATCCCTACTATCTCGTGAAAGCAGGGGATGCTTCAAAAGCGAAGAGGAAGACATACAAAGAAAGCAAAGAAACGGTATATAAAACTGCTTATCCAAACCCAGGATGACTCGGACAAGAAGGGTCAGGCAAATGATACGAGTCATGACGCACCCCCCCATATTCAACGCGAGACCCATCACTTATGGGCAAATGAGGGGGAACGGCAGGAGCAGCAGCAATCCGTCGTACACGTTCTAATTCCCATTCCGCCCTACTTAAAATGCCCACTAGAAGAGAGGGAGGAGGTACAAAAGAGGAATCATCAGCCATGGGAATTCCACTCATCGCCGAGCGTTTATAAAGCTTGACCCTCGTATATCGTCATGAACCTGAAAGAAACGAACAAAAACGTCTGGGAACTGAAACAAGAAGGAACTATGCGCGTTCCGGGAAGAATCATTGCTTCCCAAGCCCTCCTCAATGGGATCACGAAAGACGGAAAGACCCTCCAACAACTCGCTAATATGGCAAGCCTTCCCGGTATTCTCAGTCCTGCGTGCGTCATGCCTGATGCACATCAAGGCTACGGCTTCCCCATTGGAGGTGTCGCCGCATTTGATCTAAAAGATGGAATCATTTCTCCTGGAGGCGTTGGCTATGATATTAATTGTGGGGTCCGCCTCCTCAGAACAGGCATCACCGCAAAAGACTTCCTCAAAGAACGCGAACACATTCTCACCGACCTCCAAAAAGCCGTCCCAACAGGTGTCAAACCTTCGACACACAAACTAACTCCCGCAGAACTTATCCAGATCCTCACCACCGGCCTCAACTGGGCAGTCAAGCATGGGTACGCCACCACAGCAGACCAGGCCTGCTGTGAAGATAACGGAAGCCTTGAAGGAAATGCAAAGGCAGTCAGTCCCCGCGCCCAAGAGCGCGCCCTCCAGCAACTCGGCACACTTGGATCAGGCAATCATTTTCTCGAATGTCAGTTCGTTGAAACCATCTACGATGCAAAAACAGCCAAGGCATTCGAACTCGCCGAACAAGAACTGGTGATCATGATTCATTGTGGGAGCCGCGGACTCGGTCATCAAGTCGCAAGCGACTACATCATGAAAATGGAAAAAGAATACGGATTCAAACATCTCCCTGATCGAGAACTTGCCTATGCCCCATTGAACAGTAAACTCGGTGTCGAGTATCGAGTGGCAATGAATGCTGCTGCAAACTTTGCATTTGTGAATCGTCAGATGATCACGCACGCAATTCGTCGGGTATTCAAAACATATTTCCCCAAAAACGACATCACGATCGTGTACGATATCGCACACAACATTGCAAAATGGGAAGAACATGAGATCAATGGCAAACGATGCGAAGTCTGCGTGCATAGAAAGGGAGCAACTCGCTCATTTGGTCCTGGCAGAGCAGAACTCCCCCCACACTATAGAAAAATCGGTTGTCCCATCTTCCTCCCGGGTAGTATGGGTACCTATTCGTACGTCCTCCTCGGCACACACGAAGCAGAGCGCCTCACCTTCGGATCAACGGCACATGGCGCGGGACGTGTCCTAAGCAGAACCTTTGCCATCAATAACCTCAAACCAGAGGCAGTCAAAGCACAACTTGCCAAAGCAAACGTCATGCTCAAAGGGGCAAGTACCAAAGGGATGCTCGAAGAAGCTCCCCAAGCCTACAAAGATGTGAATGAAGTTGCCAAAGTGAGCAACGACCTTGGCATCGGCACCCTCGTTGCTCGACTTAAACCCCTTGCGGTACTCAAAGGCTAACCAACACCCTTTTAAACCATACTTTGAGAACATCTCCCCATGGCATCAAAAGCACCTTCACTTTCTCAAGACTATGTTCATGCAATACACGTGATGAATGGTGCGCCAAAAGCAGCAGCAATGTTTATACTTACAGGAGAAAAAAAACTAACCGGATCAGAAATGCACGCAGGCATTGTAGACATTCTCGGGTCAAAAAAGGGAGTTCCACACAAAGCCGCATTCAGAAGTTATGGACTTGAAACACTCGTCCCCCATGGCTTCGCACAAAGTCAGACTGCTCCCTACAATAGACGAACGAACATAACCTGCTTTGCCCCCACAGAAAAAGGAAATCAGCTCGGATTTGGAGCCGCAACATGTGCACTTGAATGGAGTGCACATACGGGACTATCTCTTTCAGAGATATTAGGTGAATCTGCAAGTCGAGAAAAGAAACGAGGACCTGAAACACGTTCACAAATACTTATGTATCTCGATCAAGTAGGAGAGACCTACCTCAAAGATATCGCTCGAGCAGTAGACACAGATCCTGCTATTTTGAATAAACATAAAAAAGCATTACTAAAAGTGGGGATGATTGAATGTATCGAAGACGGAGCATATGTACAGGTACATTTAACAGGAAGAGGAAGAAACGTATTAGATACGTGTCTCTATCCTCTCCGTGCAGCAACACAATCTCCTGCTGATTTACAAGCATTGATAGAAGTAGGGCATTTGTTATACGATGCAGAGTTAAGAAAAGAGATATTTTCAAAAGCATTTGCAAGCCATACCTTGAAACATCATCACCTGCCCCGCTCACAAAGGTAACATTCCATCGGGATATAAAGTAAATCGAATAGTCTGTTTCATACGTTCAAGCTCATCAACAAGGCGCCACCCTTCCAGAATTTCATCTTCCCGCGCGAACCATTCCCGTTTCCCTTCGACTAATTCAGTAAACAAGAAGGCATATCCATCTGCATGCTTCGTTTCTCCTCGCGGATTAATCTCGAGCACCTCTTCGGTGCCATCACGATACAAAATAACAATCTCAGCATATCGCTCAGGCAGTTGCTTGCCAGTCTCCAACACCAAAGGCACCCCTTCCCACCGGGGCAACGATGAATACACCGTGACACGAGCAAACGTTTCAGTTGCCCGCGCAGGTAATCCTGCTTTCTGTACCTCCGACGGATAGGATGCATACTGCCCCAACCTCTGCTCCTCCGGTTTCCCGAGAGAAAGCGATTCTAATACAGCGTCCTTTGCATCATGCATTGTTTCTGCATCTTCCACACGAGGAGTTTTCAACAAGATCAGCGATAACACTTGTAACAAATGATTCTGAATCATATCTTTGAGCGCCCCCGTCGTATGATAATAGGACAATCGCTCGCCGACGCCAGCAGATTCATGTGCGCGGAGTGTAATCTTCGCAACATGCCCTGCAAAAAGTCGTTCCTCAAACACTTGATCAGTCATCTTCCGTTTGACCAATGCATGCACCTGTTCTTTCGCCAAATAATGATCAATCCGAAAAAGCTGTTCTTCGGTAAATACCTGTTTCAATCGCGCATCAAGTGTTCGTGCAGAGAGCCCATCAACTCCAAACGGTTTTTCAAACACCACTTTGACATCATCACAGATATGCAACCCAAACCGTTCAATTCCCATCACAATCGGGGTAAAAAATGTGTATCCCGTTGCTACATAAAAAATGCGTGTGTCATACGCATGCAACACCGTACTGAGTGCGATCAAACTCTCTGATTCGCTGATATCTGCCTGCACATACTGCAAGTCAAGCAATGCATCATCGGCTAAACCAATAAAATTACGATACTGTACCGTAGAAAAACTTCGTCTCCCCACCGCAATCACGGTAACAGCAGGTGCAGACAACAAAACAAGTGCAGGCAACACTTTTTTCTTCACTAAATCACCAGTACTCCCAAACAATACAAATGCAGTCGCCATAACGCAGAACAAAAAAGGAACTATAAAAACAAATCCCCTCTCATGACAAATATCGTTCATCACTCACTGCTATTCCTGAACCAAGTATTCAAACGTACAAGCGATACCAATCCAAGGAAAAAAGAAAGGATTAATGAATATAGCTTGGAGGAGAAGAAACTTGATTTCGGTGTACCGAAGTGTCCCCAACATGAGTTCGGTTTATATGCTCCAAAGCCACACCATCGCTCGAAGTCAACGGATGCCTCAGCTTCTTCAACACCAAGAGCCCTTTGTATTCATACACCCCCAACATATCCCCCTCACTCATCTCCAACTTCTCTCGAATATGTAACGGCACCACAATTTGCCCCTTGCTACTCACCCGCGTCACGTCCAACCCTCGTTTCATACCAATAGTAAGATTATCTTACTATATAAGGCTTCTGGGGGAAGAAAGAGCTATAAAGAGCTGAAGATATGTCACACTATGAAAGCGGAAGAAAAAGAAAATCTTGTCTGGATGATGCTTGCTCAGCAATCTATGAATACAATAGGGGACAATACTCAGGATAATGCTCTATGGCAACACTACCTAACAGAAAAAGAACGTAAACTCAGATGACCAGTCAAAACTCCTAAACCGTATAATCCTATTCATTTATTTTTTCATCGAGGAAAGATTCAAAAACCCTTTCTTCATCATCCAGACAAGAGGTATGAAGACTTTGTTCCCTTTCTTCTTCGTCTGATCTCTTAGTGGTCCATGCATATGTATCACTCGAAAAAAAGGAAGTTATGCGCATACAAATAGAGTACACACACCTATAAAAGACTATGGAAAACAAGCCAAAGACCTACAAAATTGAACATTGGGCAAACCTCAAAGGCTATGCTCTCTTTCTAAAACCCTATTCGGGATACATTTTCTTACTGTTATGTATTGTCAGTGCTCGTGAAGTAGCCCGAGTAATTGACAAATTTTTATTCACTATAATTATAGACCATGGAACAAACCTCCAAGCAGGAACACTATCAAAAGAACTGTTCGTTACTATGTTAGGAAGTGTAGCGCTTGCATATGGGGCAATAACCTTGGCAAAATCTCTTGCAAGTTGGTCACAAGTCAATATTATTAACAAAATAGATGGCAATTTAATGTATGACCTTAAAAATAAGTACTTCCCGCATATTCTCGGCCTTTCACATAATTTCCATACCACTCATAAAACTGGCTCCCTCATTGCTCGATTAGGACGAGGAGCAGGAGCAATGGAGCGTATGACTGATTTCATCGGGTTCAATATTGTTCCATTGTTCATTCAAATAATCTTGACCAGCATTTCCCTCATGTATATCGACACAAAGGTGGGGATTGTCATCGGCGCAACCGTATTTATCTTCGTAGGCTATACGCTTCTGATTCAAAAATTACAAGACCCTGCACGTGCTGCAGAAAACGAAGCAGAGGATAGAGAGAAAGGTGCAATATCAGACATATTCACCAACATCGAGGCTATCAAGTATTATGGAAAAGAACAGTTTATGATTGCATATTATCGAAAACTCGCCACAAAAAGCAAAGCAGCGCTTATACGAAATTGGAATTGGGCGCGATGGAACGATGCAGGACATATCTTAATTGTCAGCCTAGGCACGCTTGCAGTCATTATTGCACCAATTCAACAATTCCTTGCAGGAGCCATTACCATCGGGACACTGGTATTTGTTTATACATTGTACGCGGAATTATTCTTAAACCTCTACGGATTTAGTTATGGTATTCGAGGATTTTATAGAAGCATGGCAGATTTCCAAGACATTTTTGAATATGGTAAAGTACACAACGATATCAAAGATCTCCCCAACGCTCCCCCCATGCGCGTCTCAGAGGGAACGATAGAATACAAAGATATGACCTTCAAGTACGGGAATCGTACCATCTTCACAAACTTCTCATTAGACATCAAACAAAATGAGAAGGTAGCACTCGTAGGCCATTCAGGTTCAGGCAAATCAACTCTCATCAAACTGCTCTATCGCCTGTACGATCTTGACAAAGGAAGAATCCTGATTGACGGCAGAGATATCAAAACAGTCAAACAAGAATCACTCAGAAGTGAATTAGCAATTGTCCCGCAAGAAGCCGTGCTCTTTGATGACACCATTTACAACAACATTCTCTTCTCACACCCCACGGCAACCAGAAAAGAAGTGCTCCAAGCAATTAAATTCGCCCAATTAGATACCATCATTGCACAATTTCCCCTCAAAGAAAACACGATCGTGGGACAACGAGGAGTCAAACTCTCCGGAGGAGAAAAACAACGTATCTCCATCGCTCGCGCTCTCTTAGCAAACAAACGTATCCTCGTCTTAGACGAAGCAACCTCCTCTCTTGACTCTCAGACCGAACACGAAATTCAAGCAGATCTCAAGAAGCTACTCGAAGGACGCACGGCGATTATCATCGCCCATCGCCTCTCTACCATTATGCACGCAGATAAGATCGTCGTGCTCGACAAAGGAACAATCGTCCAAATGGGCACCCATCGTCAACTCATCACCAAACCAGGAAGATACCGCCAACTCTGGAATCTGCAAAAGGGCGGGTATATTGGGGAATAAAAATTAATCAACGAACTTAATTTTCATCGCATCAATTAACTGCCGGGCTTCAGCAGCTTTAGCGTACTCTTCTGTAGCAACATACTGCACCAACGAACAATGTGTTGCTTGATACTCTTGCACATGCTGGGAACGGCATGCCGGTTGCACAAATGCAGATGCAAGTTCACATAAAGAAGTTTCTAAAAAAGTACCAGCCCCAAACCCCTCTAATTCTTCTCGAAGAACCATCAGGCCAGCAGTATCTTTTTTAGCTCGCGCAAGAGTCAAAGGATCTAAAAATCGATTGACAAGATACGGGAGGAGAGGTGTTTCCTCAGGAAGGTCACGTACTGAAGTAAGGGAAAATGTATGGGGGATTTTTTTGACAAAACTATCCAAGCTTCCCGAACGCTCAAAGAATTCAGAAAGCCTTGCCTGATACAAGTGTGAAACAGCATATACTGCTTCATGCAATCGTAGCGAATTATGATAGGACCCTACAAAAATAACATCTTCATGAGGAGTAAGGGGAAGTAACGATTCAGCAGACGAAGATAATTGAAACGTGAACGAAGGAAGATACGAAATCGTGCGTATACCTTCCTCTTCAGCCACAGCATGCATCTGAGGAGTAACCTGAGCCATACCTTCCCGAATAAGTTCAGCAGGAACATCTAATTTCTGCACTCCCTCATGACTCTGTAAGGTATGAAAAACGCCCCAAATCTGACGAGAAGCGAGTGCTTCTAACCGCGGATGTTCAAAATAAGATCTATCCGCAAGCAGTCGCAAGTCCTTGCTAAATGCTACGCCATATACAATCGCCCGTCCCTGAGGACTAAGCTCATTTCCCTGAACCCATTTGAACATGGAAAAAGCACTAACTCTTCCTTTTTAAAGAAACCGTTAGCCTTTAATACTTCCAACAAAGCAAAAAAGTATGGCAACACACTACATACTCGATACCTCTGCCTTATTTCCAAAGAGAGGAAAAAACTATGGCCAATGGGATGTGACTGGCTTTCAAAAAGGAATTGAAGCGCTCGAAGAAATAGAGTTACTCTTTACTAAGGGCATTGTCTCATGTGTCCCTCAAATGCTTGAAGAACTCGAAGCTGCACGAAGAACCATTGAATATGCTATCACACAAGTCGGAGAGGGCGCCACCACAAATGCCTATTATTCTCTTTTTTCACAGATGCGCGATCAATGCCACGAAAGTATCTATGAGTGGGGAAAAGAACGAGGCCTTAAAAAAGAAATTGGAAAATACGCGCACCATTGGACACGTAGACATAATCAACATTTAGATAAAAGAAAATTAGGGGGGAAATTAGAAACCGATAAACATCTTATAACGGCAACCATCGTACGAGGGTTAGAGGGGGAAGCATGCCTCGTCACACGCGATCGTGATCTTCGAGAAAGTTTCAAAGCAACACTCGTTGATGTTATTCAAGGGGGCGCATTACAAGAACACTTTCCCCGCTTATTTAGCATCTATCATTTTGAAAGCGACAGAAAGAAACCCCTCACACGAGGAGAACCCTATAGTCTTCAACCCTAATCGTTACAAAAACTCTATTCAATTGAGTACAATGCCCTCTCTCGAAACAACCCTCAACGGCACTCCTCGTTGACGCATCGTACCACGCGCTCGATACAACACATAACTTCCTGAACACACCACAAATTCCTGCACTAACCCATACCGCAACCCCTCAATCCAATACTGTCGGGATTCATCCCGCTCGCCAGAATCATCAATATGAATTTGATGCTCAAAAATATGACTTGGATATTCTTTCAATAACTGATCATATAAGTCTGCATCATCAGTTACTAAGTTCACTAATGTAGAGGGGTTAATACGAAGCATAAATCTAAAGGGAGCGTAATTTTTTAAATGTACCGATACTCAATAAAACATGAAACCAATCTACATCATCGAGCACCTTGAACCGGAATTGGGACCGTGGTGCATGTTCGAATATGAACGCATTGCTGAGATTGTAGGTAAAGACAACCTCTGGTTCACCAACATCCCCCAGTCCACGAAAGAACTTGAAGCACTTGGTATAGTCAAGAAAGAATCAGTTAAAACCATGCACCTTCAGAATACGTGTGTCCTTGACCCCGAAGCAAAGGAACTCTTAACACCCAACAACGTCAAGCCCTATCAGTACCTCATCATTGGCGGAATCTTAGGCGATTACCCTCCCAAGAAACGCACCACAAAGGAACTCACGCAGTTCGTCAAAGGCGCAGATGCCTACCACATCGGGAAAAAGCAATTCTCAACGGATAACGCTGTGTACATCGTTAACCAAATCGTCAAAGGCACACCCTTCACCAGTATCAAAACGAAATACAAAATCTCCATCAAAGTAGATGACATCGCCTCCATTGACCTCCCGTATTGTTATCCTCTTGACAACAAAGGCAACCCCCTTATGAGCCATAAGCTCCTCCACTATCTCAAAACAAAAGAAGGGTTTTAATCCTGCTGAGCTCCCTATACTCAAAGAGAAAAAAAGTAATCATAACGTTATGACTACCTAATTATCATTATATCACTCAATGTAACCATAAGAAGTAAGAGGATTCAGATATCATTTCTTACTATAATTCTTAATAAATGTCTTCTTAAATTTCCCAAATGTCCCCACCTTAATCGCCTTCCGCACTCTTCGCATCAATTCCTGCAAGAAATACAAATTATGATAACTCGCTAACTGATACCCTACCCCTTCTTCATTCCGAATCAAATGGCACACATACGCCCGAGAATATCGCTTACAAACTGAACAATCACACGATTCATCTAACGGCTTCAACGATGCCTTATGTTCCGCATTCGTCACAATATATTTCCCCTTCCAGGAAAAGATGTTCCCATGCCGGGCATTCATGGTCGGAAACCGAGAATCAAAAATATCGCATCCGCGCTCAATCGCCTCAAGTAATTCAATCGGATTCCCCGCGCCCATCAAATACACCGGCTTGTTCCGGGGTAAATACTCCTGACAGACCTCAATCATCCGATATTCCTCCTCTTTTGCTTCACCCAGCGCTAATCCTCCAATTGCAAACCCATCAAAGTCAAGTTCAGTCAATGCCCCAGCAGAAATCCGACGCAAGTCGTCATGCACGCCCCCTTGCACAATCCCAAACAACAACTGTCGCTTCCCTTTCGAAACCTTCTTCTGCAACGTATCATGTGTTTCCTTGCATCGTCTCGCCCACGAACTCGTACGATTAACTGCCAGCGCCACAGCATCCTTTGAATGTTCAATTAAAGGCATCGTATCGAAACACATTGCCACATCACTTCCCAAATCAAGCTGTAACTGCATATTCTGCTCAGGAGTCATAAAGATGCGTTCCCCAGAATACGGATTCTTGAACTCAACGCCTAGGTCATTTGAACCCTTGTACAACGAAGGAGAATACATCTGGAACCCACCCGAATCCGTAAACATAACGCCCGTATACGTGGATAACGTATGAATTCCCCCTACTTTCTTCACAATCTTCGCTCCCGGACGAAGAGATAACACAAATGAGTTGCTAATCGTTGCCTGTGCACCCATCTCTTCAAGCATCTCCGGAGATATATGCTTCACTGCAGTCTTGGTCGCCACGGGCATAAAAACGGGAGTCTCCACGCTTCCTGAGCGGGTCTTCAATCTCCCTACCCTTGCCAAAGAGTGTGCATCTTTCACAAGAACAGTAAATGCCATAGAATGAATATCAAAAAGTGTGCTTTAAAGCTATCGAAAGAACGTAATTAAGCAGTTTTTTGAACAGTTACCAATGGACGTGCAAAGATACGTGCGAGCATATGATTACCTTTCTTGAGGAGGTTAAATTGCCACCGATGATTTCTCTTTCTACGTTTTGCTTGTCTCATATCCTGCCCTGGAAGAAGTGGCTTTTAAAGGTTACTAGAGAATCAAATACCTAACGAAAATAAGCGAATTATTCCTTCTTCACTAACTTCTGCTTCACCGTTTCAACAGCACCAGCAGATTTCTTCTTGAGTAACTCATATAAGGTAAAGAACATCACCAACGCCCCACCCAAAGTAGAAAACAAAACGGCATTTTCCTTTAATGAGTCCAGTAATGATTTTTTCTCTACCACACTTAATTGTAATGCACGGAGAGCAAGTTCATCTTCAGCAAGCGCCAAGCCTGCCTGCGCTTCAAGAGGTTCTCTCCGAATCAACGCAGCTTCAGCATCACGAAGATACGCTTTCGCATCATCTAACGAAAGTGAATCAATCGCATATCGTTCTTTTCCTTTCATAGCAAGGTCGCGTTCTAATAAGATATATCGCTGTTTGACCTCACGCAAGTGCACCGACACATTCCCTAACTGCGCTTCTAACACTTCTTCACTCTTAACAATTCCTCCAGTTGCAGCAACAACTGTAATCGGCAGGATAAACGTATCTGAATTGACATTGATAGTCAAATTACCTTCTCCCGCCTTTTCAAATCGTCCGGAAAGTAATACAAATCCCTTTGCTCCCGGGGCAAGTTCTTCCAATACACTTACCGAATAGGAAGCGAACCCTGGATAATATACCCCAACACTTGAGGTATACAGCGGAGCAGTCCCATTATTTACAAATAAAATACTAAATTGCATATCTCCTGCGTGAAACATATCCGGAACCAATTTAAAAACTTCTAACTGCGGCGCAAGAGGGGTAGCATTCATCGTAGTATTTGAGGAAGCAAAAAAAGAAATAGGTTCAAACGTAACGTTAGAAGTATTCGTACTCAAAAAACTCACATTCTCTTCTTCACTCGCCCCACCCAAAGCACAAGCTACAAAAAAATAAATAAAAACAAGCATATATTTGCTCACCATAGTAAAAAATGTTTCTCTCCAACCCTTATAAAACCTACGTCTCTTTTTTGGTCAACAAATACTGATGTACAAATGCAAAATACGGCGCAGATTGGGTCTTTGCCATACGTTCAATAATTAATTCGGGTGTTGAATTAGCCAATCGCCCCAATACTGGCGCATGATCAATAATCAAATCAAAATTAGCATCAAGTCCTTTTGCTTCAATACCGTCAATACGACTTCCTGCAGGAATAGTATGCTGAATCTCTTGTCCCAAATGCGTTGCAATCACCATGAAACACCCTTTCTCAACAAAATATTGCACAGTCGCACAAATAAGCAACCCCGCAACCCCTGGTTCAGTCACTGCCTCAATCTCATCTGCAAGAATAAGCGTTTGGGTACCTGGACTAATGCTCGCTAATTGCGTCAATAACGTTTCAAATGCTCCTTTATTCATACTTCCTTTATTCTTTGCAAAATAATACACTTCGGTAAACAAAGGTAATTCAACAATTCCCTTTACGGGTAATCCAAGTTGATGTAAACTCACCAGTTGCGTCACATGTTCCAACAACGTAGTTTTCCCTCCGCTATTCGCTCCCGTTAATAACGAAGCACGAGTCCCTGCATCAAGCAAAAAAGTAATAGGTTGGGGAGCACTTAAGAAAATATTTTTCGCATCAATCAATTTACATTGTGGACCAATCGTAGGAAAACCAGTCGTAGAACTCGTATAGAATACAACACCCGTACAAAAGTCATACACAATCAACGCACGTTCAAGAGAAGCAAGCAACGCAGGAATCTGCATCACAAGGGTAGATTGTTTCCGAATAGCTTCGGCAATACTTATAAATTGTGTCGCTTGATACTTCTTTAACAATCGATCAGCCTCTGGTTCATTAAGACGTACTGGAATCGTATCACTACAAATCTGCCCCGGCAATCCTGAACTTGCAATTGCTTCTCGGACCAACGTCTGTAACTGCGGAGGCAACTTTTCCTTCTGCACTAACGCAAGTAATGCATCTCCCGTAAGTACTAAATCTCTCATACGGGTAGAAATCGTCGTATTAATACGTTCAATGCCGTCTTCAAATGAAGCAAGACTCACTGTTTCTTGCACATTCTGCTTCGTCAAAACAAGTAACGGCACTAACTGCCCCACCACAGATCCCACCTTCCCACCCAACGCAAACGGGGCAAGTTGTTCCAGAATAGTCGTCCAACGAGAAAGCAACTCGACATGTCGCTCAAGATACACTTCTTCAATACTTTCCAAGAACACTGTCTGGGGTAATCGTTCAAGCGTTTGATAATACTGATCACATCCAATAACTTGTACCACATCATACACTTCCAAGGATTGTACGTCATATTCAGTAATCAGATATTTCACTGGACAACCGAGTTCTTTCAATTGCGTAAATATCTTTTCATCTTCGGTCACAACAACTACCCCATACGGCGGCCTCCAGGAAACCTTTCCCAATGAAAGCTCGGGCAAGAAATCACGCACGCCAACGTGCAATGAACCAAAAAAAGCTTGTCGTCGTTCTAATTCGCTTTGACTCTGCGTCAATTGAAAACAGCCCCAGAGCGCAGATGTATCGCTAAACACGAACTGTTTGCTCAAAGTGTTAATAACTTTCGTATGCGTTGCTCGTCCATCTGAAGTCTTATACAATCCCGTGCTGGTCCGAGAAGGAGATTTTGTATCATGAAACGGGGACAGACCATATTCGCTACAATACGCGTCCAATACCTCTTCCATCTCCTCAAAACTCGCTACCACTTTAAAGGGTTATGTGTATTCAAGCATAAACATACAGAGGATAAAAAAAGAGGAAGCAAAGGTTTAAAAGGGTTCAAAGAGGAAACTCGTTCTCATGTATCTTCATCAATGGCAATTACAAAATAAAAAAAGGGGAGCCTACTTTCCTTACAATTCATCCACTATGAGTCTGGACTATGAATGGCAATATCGATTTGATGAACAAGAACAGCTTACTCAAATAGGTATCACTGGCTGGCCAGACAGAAAAAACTGCATGGTCTGGCAAGCTATGAACGAAAATGTGGCATTTCACATCAGAGAATATCAAGATACTCAAAAAAGACCCCACATTACCTTACACACTACCTCTACTCTTAAAAAAGGAAAAATTATCACAAGCACTTCAGGTATCCACGAGACCTCCAGACTCATTGCATTTATTAAAGAACATCGAGACGTACATCTCTATCACGCTTCCCAGTTTAAATCAGGGGAAGAACCAGATATCCTTATATTTGATCAAAATCCCCCCTCCACTGAGCCGTATAAACATGACCGCAGTGTACCGGTGAGAATATCTGGAAAAGGATTCTACGTCCCACTCTTAGCAAAAATATTCAACATTATCACTCGAGGAACACAACCTCGGGTATATGAAACACCTTGCACAACCCAGTAAGAGCACATACGCTTGAATATAAATCCTAACTGAACATTCTTATAGACTAACACACACCCCTACAACATGGAAGAAGCAACTCTCAAAAAGAAACTCACCCCTCAAGAATATGCAATTCTCCGCCAAGGAAAAACAGAGCGCCCCTTCACAGGAGAATACGTTGCCCATAAAGAAACAGGAGACTATCGCTGTAAAGTGTGTAACACTTCTCTCTTCCCCTCAGATACTAAATTTGATTCAGGCACAGGCTGGCCAAGCTTCACCAATCCCTCCAACACACAGGCAATTACCCTCTTTCCAGATACAACACAGGGAATGGAACGAATAGAAGTCCGGTGTAAAAAATGTAATTCTCATCTTGGTCATGTCTTCCCCGATGGTCCTCAAGGCAAACAACGCTATTGCATTAACTCGGCCTGTCTAACGTTTCAGAAAAAGAAAGAAGAGTAATCAAGATCTTCTAAAATAACGAGCTCGAAACATAGGTTTTCGTATATATTCTCGTCCTGCACGTTCATCTGAATAGGGAGAAACATCAAGAGGGGGGGAAGGAAGCGTAGGGAGGCATTCAGGTGCAACGGGCAAAAAACAAGCCCCTTGATTATACGTTAAAAAATGCCGTTCTAAAGTCTGAATAATCTCTTCAGATGCTGGTTCGGTCCTCTTAATCGGTTTCTTTGTTCCCCGGCCCCGCGGAGCAACATGCACTAAAGAAGAAACAAAATGAAAAGGATACGCCCCCGAATGTTGAGTAAGCCGTCTCAAATCGGCATCTAAAACAGCCAACCCTGAAGCATCATATCGGGCAGTGTATACACTTGAGCCCACTTGTAAAAATAACTGACTATCCTGTGAGCGATAGGCCACATTCACCACCCACTCAGTCAAACGACTTCCTGGAGATGGGGCCGAGGTACCCGTAGATAGCGGACTATGCATAAAACTCATCAATAAAAGAAAAATCTGAATTATTTAAAGATGTAGGGGGGAAAGTGCCCACCCAAGTACTAACAATCTACTCAAAAAAAAGAAAAGAACACATAAAAAAAAGAAAAGGATGTTCTTCCTTAAGAGAAATAAGAAATTGCTTCCTTATTACTGGTCTCGCTTGTTAGCGAAACAGTCACGGCAATAGACCGGTCTGCCTTCAGTTGGCTTGAACGGAACTTCACATTCTTTCTTGCATTCAGCGCAAATTGTCTTGTGCATTTCACGTGGACCATCATTGAAACGTCGAGGGCCGCCGAAGCCGCCTCCACCGCCAAATCTGCGTCCGCCGCCTCCGCCGCCTCCGCTACGGAAACCTCCGCCTCCGCCGCCTCCGCTACGGAAACCTCCGCCTCCGCCGCCTCTGAAACCAGAGCCACGTGGACGGAATCCGCCTTCAGAGTCGCCGCCGGATGAACCGCCTTGCGAACCGTTGTTATCAAATTCACTCATTATTATATACCTCCTGTATCATTTAATTAATGTTAGAACCACTGTATCGTTGTATTTCTATTCCTTCCTTATAACCTATGCCTGAAAGGACAAAGGGGGCTATATAAACGTTTGTAACAAGTACTAGTTACGCAACAATCCGGCGTTGCCCGAAAAGTAGTGCGTTAAAAACGCTTGACCGCAAAGCTCTAATCAGGGCATATCGGCCGTTCTCAAGCCTTGGCGTTTTTCATGTTCTTCGTGAGGGTTATATGCTTTTTCACATGCCTTGAAATCAACCATAACACCATATTGAAAGATAGCATGCACCAGACAACAGATGTTATGGACAATGAACTTCATCAGTAACTCACTTCGCTGAGCATCATACGTCTTACACTTCAGAAACTCTCCTAAACGCATTTTGACCATGGAGAATACAGTCTCCACATTACTTCGCTTATGATACTTTGCTAGATACTTTGCAGGTTCTTCCTTGAACATAGTATACATCTTCTGCCAGATAGAGGGAGAATCTTCGGCAGGATTCGAGTTCTTCTTGAATATAATGTACGGTGTAGCTTGCAAAGATTCAATAAGCTGGTGCATACGTGCGGAGCTATATGCTTTGTCTGCGCATACTTCTTTCATAGCAAAGTTCTGAGCAGTTATATCGTCAATCTCAAGAAACAGAATAATTCATTTAAAAATAAATAGGTACTCCTATGATGAGTATCTAAGAAGCGCCCGTGCCGGGAATCGAACCCGGACTCTGTCCGCGACAGGGACATGTACTAGCCGCTATACGACACGAGCTTACTCTTCCCTGTATAAAACGACTTTTAAATCTTCGCGTATGCTGAAACACAACTATCCTTATAAGGAAAGAGAGGTAACGAAAAACATGAAGATACTATTGAGCACACTCATTGCCCTTCTCCTGCTCGTATCGGTCTCTGCATCTCACGATACCTACAAAGCCTCATCAAGCGAATCCCACATCACCACCAAAGCATCATCCTGGTCCTCCGGAAACACAAATAACAAACAAGCATATGCATTCTCAAGCAAAGAAGCAGTTACTCGGAAAACAAACACGCAACAAGGAAAAAAAACTGCTTCTAACAAACGCACATTCACCTTCACTGAAACATCAACCAACACGCAGACCGCCGATCAATACGGAAGTGCGTGTCAAGGCCCCTATCACTCTGCACGCTTTCCCCGTGATGATCCTGACCGTGAACACTATTACAACGATTATTACTACAAACCCTGCCCTCAAAGAGACGGTAGCTATTCCTGGCGATACTAATCTCTCCTTGCCCCTGCATACTTTAACCAGATATACAGCCGATACCTACCCATTTCAACCGTCTACAAAGCGTACAGCAGATACTCAATACTGAAACAGATACCCTGAACAAGATACCCGATACATACATCCGATACCAAAAAAGTAGTATCTACAATCTCGAGTCATCGCATCCTTTAAAAAAGGAAAAAACAGAGAATACCCATGGTGCTATTCCCAACGTTAGATGGTACGTTAGGTGCATTCCTTGAATACCCACTCTATCGCATTCTCTTTTTCATCACAATGTTTGAATCCTCCCCTCTCTTCGGTATGATTGTCCCCGGACAACTCTTCATTATGCTCGCCGGCTTCCTTTCAGAACTTGGTCTCCTATCTCTCCCGTTAGTCATCATCTTTGCATCAATTGCTGCTATCGTGGGAGATATATTGGCTTATATCCTCGGTAAAGTATATGGTCCGAAATTAATTACCAAATATGGTCGATTCTTACTGATCACACGAGAACAATATCTTGCAACAGAACATTCCCTCATCAATCGCCCCTTGCGAACGTTAGCCTTTGGACGATTCTCCGCAGCAACCCGCGCTCTTGCCTTCTTTATTGCAGGGACCAGGCATATACAATTCCATCGCTGGATTCTCCTCTCAATACTAAGTGGCATCCTCTGGGCAGGATTCTATGCAACTGCAGGATACCTCTTTGCACATACCTATGAAAACCTCCTGACCACCATTGACGTCTTTGCAATGCTCGGCGTACTCATCCTTGTACTCTTCCTCATCAGGGGATATATCCATAAAAAAATAGAAAGTCGACAATAAGCATCCTAGTTCCATACCCAAGACATCCTTCTTAAAATCAATATCAAGTCTATTCCAAAAAAGATAGTTCAAGCATACAGCAGATACCTAAGCAAAACAAAGAAAAATCAGCAAAGAAACAAACTTACAACGTTTGTTGTGCAGGAAGTTCATCCGGAACATCTGCAACGGGCACTTTCACCACATCGGCCAATTTATCTCCATCCTTCAAGTCAACAACACGCACCCCTTGGGTTGCCCGACCCATCACTCGAATATCTTTCATACCCACTCGAATGGTCTGACCCTTAGCAGAGGTTGCAATAATAGAATCTTTCCCTTCAACACCGAAGGCGGTCAACACATCACCTGTTCTATCTGTGACTTCCAACGTAATGACTCCTTTCCCACCCCGTGAGGTCACACGATATTCTTCCAATTCAGTTCGCTTGCCAAATCCTTTCACGGTCGTAGTCAAAATAGTGGTCGTTCCTTTCGTTGGTAATGATTCCAAAGCAACAACTTCATCATTCTTACTCAAATCAACCCCAATCACCCCATAACTTGCTCGACCCATACTACGTACATCATCGCTATTGAATCGAATCGCCTGCCCTTTCTTGGTAATAAGCAATACTTCCTGTTTGTCAACAACGCTCTTGACATTCACGACCGTATCACTTCCATCAGCAGGTAAGTTAATAACGCGTACTCCTGCATTGCGCGGTTTACTCACATCTTTCAAGGGTAATTTCTTGAGCATACCTTTCTTCGTAGCGAACATCAAATAGCCGGCAGCAAAGTCTTTCACAGCCATCACATTCGAAATAGTTTCATCACGAATATCTAAGACATTGACCAACGCTTTTCCTTTACTCTGTCGTTCAGAGGCAGGGACGTCATGTGCTTTCAACCAAAAGACTCGGCCACGAGAAGTAAAGAACAACAAATAATCGTGCGTTGAACACGTAATAAGCCGGGTAACAAAGTCTTCATCTTTCAAATCTTGTCCACTCACTCCTGCCCCTCCACGTTTCTGCTCCCGATAATCCGTCACATCAACCCGTTTGATATAGCCCCCATTCGTCAACATAACCATAACGTCTTTCTTCTCAATCAAATCTTTCTCAGTAATTTCGTCCACGCGCTTGATAATCTTGGTGCGTCGTTCATCCCCATACTTCGTCTTAATATCATGCACTTCTTTCTTGATAACTTTCAAGATTTCTTTCTCATCACTCAAAATAAGCTTCAAGTCTTTGATTTCTACAGAAAGATCACGTTCTTCATCTTTCAACTTACCTGTTTCGAGACGCGTCAATTGTTGTAACTTAATTTCTAACACTGCCTTTGCCTGGCGATCCGTTAACTCAAATTTCTTCATCAATCCCTCATGCGCTGCAGCAGTATTCTCAGATCGCTTGATAAATTCAACAATAGCATCAATATTCTTCTGTGCAATCAACAAACCAAGTACAATTTCTAAACGATCTTCAGCCTTCTTCAAATCAAACTTCGTCCTATTGCGTACCATCAACTGACGATACTTGACATATTCAACTAAAATCTCTTTCAAATTCAATACGCGGGGTTGTTTACCAACTAATGCCAGCATATTCGCATCAAAAGACGTTTGTAAATTAGTAAGCGTATAGAGTTTATTTAATGTATATTTCGAATCAACGTCTTTCTTCAGCTCAATCACAATACGAACTTTACCCTTTGCAGATTCATCCCGTAAATCATACACGTCTGGCAATTTCTTTTCAGTTGCAAGACTTGCAATCTTCTTCACTAAATCAGATTTATTAACCTGATAGGGAATTTCCGTGACCACAATACTTGTACGTCCCTTCTTATCTTCTTCAAGCACGTGTTTTGCGCGAATAATGATTTTTCCCTTACCCAGTTTATACATGTCCTTAATCCCTGCCCCCGTAATAGAACCACCAGTCGGAAAATCAGGGCCTTTGATAATTTCAGCAAGATCATCAACTGAAATAGTGGGATTGGTGATATATTCAGTCAATGCATCACATACTTCAGTCAGATTATGTGGTGGAATATTAGTGGCCATACCGACTGCAATACCTGATGCCCCATTCAATAATAAGTTCGGCAATTTCGCCGGCAATGTTTCAGGTTCATCAAGCGAGTTATCGAAATTTGGACGCATCTTGACTGTATCCTTTTCAATATCGGACAATAATTCACCCGAAATCTTACTCATCTTCGCTTCAGTATAACGATCTGCTGCTGCACTATCTCCATCCATACTCCCAAAGTTACCCTGCCCATGCACTAAGGGATACCGAAGCGAGAAGTCCTGAGCCATACGGACTAACGAATCATAAATCGCAATATTTCCATGCGGGTGATACTTACCCATGGTTTCTCCCACAATTCTCGCGCACTTCATAGTTGGTTTTGAAGGGTCAAGTCCCAACGAATGCATCGCATACAAGATACGACGATGTACTGGTTTCAACCCATCTTCTACCGCAGGCAAGGCACGATCAACAATAACTGACATCGCATAGTCGATAAACGCTTGTTCCATTTGTTCCACAATTTCAGCAGAAGCCACTCCTTTCTCAGTCCCAATTTGATCTTTCTCCCGACGTTTGGTCTCATCCGCAAGAATTTCTTGTTCTATTGTATCTTCTGCGTCATTCTTTGCCATCTTAAATATCGATCTGCGCCTCCGACGCTCGTTCTGCAATGAATTGTTTACGCGGTTCAACATCATCGCCCATCAATCGTGAGAATACATCGTTCGCTTTGACCGCATCTTCAATAGTAACTCGATTAAGTAAACGAGTCTTTGGGTTCATGGTTGTATCCCATAATTGATCAGGATTCATTTCTCCCAAACCTTTGAATCGTTGAACATTCACCGTGCCACCCAATTTAGCAACAATTTTTTTGAGTTCCTCATCTGAATAGACATAGTGATCAACTCGCTTACGTACCTTGTACAAAGGAGAAACTGCAATATAGATATTCCCCCCTTCAATGAGTTTCGGCATAAACCGAAAGAAAAACGTCAACAATAAGGTCATAATGTGTGCTCCATCAACATCCGCATCACTCATGATAATCACCTTTGAATAGCGTAACTTCGTCACATCAAATTGCTCTCCAACGCCTGCACCAATGGCCGTAATGATATTCATGATTTCCTCATTAGAGAACACTTTCACCGTATTCGCCTTTTCAACATTCAACGGTTTACCTTTCAAAGGCAAAATCGCTTGAAATTCTTTATTACGTGCCATCTTTGCCGAACCACCTGCTGAATCACCTTCCACAATGTACAGTTCACTCTCTTCAGTCTTATTACTTGAACAATCTGCCAATTTACCCGGTAATCCGCCTACACTAAACGCGTTCTTACGACGCACCAAGTCCTTTGCCTTCTTGGCAGCATTACGTGCTTGTTGCGCTTCCATAGCCTTCTCAACCACTCGCTTGGCAACAGTAGGATTCTCTTCGAAGAATTCGCTCATTGCAGCAGACGCGCAACTATCAACAATACCCTTCACTTCGTTGTTTCCTAACTTTGTTTTTGTCTGTCCTTCAAATTGTGGCTCGGGCACTTTAACCGACACAATAGCAGTCAATCCTTCACGAACATCATCACCTGTCAAATTTTCGCCTTTGTTGATCTTATTCTTATTCGCATAGTCGTTGATGGCACGAGTCAACGCAGTCTTGAACCCCGCAACGTGTGTTCCACCTTCAATCGTATTAATCGTATTGACAAAACTTAACACATTTTCTTGATAGCCAGCATTATATTGGACTGCACACTCTATAAAGAGTTTATCTTGTTCCTTGACAAAATAGACTGGCTTCGCATGAATCGGATCTTTATTATGATTCACCCACTTCACGAATTCAATCAATCCTCCCTCATAATGAAATACTTCTTTCTTTCCTGAACTTTCTTCAACAAGCACAATTTTAACACCCTTATTCAAAAAAGCAATCTCTCGAAAACGTGTTTCTAAAATACCAAATTCAAATTTCGTAGTAGTGAAAATAGTATCATCAGGGGAAAAGGTAACCATCGTTCCAGTATCTTTCTTATCACATTCACCGATTACTTTAACATCATACTTCGGTTTTCCAATCACATATTCTTGTTGATATTTTTTACCTCCACGCTTGACAATAACTTTCATATGTTTAGATAATGCAGCAACAACGCTAATACCTACTCCATGTAACCCGCCTGAAACTTTATAGTTCGATTTATCGAATTTTCCACCAGCATGCAATTTAGTAACGACAACTTGTAAGGTAGAAACTTTATACTGGGGGTGAGGATCTGTAGGAATACCACGCCCATTATCTTCAACGGTGACACTCCCATCTTTATTGAGTGTAACATCAATTGTATCACAATGGCCGGCCATTGCTTCGTCAACTGCATTATCCACAACTTCCCAGACTAAATGATGCAAACCCGTCTTACTCGTACTACCAATATACATCGCAGGTCGGTGTCGAACACCTTCAAGTCCTTCTAAGACTTTGATATTCTCCGCCTTATACTCGCCAGAAGCCTTTTCTTTGTCACCCATGATGCAAGGCCCAAAATCAGAGGCGCTTTATAAACATTGTGGCCCAAAATATCATTTATCGACGGTAAAAAAGGAATCTAGAAAAGTAAAGCAAAAATAACAGTTACTTAGCTTTCTGAACAACAGGGGCAACTTTCAAAGCAGCAAGTTTTGCCTTTGCTTTATCACGAGATTCAGCATACAACGCAGTCCACTTAATCTTACGCTTATCTCGTCCCAGTTTCAACGTATTTTTACGACACTTAGAAGAACAAAAAAATTGAATCGTCCCGTCATTTTTAATATAATGGATGCCGGTATGTGCAGGACGTTCATCTCCACAGAAAAAACACTTGACCATGATTACTTAGGTCTCCCTTCACTACCTCGAATTCTTCGAGCTTCAATTTCAGTTTCACGCAACGTAATCAAGTCCCCAATACGAATAGTCCCTTTCACATTACGTCGCAACGTACGATCCCTATTTTTACCACCTAAAATCTTAACTTTAACCTGCGTAACTTCACCACGCGTACCTGTTCTACCCACAAATTCTTCAATAATAGCATTAACAGGTTCTTCGGTAATAAGCGTGCGAGTAGTTTTTTCAGAAGATTGCGTATTGTCTTTTATTTTTTGATTACTGCCTGCCATGTTCCTTACGCTTTAAGGGAAGCAAGCTCCTTCTTTGCTTCGCCAGCATCAATAACCGCGACAGCAGAGGCAGGTACTTTGATACCTACAGAAATACCTAATTTTTGCTTAGAATCAACGCCAACACACGGAATACCTTTCTGTTTACAAAGAGCTTCAAGATGTGCAACAATTTCCTTAGGCTCAACGTCTTGAGCATACACTACCAACTTAGCTACTCCGCGTTCTACCGCTTTCGTAACTTCATTCGTTCCTTTGTCAAGCTTGCCCGTCTTCTTGACTTTATCGAGTAGTGTGTAGTAATCCATAGTGCTTCAGTATGATGAACTTCATCAGCTTATCATCACTCTCAAAATCTGGTTTATAAATGTTTGTCTTACTTATTTCCACTTCACACTAACCTGATCAGTCCGTTGACGAGGTGCAATGTCCAGGGCATCGAGTGAAATAAACAACTTTTTCTTGTAAAGAAGCTCACCAGTATACGCGATCATCGCACCATTATCCACAAGTAATGGTTTTCCCGGACAGAAAAGCGCCACGCCCCTCGCTGTACACATCAAACGACACATCTCTTGCAACCGAGCATTACACGCAACCCCTCCCCCCAGCACCAATTCTTTCTTTCCCGTATGTGCAAGCGCACGTTCACTCGCCTCAACCAACATCGCAAACGCAGTTTCTTGCACCGAACACGCCACATCCTCAGGACTCATGCCTTTATCGCGTAATTGTAAGGCTTGATTCTGTAATCCTGAAAATGATACATCCATTCCCTTGAGTGAATACTTCAATTCGTGATACATCCCCTTGAGTGCAAGCTTTTCAAGCTCAGGCCCACCCGGAAACGGAAAACCCATTGCCCGAGCAATTTTATCTAAGCAATTCCCAATGCCCACATCTAACGTCTCTCCAAAAATACGATACCGTTGCCCCGCATACGCAATGATTTGGGTATTGGCGCCCGAAGCATACAACAACACCGGATCCTTCGCTCCCAATGACTGCCCAATCTCAAGATGTGCAATGGAGTGATGGACAGGAATCACCGGCATACCCAACAGCTTTGCTTTCGCCTTCACAAAGTGCATCCCCGCAAGCAGGCAGGGCGCAAGTCCGGGAGCATAGGAAAATGCAATTCCCTTAATCTCTTTCTCAGTAATCTTTGCATCACGCAATGCTTGATTCCAAAGCTTCTCAGCAACAGCAGTATGATGCTTCCCTGCATCAATTGGAATAATCCCTCCAATAGCCGGATGATACATGTCACGCACATTAGCAAGTACCTTGCCTTTATGGCATACTCCTACCCCAAACGTATGGGCTGTTGATTCAACGCCGATAATCATCTTTTCAAGAGTTAAAATGAATTTATAAGAGTGTCTCTCAAAAAAACTAAACGGTTGAACTCTGTATCAAAAGTACATCAGATAATAGAATTAAAATAAAGAAAAAGAAAAAGAAAAAAATGTTCGCATATCTCAGGTGAAAAAGAATTACTTCTTTTTCTTTCTGCCACCGCGAGCCATTTTAGCTTCACACACGTTGCCTTTTCCATCAATATAGTAAAGGAAGCCTGGCTTTCGCTTGACTGCATTCTTAACAAGAATAGTTCCCATTGCTGTACCTCCTTTTAACTGTCGACATAACGTCTCAAAGGTTATAATAGAAAACACTATTTAAATGTTTGTTCTTCTCGACGATAAAATAAAATTAAATCTACGTTTTCCGACGAGAAATGCCCCAATTTTTTGATATTTTCTATGCACTGGAATCTCAAAAAGACCCGTTGTCCCGACGGGAGGACTAATTCGAAACGTAAATGGAAACACAACATCTGTACGAATGATCTGATTGTGATGATCGATCCAAGCTGCAAAAAAAGGATAAAACACAAAAAAAGAATGAATCGATAAGGGAAACCGCATACGAAAATATAAAGGTTGATGCAAAGATCGAGTACACATAAGTCCGCGTAGCAGGTGAAGTCCTGAAACAACCTGAACCGATACTCTGCATTGTTTCATTCCCTTTAATAGATACATTATATCGCTCCAAGGGGTAAAGAGGGGCGATTAAGAGAGGAGGAGGGCGCATTTTGAGCAGTGCGAGAGACCACGAAAAGCAAAAGACCAACTAACGCAATAGCAATAGAAAGCCCTGCAATTAATAACATACGAAGATAGATAACCGATCGTTCAATAATACTAAATTTAACTGCACTTGTTGCAGTACTTTGCCCATAAGTCATTTTCGCAGATAATAAATATTCACCGGGAAGTAAAGAGTTTGGTAAGAAAATATCTGAGGTGTGTTTTTGTTTTTTGTCAACGGCAAAAGTATCTTCATAGATTTTTTCCTTCTCTCCCCCAAACGGCTGGACAAAATATTCAAGAACAACATCTGCCTGTTTAGTATCACCAACATTTAACAAATCAAGTAATATTTCAAGTCTTCCTGCTTGTACTACTAAAAATTTCTCCAAAGAAAGAGACATATCAAACAAAGCTTGAGGTTCTTTTACCATAACAATAAGGGGTAAAAGTTTAGTCAAGCCGTTTGCAGTTGCAACTAATGAAAGAGCATAGACATCAAGTGCAGTTTCATCTGAAGTAAGCACCGTTAAATTAATCTGTTCGATTGCTCCTGCAGCAAGCGTAAAAGAAGGATTCAAAATACTAATGGGAGGTTTAGAACCGTTAATAGTCAAAGAGACTGCAAGTTCTGTATTCCCCGTGTTCTTAAGAAGGACCGTTTGAAAAGAACGTTGTCCACGTTTCACTATCAAATCAAGTTGTTTCTTATCAAATGAAAGAGACAATGAGGATACCGAAGGGGTGGCTGTAGGCGCTACCGAACCTGAACTGCCTCCCCCGCTACGCGTACGAGTCCCAGCCAAACTGGTTAATGAAACACTAAAAGAAACTGGCGAGGCAGAATAATTAACATTTCCCGCACTATCATTAGCATAAGCCTTAAACGTATAGCTCCCACTTACAATAGTGCCATTCGAGTCCGTAAATCCGGTCCCACTTCCATTCCGAGTCATAGTATAATTAGTAAGCCCCCCATTTAACGTATACCACGCCGTGCCATTTTCATTTAAACTGACATTGAAACGAACGGGAAGTGAAGTATATGATGTAGCAGTAGGGAGAATAATAGTTACAATCGGACTGACCCTCTCAACAGTGAACGTAACCTGGGAAGTGCCATTGTAATTTCCAAGTGTATCATTCGCATAAGCCTTAAACGTATAACTTCCGTCAGCAATGCTGGTATTCGTTGCATTAAACATCGTCCCAAAATCAAGCGTTTCATTGCCACTCATTGTATAATTAACGAGTCCATTTGTCAAGCTATACCACACCGTGCCATTTTCATTTAAACTGACATTGAAATATAAAATACTGTTATAACTAATATTAGACGGACGAACAATCGTAACAAGGGGGGCAACAATGTCAGGAGAAGCAAGACTAAAGGTGATGTTAAGAGTAGTATTCATATTACCTACACTATCATTCGCATAAGCTCTAAATACATATTGGCCGTTTGCAAGCGAACCATTCGTTGCATTGAAACCCGTGCGACTTGCATTCGCAGTCATTGTTTTATTTGTCACGCCTCCATTCAACGAATACCACGCCGTTCCATTCTCGCTCAAAGAGATGTTGAAGTACAAGGGCAACGTACTGTATGTTGTATTCTGCGGAAAATTAATAATAATCGCAGGCGGATCAATAATTTGATCAATGACAAGAGGGTCGCCAGAGATAATCAAGTCAAACATTGCTTGCGGATGCGTAAGGCCTGAAAGAAGCACGCGATATTTACGATCTGAAGTAATAGAATCAAAAGAAGCAACATGCTCTCCCGTTGAAGTATCTAAAACCCATACAGAAGTAGTGCCCAAACTATAGGCAAAGAGCGTAATATCATTTACAGCAGTCAAATTTTCTTCAAAGGTAACCCGCACAATATGTTCGGGAGCAAGAGGAGAAGTATACTGCCCATCACGTGCAAAAACTTGAGAAGTGATATCTTCAAGAAACGTACCATTCGAAGAATAATGTCCTGCAAAAGACACATAAATAAGATGAAATGTTTGATTCGACAAATGAGGAACCACCCATTCAATATAATCCGTCTTCCCATTAAAGTTAAGATCATATGCATCAAACGGTACAACTCGTATCCTTGCAGTTCTCTGCACAAGAGAATCTTCTAAAATTGTATCTTCCAAAAGCGTACTGTTTAAAACATCTTCAACCTGTTTTAACTGGCTGGGTACTACTGAATAATCTTCCCAATACAAAACCGGCGTTCCTTCCCGCTCTTCATCAAGGTGAGTAGAAGCAATCACATCCGTATACTCCAACGTTTCGGGGCCTGAAATAACAATCTGTGTACCTTCAGCAGTACTCTGTTCAATAGCCTGAGGAGCCGGAGTCGTATACGTGACAATAAATGAAGAAGGAGCAGTACTCATTAATTCGACAGTAGGCGCAACAGCATCTTCTGCTATCACATTACCGGTAATTCCACGACTCACAAATTCGCCTAACGTTTCAACAACTGTTTGTTCATCAACGAGAATGTCCCCTGTTGCTTGTACAACAACCGCTGCACCGGTCACTACTTCATCAACGGTTCCCCCTCGTTCCTGAACAAGAACAATTTTTGCTTCAATCGGTAAATCAAGCGTTACCATTCCAGCTTCTGCAAGAGAAACATTCAAAGTCCAAAGTACTGGTTCTCCCACCACAATACGTTCACGAGCGGTTGTAATTGAAACCACACCTGATGAAACCAACACGGTAAATGCTTCTTCAGTAACTCCCCCATCTCCTCCAGTCATACGTACCAATCCTTGCGCAACACCACTAAACGATTCAGGAATATGAAAAGACAAGACACTTCCTTCCAATGTTCCTTCTAAAGAACTCGATAAAAAGGCAACTTCATGAATGCCTGCAAAATAATCAGTAAGCGATAGAGTCACTATATCTCCAGGCAATGCACGATACACAGGAAATTCCTGAAGCTGTAGAAGGGGAGCATTTCCAAAATCTAATGAAGTAACTTCAGAAACAAACGTCTGTCCTTCAGAAACAAGCGTTACACCAAGTAACCCTGATTGTAACATAAGATGAAAGGCACTTAAATTCAAGGAAAAAGTTCTATCCGTACCCTGTGAGTAGTCAGTTCCATATCCTGTTTCGATAAAGAAAGAATCTGCACGTAACGCAACTCCCTGTTCTGTTTCGGTCAAAGAGAGCGTATCATCGGAAAGAGTTTCTTCACCATACTGCACACTTCCCATAACAAGTTCAAATAAATCTCCTTCTCCGAGAACAAAGATAAAGGGTTGAGAAGCAGAAACAACGCCATCAAACGTCTCTTCAGAAGCAATAACCTGTCCCGTAATAAACGAATCTTCCGAATCTGAAGGTGCCTCAATTTCAGGCAAATGTACAAGTGCTTCATCGTGTTCGGCTACCTCACTACTCTCGTCTGCCCGAACTTCTTCTGTTGCAAAGGTGTTTCCTTCAAGAATCTCCTCTTCTCTAATCCCCACAACTTCTTCCTCAGAAACACGTTCAGAGGTACTTTCTTCAGTACTCTCAACACGATGCAATCGATACTGAAACGTAATCTCCCCTCCCCGAGTACCTAAATTTCCATAATCCGTTCCAAGTAAAACAGAAGAAAGAGGTAAAGAGCGGGAGGCATTACCTAAAACAAGGGTAACTTCGGCATGTTCTAGAAGTACCTGTCCTGGTTGTAATTCAAACGAAAACAAACCTTCTAAAGGGACCCCTTGTGTAACAGTCGTTACTTCAAAAACAGCATACTGGGTAGTATAATTACCTAAACTGGCAAGAATCAAAAATAAAAGGACTATCCCCCCAAACAAAATAGGCATAGTATGCACATGCGGACCAAAAGAAGATGTTGTCCTACCGACATACGAAGTCACTACCTTCCCCCCAACTCGATGATTCTCATACAAATAGGGCCCATACTTCTTCCCATTACGGTAAATAAATTTCTCGTGCACCACTTTTGTAGGATAAACCTCTCCAGAAAGAGTAAAGAATGCTATATAAGGGTTTTGTGCAGGTTACAGACGATAAAAAAGAGTTACCCTACATCATTAATGAAATAATTTTCGTGCTTGAGCAAGTACCTGCTTCTCAAGAAGAGCTTTTTTTGTATCCAATTGTGCCTGCTTACGAGCAAGTGCAGCGCGAAGATGTTCTGCATAGTCCCGTTCAAGAGTAGATCGAATCTGTCCTTCACGTACAGCAACTTGACGAGCAACCTGTTTAGATACATGTTGATACATACGAATAACACGCTCACGCAATTCCTGATGCATACGTACACGTTCACTCGCTAACCTCTGAGTATACGCTAATGTATCCTGTGCTCGTTGTTGAGTTACTTTGGTATGCAACGCTTTCTCTGCCTGCGTTTGTACTGTGCGTTCATGCGCTACTAATGCAACAAAACGTTGCTGTAATGCCTTTTTCTCATGGCCTACCGATGTCTGTACACTACGTTCATGTTCCTTCAATCCTTGTTCTCGCCGTTGTACCATGCTTAATGCTTGTTTCAGTTGCTTCTGATGATGAACCAAAGAAGAACGTAAAGCCACTAATTTTTGATGAGCCGCTACCTGAGCCTTCACACGTACACGACGATACTGCAGAGCATATTTCTCACGAGCTTTCGCTTCTCCAGCTCGTAACGTCTCACGCGTTGAAGCTTCATGTTCCTGCAAATGACGAGTAACTATCTCTAATTCTCCCTTCAAGCTCGTAACTATATGCTCTCCTCGAGCTCGTTCACCAGCAATAACGACTGCTAATTGACGTTCTCTAATTGCAACCTCTTTCTCTTTCTGATGCAAAAGGGCTCGTTTCTTACGCACAGAAGCCAACAAAGTGACTTTCTTAGCCACATAGTTCTGCTGCGTCTTATCTTGTAAATGACGTTCTTGTTCTTGTAAACGCTCAAATGATTGTTGGAAAACTGCCCGTTCATGTGCAAGATGGACTTTCGTATGCTCTTCTTGCTGACGCAAAGCTTGTTCACGGGCATGAAGTGTAGCTAAATGTGTCGAAATATGCGCCTGTTGCAATGCCAATGTATGACGTACAGCGTCTGCCTCTCCCACTAACTGATCCTTTGCCGCTTTTATGTGTGCATGTGCGTAATGCTGCGCCTTACGTTCTGCTTCATGCCTACATGCCACCAATCGTTGTTCTTCTTGTTTGAGATGATTTTTTTCTTGAGAAACTCTTCGTGTACATTCTTCCTGTCCCTTATGTAACAATGATGCCTGTTGTTCGATACGCCGCATACGGTCAGTCAAACGAGCACGTTGGGTAGCAATCCCTTCTTTTTCATGTGCAAGTGTCCGCTGATGATCACTAATCAAAACTTGTTCTTTCTGAGCATATGTTTCCTCAAGTTTCGCAAGCAATTGTTTACGTTCACGTGCAAGGTGTTCAGCTTGTTCTTTCAAAAGCAAAGCAACCAATTTAGTCCGTTCATGAGCAATACGTTTCTGCAGTTCTTGAGCCAAATGGTGCTTCACTTCAGCATGCATTGCTTGTTCAAGTTGTCGACGATACTTTTGCTCTAATTCTTGTACCAAGGTTTGATACCTTTGAGCGAATAACTCTTCTCGAGAACTCAAATCCGCTTGCATTTGTGCAGTCATACTTCCTTCTTTTTCATGCAATCGCTCACTCAATTCACCTTTAATACGAGAAACAAACTCATCAAACGTAGAATCAACCAATACACCCACCCCTGAATCAATTTTAATTTCTTTCCCTCGCAGATGTGCCTGCACTTGTGAACGTAATTGTAATAATTGCTTCTCAAGTCGAGGCAATTCTTTCAATGCCGAAGCATCAGTCTTAGAAAGGACACGTTTCTGTTTAACTAATCCTTCTATATCAGCAACACGTCGCTTCAAAGAACTAACAATCGTAGAACCTATTACTTTTTGCTGAGACATGTGCGCATGTCGTTCAATCTTAGCCCGAAGCTCACGAAGTGAACGTTCAATAAAAGGAATGGCAGTAATATCTTTCAAACGTACTTTGATACGTGCAACATCGGATTCAAATCCATCAGTAGGCAATAACGCTAATTCATGGCGTAATTGCTCCAAACGAGCAACATGTGCTGCAAAGGTATCAAACTCCTTCTTTATTTGTAAAGCTGTTTGTTTCACCATCTTTCACTCATAACAACAAAGTAGTTTTTATACCCTTCGCCTAATGTGTATATTTTTTTTTCCATCGAGCAAGTGTCGCCTTCATCTCATTCCCCGAAAGCCCATGAAGTGTCGCTAACCCTTTACCCGCAGAATAATCTGCCTTCCAGTGCGCAAGCTGTCGTTTCATAGCCTGCACATCCCCTTTCTGCTTCAGGGCTTTGAGCTGAATAACTCGTTGATGATGAGTTTGTTTCACCCGCGCAAGTTCATGTTTGACAAGGGGAGCCAACGATTTTCCTTTCTTATGTACCAACACTCGGGCTTGAGCTTGTATAAATGAACGCTGACGATGATAATCGGAAGCATTAAGTTTGTGCAATTCCAAAATGAGTGAATCCCTATCTCGTAACAAATATATAAAAAAGAAAACCATCCCTAAAAAGAAGATAACAAACACCCCTACAATCACATACGTCTGAGAATCACCCGAAGTAAGTGCTGCGAGTCCTTTTTCAGAAGCAATAATCTTAAACAAATGACTTGAACTTCCCACCGAAGATTTATACGTGGCAGTTACATAAAAGACATAATCTCCTGGGGGCATAGTGTCAGGAAACCCGAGTGCTTGCGTAATTTGAGTAGTCGTATCGACCGAAACGGTTTCACTCTCTGCACTTATTTGTTTTCCTGTACTATCCACAATAGCATAGTGCAACAAGACATTCGTGGGCCCCAAACCTTGGCTAGTACCTCCGCCAGAAGTCAAATCAAATACTTTAATCTGAGCGACAACTTTCTCCCCAGGATGCACTTCAGTATACTGGGGAGGGATATCTAAATTGGCGTCAAAAAAGACATCCTTTGTTTCAATTTCAAGCACAAGCGGGACGCTAGCTACAGCCGTTTTCCCTCGTACGAGTAACAAACCAACAACTACCCCTGGTTTCAAAGAAGACGTATCAAAAGAAAGAGTCAACGGTTTACTCTGCCCCGGTTCAAGCATAAATGAGTCCACAGGTAACGTCACACCATTCGTAATCCCTTGCAACGTAACAGTAAAGCTCCCTCCCGAGGTACTTGAAAAAGTAACTGTACGATTAAACGATTCTTCCTGATAGGTAGAAATTTTCAAAAGTAAATTATGTGCTTCAAGGGTATCTGCAGAAACAAAAGGAAAACTGCACAAGAAAAAACTCAATGCGCAAAGCACCATCACCTTCATAGAAACACCAAGTGAAGAACGCATTTAAACCTTATCGTCGATGGACCAAATGATGAATAGAACGTCTTCTCCATAAAGACAATCCAATAATGGTGCTTCCCAAAACTAACAATCCCCCTACGATGGCACCCAGGAGAAGAGGAGAAGAAATAAGTGAAGAAGAAACAACCTCGAATTGAGAACTAGACGTTGCAAATGCACCTGGATATTGAATTTCCAATCCTAAGATATACGTGCCCTCTGGAAGCTGAGACGTATCAAATTCTTTTACAAATTCTTTCGATTCTAAAACATAAAATGTCTCAGTCTCTTCAAGATAAATCTTCCCACTAAAGTCTTTAATGACATACGTTGCAACCACGTCAACTTTTTGTTTCGGACCAACCTGTAATAAATTAATTTGTGTCTTCAATCCATCTCCCTGCACCACCCTCTTCCCCTCTGAACGAATCGCAATACCTGCATCAAATAAGAAGTTTTCACTTCGAATATTTAACACAGTAGGGATACGTACTTGACGAGAACCATCTGAAAGCAAAATCATCCCCGTTAACAATCCTTCACGAAGAGCTTTCACAGCAAGAGTAATTTCTCGTTCTTCTCCAGGTTGAATTGTCAAAGGAGCACCTACGGAAAGATAGTCATCCAATCCCTCTATACCCACGGTAAGCGTTACCGTATATGAACGAAGATTCTTCACGATAAAGGAACGTGTCGTTGCCACATTTATAAAGACAGAAAATGAAAGCCCTTCCGGTACCTCTAAGAAAGGAGATCGATCACTCGCACGCACAACGGTAGACTCATTCGTAGAACTGGTCGAAGCAGGCGTGCTACCCCCTCCGCTACTCCCTCCTCCTGAACTACCTCCTGAAGAACCCCCACTTGAAGCAACCGGAGCAGTAATTGTAAACGAACGAGTACTTGACGTGTTCTGTACACCCTCAACCGTAGTACAACTCACATTCCAGGCATAGGTACCAACACCTAAATAATGGCTAAACAAGTTCACAGCTCCGACAGTCGTATTCGGAACAGTCGTACTGTTGAGAAGAATACTATTGACTGAAAGCGTACAATTCGAAAGCGTAGAGCTATTTGTCACATTAAACTGAAACCCCACCTGTTGTGTCTCAGCTTCATACGCCACACCTGCGCCAGGGTTAAGCAACGTAACAAGTGGTGCAGAGACAGCAGTGTGAATACAACACAGATTGAAGGCATACTTTGAACACGACCCATAATGAGCATCAGTCAGATTACCATTTGTGACATCTGAAGAAGCAAAACTGCCCATACAGGTATATCCTGCCGAACAAGAAGGAGCATACAAGCAGGAAAGAGAGCCTACCGAAGCAGCAAGACAAACAGATACGTTATACACTGCACCAGGGCCTGTATAGTTCCCTACTTGAAGATGTGCATTCGTCATGTTTGTCAAGCGCAGAAGCGTACTTCCAGTACATGAAGAAGAAAGCGTACCACTGTCAACACTACAACAGAGAGCATGGGCATAGGTATTCACACTCACATTTTGCACATGCGCATTTTCATACCCTCCAGAATCATTTTGAATATACAAAACAGAAGTATTCGTACATCCTGCACGTGTCGTAATAGAACACGAAAGTGATGCCGAAACCAAAGCACTCAAAAAGAATAAACTGCATAAAATACCGACGATAATCGCTCTCTTTCGCATCGAGAAAGAGATACAAAAGAACCTTTTAACCCTTATGGTAACCCAACATTTATAAAGAAGAAAAAGTAAATGAAGATATGGATACAAAACAGGTAAATATACTCTTAATCGTTCTTCTTATCTGTATAGCGGGATATGCAGGGTACGGTAAATACGCAGAGTATAAAGAAACAAAAGAAAATGATGAAACAACAAAACAAAATAATCTCATGCTCCAAGGTGCTCAAATTGGTGCCCAACAAGCAATTATTGCAATCGCACAACAAGTTGCTCAATGTAATCAAGTCCCCCTTATCATTGGTAACCAATCAATAACCATTGTAGCCGTTGACTGCCTTCAACAAGCAGCCCAACGATAAATCTCAAGTAATTAATAAAAAATAGCATCTACACTCGTGCATTAAAGAACCAGCATATCTTTTACTACGAACATCAAATACCTACAAGAGTATTGCTTTATATGTAAACCGCAAACATCTTTCATTCATACTTCTGTTAAAAGAGAAAAAGTACTTGCAATGAAATAAGATATATCTATTCTTAACAAATTTCTAGACTTGACGTTGCACCCTTAATAATAACACACCCAGATGCATCCGACGTAATGTACGTATTAGTACTATTCAGTACAAGAGCACTATGTCCCGTAATGGTCAAATTCGCCTGTATATTTGTCGCGCCAGTAATATTTGCTGTACCAACAACATTAAACTTCTGTTGAGGTAGATTTGTTCCTATTCCTACAGAACCTGTTGTTTTTACAAACAGGGTATTATTCAAACTTACATTACCTTGTACATACAAGAGAGTGGTAGGAGTTACGTTTCCAATACCCAATGCTCCATTATTCTTAAGATACATTCGAGTATTTGCTGTACCACCGGTATTTGTATTAAATCGTATACCATATGGGGTCCAACTATTTTGGAGTATAATATCTCCATCTGTATCGTTACTAATCAATCTCATTCTTTCACCGACGTTAGTGCTTTGTAATATAAGTCCATGTGACGATGAACCACCAATAGCATTAAAGACAAGGAATCTACCTGTTCCCGTTGCTGCTTCATTCGAATTAACGAACAACTTTGTACTTGCTCCTTGTACATCTAATTTACTGGTAGGTGTTGAGTTTCCAATACCAACATTACCCGTGCTTCCATTAATTGTTGCTCTTAGGGTACTCCCCGTATACATCTCTAAACTGCCACTCGTTGCCTTATCACTTCTGATGGCTACAGTTTCATCACCAAGTTCGAGATAGTTAGTTCCATTGATATAAATATCTCCACCCTCTACGGTTAATTTGTTTGTAGGTGTTGCCGTACCAATCCCCACATTATACCCTAAGCTCTGGGGGAATAAACTCGTGCCTGAGAGGTTCCAATATGCTGGCGTAGCGAGGGTTTGGTTGTAGGCAAAGGATGCGTAGGTTGCGTTGTATGAGCCATCAGATTGATTGTATCCATACGGAATAAGCGCATTATAGGACGCGTTGTACACAACGCTTGGAGAAATAAGAGTGAAATTATATGCATACAATGCATAGGTGCTGTTGAAGGTTGATCCTCCGTAGGTTTGAT
>SICV01000005.1 GCA_009694725.1 Candidatus Pacearchaeota archaeon
AGATAGCAAAACAAGACGGACAAATTATCGGCGAAATAGAATTCACAGAATAAATTTTAATCATACTTTTTCTCAAAGTAACCATTTGGGGAAATTACCATAAGGGCAGAGGTTCGTCTTCCTCTGCTTTTTATTTTACTAGTAATCTTAGAATATTTTACTAGTAATCTCTAACAAAACCCTTTATATAACCTTGATAAGAATAATTTTTATGGATAAATTAAATAAAATTGAACAAAAACTTCAAGAAATGTCTGAAATACTTTCTTTACCTAAAGAAACCATAAGAAAAATGGCCGTAATTAGGAGTAAAGAATTAAATAACTTGTTGAATGAGAGAATGAAATTATATGGATTTAAATAAAGCTGAGATGATTTGTATACATTAAGATTATTAAGTTCTTTATAAATAGGCTAAGAAAGTTATTAACAAAGGGTTTAAAAGTTAATAATTGGATTCCCCCGTATGAATACGAGTAACTTATACAACGACCTTAAGAAGCGTCTAGAATCGATAGAAAAAAGGCTCGTTAATCAACCAATAACTCCATCTTCTTATAAAGAAAAAGAGTTCTTAGCGACTATTACCGAATTGGAAGATTTAGTACGAGATAAGAAATTCTCTAGTATTGCTGAAGAAGTAGCTCGTTCAACATTCTTCAAAGAAAAGTGCAAGAGAATTAGAAAAATCTATGAGATATTTGAAGTATTTCTAGAAACAGAACAATATCTCGCTAATCTTGATAAGAAACTATCCATAGACAATAACCAACTCAAAAGAACATTTGAGTTTGCAAAGCGAGAAGGCGAAGCCTCTGGAATGAATGATAAATCTCATGTGTTGTTTGTAGGGAGTGGAGCATTTCCTGAAACTGCTCTTGCCTACGCATTAACATTTAATTGCCAAGTTACCTGTCTTGATTATAATGTACAAGCCGTATCTTTATCTTCCAAGCTAATAGAAAAACAAGGATTACAAAATAAAGTAAAAGTTCTCTATGGAGATGCGACAGAATTTAATTACGAAGGATATACCCATATTGTAGTTGCCGCTCTAGCCCATCCGAAGAATGAAATATTAACAAGAATTTGCAATACGTGCAAAAGTGCCGTAAACATTGTTTGCAGAACCGTAGAAGGAATAAGAAGTTTAATCTACGAACCTGCTGACGACCTGTTGCTAGAACATTACGACCTTATTGAGAAAGTAAATGGAAGTTCAGAAACAATAGTTCATTCTCTCATTTTACGACACTTTCCCCACTCGACTAAAAAAGAACTAGAGTATCTTCCCTTCCAATCAAAAGATGCACAAGAAGTGAGAGAGTTCTGTCTAAGAATCATAAAAGAAGAATACAATATAGACTACACTCCAGAATATCATACAGATTTGGACTTATTGGGTAAAAAAGATGATATGTATTCTACTGATAAGAAAGGAGTATTTTTAGTTGTTAAGTATAAGAATCGAGTTGTAGGAGTTGGCGGTTTGAGGAATTTATCAACTAAACCCCTAATAGCTAAGCAATTTAGCAATCGTTATGAGAACAAAGACATAGGTTCTTTGTGGCGAGTATACATAGATAAAGCATGGAGAGATTACGGCATTGGCACAGAAATTGTTAATCGCTTAGAGGATGTAGCAAAGAAGTATAGTTATAAACAAATTTATCTTCATACGTCTCTTAAGAATCCTGATGCTGTGGAGTTTTGGAAAAGAAAGGGCTATATTGTATTCTTAGAAGAAGACAATGAAGACCAGACCGTACACATGGATAAACTGCTTAATTAGTAACAAATTGGGACACTTTGTTCTCGCGCGTGGTCCGGGCGTTTAACTAAACGCACGAGCCAGGGTCTGCACGATGCAATCTGGCCAGCGTTTTCTTTCTCTTATCAAAAAGCATACCTTTACATACCCTCTCGATGGTTTAAAATAAGAGGAGGTAAACACACATGAACGGTACAGTAAAATTTTTCAATGATATGAAAGGATTTGGATTCGTCTCTGGTGAAGACGGCAAAGACTACTTTGTCCATTCCACTAGTTTGACGTCTGGCGTCACGTTAAAAGAAGGAGACGTAGTCTCATTCGACGTAGAACAAGGCGAAAAGGGTCCAAAAGCAGTCAAAGTTGTAAAGAAATAATTTTCTACTACAACTGAGTATGCACATTTCTTTTTTATTTTTTTTAAATTTACAACTGCGCATCAATAAGGTAATCTGAACTTGCAAGCATGTTTCTTCTGGCAACTTCTCGAAGGCACGCCTTTTTTTTACTATTGAACAGATCATTGATATCCCCAATAGGGTAGTTATCAATCGACATCCCACACGAGAGTAATTCATCAGCAATTGCCTGAAGTTCTTCATGAAATGCCTGAATATCTCCTTCAGTAAATCGATATTCTTTTGCAACGCCCAATTTCAAATAATGAAACTGCGTTTTATGGGGAATCTGTTGTTTCTGAGCATGTAAGAGAAAATTATAAAATAATGCCTGGCGTTCAAACTGTTTCCCTTGTTGTACGCTATTGCTTGTCTTGTAATCAATCACGACACGTTCCCCTACTCCTTTGTCAAGCGCTTGCAAATCAATAATGCCTTTCACTCCAATACGCATCACTTCATTTTCCTTTAAAGGAAAGGCAATTGTTTCTTCACACACATGTTCTTCATGCTTATCAATAATCTGAATGCCTTTAACGACTGCCATTAGATAATCTGTTGGACGTAACGGCTCTCCCTTCAAATCAGTATGCACATGTAAATTACGTTGTTCCCAGAGTTCAGCAAAGAGGCGATAGGCACCATCCGCATCTACTTCTTTACGAGCATATTTTTCTAAACACGTATGCACCACATTTCCTGAAAGCCCATAACACACAGGCACTTTTGTATCATCCGGCACTTTCGCGATATACGTTAAATAAAACAACAACGGACTCTGATAATACACATTCAAACTCGAAGGGGACAAATTAAATGCAATTTTGCCATCACCTGTTCCTATCACCATCCTTTTATCATAAAATGCAAGCTTAAAACAGTTCCGCTGGTAATGTATAAATGGAATCAAAAGTAAAAAAATAAATGGAAGGGGAAATAATTCATCAAATAACGATTTACACACTCCAGGAATGGCGAGCGTGGCTACATAAAAATCACCTCACTGAAAAGAAAATTGCTCTTATCAGCTACAAGAAACATACGGGCAAACCATCCATCAGCCATCAAGAGGCGATGCATGAAGCAATATGTTTCGACTGGATAGATACGACATTAAACGATTAGATGATGAACGTTTTCTCCGATATTTGTCAGACGAGGGACAAAGCAAACTGGAGTACGAACACATTGCATTCATACTAGGGCTCCATCTGATCGGAATCACATTTTCAATCGGCTTCAAGCCTGTGGGTGTCCGTGATTTTGGACTTGCGGCCCATATTATGGATGCCTACACGTTAGACAATAAACTGGCTACAACTGCACATTCTGTCAATAACTAATAACAAGAAAATAATGCTTCACAAAGGTACAAAGCGTAAAATAAAATAAAAGAGGAGCATCGGATATTAACATATTGTTGCTTCAAATAAAAAATTAACCTAATGCAGACCAATTAAAGATGGCATAAATATTGATACTTAAGAAAATAAGATTCATCACCACCAAACCCCAATGTTTAAACTTCCACCCAAAGTATAACCACAACACATTTGCAAGACTCCAGACATAAAACCCACTAATCAATTGTTTTGCATTTAACACTGCACCAAAAACACTTAACGCCGTAGCAGACCACTCAACAAGATGGTGCTTCAATTGTTTCTCAATTGTATAGACCCTCGTGAATTGCCCCTTCTTCATATCAGCACAAATAAAGCAACCTTTATAAGTCCTCTCCAGTCCCTATCACCATAGCGGGGTAGAGCAGCCTGGAGTGCTCGCGAGGCCCATAACCTCGAGGTCGTGTGGTTCAAATCCCACCCCCGCTATTAATTTCTTTAAGGGGGATTTGAACGGTTCAAATACTACCCTCATTCTTCAGAGAGTATTGTAGGGACCGGTGAACTTTGCTCAACGAGTACCTACTCCCGCTATTTTTTCTGTAAGAAGTAGACACAGCTGTTTTTCATCACTATCTTCTTTTTAAGAGGACGTTCAGAATATACGGTATGCACTTCAAACCCGGGTGTGAAGGAAAAGTAGTAAAATTGCCTGAAATACAAGTCTTTTCTCACCAAAATGTGCATCTTAGACAATGCAGCTTGGATTGCATTTGCCTATGCGATGGTCTTAACACCTATTGGTATTGTCGTTGCTCTCTCTGAAAGCTATATTCTCATCGGAGTGCTCCTAGGTATATGTGTAAATAAAGAACATCTCCAGCTTCATCAAAAGTTCGGCCTTATTCTTGCACTCGGGGCGGCTATCTGGTTAGCCACAAGTGTGTGACCGTAATATTTATATATCAATTGATATATAGTAAGTCATGCAACAACTCAAACAAAATCCTTTTGCACGCTCACCCACGTTAGAAACAGTACAAATGGTAGAACGAGCAATAGAGGAGAATTCAGGTACCTATACCAGAACAGAACTTTGGAAGAAATTGCCGAAGCAAGTAATGTGGCAGACCTATTTGTATATATTAGATTATTTACAAAGCATCAATAAAATAGCTCTTGATCGAGAAGATCATGTTGCCTATATCTGGAATCCAGAGCTAGCGCAAAAAATGGCTCACCGAAAAAGGATACAACTATAAATGAAAATCATACGCCCTTCTGAAGTTATCTTTGCAGATGATGCTGGTGAAAAAGCATTTGATGCATTAGAAAAAGGCAACGAATTAAGAAAATATCTGGAGCGTGCAATAAAGGATATACAACAGAATGCATTTTGCGGTATTCAGCTCCCAAAGCGTCTCTTTCCTCAAGAATACGTAAAGGAACACAAAATAACGAATCTCTGGAAGTATGATTTGCCCGATGGATGGAGAGTAGTGTATACCATTACTACTCCAAGCAAAGTTGAAGTGATAGCAATCATTCTCGAATGGTTATCCCATAAAGAATATGAACGGAGGTTCAAGTACTAATCCATGTTATACCTCGGTATTGATGATGCAGGGAGAGGCCCCCTTATTGGCCCTATGTATCTGGCAGGAGTATTGGTTGACGCAAAGACCCAACAAGCCTGGAAGTCAGAAGGAGTAGCCGATTCAAAGACGCTCTCAGACAAAGAACGATTCCGTTTAGCAGCAATCATTAAAGATGAATGCATAAAATATAAAGTTATTGAATCAACACCGGCAGAAATAGATCATGCAGTAGACAAAGGAGGCATCAACCTCAATACCTTGGAGGCTCTGAAGGCAGCAGCAATTATTAACGAATTGATGATCGGTGTCAAAGAACCAGTTACCATTATTCTTGATTGTCCCTCAATCAACACGCTCTCCTGGAAAGGGACACTCATACAGTTTGTGAAAAATCAAACGTTAGACATCAAGTGTGAACATAAAGCAGACGCAAATCATCCAAGCGTCAGTGCGGGTTCAATTCTTGCTAAGTGTGCACGTGAAGAAGCAATGCATGCGATTCAAAAAGAATATGGGGCAACTGGTTCAGGCTACCCTGCTGATCCGATAACCAAAGAATTTCTTGTCAAAAGCGGAGCAAAATATGCACATTCCGGCATCTTCCGAAAGTCCTGGGCAACCTGGAAAGCATTGTTTCCAGTCTCAAACGATCAAAAGACATTATTCTAAATAGGTCTTCAGTCGTGTCTGAGCTTCAGAAAAAGAAAGAGGGGCATGTCTGTCATAAGGCCGGATGTTAAAGAAAAAATGATTTTCAACATGTGTAGGAGTAACGACTGCTTGCATCCCATGAATCTGAGCATGCGCTTGTTCATGGAGCAGACGGCTCAAGGCATACACAATACCGGGGCGATCTTTTTCTGTCTGAAATGAAAGCACACAGATACACAGGCGGGCGTGAGTTTCTTGATACAGTCATGGGCCTCATTTTAATCGATTCAAAGATTCGTCAAGAAGCAATAAAAAGAGAGTATCAAACAAGACCTACTCACTAAGAACAGTTGATTCTTCAGTAATTGCTTGCTCACCAGCTTGTTCTACTCTTTGTTGCTGTTCTACTTGTTCCTCAATTTTCTGTGCTTCTGCTGCCGCTTCTTGTATATTCAAGCTCAAGACTTTTGACACATTATCATGCATACTCACCCCATACAAGACCTGCGCTTGCATAATAATCGCATCATTGTGTGTAATCACAATATACTGTCCCTGTTTCATGTACTTCACCAACAACGCCGCAAGACGCTCAGAGTTACGTTTATCCAATGCCGCGTCAATTTCATCAAACACATAGAAATGATAGGGTTTGTATTCTTGAATCGCAAACAAGAGCGACAAAGCGACCAAGGTCTGTTCCCCACCAGATAAGGAAGTCGCATCAAAGTATTTACCTTTCGCAAGCCGCACAATAATATGTACCCCTCCGGCAAAAATATCTTCAGGATTTTCTAATTCAAGATAGGCGGTCCCCTTTGTGTACAATTGCGCAAAGTTCTGGGTAAATAATTCATTCATAGCCCGGAACGTACGCATAAAGGAAAAGCGTTTCTTCTTATCAATTTCAGCAATAATCCCTATAATATCTATTTTTTCTTTTTCAACAATCTGTACTTTTCCATATACTTCATCATAGGAGTGTTTGACTTCATCATAGACTTCGAGGGCTCGTTGATTCACGCTCCCAATCGAACCAAGGTGTTCATGTGCTTTGCCAAGACGCTCTTCAAGATACGCCACACTTCCTTGTATCACTTCAAGCCCGGCAAAATCAATTAATTCCATTTCAACCGCTTCTCGTTCGGCATCAATCTTTGCTTTGCCAATCTTCAAATAATTGACTTGTTCTTCAATTGCGCGTATTCCACTCTGGGCCTGGCTCAATTCACCAGTCTTTGCTTGAATCAGTCGTTGTTTTTCTTCTCGTTCCGCAAATAATTGTTTAAATCTGGCCTGCAGATCTTTTTCCTGTCCTTCTTTTTCCTGTAACTGCCCTTGTTTTGTTTCAATGATCGTACTAAATGTCCCAATTTCTTTCTCTGCTTCCTCACGATCTCGGAGAGCTTGTTTAATGACTACGTGCATCTGTTCAAGTTCTCGCTTCTTGAAGAATAACGTTTTATCCATATCTTGTGAAGTACGAGCCGATAATTCCTCAATTTCCAGCATTTTAGAGCTATATTTTTCTTCGAGGGCTGAAATATCAGTTCCTTTCTCTTCAAGCTGTACACGTCGATGTTCTAACGTTTGCAATTCCTGACGAATCAATTTTTCTTCCTCAAGGTTCTTCTTGAGCTGTTGATGTTTCTCTTTCAAGGTGTGATGACGAATCTGCTCAACTTCAGCGCTATGAAGCCGTTGTTCAAGGTGAGCGAGGTCATGGGCCAAGGAACTTCGTTGAGCCAATAACTGTTGTAGCACTTCAGTACTCAACATACGTTGCTTCTCGGCGTGCCCCGCTAACAGATTAGCTTCATCACGCACATGTTGTTTATGGTCAGGCGTAATGGTCGTGCGACAAAGAGGACAGATATCGAGATTAGCAACCTGGTCGGTCAATTTCAATGAACGTTCCATTTCAATCTCCGAAACAGAAATTAATTTTTCATGCTGGAGCGTTTGTTTGGCAATTGCTTCCAGTTCAGCGCGCAAATGAGTCGTTTGTGCTTTACCTTCATGAACAAAGTGACTACACGCCTCTTCAGTCTTGAACACTAAATGCGCTGCTCCTTCTTCCAACTGTCGAACCAGCGCTTCATTAAATGCAATTGTACGAGATAAGGTCTTTTCTCGTTCAAGCCAACGTTCACGAATATGGATCAGTTCAGATTTGGTTGCACGGACTTTTGTACGTGCTTCTTCAAGCTGGGCAAGTTCTTGTTTCTTTTTAGTTAACTCTTCTGCTTTCTGAGCAGATCCCGGGGCGTCCGTAGCAAGCTGGGTAATTTCTACTTCAAGAGCAGGCACTGAACGCTGTAATTCCTGTATTCTTCGTTCAAAGTTCAACCGACGTTGCTCATATCCTTCTTTACGTACCTTCATTCCTTCCAATTCAGCCCGAAGATTAGCAATATGTGTATGGAGTTGTTCTTGCTCAAGCCCGGTTGCTTGCTGCACTTGCCGAGAAATCTGATTGCTTTGTTCTCCCAACGCATCAATCACGGCTTGCAATTCAAGGCCCTTAGATTTGGCAGCATCTTTATGGGCCGTTTTTTCACCAATCGAATGGTTAATCGTATCCCCTTCCTTTTGCTTGTCAATCTTTCGTTTCGTCAATAACGAAGCTTTACACCGGCGAACGGTCAATTCTAACTCTTTGAACTTTAATGCTTGCTGGCGTTCATGTTCCAAATTCTTCAAATAGGCAGTACGTTCTCGCAGAATCGCCATAATCTCTTTCAATCGTTCATCTGTTTTCTCTAATTCTTTCAAACTTTTTTCTTTCCGTGATTCATAAATGGCAATCCCCGCAACTTCTTCAATGATTTTACGTCGTTCTTCAGGATGCATCTTAACAATGGACTGTATTTGGCCCTGAAGCACCATATTAAATCCATACGGGTCAATCCCTGCCTGGGCTAAGATCTCAATGACTTCTAATCGCGTCTTCGTCTCCCCATTAATCTTATAAATTCCCTGCCCATTTGCTCGGACAATTCTGGTCAAACTCACCTCATCCGTTTCCAATCCAAACAAGCGATCTCGATTATCAAACACTAATTCAACACTTGCCTCTCGAGCCGGTTTGACATATTTGCTCCCCATAAACAAGAGGTTCTTTGCCTTTGCCGCACGCAGACTCTTAATGCTTAATCGACCCAAAGCAAAGCATAAGGCATCAGAAATATTACTCTTACCTGAACCATTGGGGCCCAAGACTACGTTAATCCCCTTATCAAAGTGGACTTCTGTTCGTCGTGCAAAGCTTTTGAAGCCATGCATTACCATTCGTGTAATATGCACCATCTTCATCCCACAAGGGAAAAACCGCTATTTAAGGATACCGCGTTCCGTGGTATAAATGTAGAGTGCGTTTAAAAAATTCTAAAAAAAGAAAAAAGCACACAACGCCTAAAAAAAAAGAAAAGGGGGCGCCGTATGCGGGGTTGCAATCAAGCTCAGTTAGTAATAACTTTCGCCGAATTCGTCAGCCTTTTGTGGCTTACGAGTTAAGAGAACAATCAATACAACGAGAAGAACTACAAAGATAATCGCAAGGATAACTGTTAAAACAACAGTACCATTTGCAGTCTTTGCAGAGCCTTCAACCATTGTAACGAATGTCTTCTGTGCGACAAGGTTACCGTCTGCTTTTACATTAACAACAAAAGTATACTTACCTGCTTTTTCAGCAGAGGCAAGGACTTTTACAGTCTTTGTAGAACCAGAAGGAAGGGCAACGATTTGATCAACAGAAGAAACCTGCAATCCAGCAGGGCCCTCAAAGACCAATTCATAGACCTGTACCTTATTTCCTGAGTTCACGAGAGTCATACTGTATTCAGCAGGTTCGTTTGCAGCAACAGTTGTGCTGGACGTAGTGCTTACCACAGTGGTGTCTTCGGAACCACCAACTACTGCCACTTTACCGGCATAGCTGGAGGAGGAGTCTGCATTGTATACTTCTACGTGAATCGCATAGATTCCAGCAGGAGTACGAGCGGGAATGTTCAAGAACATTCTTCGTTCGGCAGCATCTTCCTTATCAGGGTTAGCTTGGTCTACTGGTGCAAGATCACCGAAGTATACTCGGCGCTCAACGCCAAGTGCAGGGATACTTGCTTTGACAAAGGTGTCATCAGCAAATTGTCTACCGGTATTCTTCAAGACAATGTCAAGAGAAAGGGCAGAACCTGCAACTACTTTCGGATCATAAGCGACATCCAAAACGGTAACCTGATAAGATTCACGTTGAGTTGCCAACTTAATGATCTGAACAGGAAGAATTCCATTGTTACGGCTCTCTACTGAGATACGTAATTCAAGGTTTTCATCTCGTTCGTCAAGATCGGAAGGGACATCAAGAGTCAATAACTTGCTGTAAACGCTATTAGCGAGAACATCAAATCGTTCACTCGAGACGGCATAATCCGAATCACCAGAGATCCAAGCTTTGATACGCACATCGGATGCATTTTCAGTCGCGCTAAAAATCACACGTATTGGTAAGGTCTGACCAGCAAAAACTCCAACGGAGGGATTGCCAGGCAAAGCTTCAATACCTGCAACTTCAACACTTGAAATGCTTCCGCTTAACGCGCTTACGGTACTCAGGACAAGAAGTCCTGCAACCATAGCAACGAGGGCAATCAAATACTTGTTCATAGATAGGTGTAGCTCCATATTTAGTTAAAAGAGCATCCTGAAAGGGATATATAAACTTGCCGGTGACAACACTATTATCTTAATTTAAAAGGGACAACAAGACTTATATAGGTATACCGAGGTATTCCAGAATGGAAGACAAGGAACAGGGAGCTAAGGCAGTACCTTCACGTACTCCCCACAAAATAACGACGATAAAACTCTCAGAAGAAACAAAAAGCCGTATTGACCACCTCAAGCGCTATCCCCGCGAAACCTATGAAGAAATCCTCGTGCGCATGCTTGAACTCCTCAGTCTCACCCGTCACAGTCCAGAACGTGCGCGTATTTCCCTTATCAAACTTGATAAAGAACGTCGCAAGAACTTACCTGGAAAATAAAAATGAATAATACAAAAGAACATGTCATCAGTAAATTAAGAACACTAGAATATGCATTACAGGCCATACAAAGGGAGAATTCATGACAAACATAAAAAAAACTCCGGCTGTTTTCAAAAGTCGTGAAAATATCAATAGGGTGAACATAGTTCTCGATCCCATTATCGAACGAAGAAAATTGGGGCTTCTCAAAGGAATCGGCTATGATTTAAGCAATCTCTGGGGAAGGGCATCTTCTACTGGAAAAATGACCCAGATGGGTGCAGAAGGGTATATTCGAGAAAAACTAGAAGATGCCCTGGAATGGCTAAGCCTCAATCCAACACAGTGCGTTCAAGGGGAAGGGACGCGTCTCATTGCAGACCTACGATGTGAACGCATGCGAGAGTATCTTACGCAACTACACTATCCTGTGCATGAACAAGAACGAATTTTTAGAGAATTAAGTGAAATTAATCCCGCTATTTCGTATTCTGCTGCAGAGCACTAAAAAGAGTTTACCGAATAAAACTCATTTTATCATCCACGTCTAACCAATGGAAGAGCGTTGTTGTCACCGGATCAAGAGATACTTTCGTACATTCCCCGGTAAACCAGGCCCCAAAGTCACTCGGCGTTGCACCGGGGTGCTGAGTACACATGCGATCACTCCAGGCCTTAATTTCTTCAGGGGTGCGATGTTGTCCGAACTTCCCTAACCAGGCAATAACCTCTGCATCACTTTTCCCCGGGTGGACAAATGCTTTGAACGCATCGCCCGTAATCTCTTTGAACGTAAATAATTCTTTATCAACAGGGCAATCAAAATGATACTCTCCTTGCTTCCCATGAATGGTCGCACGGCACTTATCAAGCGTACGGGCAAGAATCGCATATCCCCCTAAGCGTATAGCAGCGCTCCGTGGAGGATTATGGGTAAGGTCAATAAGCATGTGCATACACAGGAAAATGGGCTCGAAGTATATAAGGACGATGAACGTTTTGAAATAATAGGGTTATTTTTCGTTCCATTCCCAATCAAAATCTTCTTCAATCGCTTCAAATTCTTTAGTTATCTTCAAACTTTCCTCAGCCATTTCTTTGCAACCTTCTATCATCAGCGCCTTCTCTTTTCTGTTCATAGCTTCCCCCACAACTTCATCCCCACCACCGCATCTGCCACCATATCAGGGCTTTCATTTATGATTCGAATTTTTTTATCCCGAGGCAAATGAGCAAGTAACGCTTTCCATTCCTTCACCCCTGTCTTGATATGGTGCTTTTCTCCTTTCTCCCCATACACAATCCCAGAGAAATGCACGTGCCATTCTTCTTGGGGAAATGCTTTCAGAATAAGGGCATAATCGACTTTCTTATCCCTGGCCAAGATATGCGCAAAATCGATACACACCGCACACCCGGTTTCCTGCGCAAGTCGTGAAATTTCATCAATACTCCCAAACACATTGATCTTCCCCATCGTCTCAGGGGCAATTTGAATTACCCATTTATTCTTTTTGAGTTCCTTCATAATATCGATAATACCCTCTTTCACCACAGTATACGCTTGTATACGATCGACACCTTCACGATAGTACCCCGGGTGAAAAACAACTACTTTCGCCCCCAACCATTCTCCCACTTTACAACATTCAAGAATACGTTGCTTCGTCGCCGCACGTTTTACCGGATCATCGCTATTCAAATTCACATAATAGGGCGCATGAATGCTCAACTCTATGCCTAATTCTGCAGCTCGCTTCTGAATAGTGCGCGCATCCGTCTCAGATTTAATATAGGCCCCGTGGGTGAACGCCAATTCACATGCTCGTAAGCCCTGAGCATGGAATGCTTCCAAGGTAGCAATTGCAGATTTCGTAGGTCCCAATCCTGCTGGCCCAAAGAGTACTTCTTTGTTCATATCCTCTTCAGAAAACCACCCTTAATAAAAACTACCGCAATCTATAAATAGAAACGAAGCACTTATTCCTATGCACGAACAGGACATTACGCGGCTGCTCGGATCAGATCGTGCCAAGTTCTTTCTTGATGCCACGGATGCATTCTATGGCCCCAAAGACCAAGCAAAAGAAATGCTCTATCACTACCTTACACAATTATCGGTCATTGATCCGAACAAACCCTCTCTACGGCAACTTCAAAACTGGTATGAAGTCCAACGAACACTCCACCAACGACGAGTCGCCATGAAAACAACAGAAGCGCACTTCATTTTGAGCTTAGCACTCGATGATCTCTTTCACCGTAATTAATTTATAGTCTTCATTCGCCCCGATACTATGAAAAAGTCCTTTTTTGCCGAAAGAACAGAGAAAGAAATTGAAGCTCTCAAAGTAACAAGAATCTATAGAGCACGAGGACTTGTTGATACCCTTTTGACGCTCGATCCTACCACCGAAGCACTCATTGTACAGCAACCTCTCTTACCCCCCGCTATCATGCGAAGAGACATCCCCCAATCGGAATCTGCAAAGATGTGGTTCAAACACGGGACGGTTATCAAAGCGTCTCAACCTCGCACACAGCAGGACGCCTACGACTGTAAAGAGATTCCGGTAGCTATGAGAAAGCGAGACCTCGATAGCTTGCAACTCAGAAAAGAAGAAACTATTTTTGACGTAGGATATTCTTGGTTCCCCGTGCAAGGTCCTGATCGAAGAACACGCACAGACTTTTTCTGCTTTGTACCTGATTCGCTCAGATTATTTGCCTACGCAGAAACAAAGACGGGGGGAATTGTCGTTACACCATATGATGATGCACGAAAGGTAGGCAAAGAGGGTGCACGCATTATCTGTACGGTTCCTTCCCGTACTAAGAAGCAACCACGGTATACTGTCGAATTAGTAAACGTACCCACTGAAGGGATTACCGAACGTCGCGCAATCCCGTGGGGCATTCGCGCCGAGTATGGTAAAGCAGGAGAACCGCTGCATAAAACATTTAGTTTCGGATACAAATATGAACATGATAATCGCTCATCTGATGTCTATCTTTTTGCTCCGCATGAAAGAGCAGCCTATATCGGCGTCATTCGCGAATTCTGGAAAGGACAGAATAACCTCACCCCGTTAGAAATGAATCCCTTTATGTTGCTCTCAAAGGAAGGGGCAGAATTTTCTCGCCGAGCACATAATAACCTTCTTATCTATGATCCAACAACACATAATTTCAAAGGTGGATTGAGAAAGCCCTATCTTGCCGAACATGCCATCCTTATGGCCCGTCTCTGTGCAATCAAAGGCCATGATGCAACCTTCTATTGGGATCCTGAACGCGATGGAAAACTTAAAGACTATAACTGGTCTATTCCCCAGAAAGAAAATAAGTAACTATAAAGTAGTAACGTAATCGAAAGGTTTATAGAGGGTCATTTCTGAGTGAGGGGATGCATACACCAGATGAAGACTATATGGGCTGTCCCCAACTGAGAGCGGCACATAATGCCCACACTACATCAGCACGAGCTAGCCGAAAATATGATCCCCATTGTCATCTAACAAAAGGATATGAACAGGTACATTCCTTACGAGAATTACAAGTATTGGTTTCTACTCATTTGGGCATGCCCTGCCCCTTAAGCGGATTAGCACTATTGAGTGAAGCAACCGGACATGAAAGGGTAAAAGAACTGGCCTCATATTTACATGTTCCCTATCAGAAAATAACCCTAGAAAGAAAAGTTAGATTACATCGAGACATTATTCCAGGGCTTAGACTTGTACGAATGCATATTTTAGAAAGCGAGTTACCTCTTGAACATCACGCACGGGATTAATGAGTACAAAAATATAAAAAATTTTTATATTCCAATTAAGACAGGAGTCATCGGAGAGTATATAATGCTTAATTCGATAAGTAAGAAATGAACACAAAGTTGATTCTAGGAATAACTGGCACAATTCTTATTTCAATTGTTACCTATGGGCTATATCACTCGTACATTACTCCTGAGTGTTACGATGGATATGGAGGCGCACAGTATGTTGAAAAAGAGTTATTTTTGAAAACACTGCCTTCTGCACAGACGTTAGACTTTGTAAGAAATATCGCTCTTGCTCAAGAAGTGTATCGATGTGGTGATACGACCTATTTACTAAAAAAGAACCAAGGATTCATAGAAGTATCAAGCAAGGAATTCAATCGATTTATAGAAGAGAAAAATGTATCAACAACCCTCTTTAAAATATATCAAAGTGGAAATAGCCCGTACTTCGCGGAGGATATACGGACAGGCATCGAGTACATTATTGATCAAAATGATACGGGCTATAATGTAGAGAAAGCACTGAGACTATAGTAATTACAAACTAACCAATTTAACAGCGTTACCTTCAATACTACCGAAGGTTGTAGCACCGCAGAATTGTACACCGAATTCATCACACGTCTTAATCATTGCACTGGTAGCTTGACCATCAACCACAATCGCAAAGACAGGTTGCTTGCTATAGGCAATGGCCTTCGCAACTTCACGAGCGCCCACTTGCTTGATAACGGAACCAGTGCCATCTAATAAGACAGCAGACTTGGAATCGCGGATCTTTTCAAAGGCAGCACGAACAGCTTGTTTTCCTTCAACCGTTGGTTCTGGTCGTGCAACAGGTGCAGGAGCAGAAACAGATTCAGCAGCAGATTCTTGATGACCGTTAAATCGACCAAACTTGCGATCAAGCGCAAGATATTCCCCAACAGTCATTCTCCGGCGCAATGCAAGCAAGATTTCCTTACCTTGTAATTCTTCCACTTCTTTACCATCAGGAGCAACGGAAACGAATGCAATTTTTGCATTATTAATAACGTTCTGAGCAATCAATTTCCCGCCCCGATCTCCATCAACGAACAGGGTAATTTCCTTAGTCATACCTAAGCGTGCAATTTCGGCAGGTAATTTGGTACCGTTCATACCAATCACATTATTGATACGATTTTTCAATAAATTAACCACATCAGCACGACCTTCACACACAATAATTTCATTCCCACTCAAATCACCAGCAGGTAATTTTTCTTCACCATATTCTTGAATCTTAGCAACGCGATTTTCTTCTTTCAACGTCTTACTCATTTCTCCAATTTCTTCACCCGAACCATCAAGTCCTTCTAGTAATTTCTTTGCACGTGCAATAATAAAATCACGCTTAGCTCCTCGAACATCTTCAATCTTATTAACCACAATCTGAGCTTCAGTAGGACCAATACGGTCAATCGTTTCCAACGCAGCAGCAATAATAGTCGTTTCAGATTTATCAAGTGCACTTGGTACTTGTAAACTACCCACACTTTTTCCATCTACAATCTCTAAATCAACTTCAATACGTCCAATTTTACCTTCTTTCTGTAAATCGCGCATTTCAAGAGCTTCACCCAATAATCCTTCCGTTTGACCAAAAATAGCTCCAATGACATCAGGCTTTTCAAGAGGCCCTGCTGCGGTGAACGCTGCATGGATCATGTATTTAATGGATACCGGACTGACTTTTGCCATAGTGTGTAATAACGACCTATCCAAGGTCCCGTCGTAGAGGGAGAACAAACAATAAACTGTCTACCGAATGCCTAAAAAGGCCCTGAGTCACGAAAGCACAGAGTGCTTAGGATGACCGAAGAACCGTAAGGTTCTCAGGTGTGAATGTGAGTTCTTACTACACTATCCCCAAATGCTTATTTAAACCTTTTCTTTTGCTCATAATAGGAAGAAGGGACTGAAAGGTCTTGTAAGAGCGGTTCTTGTGCAATCGCTTCATGCACCCCTTGTAAAAGACGTAATTCGAGCGGACGTGCAATCCGACTTGCTTTCGTCAAATTAAGACTATTGTCCATAAACTTTCGTTTAGAATCATTGATATGGTACTCACTTCCTTTAAATTCTCCTCGTAACAAACGAGGCAGGTCATGGACATACGCGTCCTGTTCTGCAACAAAGTAGAAAAAAGTAGGGTGGATTGACCGTTCATTGAGACCAGCAAGGATTTCCTGCGGAGAAAGGGTAAAGGTGCCACGGGCATGTTGGGTGCAATGATGCCCTTCATGCGCAATAAGCACATGGCGTAAATCTTCAGCAGTCATATACGCGAAAGAAGGATCTTCAAAAGGCTTTCTGCCTACTAAGATGGGGACAGATTCTCCGTTGCCCATCCTATTGAGAACATTCGGTGTTTTCATATCATAATCTCCCCCCTTGGAAGCATCTACTTTCTGAACAAAATCCGTCGCTCCAACGCGGACATAATAGTCTTGCATAACATTTCCATCATGATCATACACTACACCTGAACAATGGGGAATCTGATTCGTGCCAAGGATTTGGTTGATAAACTGCTGACGCAATGTAGGATGACGACGAGCGTCGTCATAGGTAATAGTTCCCTGACGAAGGCCGGCAACATGGTGCTCTGCATACAAACGAGCAACTTCATGAATCCCTCGCTTTGCTACAGGAAGGAGCAACAATCCAGCAGCAATGCCTGCCACTCCATACGCAACCATTCGGCGCACTTTCTTCCGAGAAGCATCTGCAACTACTTGTGCACATTGCTCACGTTGTACCCTTCCGGGAGATTTAAATCGACCCATACAAAAACCGAAGAAAGTACCCTTTTAAAGCTTTAGAAAAAGAAATGAGGAAACAAATCACCAGGCGGAAGGCGCTATATAAAGATTGCGCGTCCTAAAAAGAAGCATTTTCTCGTCTGTAAGGTTTATATATCTGGGGAATAAGCAAAGAAGATGGTGAAAAAAGAGGGCGCTGAAGTGGTCGTGTCTCCCAACATGATTACCGAAGAACCTGAAGATTTCGAAGAGGAGATTTTTGATGATCTCGATTCGTTATCTGACGAATAATATTTTTGTTTTTTTAATATGCGCGGTGTAGGGCAGCATTCTTTTTTCTACAACAATCCTTAAATACTGACCAATAACCTTCTCTTTCTATGGAACAAAGAGGGGTAGGTGAAGTAACAAAAGCAGATATTCAAGCAAAGCTTGCAACGGTCGGAGATTATGTTAAAATGGATTTCTTACAACAATGCCTCAAAAAAATGCTGGACTTCGATACCCGCAAATACGTTCTTCTCACGCTTGCAACTATCTATGAACAACGTCATATGTATCTTGAAGCAGGAAAATTAATACGCAATGCAGCCGAAATTAACACGACATTTGAAGGAAAGATGCAAGACTTCCTGAAATCAGCAGAATTGTTAGTTCGAGGGGGCGCATTTGATGAAGCGCGTGTTTCATTCATAAAAGCAATGGGGTCAGCAAATGAACGTCAAAAACCGGCACTCCGTGACACCTTCAAAAAAGCACACTTCACCACCGCAGAAGAATTCCTCAAAAAAGACAAACGCAAACATGCGTTAGAATCATATGAATCAGTACTTGCACTTGAATTCATCACACCAGAAGAAAAACGTAAAGCTCAAATTGCAATTCTCCCGCTCTACGAAAAACTCGGTAAAATTAAAGAGTTTATGAATTTAAAGAAGCAGTTGTAACGTAGCTCTACTCAAGATAATCCTTCTTTCCATTTACTATCAAGATAGGTCCCCAAAATTTTAAATCCACGAGTAAATTGTTTTTGATGTTGGGGGCCAAAGAGAACCTGCATATCCTTGTAAGCGGCAGTAAAGCAAGGGTTTTTAGCATGCGTCTCAAGTTCAATAAGAAAACGATATGCCGTATTTCCTTGAGGGCGAGATTGAATATACACTTTATTGATTCCTCTTTTTCTTAAAGGCATTAAAACAAAGTCATCAAGCGCACCAGGAAAGTCAGGAAGCCCACTAATGGAGAGGAGCGTTTTGTAACGCAGAGATTCAGTACTAAATACTTCACAGGGGGTTATGCTTAAGACACCAAATCGTGTCCGATTACCAGGCACAAGGTTATCGACTAATACTGCAAGGCCTTCTTTGTGTAATGCAGGCACATTTGCAATTGCTGCAGCATTACGCAAGCGTTGATTCTGAATAGTTCCTGCAGCACCGGCGGTGCTCCCTGTTTCAACAATATCATAGTTCTCAGATAATAACGTATCGAGTGCCTCAGCACATTGCGCAAGTGCTTGAGGATGAGAATAGAGTGTGCGAACCTGAGCGAGAGTTGTTTCTTGTAGTGCACCTAATGCGTGTACAATGGGCATCCAAGCTTCACCGATCAGATGGGTATGATCCATCCGTGCCAGAGGATCAAGCATTTGAAAGACAGGGCCTTCTTTGATATTTTCAAAGGGCACGACTGCGCGGTCAACTATCCCTTTCTCTACAGCACGTACAACACGCCCTACAGGAGAAAATGATACTAATTCTTCATGAGGGAAAAGCCGCTGAGCCATCTGCCAGGTATACGTTCCTTCTGGACCTAAATAGCCAACACGCATATAAAATGCGTCAAAAACGAATTAATAAAGATACCGTTCATTTCATATATGTGTATGCCGGTAATGTACAAGTGCTCGAGATCCTGTACCCACAACCCCGCGTCCAGCTATGAGTAATGCTCCAGAAAAGAAAGCATCTTCATAACGCCCTTCTAAGGCAAGCTGAGTAGTGACATTACAAAGACCAAGAGAAAGTAATCCGGTTAATCCACTAGCTCCAAGGCCGCTCACACAGGTCATCATTTGGTGCAGGGGATGTTCAATACTTGCTTTTCCTTGTTTTCTATCTATCAAAGAGACGAATGAATACACTAAAAGATCTAATGCCGCACGTTTAGCATGAAACGCATAAACTTCAGTACAACCGGGGAGCGCAGGAATGAATAATTCTTTGACAAAAGAACGTATAGTTGAATCCATACAAAAAGAAGTCAATAAACGCTATAAAAAGATATCGAACTAATAAAAAATTAAACTAATTTCTTAGCAGTTACTTCAATACACACGCCAGCTGCAACGGTTGATCCAGCATCACGAATTGCAAACCGAGCCATATGGGGATTGACTGATTGTGCTTCCAATACTAAGTTACCAATTGGTTTCAAACGTACTTTAGCAACATCACCGTTCTTCAAAAAGTCTGGACTCTTTGTAACAACGCCGTCAGGGCCAGTCTTTTCAATCAATTCAATGAATTGGCAGGGCACTTGTGCAGTGTGAACGTGGAAGACAGGAGTATAACCCTTTGCAATGACTGTAGGGTGTGAAATAACAGCAACTTGAGCAACGAATTCTTCAGCAATGGTCGCAGGTTTTGCAGCATCACACACAACGTCACCACGAGCAACATCTTTCTTACCCACACCACGAATATTAATACCTACATTGTCACCAGCTTCCCCTTGTGGCATTTGTTCATGGTGCATTTCAATAGTTCGAACTTCACCTTCAATACCTTTGCCAGATCGACCAGGTAAGATAATAACTTTTTGACCAATCTTCATAATCCCTGTTTCAATTTTACCAACAGGAACAGTACCAATACCAGTGATTTCATACACGTCTTGAAGAGGCATACGAAGAGGTAATTCAGTTGGTTTATCAGGCTGCGTAAATAAGTCAAGTTGTTCTTTTACGGTTGGGCCTTTGTACCAGGGCATATTAGCCGATTTATTAACAACGTTATCGCCCTTAAATCCAGAGATAGCTAAGAAAGTAATACCTTCAGGCTTATATCCTGCTTGCTTCAAGATAGGGGACACTTCAGCAATAACTTTCTTGTAGGCATCTTCCTTGAATTCAACGCGGTCCATCTTGTTATCATTAACGGCAATCTGAGAAACACCCATTGTTCTCAAAAGCCAGACATGTTCTTTCGTCTGTGGTTGTACGCCATCTATAGCGGATAACGTAAGGAATGCAACGTCTGCTTGAGAAGCACCAGTAATCATGTTTTTAACGAAGTCTTTGTGACCAGGAGCGTCAATAATAGTAACTTCAAATTTATTAGTAATTAATTTCTGATAGGATAAGTCAATAGTAACTCCACGTTCACGTTCTTCTTTGAATTTGTCCATAACGAAGGCGAATTCGAATCCAGCTTTACCGTGTTTTTGAGCTTCAGCTTTTAACTTCTCCATTTCTTCAGGAGTTACTGCGCCAGAGTCGAACATCAAACGACCGATTGTGGTAGATTTACCATGGTCAACGTGACCGACGAATACGACGTTTAATGTTGGTTTTGTTCGTGCCATTGTAAAAGTGAGCTGTGAAAGTGGCTATTTAAATCTTTTTGTGAGAGAAAAATAGAACGGTTAGAAATGATATATGTTTATATACTTCCGACGATAAATTAAGTTCATGGGAGTTGTCGACCCAACCTATTTTGATATTCCTTCTCAGAAAGTTATTTCACTCAATACGTTTGCTCATGGATTAATAAGTGTAGCTAAACGACGTTTACATATGCGTTGTAATCAAGGATACAATCCTGGTGCAGAAAGTATTGGTGAAGCTTCACAAGCTATTCGACAGTCTGATCACGATCGAAGAAACATCGGTGAAGTAAAAGACACAGATGAACAACAACACGATCTGCTTCAAATGCGGAATGCCCAGGACAATGAAGCAAAGTTTGAAGACGATGTGTTAATATATTTAGTATTACAAACACGAGATCAATTTACCGCAAGAGTTTCTCCACATTTCCCCCTTCCTGAACAAGGAACCTATGCTCGAGCACACTGGTTTAGTCACGCAGCAGATACAGAAATATTTGGTATGGCATTCGGTGCTCGTCCTATCACTGATGAATGTCAAGAGCGAGCACGCGATTGGTATGGGGATGCTGCATTATTAGAAGATGAAATCTATGGGCGGGGAAATGCACAGGGACAAGTGCATCACAAAATGCACGATCGTTTTGAACGATATTTCGGAGTAACCTGTGAAGCAGCAGAAGTCGCTATGCAGGGAACTTCAAGAACGCCCCCCCATAAAGAGTTGTTCATTATTCGGAATATTCGAATGGATCGGCTTTTAGAAGCATTATCTCTCGCAAAAACCCGTACAGAAAAAGAAGCAATTATTGCACAACTGAAAGAGTTACACTAAAAATCATGCTCGTGAAGGAACAATACGATCAAACAATGAAAAAAGAAAAGGTCTATGACGAAGGGCAAGCGATAATCGTTTCAATTGTGTACGAGTTACCCAGGCATACTCCGAAGATTCATCATTAATAATGACCTCACTTCCTCGATAGGTTTGTACCTGATAATAGAATGCAATGACATGACGTGGCTGGGAGGGAGTAGGGAGATATTCATGCATAGCAAGATGAGTAATCTCACGAGGGCGCAATCCTGTTTCTTCCCACGTTTCCCGTCGAATAGCACGCTCTAACGATTCGCCAAAATCAACTTTTCCTCCAGGAAATGTCCAGGCGTTCGGATACTGTTTATGGAGTGCTCGTTTCAGAAATAATAACTGATCGTCTTTAACAAGCACTCCTCGCACCACGACAAGCGGACCTTGCTTTTGTTTCATATACTCTACTTCTTAAGAAAGAGGTAATAAAGATATATGTAAAATAAAGAACAGAATCAGTACTCTTACTGATTTTCAGCAAGACCCTTTCGCGTACGGATACCGCGAATAACGCCTTGTTGTAATTCACCAGGCATTTTCTGGAATTCTTGATCAAGTAACGAAGAGATACCCCTGCCTTCTGTTGCAGAACGAAGATCTGAACTCCATCCAATCATTGAAGCTACGGGGATTTTTGCTTTAATCTGCGTATCAATGCCCTCTTGTGTGACATCCAATAAGACGCCACGTTTTCCACCAATGAGTGTAGTAACGACACCCATAAAGTCAACCGGTACTTCAACAACATGTGTCTGAATAGGTTCAAGCAATACTGCTCCGCCCTTTTTCATACATTCAAACATGCCCTGACGTACCGCTGGATAAATTTGGGCAGGTCCCCGATGCATATGGTCCACGTGTAACTTTGCATCATGGAGAATAATCTTTGATTTCATCATTGGTTCTTTTGCAAGCGGACCACCATCAATCACTAACTTCCACCCATCAATAATCGATTCAATAACTTCCGGCAACAAGACCAGACCGCGAGTGCGTTCCTCAAAGACATTCCCTTTGTAAATTTCTTGGTACTGACGAGCTTCATCATTACTCACACCAAGGGCAGATAATCGCTTCCATAAATCTTCAGCTTTCTTCTTAACACGACCTTCTTGCAATTCACCACGTTCAATTGCACTATAAATGGTATCTTCCAAAGGTTCCATACTGAAGAAAAAGACGTTATGTCCGTTCGGAGTACGAGATTCAATTTCAGGAGAGGCCTTTCCAATACTTTCTCGATACACTACAATAGGTGAACCCATCTTCACATCCAGTCCTTTTTCAGTCTTAATTCTTCCCTCAATAATTTCTAAGTGGAGTTCGCCCATACCAGACATTAAGTTTTCACCCGTTTCTTCATTAATCTCAATTTTCAAGCTTGGATCCTCTTTACCCACTTTACGCAAGACATCAATAAGTTTAGGTAAATCTTGAGATTTCAACACTTCAATAGACTTGGTAATAACGGGTTGGAAGATATGTTTAATTTCCTCAAAGGGGGTCTGAGGGTTGACAGTAATCGTATCACCAACATCACAATTCAAACCAACTAAGGCAAGAACATTACCGGCAGGTACTTGATCGAGTTGTTCTGGCTTGATACCATTATAGACTAATACCTGTTGTAAACGATATTTTTTCTTGGCATTATTCGCCCAGACTTCCATGCCATTCTTAATCGTTCCCGAATACAATCGTCCTGCCGCAACTTCTTTACCTGAACGTCGATCAATCGCAATATTGGTAATCACGAAGGCAACTTCCGCATTCCGATCACAGGTCAATAATCCCTTTGCAAAGGTAGACTCCATGTCTCCTCGCCAGATACGAGAAATACGATATTTTTGTGCTTCTACCGGGTTTGGTAAGTGTTTGATAGCCATATCCAAGACAACTTCATGTAACGCGGCATTAGCCCAGACCCAGTCTTTTCGAGCAACTTCATCCAGTTCATAGATGCGATAAATATCTTTGAACGTAATATTTTTCTTCTTCATAAAAGGTAAACTCATTGCCCAATTTTCTCGAGCAGATCCAAATGCAACACTCCCATCCATAACGTTCACTTGCCACTTTTCCTTATATTCAGGTTCAGCAATCTGCATAATCAAATGGTTGAAGGACGTAATTAATTTCATAAACCGTTCTTGCATTTGTTCAGGAGTTAATTGTAATTCTTTGATTAAACGGTCAACTTTGTTAATAAACAAAACGGGCTTGACACGTTCACGGAGCGCTTGTTTCAAAACCGTTTCAGTTTGGGGCATGATCCCTTCAACGGCGCAAATCAACACAAACGTACCGTCAATCGCACGCATTGCACGCGTCACGTTTCCACCAAAATCAACGTGTCCAGGGGTATCAATTAAATTAATCAAATAATCTTTCCCATCATAGGTGTGACCCATACTCACGTTTGCGGCATCAACCGTCATTAAACGTTCTTGTTCATCTGCATGTTGCCAGGTCGTCATACCATCTTCCAAATCTCCCGCATTCTTACTTGCCATCATACCAGCAGCAGCAAGGAGATTATCAGTAAAGGCGGTCTTTCCATGGTGAATGTGAGCAGACGTTGCAACATTACGAATATCTACTTGACTATTCGTGAGTCGATCAATTTTTGCTAAACTTGTTTCTTTTTCTACCATGGTAAATTATTATCGCGCTGAATCCGCTTGTTTTTCAACTTCATTCTTTTTGCTCATAGCAAAACTTTCCATATTGCTTTCAGATGCTTTGATAAGTTCATCAGCGAGTGCTTCAGCCATTTTCTTCTTTTTACCGAATGCTTTTGCATAACTTCCTTGGACAATCCAACGAATAGCTAAGTTAATACGACGAATCGGAGCACAATCAACTGCTTGCGGATAACGTGCACCCGCTTGTTCAATAACGGTGATTTCATCTCGAGGAGACCCATTTTCAATAGCGCTTGCAAGTACTTGAATCGGATTTTTCTTCGTGCGGTGTTCAATCAGTGCAAGGGCAGTCATTAACGTGCGCATATTTTTATTATATTTGCCAGAACTCCAAGAAGTAATAACTTTGTGCTTCTTACCTTGATGTCCCGGTACAGCTAAACGATTTGCAAGACGTTCAATTAAATTAACCTTTGTATTTCCTAAATATTCAGTATTACGACGACCATAGGATTTAACCAAAATGCGAGGCACAAAGTTCATGTATACTTTCATAGCGGGATCTTTAATCGTAATTACAGACACGTCGTATAAATCAAATACTTTCAAGGTAGAAATTGCTTGCTCAGCCATGCTTAACGTCTACCCTTCTCAATCTTACCTTTCCACAACAAGTGCAAGGGTTGATCATTGACTTTAATCACTTTGAAACGAATGCCCGGAATATCTCCCTTCTGACGACCAGAACGACCACCAATGCGTTCAATAATAACTTCATCGTGTTCATCAACGAACTTCTGCGCAAGATTGCCGGGAATAAAGGAACCAACCGAGACACCATTTTTGATTAATTGCACTTTACAACACTTTCTCATGGCCGAGTTAGGCTGTCGGGCTTCTTTTTGAAATTTATTAATAACAATACCCTTTGCTTGGCTAGATCCTTCTAACGGATCAACTTTTACCTTCAGTCCAAGAACGCGTGACTTGTAGGCTTTCTGTGACCATCGATACTTTCGTGCATCTTTTCTAAATTTTCGTCCACTCAACAATCCCATGTATGAAGTCCTTGCAAAGATGCTTTTTAAACCTTATCCGCCCCAAGTGTTTATATATCATCAAGGGTAGGGCACCCTATGAGTACAAAGCAAGTAAAGGTCTGGCTCTCTCAATGGGGTCAGGAACTCAAATATAACCATAAAACAATCATATTCTCACTCTTCCTACTCGCAGTATCTGCAGCAATTACCTATAACGCAGGAGTGTATGTAACCGAAAAAGGGGAGGCAATCGCAAGTGACTTTATTCTTGATAACTTCGGTCCCTACGACTGGAACTTTCTTTTTACCTATGTCTGGCTTGGACTTGTAGGGATTATGGTCCTCTATCCGGTGTTCTTTCAGGTCGGTGCAGTACACCGTATGCTCGGACAATTTAGTTTTTTGATGATTGTACGAAGTGCATTTATCTCCTTGACGCATCTGAAAACACCGTTTGATGCAATGTCTCACGGTTTTCCTGGAGCATTGAGTTTCTTTGAATTCCAAAATGATTTATTTTTCTCAGGCCACACAGCGGTTCCCTTTCTTGCATTCCTTGTATTCAAAGGACATAAGATTCGCTGGTTCTTTTTAGCAGGGTCATTGCTCATGGCAACAACCGTGCTCGCTATGCATGAACATTATTCTATTGACGTATTTGCAGCCTATTTCATTACCTACGGCTGTTACAAACTCGCCCAACACTTTAGTCCGTTTAAGAAATAAGTTCTTTGAGCGTTCTCTTCAAAATGGGTTTCCAAGAAGGCAATGTTTCTTTCTGTTGAGAATGGCGATAGTTTTTCACAAATGTCTGAAATTGATTAATAACTGAGGGGGTCAATACTTCGCCCATCATCCCTTGCTTCGATTGGACGAGAAAATGTCCATTTGCAATCTGCTCATACTGGCCCTGCAACGGAACACACAGTATTGGTTTCTGCAAGGAGAGCGCTTCACTCAATGAAGTCATACCTCCGTTGGTAATAAATCCACGACAGGAAGCAAGGTCTTGTACAAAAGCCCGGGCGTCGAATGCTTTTAATGCAACATTTCCAAGCTGTTCGTTGCGATTAAGCCCATACACAATAAAGGACTGGCGAGTAAATGCACGTAACTGCGCCACCAATAACTCATTACTCCCACTGAGATAGAGTAAGAAATGATTGTCACGTGTTTTCTTAACGTGTTGAATAGATGCCTTGACCATAGGCGCAACAATCGTTGCCCGCGGGGTTATGGTAGCTAAAGGAAGAAAGGAAAAGATAAGCGTCTTACGAGGAAACGGAACCATGAGACGAGTAAACAACTGATAACTCATTTTTCCCACACCAGAAGGAATACTCGAGCTATCCGCATCTGTGATACTATGCTGGTTATCAATGCTCACGAGAGGAATACGAAGCAGGAAAGCAGTCCAGGCAGTCAAGGGCTCATAATCAGTAATAATCATATCGGGGCGACGTACCAGCCCCTCATACATGCGCTTTCCAAATGAACAGATCAGGAACGGAAAGTGCACGAGATTTGAAATACACGTCCTAACTCCCTGCACCTTTCCTTTCTCAATGATAAAATGCAAATGAGGTATCTTCGTCACCTGAGCAACTGAGCGAACATACTCGCTTCCCTTCCCCCCCGCATATCCCTGTACAGTATGCCCTTGAGAGCGTAGCCAGCGTATAATCTCCGCGCTTCGCATAGCATGTCCCATTCCTTCACCATTCACTCCATACCAGATACGCATACCGGATAAAAGAAAGAACACTTTATATATCGTATCCCTGGATGAATGAATTAGATCAGAGAGTTATTGAAACAAAAAAGAAATGGGTACAGAAGAATTTAAGACAAAGGCTCAAAGAAGAAGAGAGAAGATGTGCGGAGAGTGCGAGAATTGTATTAAATTTGGGTAATCGAATGCTTTTAAGAAAGATGTTAAAGCCCCTTTTTATGAGTGGGCAGCTTCACCTAAGCTTGACGAAATACACGTTGAAGAAGGAATTGGAAGATATTTAATGACCTATCATTGGTGTAGGCTAGAAGAAATGCAAAAGGCTTATGCATTAACTAAATAATCTTCAACTCAAAACCAAACGTATCTTTCACAATCAATTCCAATTCAGCAAAACGCATCTTATTACGCCCCAGCAATGATGCTTTATTCTGCATATTTCCCGCAGTAATGGTAAGCAATTTCTGTTGGATACTCATGCCTTTGAAACCCGTCGGAGAAACAACATCACTCACAAATCGATTAGCATCTTCTTGCCCCTCAGCTTGCGCAATAATGCGGACACGCTTTCCAATCTGTTCTTGCATACGTTTGATAGTATATCCTTGTTCTCCCACTGCTTGAGCAACAAAGTTTTTTTGAACTGCAAAAATGATTGTGTTGTTATACGTATAACATTTACTCGTCTTGACATGCGATAGTTTATCTAACAAGTTCAAATAACGAATTGTTTGCATATCGAGTGTTGCCATTGCAGTAAAAATTACTTTCCCTTTTCTTTAGTTTGTTGAGCCAAAGGGCCAGTTACTTTGACCATCAATCCTGGAAGGCCGGTACCAACAGGAACAGGTTGATTCAACAAGATATTTTCAATAACTGACTTAAGTTCATCTTTACCACCTTGGATAGTAGCCTTCACGAATTGCTTATCAGGTGTTTCGAATGTCGCGCGAGCAAGAATACTTGCCTTCTCAGAGATAATACCCATACGAGTTACTCCCTTTACAACACCAGAAGAGGTCATAGCATCAGCAATTAACTTTAAGTGACGGATATTAATATCAAGACCCTGTGATTCTAAGACTTTAGAAATTTCAGCAACAATAGTTGCACGAGCGGCTTCAATACCCAACACATTAGAGACGTCATAAATATCATTACTGGTAACCCGATTTTTATCAACGCCCTTTATTTCACGAACATCTTCTAAGTTACTTCCAGCAGTAAGGACAACATACTCTTTACCTCGAGTAGCAACAACAACTTGAGTAATTCCTTTCACACCAGAGATAATGGTATCTTTCAGCTTTTCTTTCAATTTATACATTGCTTTGAAATCAAGATCACTGGTATTAATGCTTATTTTCAAATCAGTTGCCTTTACTTTCATTCCTTTATCTATAAGCTTATCTGCAAGTTTTTGTGCTCCTTGATGAACAGTTTTCAATGCTTTACTATCAAATTCAATTTCAATTTTCTTATTACCAAAGTCAATTGTAATTTGAGAAGCAATTTCTTTCAAGCGAACTTCTTTAATTTTTTCAGCAACAACTTTAGCTTCCTTCTCATTATTGTATTCTTTATCCAAAAAGACTTCCATCAAAGGCGTACTTGGTTGCTTACGAGCATCAAATATTTCTACAAGACGAGGCAATCCTAAGGTAACCTGCATTTGCGCAACTCCTGCATTGTGGAATGTTCTCAAAACCATCTGCGTCGATGCTTCCCCAAAGCTTTGTGCAGTGATAACTCCGATTGCTTCACCAGAGACAATAGAACTGTCTTCCAAATGTAGTTTAGAAACATCTTTGTTATCGTCCCCATATTTGAATTGTACAATATGTTCAGATGCATCACGTACAGTACCGTCATATTCAATCTTCAAGTCTTGTAATGCGCTTACCAGTCGACGGTATAAGTAACCAGATTTAGGCGTACGTAAAGCAGTATCCATTAATGAGTCACGACCTGTAATTGCTCCAAAGAAGAATTCACTTGGTTTCAATCCATCAAAGAATGAAGACTTAATGAAACCATGTGCTGCAGGGCTTAAATCTTGACGCTTAAAGAAGGAAAGGGTTCTATCAAAGTATCCAAAGCTAATACGTTTATTCCAGAGCGACTGCTGCCCTACACAGCAGCCGATCTGAGTAATATTCAACATACTTCCAGCTGCTCCAGGGGTAATCATCTTATTTACATTGCCTTCTGCAGGGAAGTTTGCTTTAACGATTGTACCTGCTTCAGTACGAACTTCATTCAATACTTGCAAGATTGCAGTTTCACGAGACTCTTCCGCAGTTCTACCTGGAAGAAGAGTAAGTGTACCATTAAGATAGTGAGTAATAATTTCCGTTGTCTTTACTTCAGCTCGTGCAATAACATCATCTGTTTCCTGCTTTACCTTAGCATCGACATTTAAGTCTTGAAGGGATAAAGTATAGCCTGAACGTGCAAGATACAAAGCACCTAAGAGAAATGCTCGATTGATTGTTTCAACTGCAACCTGGCGACCAAATTTCTGATCAATCTCTTTCACTAATGCTCCATCTTCAGAACCAAACGTATTCGAACCAGTCAAAATGCTTGGTAAAATAATGCCCGATTTAGCAGGGAGGATATAGCTGAAGACGTCTGTACCCGAAAGAGATTTATTTTTTACTCCAGAGTCAACACCTGAAGCATACAATAACTGTTCAGCATCTGCCTTCGTTAAAGTGGCTTTACTCAATACATAGGCGCCAGTTACTGAATCAGCAATCGTACCCACTAAGTTCATATTATTCTTAGAAGAAATAATATTTGCATTCACATTTAATAAGGTTTCAGCTTCACTTCGTGCTTCTTCAGTCTGAGGACTATGAATGTTCATTTCATCTCCGTCATAGTCCGCGTTATACGGCATAGCTACAGCAGGGTGTAATCTAAAGGTGCGGTGAGGCAAGACACGCACATAATGTGCCATTAAGCTTTGTTTATGCAAACTAGGGTGACGGTTAAACAAGACAATATCTCCATCACGAATATGACGGTCTACCTTATACCCTGGTTGAATTTCAGCACATAATTCTTCTTTTAATTCATCAGTAATACGTTTCTTCTTACCGTCAGGACGAACAACATAACTTGCACCCGGATAATGTTCCCCTTTCTTAATTAATTCTTTCAAGAATTCAAGATTAATGCTTGTGACTGCTTCAGATACTGTTAATATACGTGCAACTTCAAAAGGCACACCCACTTCATTGATTTTAATAAATGGATCAGGTGAAACCACGGTACGTGCAGAATAATTAACACGCTTACCTGCTAAGTTCATACGGATTCTGCCTTCTTTACCCTTAATACGTTCAGTAATTGTTTTCAAGGGTTGACCAGAACGATGACGTGCAGGAGGAATACGGGTAACATTATTATCAAAGAACGTAGTAACGTGATATTGTAACAAGTCCCACAAATCTTCAATAATAACTTCAGGAGCTCCCGCGTTTAAGTTTTCCCACAATCGTTGGTTTGCACGAATAATATCTGAAAGCTTATGTGTCAAATCATCTTCACTACGTTCACCAGTATCGAGAGTAATACTTGGACGAGTTGTTACTGAAGGAACGAGTAAGAGCGAAAGAATCGCCCATTCAGGTCGACAGGTACGAGCATTAATCCCTATTTTCTTAAGTTCTTCATCTTTGATAAGAACTAAACGTTCACGTACTTCAATAGGAGACATACGGCGTTTACCAATCATAAACGTGCTCGGCTTTTCAAGCTTAACGCGTTCAAGCATTTCCTGACAGTGTGGACATTTCTTTGCATCACGTGCTTTTTTACCACGGGCAGCAGGGTTTAATCCTGCCGCTTTTTCATCGCTCAAGGCTAACTTACCACATTTAGAACAGAAGCTACGTAAACAAAGTTCCATTAAAGGAATATATTTGATATGGAGTAAAGGACGAGCAAGTTCAATACAACCGGGGTGTCCAAGACATTCTTTGAATCGTTGACCGCATGTTCGACAACGTACACCGGGATCAATCGCGCCCAAACGAAGGTCCATTAATCCACCATCAACAGGGAAGCCGTCAATATCATACAATTCAGGAGTAACAATCTTTGCAGAGCTCATTTTCTTAATCTGCTCCGGACTAAGTAAACTGAAGCGTAAGCTTTTCACTTGTTTTCTAAAGGCGAGGTCTTTCATTGTTCAAATTTGTTTTTTAATTCAAATGCAGTATGAACGCCTAATCCGAGGAGTTCATCATACAAGAGTTTGAATGCGTAGGAAATTTCAATTGGTTCAGCATCACTGCCACCACAGATCGAGCAGGCAATCTTATTACGAATCATGTCTTCATAAGCCATACTACCACAGGATTTACAGATATAAATAATAGTTTTATCCGAATCGTATCGTTCTTTCAATAATAATGAGGCGCCATGTCCTACAAGTGCTTGCTGTTCCATTTCTCCAAGACGTAATGCACCACCCCGTGCACGTCCTTCAATAGGCTGACGAGTCAAGAGTGCAACTTTACCTGATGCGCGTGCGTGTATTTTATTCTTTACCATATACTTCAACTTGAGATAGTACATATTACCGATATAAATCTTACAGTCCATTTTCTTACCGGTAATGCCATTATACATTGTTTCTTTTCCATCAAAACTAAAGCCCATTTCACGTAATTGCCCTTCAAGTTGTCCAACTGTTTGACCCGAGAAAGAAGTGCCATCCATAATTTTTCCAGAAACTGCTCCAGCTTTACCTGCAAGGAGTTCAATCAAATACCCAACAGTCATACGACTAGGAATACCATGGGGATTGAACAGTAAATCAGGACGAACCCCGTGTGCAGTAAAGGGAATATCTTCTCCATCTGCAATAAGACCAACAACCCCTTTCTGACCGTGAGGAGTAGAAAACTTATCCCCTGGTTCTGGTAAACGAAGATCTCGCGTTCGTACTTGTGCAATTCTATTTCCTTCTTGGTCTGCAGTAATGAATACGGCATCAACGGTGCCTTGTTCTTCTTGACGAATAGCCGTACTTGCTTCTTTTTTACTTTGGATACTCAAATCTTTTGCTTCACTTAAGAATTTTGGAGGGGTAGTTCGACCAATCAAAACTTCTCCTTCACGCATGCTCGCTTCAGGGGAGACAATACCATCATCTTCTAAGAATCGATAGGATCTTTCAAGACGATAACCTGCAACATCTTTATCAGGAATACAAATTTCATCCTTTAATCCACCCGCATAATGTAATTCAGTTGCAGAATACGGTCTAAAATACGTACTCCGTCCCATACCTCGGTCTACACTCGATTTATTGAGGATAACTGCGTCTTCCATATTATATCCTTCAAACGGCATAATTGCAACAACAATATTTTGTCCAGCAGGATAGACTTCAAGCGTATCATAAATGAAGCTACGTACTAATGGCTTCTGAGGGTAGTGTAAAATCGAAACGTCTGTATCCAAACGAACTAAATAGTTAGCGGCATAAATACCTAAACTCTGTTTCAACGTTTTACTTCCTCTATTCAAACGAGAAGACTGGTCATGGTTACCAAAAGGTACCAAACTAGTAATTAATCCAAATACGTCAATTGGGTGAATTTCTAAATGTGTATGTTCAGAAGTAATGTCCGAATCTTTAGTCGCAACAAGCGCATTCTCTTCTTCAGCAGCATCAATATATTCAAGGATTCCTTCACGAACTAAATCAGACCACAAAATTTTACCTGAGCCAAGCATAGTGAGATGATCTTCTTGTAATTTTGAAGCACCATTTTCAACTACAATTAAAGGTCTCAAAACTCTTCCAACTTCAGTAGAAATAAACACTTGATCAAGAATAGGGTTAAACTGAACACTCATATCTTTCGGGAAATCACCTGAACGACGAGTATGGCGTATTTTCTTGACAAATTGATCTGCATTATCAGCAAATCCTACAAATCGCCCATTGAAGAAAACATCTTTTCCTGCTCCTTGTTTCAATAAACCAAGTGAGACTAACTGCTTCAAGACCTGAGTTTCATCAAAATGAATTGCTGTTGAAATACGAGAGAGTAATGCTAAGTTCTTACGCAAACCAATTTCAGTACCTTCAGGAGATTCAGTCGGGCAGAAACGACCATAATGGGTAGGGTGTAATGTTCGTGCCATAAAGTTTTCTTGTTCTCCAGGCAACATACTCGAAACTCTTTGTAACGCAGATAACATAGCCAAATAATTAGTTTTATCCATATTTTGAGTAACACCTGAACGTTCACCAATCCAACTTCCTGTTGCAATCGCACTTTCAATACGATGTGTAAAGAGGGTAGATTTTGCAATCGTCTTCAAAGAATAGAATTTCTTTCGTTTTGCAACTTTTTGTAAGGAATATTGAATATCACGAACTAAAATACTTAAATTGACACGGAATAAATCAGACAGTAAGTCTCCAGACAGTTTGACACGTTTGTTACCATAGTGATCTTTATCGGTGCGCATAGCCGGATTTTCTTTCGCACGAAGGTACAGATTAACTAAGCGACAAATAGTCAATGCCTTTTCAGTTCTACTTTGTTTTTCGGTACCAATATGAGGAAGTAAATAAGAGTCGATTCTATCTTTCATTCTATCCAAGATTTCTTTCTTTGTTCCTTGTACGCCCGCTTTTTCAGCAAGGTGCAACAAAGCATCTTCAGACTCTTGAATCGTGGCATATTCGTAGAGGTTCACAATCAAACAGTCATTTTCGTACCCAATTGCTTGTGCAATATCTGATTCTTTAGTCATTCCTAAAGCTTTCAAGACTACCACTAAAGGAACATTCTTCAATCGACTGAACGTAAGTTCAAGGATACCTTCATTTGTTTCAGAGATAGTAGAAGGAATACGATAGGCGCCTCGTTGAGAAAACAAACGAACAGTTAATCCGAGCCTTCCTTCTTCAATAAATGGTTGATTTGCAGCCAAGTCTTCAGACATAACCATAACTCGTTCATTACCATTAATGATGAAGTAACCCCCAGGATCAAGGCGATCCATATAATTCTGTTCCATCTGAACACTGTCCATTTTTGAAGTAGTACAAAATGAGCTACGAACCATAATAGGGATACGTCCAATTTCCACTTCCGCAGTATCTAATTGCCCATCAAATTTAACAGTTAATTCAACATACAAAGGAGCAGAGTAGGTTAAACTACGCAAACGAGCAATTGCAGGAGTAATAACGCTACTACTTCCATCTGCTTCAATGATATTTGGTTTTTCAAGACGAATTTTACCTAATTTAATTTCCATTTCTTCATTATCTAAACTTGCATTAACTTCTTGGATAATGGTCTGCATTCGATTTTGAATAAAATCATTAAAAGAGAGAATATTCGATTCTACCAACGAGTGCTGTGCAAGATACTTTTTAATGAGGATATCTCGCGGAAGGGCCATTAAGCAACCACCCTGAAATAAATATTAGTCTTTCCTTCTTCATCATGACGTTCAATTTTAACAACTTCACCATGTTGACAACCTTCAGGCAATCCAGGGTCAGCTTGCTTAATTTTAGGCAATTGTGAAATAGAAACATTATATTTATCGGTTAATTCTTTTACATCGGATGGGTTCAATTTGAGGTGTTTGGGTTGTAGGATATGCATCTGAAAGGGCGGATAGTAGTCCCCAACTGAAGGTGAGGAGTACAGTGGTGTGCAAAAGTGGCTTTTTAAACCTTTTTGGTGAAAAAGATTTCAGAAATAGTCAGTCGAATATTCTATTCAAAACGAGTAAATCTTCCCATTAACCAACCTTTAAATACCATTTTCTTATTCAATAAGTACGGCCGCGTAGCTCAGCCTGGATAGAGTACAGGACTTTTAATCCTGGTGTCGTGGGTTCAAACCCCATCGCGGTCATTACAGTAATTCTTGATTATGTTCGATGGGGTGTTTCAAAGTATTAACAATACCTATGCTTCATCTAAAATAATTCTTCGCGTAAATGTTCCCCGTTCTTTACTTTTTTCTTCTTGAGCATTTTTAACGGTACGTTTTCCAATTTTCTTTGCAACCATGAGTGCATCAAGCACTTCAAAAATATCCACGAGGTGATCGATACTTCCAGAAGTGGCGAATTCTTTAACTTCTTCATGCAATTTTTCAACAAGTTTTGTTTGATATTCGGCATGTGACGCAATATGCGTAATCGGTACTTTACCTTCTTTTTTTAAGATAATTTCCGGGATTTTATTTCGAACTAACGTATTATATTTCATGGGTCTCTCAACCACAATCTCCTTAAAAGGATGTCGTTATAAAGCGCTATGAGACTCTGGTCACTCCATCCTCACCATCTCGATGCCAAAGGGCTTGTTGCACTTTGGCGAGAAGGATTGCTCGCAAAGGCAGTCCTCGAAGAAAAAACAAAGGGGTACACCAATCACCCACAGCTCATCAGGTTCAAACGTCATAGGTACCCACTAAAAGCGCTCAACTATTACCTTCTGATCGTGCAGGAAGAAGCAACAGCGAGGGGATATTCCTTTGATAAAACGAAAATACGACATGTAAAGCATCCAGGCACATACCCTCTTACCCAAGGGCAATTCAACTATGAACAACTCCATCTTCAAAAGAAGCTCATAACACGAGATAAGCATAAACATACAGAAAACAAACAGACAAAATGGGGCTCCCACCCTTTATTTTGTATTGTGGACGGAGAAATTGAAGACTGGGAAAAGACTTAGAATACTTCGTTCGCTTTCGCAACAATCTCATCTGCTTCCAAAACGCCAACCGTTCTGTCAACTACTTCCCCATCTTTGATAAATAATAACGTCGGAATACTCATGACCTCATACTGTTGTGCAAGGTCTTGTTCCTTATCTATATTTACTTTCGCCACTTTTACCTTTCCTCCAAGCTTTCCTGCAGCCGCTTCAACTTCCGGCCCAATAATTGTGCACGGGCCACACCATTCAGCCCAGAAATCGATGATCCAGTTACCTTTTCGTGTATGCGCTTCAAATGCAGCGTGTGAGAAATGTAGAACGTCACCCATCTCTCTTATTTTTCTTAGTCATATTTAAACATTATGGGGGTGAAAATAGCGACGATAACTAGTTATAGCTGGAGGGTATCTTCAAACAATGAATAAACAAGACATTCTGACAAAGTTAGTGACCTTAGGTATTCCTTCCCCACTTATTCAAGCAATTTCGTTAGTAGATAGAGAACAATTCGTTCCCCATAACGTACGATTGTACGCGTATGAAGATACCGCATTACCTATTGAACACGGTATGACGCTCCCTCCGGTTTCTATCGTGGCTAAGATGCTCACACTTACTGAACTCGCAGATAATCAAAAAATACTAGAAATTGGCTCGGGTTCCGGCTATGTTCTCGCCCTTATTGCCAAAGCGTATCCGGGAACTGAGTGTTTCGGACTTGAAATCAACGCGCGAGTCGCATTTAGTACCGTGAAACGTCTTGAAAATTATAAAAATATTCATCTTTTTGCAAAATCGGGTTTTAATGGTTTCTCTGAACAAGCCCCCTTTGATCGTATTATAGTCAGCGCAGCAGCAGAAAATACTGAAACCCTCCTCTTACTCCTTCCCCAACTTATCGAAGGAGGAATCATTATCGCGCCCGTTGGAGATAAACTTATTCACATTCGTCGTACTGAACATTCACATCGCATTACCGAACATCCCGGCACAACGTTCGTCCCCTTAGTTAAATAGAAAAATAATTCTTTTTATTCAAGCAGATATCGTTCGTGTTGAGCAGGAACTAGTTCTTCAAAATACATTCGTTGTGCTTCGAGTTCATGAGTGATAGTTTCTCGTTCAGGTTCTTTTCGCATATGGCGATACTGTCGACGGTTTTGATACAACCATTTTGAAATCAAGCCCTCTTCAAAAAAATCAGGACGAGGAAAAGTACGAGCCATGCGAAAAGTTATCTGCGCTTAGCATAGTAATTATCTAACGACCAGTCACCTGATCCTTTAAACAACAATAAGAGGAATGCAACAGCATATAACAAGGCAAGTTCTCCCTTGTTCGCAAGTGGACTTAATGCATTTCCGGCATGCACCATAAAGTAAGCAACCAACATCTGACCTGCACACAAGAATGAAACAACACGAGTAAACAATCCCACGGTAACTAAAATACCGCCCACAAATTCAACTAATCCTGCAACACCCATCAATGAAGTAGCATCAAAATATCCACCAAATAATTTCTGTGCTCCATTAGCCATAAACAAAAGACCAACAGCAATACGAAATGCACCAAGCATTTTGTCTTTATGATTATCTAAGAACACCTTCATAGTTTATTTTATGCAAGGGATTATTTAAACATTACGGGAAAAATTATTCCCCGCAGCCAGATCTCGTCGTTTGTTTACAGGACGTACACACCATTGCACAGTTACCCAGGCGCTTTGCAGGTCCACCGCACTGAGGGCAGACAAGCCCTTCATTCCCAAAAGTTTTGAGCGAAGCTTGCTCTTCTACTTTCGCAGGTTGTCCATCGCTTAATGAAGTCTCATCCTGCATGACTTCAGTCAATGAAAGGGAAGCTTGTGTAACTGCACCAGGCTGGACAGGAGTTAGACTTACATTCAGTCCACCCGCACCCGGACCAAATCTGCTCAACATAAACTGAGAGATATAATCCACAATAGAAGAAGCGGTACGAATCGGGACATACCCTGCATCCAAGTCTCCCGGTAATGCTCCTTTCACAAACCCTGCAGGCTCAAACTTCTGATGCCGGAACTTATTGAACAAGACATCAACTGGAATACCAAATTGCAAGTTCATGGAGATCGACGTTGCCCAGGCATCAACTAATCCATTAACCGTGCTTCCTACCTTGTGCATCGTGAGGAACAATTCCCCAGGCTTCCCATCATCATAGAGACCAATTGTCAAATACCCTTCATGGCCTGCAATTTCAAACTTATGGGTAATGGCCTGACGTGTTTGAGGTAATTTCTTCCGTTCAAGTTTAACCAACTGGACTTGTGGAGCAACAGCATCTTTCTTCACCATTTCTCCTTCCGTCTTCTTGGTATTCAACGGCTGAGAACGTTTCGAGTTTTCACGATAAATAGCGACAGCCTTCAGACCAAGCTGCCAGGAAAGCGCATAGGCTTCAGCAATGTCAGTAACAGTCGAAGTTTCAGGTAAATTGACTGTTTTACTAATAGCTCCTGAAATAAACGGTTGTCCGGCAGCCATCATTTTCACGTGACCCGACCATTGGATACTACGTGTTCCTTTTGCAGGTTTAAAGGCACAATCAAAGACAGCAAAATGCTCAGGACGCACATCAGGAGCACCTTCAATCGTATCCTGCTTATCAATAAAGTCAATAATACGACTCACTGCATCTTCAGAATACCCCAGTGTGCGTAACGCAAGAGGAACTGAACGATTCACGATCTTCAACATCCCCCCTCCGCTCAGTACTTTATACTTAACTAACGCTATGTCTGGTTCAACGCCCGTTGTGTCACAATCCATCATAAAAGCGATCGTTCCCGTTGGAGCTAACACGGTCATCTGGGAATTACGGAATCCGAAGTAAGTCCCTGTTTCAACCGCATCACTCCAACTATCCCAGGCATGATTTGTTAACTCACGTAAGAATGAAGGCATTTTGGCGACATCAATTCCCTTGACAGCATCTCGATGCATGTTCATTACTGCGAGCATTGGTTCCTTATTCTTTTGAAAACCAGGAAACGGACCAACCAACGAAGCAAGTTCAGAAGAAATCAGATACGCTTCCCCACACATAAGGGCAGTCAATGCAGCAGCAACTGCTCGCCCTTCGTCAGAATCATACGGCAAGCCCCAACTCATCAACAAAGCACCCAAATTAGCGTAACCCATTCCTAATGGACGATAATCCCGGCTATTACGACAAATTTTTGCTGTTGGGTAACTACTCCCATCAACTAATAAGTCCATACAAATCGCCAAGATCTTGACGACATGTTTGTATCGTGCAACATCAAAGCTCCCATCATCCCTGCGGAATTTCATTAAATTAATGCTGGCAAGATTACAAGCACTATCATCAATAAACATATATTCAGAACACGGATTACTTGCATTAATACGCGCAGTATTCTTACACGTGTGCCACTTATTAATCGTGGTATCATATTGCATACCTGGATCCCCACACAACCATGTTCCTTCTGCAATTTTCAACAGTAAGTCCTTCGCAGCGTATTTCTCACAAGGTTCGCCCGTCTTAACCATCTTTGTCCACCATTCTCCATTCTGTTGCGCCGTCACCATAAATTCATCACTCACGCGCACGGACATATTAGAATTCTGGAAAAAGACACTACCATAGGCATCCCCATTCATGCCCCCCGAATATCCATGCTCAATTAATGCCCAGGCCTTTTTTTCTTCCATTTGTTTTGCGGTAATAAAATCAAGGATATCGGGGTGATCAATATTCAAAATTTCCATTTTTGCAGCTCGACGCGTCTTCCCACCAGACTTAACTACGCCCGCATACGCATCATACCCTTTCATAAATGACAACGGTCCTGAGGCTTTCCCACCGCCCGTGACTTTTTCTCGGCTACTCCGTAAGGGGGAACGATTGGTACCGGTACCTGAACCTGCTTTGAATAAATTAGCTTCAGCAACTTGTACTTCCATAATCGATTCCATCGTATCCTGAATACTTTGAATGAAACAAGCAGAACATTGGGGACGATCATCCGTCTTGAATGTAGGCATGATCGTATCGCTCTGTGCATCCCATTTCCAAGAACTCACTCCCCCTGCCCCCGCGTTGTATTCCTGAATACCTGCATTAAACCAGACCGGAGAATTAAACACTGCAAGTTGATTCACACAAATAGCAATGATTTCATCATGTAACACCTGCGCTTGTGTTTCATTAAAGTATCCCTGTTTAATCGCTTGACGACGGATATAGCGCGCTACGCGTCCAATAAGCTGTTCTACGCTGTTTTCACGTTCACCTTTGAGCATATCCCCCCAGAAATACTTATTCGCAACAACTTTAATGGCCAACGCACTCCAAAAGTCAGGGCGCTTGACTGCGGGTTGGGTAAACACTGCCTTTCCCATATCATCAGTCAACTTCACATCATCACTAATCCACGTAATGGGGTTCCCAAAGATATCAAAATGAAACGGATTCTTCCCTTCAACAGTTAAGACTCGTTCAGGGCTAAAGGTACCCAGGGTCAATTGGTGCATACGTTCAGGCGTCATAACTGTTGCAACTCCCGTTTAAAGTCAGCCGCATCACTAAAATCCTTATACACTGAGGCAAATCGAATATACGCCACATCATCGACCCGTTTCAATTCTTTAGATACTAATGCCCCAACTACCTGACTACCTACCTCTTTGCCTTCTTTTCGTAGTTTGTCTTGTATTGTTGCTATCATTCGTTCAATTGTGTCTGTGCTCACCGGCCGTTTCTGACAGGCAATCACAATTCCTCTTTTTAATTGATCCTGATCGAAATCTTCCCGTCGGCCATCTTTTTTCACAACCGTCAGGTCAATCTCCTCCAGGAGTTCTTGCGTGTTAAAGCGTTTTTCACACTTCAAACATTCACGGCGACGCTTTGCTTTCCCTTCCACATCACGTTTATCAACCACTTTGGTCTCATCGTGTTTGCAATAGGGGCAGCGCATAGGTCACCACAAGCTATTGTGTTTCCCCAGTAGAAGAACCACAACATCTTGTTTATACTCTCTCCACAATCATTTCTCTATTTAAACCTTGTTCCATTTTATTTTTTCTCGACGATAAAATACTTATCTTTTTCTGTCTTCTTTTTTAAGTGGCACTATGAAAAAAAGCGATGTTTTTTATAGAATCAAATCATCACAGATTATGCAAACACTCTTCAAACGTCATCAAGCAATCATCCTTCTGAGAATTCCTGACCTTGAACGAGTGGAATGGTACGGAGATGAACAACCACTCACCAAAGGAATGTCGGGGACTATCAATATCCTTCTTCCCAACGGCCAGTATCACGTAGAAATCAAAGACAAAGCAGGCGCGATACTCTGTTACGCTCCCTGTAACGAAGAAGATTTGCAAGCGGCCTAAAGGCCTTTAAACTATCCCCTTCTCAAGCAGATATGTCTTTCAAAGGGAAACAATTTCTCGCGCTTACGATCGAATTTGGTCCGATCATTGGCTTTCTTATTTCGTCTACATTCGTTTCATTCATCACTGCTGCAAGCATTTTTGTTGTAACAACGATTCTGGCCCTCATCATCGCACAGAGTACTCAAGGACGTCTAGCTCTTTTCCCCCTCATTGCCGGCTTCAGCGTAATACTGGGGGGAGGAGCAACAGTCCTCTATCAAGACTCCTTCTGGCTTATTCTCAAGGATACACTCTATAACGGCGCCTTCTTTCTCGTGATTAGCGGTGGTCTACTCGTCAATAAACTCCCCTTACAATCTCTCTTTGGTTCCTTATTCCATATGTCTGATACAGGCTGGCGCATTCTTTCTTATCGCTGGGCAACGATGTTTGGCCTCTTAGCACTCTCAAATTACCTCGTGGGAGCCTACACCTCAGAGCAGACCTGGTTGATGTACAAATTCGGTGCAACACTCGTGACCACGATGTTTGCCCTCTATCAATTCACCATCTCACGCAAACATCGTCTTCCAGGGTCAAACGTCTGGGGCATGGTTGTCTAGCGATATCCTTTTATAGAAGAAGCACAGAAACAAGAGGATGGATCGCACCTTCCCTCCACCACTCAGGCTTCCTAAAACCCTCTTTCTTCTCCCCCTCACCCTCTGTTCCGATAATATCGATCATCTCATTTCAGAGCATATCCAAGCCCTGAGAAGACTCTATCGTCCTCTGCAATTCTGGTATGATACTCCTCAAGGCGCACAAACAGATGTAGTCTTTTCCAGCACTCGCTATAATGCTCGGACCAGCGGGGTAGCTGTATACGCAATGGAACGAGAACTAGAAAGAAGAAGAGCGCCCCACACACCTCAAGCGTGTGTTGAGGTGATAACCAGCGCATTCAACCAAAGTTCTCTCATCTATCTTATCACGACAGCAGAGACCATGCAAAAAAGAATACACGAACTACTTGTTAAGCAAGGGATTACTCCGCAGGCCTATGCACTAGGCCTCATTTCTCAAGTTGATATTACTCGGTAGAACGTGTGTAAAGAGGGAGAGAAAAATTACTTTTCTTGCCTTTTAAAATCCTTGAATTCAAACTGAAGTAATGTCCATCCCCGAGAAGGAAAGCGATCAGAAGAGAAGGGAGCTTGTTCTGAAAAAGAATACGGCGCAGGAGTACGGACGTCTGGTCGAGAAGAGACAGGGGAGGCATACACCAGGGAAGTTCCCGACGAAGCAGTAGGAACAGCATGAGTAGAAGGAGCAGTATAAGAAGAAGGAACTGAAGCAGGAGTCGTTGACGTGCCTAATACATAGGTACGTGCAACCGTACATCCTGTCAAATAACCAGCAAGACCCAGCATTCCGAGTGCACGAACACACGTTTTCATAATTTCACCAACACTCGTTCCTTAATAAATCTACAGTACTCGCGTAAAGTACTCACACATGAAAGAGAGTAAGTATCACTTCAAAATGACACGTAGAACCTAGCCTTATATGGGCTGTATAGAGCCCGTATGCATAATGAACCAGCAGATAGTCATCACCAAAAGGATAGCAAAACACGGCAAACAAGCCATTATAGTAGTCCCCCGCATCCTCGAAGATCATCTCAAACCAGGCACGATGGTCAAACTCTCAATCGATATAGTCCAGGAGGCAGATGCATGAACGCCCCACACGTAGACGAGCGAGGCAATGTCCCCGCCCCTTCATCACCATTAATTGTGCCCGATGTCAACGCTATTGGGGCGTTGCAGAATAATTAACGTTTAGCCAAGGTATGTTGTCCACATCAACGCATCACTTTTTTATGTTTAAGAGTTGTCGTACTATCCGCATTACTTGTTTCAAGTCAGATTTCGTGGTATCCCTGCCCAGCACAAACCGCACACTCCCTTTTTGCAAAGCGGAAGACATGCCCATCGCTTTCAGCGTGCGATTTTCAGTATACTGTTTTGTCAAACAAGCCGATCGTGCCGAGCAATAAATCCCTTTCTCAGACAACGCAACCACCAGTTGCTCAGCATCCTGTCCAGGAAATGCAACGTGCACGTGCCCCGGTAACCGAGGACTTGCTTTACAGGTAATAATCCCATTAAGCTTTTCAAGTTCACGCTCAAACCACATTCGTAACTTCATAACCTTCCCCCAATTAACCTTCTGAGCACATTCCACCGCCTTCCCGAACCCTACAATCCCCGGCACATTCTCTGTACCTCCCCGTCTACCCAGCTCTTGACTTCCTGGAAGAAGCGGTTTCAACTGAATACCTGAACGCACATACAAACAGCCCATTCCCTTGGATCCTCCGATCTTATGTGCCGAAGCAGACACTAAGTCAATCCCCCACCGCACATCAATCGGCACTTTTCCAAAACTCTGCACGGCATCAGTATGGAAGAATACGTTTGTGCGTGTACACAGAGAAGCAATCGCTTGAATATCCTGTACCACGCCAAGCTCATTATGCCCAGGAATAACCGATACAACAAGCGTATCGGTAGTAATCGCCTGTTCCAATGCTTTCATAGCAATCATACCCTCATAAGTAACCGGCACTTCGACAATTTCATATCCCCGGCCCTTCAACATCTCACACACAGCATATACCGAACTATGCTCAAATGCCGAAATAACAATACGCTTTTTGCCCGGATACATCCCTGCAAGTCCAAACAACGCCAAGGCATTTGCTTCCGTTGCTCCCGATGTAAAGACAATCTCTGCAGGTTTAGCCTTGATTACAGAAGCAACCTTTTTCCGAGCATCAGTAATCAATTCGAGTGCCTGCTCACCCAAAGCATGAGGTGATGAAGGATTCCCATACTGTTTCAGCATAACGTCTGTCATAGCCGTAACTACTTCTTTCCGTACCGGTGTAGTCGCAGCATTATCCAGATAGATCTGTTTCATAGTCATTCCACTCGCTGAATCTTTAAATAGCTGACTCCTGCGAGAAGCAGATGAGTGAAGACCATCATACAAGAAGAATCCAGGACATACATGATGGCTTATCAAAGGGAATATGGCAAGAAAGAGAAAAAAGTTATATTTTGTTTCTCAGAAGCAATCCATTAAAGGGTGATGCAGAACGTACAAGAAAACAATTAATGACGCGTCTTGCTCTTGCAGGCATATTCAGAGAACAAGCGCCTCCGGGAGATATACGAACTTATAAAGGAATAATTGCCCACAAGGGCCATACCAGTCATCTGAGAGTAATGCGAAATGATTTTTACATCCAATTGCAAACAACACTGAGAACTGCAGTCGGCATTACAGCACGATATAATGGAAGAGGAAGAATAGTAGCAATAACCTGTAGCCCTTTTAATTTTGAAAAATACCCTGCAGAACGAATAGGAGACTATCCCTTTATGAATGGAGCAGTGCAAGGAGAAGACACGAGATGGAACGAGAAGTCGGTCAGTTTACACACCATGGAACATCAGGATATTTTTCAGAAGGCGTTTCCTCTGGCACAAGCAGAAAAATTTTATACAGATATTGCACACGATATAGTCGAACGAGGACAACGTGCCTGGCGTACACTTGCAGATACATTATGGGCAGGAGATGAATTTCCACGATCTATGAAAATCAAACCTCATCCTCTTGAAGAGATTGGAGAAGATTATGCTGCATGTAACAGAATAGGAGAAGCAGCACGACTTTGGCCACATGTTGTTGTTGAAGGTTCACTCAAAATAAAGTTGGTGTATGTACCATTCACTCCAAAAGAAATCTCTTCTTCAGGTTGGGCACGTCAATTTACACCTGCATAAAGAGCAATCCAGAATTTTATATATCCCTTCAACAATAACTATATATGAAACCATCAGAACTCACTCCATTCCTCTATGACTTCTACGACCGAGAAGCACGAGTGATGCCCTGGCGAAGTAATCCTTCACCGTATGGCGTATTGGTCTCCGAAATCATGCTCCAACAGACTCAAGTCCCGCGGGTGATCGAAAAATACAACGAGTTCATGGAAACCTTTCCCACAATTCAATCACTTGCTGAAGCTCCAACAGATCAACTCTTGAAAGTCTGGCAAGGCCTCGGATACAATCGCCGAGCATTGAATCTCCGCAAAGCAGCACAAGCTATCATCGCACAGCACAACGGAAAACTCCCTGAAACGCTTGAAGAACTCGATGCCCTTCCAGGCATTGGACCGGCAACCGCTGCCTCCATCTCTGCATTCGGGTTCAATAAGTCGGTCTTCTTCATTGAAACAAATGTGCGCTCGGTCTTCATTCATTTTTTCTTCAAAGGAACAGAAGAGGTCTCAGATGCGGAGATTCTTCCCCTTGTTGAGCAAGCCTTAGACAGAACAAATAGTCGAAAATGGTACTCAGCTATCATGGATTATGGTACCGTGCTCAAGAAACAAGTCGTTAATCCGAGCAGAAAGAGCACACATTACACCAAGCAATCAAAGTTTGAAGGGTCTGAACGTCAATTGCGGGGGAAAATTCTCAAATTGCTTACCACTACACCTATGCTCTCAGTACAGAAACTTAAAGAGGAATTAGGAGATAATAGAATTCATGAAGTTATTAAGCAATTAACAGATGAGGAGTTTATTGTACAAGAGAAAGGCGTAATCAAACTTAAAAGTTAAAGAGCTTCAGCAGTTGCAAGAGTAGCAAGGGGAACATGCTTACTTGCTTACAAGATTTCAATGCCTATAGCTCGTCCATCTGCATCAAGATCTATGTTGAAAGTATTGCTTAAAGAAACAGTCTTTGCAACACGTTGAGACTTTTCAGTAACATAAATGTATGCAGCATCTGCTTCCTTATCGAACGTTATCTTCATGACTTGTCCATAACGGTGAGAATCGTTATAAATGTGTCCTTTACTATCTCCACAATTTTAAGAGAACGAAGACCAATCTTTTTATGAAATTCTGTAATGCCTTCGTGAGTAAGTGTATAATCGGGCAAATGAATGCTGGCCTCTATCTCTTAGTCTCATCCGCTGAGAAGCATGTACGGTAAAGATAAGTCTCACTCAAGTAATCATTCATTCGTATTTATAGAAGTTACGTTAAAATTCTTTCTTTTCCCATATTCCGTGTCTGCATCTCTACAAAACAGGCTTTCGAGCAACACCCCCCATGGGTCTGCTCACAATCAATGCACACTACACAATACGCATCACAGGTAAGATGGCTACAATTACGATATAAATCGCAGGGCCGTGTACATAGTTCACATACGGTTAAAGGTTTGTTTTCAGTATTCACATTCGAAACCATTCTCCGATCAAAGACAAAACACGTTCCTTCCCAAACAGTGTCTGGGTGCGCTTTACCAAAGGTGAGAATCCCTCCCTCAATTTGGGAAACGTCTGCAAAACCATTTTCTTTCAAATACGCACTTGCTTTTTCACATCGAATACCTCCCGTACAATACATCACTACTTTTTTGTTTTTATAAGGTGCAAGTTCTTTGAGGGCAATCTTGGGAAAATCACGGAACGTTTTCATCGGCAACGTCACCGCATTCTTGAATTTTCCCACGCGCCATTCATAGTCATTCCGGGCATCAACCACCACCACATCTTGCCCCGTTTCATATAAATGTAGAAATTCCTCTGGCTTCAGGTGGGTTCCTGCATTCGTCATATCGACATCTGCACCCATGTTCAAAATAACGGGCTTCACTTTCACCACCATTTTCTTGAACGGATGACTCACCCCGATATCTTCCTTAAACGGCATACCTGCAAACCGCGGATCAGCATGTACGGCCTGTTTATATGCTTCAATTTGTTCTTTCATTCCACTCACCGAACCATTCATCCCTTCTGAAGCGATCAGAATACGCCCCCGTAATCCTATCTGGTTACAAAGTGCAAGATGTTCTTTGGTAAATCGGGCAGGGTTATCCAACTGCACATACCGGTAATACAATAAGATGTGGATAGGTTCCATAGAAAGAAGGGTTCAAAATCCCTTATAAAACTAATGACTGAGGAGGTTATTTCTTCTTCCCATACGTCTTCTGATAGAGTGCCTGAGCAAGTTCAACATCCTTCCACGCAGCACCCCGAGGCAAGAATTCCATGATCTGGCACTGTTTTCCTTCCAATTGCTTATAGTTCTCAAAAAAATGCTTTAATTCTTCCAAGAAGTGCTTCGGAATATCAGTCAGATCTTGATATTCAGTGTAGCGCGGATCAGCATCATATACTGCAATAATTTTATCATCTTTCTCCCCATTGTCAATCATACGAGCAACACCTATCACTCGGGCTTCAACAAGCGTTAAAGGATAGGCGACCGAGCGAGTTGTAATAATAATGATATCTAAAGGGTCCCCGTCTTCCCATAATGTTTGAGGTACGAACCCATAATCACCGGGATAATGCACTGCAGAAAACAAAAAACGATCAAGTTTTATGAGCCCACTCTCTTTATCTAACTCATATTTCAATTTAGAGTCCTTCGGAATTTCAATAATTGCGTTCACAACGTGAGGGGCCTTTATTCCAACGGGAACTTCATGCCATACATTTACCATGGGACTTCCAGCAACACGAGATCCCTTTTAAAGCTTCAGTACCTCTTGAGAGTGTGAAATCATCCCTTTTCCAACACGTCTATTCCCTTATGAGTCAAATACCTGGAGGGAAAGTCACCACTTACAAAACGCTCGCTCAGGCATGTAACCCTAAAGCATACCGCGCTATTGGCCACATCTGCAAGCGTAACCCTCATGCCCCTCACATCCCCTGTTATCGCGTTATCAAAAGCAATGGTGAACTCGGAGGATATGCCTTCGGTATCCAAAAGAAAACGCAACTATTACAAAAAGAAGGTATTAAAATGGTAAAAGGAAAAATTAAGCTCATAAAGTATCATTATACGTTTTTATAAAAAAAGTAGGACATATAGTTTGGAGTATTATTCGCGCCCCACTAATCCCAGACTCGCCCCTTCCGTTAGGACAACAATCTCGGAATTGTAGTAGTTACAAAGACGATATCTCCCCGTACTACACGTAAACTGGACTGTAGATTCAGGCACTTCTTTACCTGACTTTACTGCACAACAAAACGGGCGAGACTTGTCAAAAACAAAATGATATTCCAGGAAAGGGCAGGCAGACGGACCCATCATGAAAGGGATAGCCTCCGTTCAGCAAAAAGAGGGCGCACACGATAACCTGTAGGAGTAAGGCAGTGAGTTCTAACATCGCGCACATCTGGCATGTACCTCTCCCTAATATCAGCCCGACAAATCAGTTCTCCAACAGCAATTGTTTCCAAAAGCTGGCAATTAGTACATATTTGGGTACGATCTAAACGCTTCTGTTGTACATACTGTGCAACATGAGGCGGAAGTCCAAAAAGTGCATCCAAAAATTCAGGGGGAATCGAAAAAATAAAGCTCATACCGAAAACCACAAAAAAGGGTATAAAAAGCTATTCTTAGGCTAGCGCAAGTAATACTTTTGCCGCAGCGCTCAAAGCCACAAGATCATAAGCGGTTAAGAGAATAAACAACTTCACAGGCTTTCCTTCCCCTAATACTTTCCCTAATTGCAAGGGCATCATAAAACCGAGCCAGAGCCAAAAAACAACCGTTACTCCTTCCATAAAGGTAGTAGCATCAGCATAGGCAAGAAAATGAGAAAGAATAGTGGCAGTCAGTACATTTACGATGACTGACGTAAGAATAATGACGCTCATCCTCGCCCCACCCACATTCGCTTTTTTCACTCCCGCAAGTTTCATCCACATTTTCCCAAACAACGGGCCATACCACACCCATCCAATCATTTGCATAGCGACCATTGCCACCAACGTATGCCAGAAAACTACGGTCACCTCGGGAAATGCCATATCTCCTTTAGCGCTCACGATTATATAAAGGTTTTTATAGGGAAGAAAGAAGAAAAAAATATGAAACGAATGCCTTCAACACAAGCACTTGCACGAGAATTAAACACCACGCCACCCGGGGAAATCTATCATCTAATGGGAAGGGTCTCGGTTAACTCCCTCATGCAAACCACTGCACCCAGCATCTATTGGGCAGACGGGGCATTAATGCTTACTGCAGATACAAGTCATCGCTGGACAGTAACCTATCAAAATCACCTTCCAGAAACGGGGCTCTATTTTGAAACTAATGGACATTTTGAATGTGCTACTCAAAAAGGGAAAGGCGAGCATATACGTGTTGAACTCGGCGGATCATTGGAAGGACAGGTACTCACATTCACCCCAAAGGGCGATTGTTTTGTGTAATTCTGACGAGTAAATAATGTAATAACAAACGAGGGCGCATTACAAAAAATAAGTATCTCGTACCTTATCTAATATTAACTAACCTATTTTGAAATCATAAAAAAATTACTTCTTTTTTGTACATTCACTAGCTTGCAAAACCTGTGAGTTATAGGCTAAAAGAACCATACACACAACCACAACCCAGCTTGCCCAGAAAGGAACTGCAAACCCGGCAATTATTGCAGGGGAACCCATAAACGCACGAATAAGATGGGCAAGCCCAATAAAGACAAACAAAAACCAGGTTACCGAAAGATAAGTCTTGAGACTAAAGCACAAAGGTATCTGAGGGGCGGAAGTATATAAATCTGGCCTTCTCAAGAAAACTATGTATCTCTCACTCTTAGTCATCAACATTCAGCGAATCAACTACAACACTGTTTCTCTGAAAACAACCAGGCCTACAGGATTCTCATTTGTCCCGGGACATTCATGTCTTTTACACCTACCCGGAACAGAACAACATACTGCCAGGGCATTCACCTTTATCTCAACAAATCAAGACCCCCATCTTGAATTTCTCATTAAAAAATCAGCAGATCCTAAAAGTATTACTCATCTCTTCATGACCGCGAAACCAAACGACGTACTTACGCTAACGGGCCTCTTTGGCACCCATCGTTCCACCGGTCCCGGCACGTTCATCGCTGCAGGCATCGGCATCGCCCCTTTTCTGGCGATTGCTCGCTCACATCCAGACCTAGCGAAAGAAAGCACAGTAGTGTGGTCACTCAAACAAGCCACGGATATCATCTACGAACTCGAACTCAGACAACGATTCAAGGACGTTATCATCACCCTCACGCAAGAAACACATCCAACCTATCAGCACGGAAGAATAACCAAAGAACTCCTTACTGCTGTCCCCTTACATACTATACAAACCTGCGGAAGTTATGAGTTTAATAAGGAAATGAATCTTCTTATTGCTAAACTAAATCAAAAATTGCAGTAACATTTTTATCAACGCCCAGGATCATATAACAAGTGCCGTTACCCGAACATGGTGCGCCCCAACTAGTCTGTTGAGACCAGCCTATAAACGTTGACCCCGGAGCAGGAGCAGCACTAAGATCTGCAGCAGTATATTCTACGAATGAAGCTGAACAAATAGAACCACAATCGATAACTCTATTAGCAATTAAGTTAGTTACTGTACCTGTTCCCGTGCCTTGTTTAAAGACTTGCAAAGTGACTGTTCTCGTTTGATTTTGTTGAGTTTGTGAAGAAGAACAAGGGAAAGATTCAGAAGGCTTAATTTGTTGAGTGCCACAAGAATTACTTTCAGTACATATACGAGCTTGAAAATTGTTTTGACATACACTCCAGTCAGTACAAACCCAATTTTCCAAGCAGGTTTGTTGAAATGAGGTAGAATTTTCAGAAGAAAAAGAATCGCTAGTGGGGGGAGCTAATGAATCAGAAGGGGGTAATTCAGAAGTGGCTTCAAGGGAAGTAATCTGAGAAGAGAGAGTTATTTCTTGCCAACCTTGGTGCTCGCACACGATATCGGATTCCACATCGGTACCAATGCTGAAGTTTCCAGCTTGTAATGAGAGAAACATCTGTGCAAGTGCTTCTAGAGAATAATAACAGGTATTATTGAGTCCACGCATAAGTGCATCTACTTCAAGATTGCGAGCAATTATTTCTGGAGGAATTTCGGAATAAAAAGCCCGTGAAGAATTGAGAAGTTCAGTATACATAATACATGTTGTACCGTTCATCCCTTTCAATTCATAGAGTGAAGTAGAAGTCTGATTAAAATTAAAAATAGTCATGTCGATAGTAGTCGTATACACTAAACGAGCAGGTGCACACGTCTCTACTGCTTTCATAAAGCCTTCCAAATCAGAACCATACTCTTTGAGAGATACATTTTCTCGAGACATCAAAGAAAAAGCAATGATAAGACTAACAACCAAAAGTATTCCGACTCCTCCTAAAATGTACACCCATAATTTAAATGAAGAACTTGTTTCCTCTGAAGGAACTATGGGGGAAGATTCATCCATATTAATTATGTTTCTTACCCATCAATCGTAACAAGCTCAAGAACAAGTTGATGAAGTCAAGGTACAAAGTAAGCGCACCCATAATTGCTTCTTTATGATCTTCATCAGTTCCTTCATTCCCCAGAATATTCATTTGTTTAATCTTTTGAATATCATATGCAGTCAATCCCGTGAAGATAAGCACGCCTAAGACTGAAATAATCAAATCAAGCGTACTATTCCCTAAAAAGAGATTCACAATCGAAGCAATAATAATCCCTATCAACCCAAAGAACAAAATAATCCCAATGCGGGACAAATCGGCCTTGGTAACCCACCCATAAAATGCCATTCCTCCAAAGATACCTGCGGAGACCACGAACGTGAGGAAAATCGAACTAATAGAATACACAAGCAAAATAACGGATAACGTTAACCCGGTTAAAAGGGCATAGCCCAGGAATAAGAACGTTGCGGTCAAGGCAGACACTCGTTTCACCGCTAACACAAGCACAAATACTAACAGCAATTCAATAATGATCAATGCATAAAATAACCAGGTACCTAAAATAGCATTTGCAAGCGTTTTATTAGTCGCAACGACGAACGCAGCAACCGCACTAACCAGCATCCCCAAGAACATCCACATGAATACTTTCTGCATATACCGTTGGGTTTCACTTCCTTCGTGCGAACGAATAACTTTTTGCTTCATATTCTTGTTGATTCTTTCTTTCTTTAAAAGTTTTATGTATGTTGCTTGCGAAGCACAACATATATAAACAAGTTCATCATCCCCATACTATGGAAAGAGGACAGACACAGCATTCTATCTGGATGAATAATACTAGTTACGCTGCAGTCAAAACAGTCCTCTTTACCCCCCGTTCCTGCAACTAATCGGATACATTCCGGTTGTTCTGCAGGTTCAAAGACTTCTTATGAAACTTCACACTTCTCCCCCACGTCCTGGAACACAGCCGGCCACTGCCTTACATGCGAAGCTTATTGCTCAGCAGTTACAAGCGCAACGAAAGGGTTTGCTCATTCCTGACACGCTCGTACAAGAAGTACTCACCTATGCACGCAGAAATGCGCATGCATTTGCTCCTCGAGCCCTACACACGTGTTGCCCTGCCTGTTTGAAAGCACACGCATATGTCCAAGCGATGAAACATAATCTCTCAGATGAAACACAAAACATTGTGCTCAAAGTATTTCCCGGAGTAATCGGACATGAGGGATATTATACTGACGAAGAAACATTAATACCAGTACCTGAGTTCTAGAAAGTGAAGTATCAGAGGTTTTCACCTAATCGCGAAAACCCTGACGCTTCATAAATCCTTTAATAAAATTATTATGTCTATCTCGGCGAGAAATAGATTTCAATTTCCAGGCATTACGGTCATGTATTTTCTCACAACGAGTCGTTGAAGCAATAAATTTATGGGCTTCATCAGAAAGCAAGACTATTTTTGGAGCATAATCTGCAAGTTTCTTTGTAAGGAGCAAGGTATTGCCGAGTGCTGTATATTTGAATGGTTTTTCTTCAATAATCAATTCTCCAAAATGAATACCTACCCCATAATCAATTTGAGGGTTACCTTTGATATTATATTCATCTAATGCTCCCTGAATATGTTCTGCTGCTTGTACTGCACGCATCATGACTGCATCTTCACCTTCAGCATGAGTAAAGAATGCTACCCAGGTTCCCGGACTTTGTTCTTGTACAATCGCACCACTTGCGTGTGCTTCTTGAACAGCATGTTGCACAACAGAACGAACCTGTCCTTGCACAGAAGCATGATTCTTTATTCGTACCACTAATACCGGCAAATGTCTTCGTTCTCCTTTATCAATCAGTTGTGTTTTCTTTTCAGGGAAGGTAAATGATCCTCCTGCAGGACGAGTCGTATAGGATTGAGAAGAAGGGGAACTCGTTGCATAATCGGGTTTACCAATTTTCCTGTAATAATAAAATGCAGTAATTCCCAAAAGTAAAATTAATAAAATCCACGCAGTTGAAACATGAGAAATTAATCGCTGATCGGTAGGATCTTCAACCGAAATAGATTTTCCTGTTAAAAATGAACGCCCGGTAAATGAACTCGCCCCATCGGTTACTCCAACAACATAATCCCCATTCGGTGCATTTAACGTAAATGTTTTTTCTTCTTCTATTCCCAAACTAATTACTTTTGGTTCACGTACATCACCAATAATAATGTCCATTGTTTTATTATAAGGGACATTGCCCGTATTCATAATAGTTAATGTACCATTGGCAAGAGTAACAGAAACATTCAACACCACACCAACAGAAAATTGTCGAGTTACTTCAGTGCCATTTGCTTGAGCACGTATGGTCCAAACACCCGGAGGGGCAGAGGAAGACAAAGAATAGAAAGAAGTAGTCCCAGAGGTAAGTGTTTCTTGATGTATGACTGCACCTGTTGGGTCTCGTATCGAAAGATCTAAGGCAATATAATATGCTTCATGGGCCTGATCATACGCAAAAGAGGTGTAGGTTACTTTATTTCTGGGATAGAGCAAAGGAGCATTTAAAGCAATCTCTAATTCCTGTAATCTCTGTCCAATATGAATCGAAGTACTGGTTGCCCCAGTATTCAAGCCTTCACCTTCTGAAGCAGCTACTGAAAGGAGATACGCTTGTGAGCGAGCATCGGTAGGTAATACAAAGGAAAGGGTAAATACGCCATTTGTAATAGGCACAGTTCCTGAAAGCGCTAATTCTTCACTTGAGTATTGTAACGTTCCTGTCGCGGTTTGACCGGTACGTTTAGCAACCGTACCATTGAATATAATCGTTGCACCCGGTGCATGCACACCAAATGCCCCAGGAAGAGTAATCAGTAATTCAGTACTAATAGTAAACATGTTTGAATACACTTCTTCAGCTCCATACGAGGCACGGAGAGCACACGAGCTTTTCAAACCCCCTATAAATGCAGTCGTCAACGGAACTTCGACAACAATCGATTTTTGTTCATTTGCGCCCAAAGTTAAAGGAGTTTTATACAATACTGCCTCATCATTCCCACAAACCAAAATAACTGAAAGATACTCCGTACCCGCAGTTGAACGACTAACACTCAGAGTGTTACTCAGAAGGTCTCCTAAATTATAAACGGCGTTTAAGGGACTAATACTCACCACAGCAAAAACGCCCGGTAGTAAGAATAAACTTAAAACAAAACACAGGACGAAAACCTCTTTTCTGAACATAATCTAAGTTCGCTTTACTCGTATATAAATCTTGCTTGAAAGTTGTCCACAAGACATATTTATATAGATGCAGAAACAAAGAAGGAAATGGTGGAAGAAAAGAGTGTGGTAACTCCCTGGGAAGTCTCGGGAACAGTCGATTATGAGAAACTTATCAAAGAATTCGGAACACAAGCCTTAGATCAAAAGCAACTCAGCTCTCAAAAAGATGCTCCCCCTCTTCTACGCCGAGGATTATATTTTTCTCATCGTGATTTTCCTCAGTGGATTGCGGATGCTGAAAAAAAGAAAACAGTTTCCGTTGTAACGGGGCGAGGCCCTTCTGAAAAGATGCATCTTGGTCACCTCATTCCGTTCTTGGTCGCACAGTATCTCCAAAAACGTTACGGGTGCATGGTTTACATCCCCCTCTCAGATGACGAAAAGTTCTTTTTTAAACGAGCTCTAACGCAAGAGCAAGCAGAGGCATACGGAGAAGACAATATTCTTGACATCATTGCACTCGGATTCGATCAGCAGAAAACAAAAATCTTCCGCGACTTTGAATACACCACAATCTACAGATATGCCGCCCTCATTGCTAAAAAGACAACATTTTCTACCGCAAAAGCAGTCTTTGGCTTCCAAGGAGATACCAATATCGGTTTCATCTTTTATCCTGCTGTTCAATCAGCTCACATCTATCTCCCTCAGTTTTTGCACGGTTCTCATCGCACGCTTGTCCCTATCGCCATTGACCAAGATCCGTATATGCGAATTCTGCGTGATGTTGCCGATGGATTGGGATTCATCAAACCAGGAGCAGTGCATGCAAAATTCCTCCCCGGTTTATCGGGCAACCCTAAAATGTCTGCTTCCGATGCGGACAACGAGGTTATTTTCCTGACTGATACTCCAGACGTTGTCACAAAGAAAATAAACAAATATGCATTCTCTGGGGGCAAAGACACGCTTGCAGAACATCGCGCACAGGGTGGGAATCCAGATATCGATATTTCTTTCCTCTACCTCAAATATCTCTTTGAGCCTGAGGATAAAGCACTCGCAAAAATTGAAAAGGACTATCGTTCCGGTAAGCTCCTCTCGGGAGAGCTCAAGAAAATCCTTATCGACAAAATCAATATCTTCCTGAAAGAACACCAAAAAAAGAAAGAACAAGCAAAGAAACTCGTCTCAAAGTTCAAACTGACGTAATTTGTAACCCCTATATAGGAACAACAAAATAGAAAGATTTAAATAGCCCCTATTCTGAGAGAAACTATGAACTTACAAAAAATACTAGGGATTACCGCGCTCAGTACCGCTTTAATCGGAATTTCACTCCAGGTAGAACGGACACAAGAAAAAGCGCAATATCGTGGAGCCTCCGAACAACTTACGGCTATTCCCGGTTTACTGAAGGCCGATAAACTCTATGATGCGGAACAAGCATTGGGCGCTGCACAATCATACATTAGTCAAGAATATGCCGGAAGAGAAAGAAATGAGGGTTCGTTCTTTATTTCCGAAGCAGAATTACAGGGGCTTCAGAGAAAAATCAAAGAAGCAGGATACCAGGTAAACGCAAAGCAATTGCAAGAAAAAGCCTATAAACAACTACTTGAAGCAGATATTGCCAGAGCTCAAGAACTAATGAGAAAGGCATCCCAACGTCCACGTTAAATAATCATAACCCTACACCCCACTTATAAAACTCATTTCTCAAAACCTATTTCTTTTAATAGGCGCAGGTAGCTTCAAACAAATGCTGAAAGCATTTCCAGGATTTGCAATTGATGAAGATCGTCTGAAACTCATTTTTGAAACTGCTCATCAAGCAACCATTGAACGATATGGTATCTTTAGAGAAGGAACACAAGGGTTTCTCCCTCAATGGAATCTCACTCAAAAACTTGAACAGATTCATCAACAAACAGAAACGAGCAACCCAGAAGGAGCAGGACAATTTCTCTTTACTCGTTGTTCAGTAGAACGGATTTCACTTTCAGCAGTCGTTCATCAGCAATGCCTCAAGCTCTGGAACAGTCCAGATAAATGGATGTTCAATGCACGAGAAGTCATAAAACGAGAAGCAAAAGAATTAGACACAATTCTCAAAAAAAAGCTCGATTATGCAGTCCCTATAAACAAGGATATTTCAGCAGGCTTTACCTATCTCAATAATGCTGAAGTAATTACATGGAAATTCGACAACGATCCCCGTAACCTCATTCGCTATAAAACTGTGGAACAAGCGCGCGGACAATTACGAGCATTAATGGGTTTCGGTTCAGGGTTAGCAAATCTCTATCTCTTAGAATGTCAATCACAAAACATTGCCTCCCACTTGATCCGCATAATCTCTATCCAAAAATTGATCGACATAAAGCGCGCATTCCGATGAACACCGAGGTTGTCACCTTATAAAACGGCAATAAAACCTCTGGCAGAATTCACGCGAGCTCACTGGTGGAAGCATTAGAACAGTCCTATCGAGCAACCGCAATACGCGCAGGCCTCAATCTCTATGAAATAGACTCTGCACTCTGGATTATAGGCTCAGAAGGGTGTGCCTTAAATGATCTCCATGTATGTCCAGATCGTTGTCCGCTCTATAAAACGGGGCTCTGCACAGCAAACACTCAACTCAAACATGACGATGGGGTTCTTTTAGGTCTATGACTCAACAGGCAAACGACTTGACAGCCATAAAAACCAAGGGCAAACGGCATTTAAGCTAGAGTGAACCTCCCCACCCCACGGGCTTGCCTTCGAAAAATCCAGGTCGGTGGAATAGAGCATCATCCTGCAACACCCTCAATTCAGTGGACATCAGATACGTACTTGTATTCCTGCCTTATCCGTATCCTCACAGCAAACGGGAGGGCAGTATATTAAAAAGGAGCTCCACCCTCAGCCTGTAAATCTCGTAGTCCCATAATTTTACACAATTCCTTACGATGCTTCACAAGCGTTCGCAACCAAGTTTGATTATCCACAATATATTCTGTAACCGTAAAAGGAGTAACCGGATAATCGACGGTTCCTGTTCCTTCTGCAGTATGAGCACGGCAAACAAGCGTGCTCGGAATAGGGGTCTGCCGTATTGTCCAAGGTTTATCTAGACATAACATCTCTTCTAAACTCTCTAGATACTGCGCATATTTCACCGAACGAAGAAGGGTAGTGCAGGCATCTGGTTTTCCCTCATTGAGTACATTCATATGAGAGGCATACGGGATCCAATAATCTCGTTCATTTAAATTACTCTTATTCGAAGTTTGATCATGGGTATGGATATTGCCCGCTTTCAATAACAAAAGTGTTAAGGGTAAGGGTAGCAATAATACATCCGTTGTATGAGTTGCTAAGGTCTGCATAAGCTCATCATATCCAAGGGAACTCGGTTGCACCTTAAGTCCCTTACCATACCGAAACAAAGCAAATCGTACAGAGGGATCAGGCTCATGATCATTCAAGTACCGAGTAAGTAAATGGGACACATAATTTTCTACTTGTAACACGCTAAACGAAGGGCGACTACTACGTCGACTTGTTGCTTTAATTTCAGTATAGTGCGTGCTCCCCGCACGATGTTGTATAAAATCAGGATGAAAATTACGACGTTCCCCATTCTGAAGTGTTTCAAATGAAAGTTTATGCGGGGGGCACAATCTTCCTCGATAGAGTGCTCGAAACAAAGCGCCATAAAAATGACCAAGATTATGGGTCACTTTTCGAGTCATTAATTCCGCGAGTGTCGTATAGTATTCCGAACGAGTAATTGCTGCATCACATTCCGCTTCAGGTAGGGGCAAGGGTAATTGTCGAGTCAGAGAAGGAACTGAAGGAACCTCATACACCGGTGTAAAATAGGATACCTCTCCCCTCTTTCCCATGACTATGCGATGAATGTTCGTATTTAAAGGATTATGAGACCAGAACCTAGCAATTGAATCACACACAAGAATCTTTTTATAGCCTTCTGAATACGCCTACACATGCGACTCATCACCCTCCATTGTGATTATATCAAATTCAAACCTCTGAAGAAAGCACTCAAAAGCATTGACGATATCAAAGACCTGGCAGGCAAAGACATTAAGGAACCGCTCGTCGTCCTCACGGCCGTCGAACACGGAGATGACGCCACCACACTCCAACAATATGTAAGTGCCATCCAAAAGACCGCGACGGACGTCAAGGCAACAAATATTGTCCTCTACCCCTATGCCCATCTCTCTTCCCAACTTGCCGATCCCACGTCAGCCCAGAAGATGCTCATCGATGCCGAAGCCACACTCACAAAAGCAGGTCTCAAGGTCACACGTGCACCCTTCGGCTACTACAAAGAATTTGAATTGAAATGTAAGGGCCACCCCTTATCAGAATTAAGCAAAGAATTCAGAAACGCTACTCAACAAGCACAAGCGCCCAAACAGACCGTCAAAAAGCCACAGCAGACATCAGGTAAAATTATTCTTGATCGAAGAAACCTTCCCCCGCATGATCACCGTATTCTTGGGGAAGATCTCCAGATTTTTTTCTTAAGTGATGATGTGGGCCCGGGCCTGCCTCTCTGGCTACCGAAAGGAGAAGTTATTCGCAACACTCTTATCCAATTCATGCGAACTACAGAAGAATCCTATGGTTATCAGTATGTCGCCACCCCCCATATTACGAAAGGGCTCTTGTATGAAAAAACGGGACATCTTCCCCATTATGCCGAAACCATGTTTGCACCAATTAATGTGGATGGCATCGATTATTACCTCAAACCAATGAATTGTCCCCATCATCATCAAATCTTTGAGAAGCTGGTTAAAAGTTATCGCGATTTACCCTATCGTCTTGCAGAAGCAGGTACCGTGTATAGAAACGAGCTCTCAGGGGTTACGTATGGTCTCACTCGTGTACGTGCCCTTACTCAAAATGATGCCCACATTTATTGTACCAAAGCCCAACTCCAGGATGAAATGAAACAAGTGCTGAAGCTCACCAAAGAAGTACTTAATGCAACTGGTATGAAAGAATTTTGGTATCGTCTTTCGTTACCTGATTTCACAAAAAACTCTGAAAAATTCACGGGCGATCAGAAGATGTGGGCACAAGCAGCACAAGATATTGAAAAAGTTTTGAAAGCATCTAAAGAAAAATTTGTCATTGGAGAAGGAGAAGCAGCATTCTACGGTCCCAAAATTGACATTCAGATCAAGAATGCACACGGGAAAGAAGAATCGCTTGCCACCATTCAAGTGGATATAGTCGTCCCCCAACGTATTGGACTGACCTATGTCAACGAAAAGGGCGAGAAGGAATTTCCAGTCATTATCCATCGTGCCCCGCTCGGGAGTTATGAGCGATTTATCTCATTCCTCCTCGAACAAACAAAGGGCAATCTCCCCCTCTGGCTCGCCCCGGTACAAATAAAAATAATCTCGTTCACTGATAAAAACAACACTTCTGTCGAAAAGCTCAAGAAGCAACTGAAAG
>SICV01000006.1 GCA_009694725.1 Candidatus Pacearchaeota archaeon
TCCTTACGCGTGAATAGTGTTATTTCTTGATCCCCTTGTGTGTTGAGGAAGAGTGCATCTGAAGTATAGGGTTGTGCGATATTTTGCGTTGCTGTTCTTTTTCTGTTAGTATTTCCATTCCCTCCGTTAGTAGTGGTTGTTTGATTGGTAGGATTTGCGATATTTGTTAGTGTACTTATGAGTGATGTAACAGGAATACCTGAGCCGGCGCCTGAAGCGTTAAAAGTAAATATGCTGAGAGTGTATGCGGTGTTTGGTTGGAGGTTCAGTGCCGTGAAGTTTGTTGCTGAGGTGTTGAGTTGGAAAATACCGTTGAGGTATATGCCCACATGGCTAAAGTTTGCGGAAGGGTTTGTCCAATTCCAGACAATACTTGTATTGGTGCGTGTGAGGGCTTGGAGGTTTGCTACACCATTTGGAATGCCTAGGGAACTATTGCCCGTGCTATTGGTGTTATTGGTGCTATTGCTTCCTGATCCGGAAAGTGTACTCGTGGTGTTGGTGATGCCGGTTGTATTGATGATGCTTGCGTTGTCTACGGTAAAGAGTGTAAGGGCGTATGAAGTGTTTGGTAATAAACCGAGTGCTGTGTACGATGTTGCGGATGTATTTCCTACGAATAGATTGTTGAGGAAGAGTTGAACATGGGAGAAATCAGTATCTGCAGGATTGGTCCAATTCCAGGTGATGCTTGCAAGCGTTTGATTTGTTGCGCGGAGATTGGTAACGGTTGCGGGAGGAAGATTGGTGAGATTGGTGAGATTGGTTGGAGGAACTGTGCCAGTGGCGATGGTGAAGGTGACTGAAGCGAGCGTACTGCCTGCTGCGTTACTGGCGTTTGCGGTGAGTGTGTAGGTACCATTACTTAGATTTATTGTAAACGGGGCAGTATAGATTACCGAGAGGTTTCCTGGAATCGAAACGGTTGTTGTGGTTGCATTGGTGAGTGAGAGATTAATGAGGATGGTGTTGTTCGGATAGGTGAGGCCGAGAGGGGAGAGGATGGTGACGAGTGGAAGAGAGGGTGTTCCAGTGGAGGTATTGGTTGGAAGCGTGCCCAGTGTAACGGTGCTTGTGTTTGTGCTTGAGGGAGATGCAAGACAACGGGAATCAGTTGAGGTTGTGGTGAGTGTAGAAGTATAGGTTGCATTGGGGGCATTTGTTGTAATCGTGAATGTTTTTGTTTCTGAGAAGTTGAGCAGAGGCGATTGAGTTGTTGTTGTGGTGAATGTGCTATTGGCAAGGGTGAGTGTGAGTGTATTTGCCGTTTGATAGTGAGAGAGAAGGGTAGGGGGGACAAAGGGTAGGGGGCCAGTATGTGTAAACGGGGCAGGGAGTGTTCCGGTAATCGTTACATTTGTGCTGTTAGTAAGTGAAGTGAGGGTGAGGGGAATTGTACAACTTTGTTTCTTGGAAAGGATTGTTTCTCCAGTCACGCTTCCGGTGCCTGCATAGGTGCTGCGTACTTCATAGGGGATGTACCCTGTTTTTGTGTAGAAGAGCGCGTAGCCAAATGGGCTGGTGAGAGACGTTGGATAGTCGATCGTTATACTACTTCCTGGAATGAGTGTGCTGGGAAGGAAGGTCCCTGAGCTGAATGTACACGTCGCATCTCCACAGAGATAGCCTTCAACGGATGCTCCGGTGAGAGGTGTGCGTGGACCGATGAATGCACCTGTGCCATCGATGATGTCCTGGTTTACAGCAACGAGTTCAAGTACGTTTGCTGATACGAGTGAGAAAGCGAAGAGTACCACGATAAGGGAGAGGATTTGTTTGATCATCGTCCGCCTGCGCCTCCGGTGCTTCCACCGGTTACTCCTGTTGGAGTTGGAGCAGGAATTGTTTGGATTATTTTTTTTTCATGAGGGAATGCTCGAAGTGCACCAGCACTTGCCCCTACTTCTAATGCGCGCCAGAATAATCCCGCATAATGGGAACGTATGCTTTGTTCTCGTTCAGCAAGGAATGTATGTGCAGGGAGTTTTGCTTCTGTATTTGGTCCGGCGAGAGGATGTTTTGTATCGCGCCCATAGACTACGAGTGTTCCTGCAGGGGTGTGATGAAAATAGACGTTTTGAGCGTTGAGCTTCTGGGCTGTTTCAGTGAGGGCACGCACGCGGGCATGTTTGGTATCGAGATCTGAAATCGTGTACACTTTTGTTTTGGTAACTGCAGGATTGCGTGTGTTCCAGTAGAACATTCCTTCGCGCACGGCTTGTCCTGCACCGAATATACCTCCTTCGAGTGGGACGATGGCCATGCCTATGCCGGTTGCTTCTGCAATGTTAATCAGTGCAAGGGTATTATGGTCGGTACTCTGTACTCGTGTGCTTGGTACGCCGGTCGTGATTGAAAAGGTGTAGCGTTCGGTGTCCTTTCCTTGTTTGATACTTGTTGTGCGATTAATTTTTACTCCTAGTGCATCGTTTGTTCCGGTATGATATAATTCAACGGCGAGTAATCCTGATTTTTGTCCGATAATTGCATACTTGTCGGGGAAGACGAGACGACTTACTCTTCCGGAAGAGGGGAGTTCTCGGGCAATTCTTTCAAGCGTAGGTATACTTTGATTGATAGCGGGGGCAGTGGTGTCCACATTTCCTTCCCAGAGTTCGTTTGTGCTATTTCCTGCAGGTAGTGTATATGCAGTGTATGTTGCACGGGGGAAATCGACATATTGCAGCATTTGTTCAGGTGAGAGGGCCGGGAGTCGAAGTTTTGTCACTTCGTTTGTTCGTGGTTGTGCTGTGTAGTGGTGTGTTGCAACGAGTTGTTTCCATTGTCTTGAGGAAAGAGGATTCATCTTAGGTTCGGTAACGGTGGTGGTACATCCCGCTATTCCAAGAAGTCCTGCGAGCCCTAGTACTTTGAAGGCGCTCATTTTTCCCCTCTCCATGTGTTGAATCCATTTTCTGTACCGATCATGTGTACTCCATTCGTACTTGTCCAGGTAACGATGCCTGGTAACGGCCCGTTTAAGGAGAGGGCATAGGCTTTACAGAGTGCTGCAGCACGATCATGTTGGAGAGGGGTATTTTTATAATCGGGAAATGCTTTGAGAGGTAATCCTGCTTGGTGTACCCAGTTTGAAAATGCGCCCTGCGTGTTCGTTGCTTTATAGCCGAGTGCACCAAGATGAGCGAGTGTTTCTCCTAATTGTTTAGTTGTGATGATGACGCGAGGGAGTGCAAACTGATACGTTGTTAGGTTTTCTAATCGTTTACCCTGTATATTCGCAGTAATGAGTGGTGAACCTGGAAGGGTGTAGCCTGGAGTGGCAAGTAAGGTTTGGACGAGTACATTTTCTATTTGTATTCTTTGTTTGAGCGCTTTTGCCTCTCGTTCTTCTTGTTGATATTCACTGAGAACATGTTTTGTACGTCTATGCCCTATTTGTTCTTCAGCGAGAGAGGAGCCGAGGCGATTATTGTCGTTGAGTAAGTTTCTGGTTGTTGCCTCATACTTTTGTATTGTCGCTTGTTGTGCCTTAGCTGTGTCGCGTGCTTGCACTAGTTGGCGTGCTTGGGCTTCATTTGTGCCGAGCGCACGTACATAGTTGTTAGAAAAGGAATGAGTAGCTTGCGTTTCGAGACGAGCACGTTCTTCTACAGCAGCGAGTGTATAGAACTGCTTGGTGAGTTGTGTGCGTAGCGTTGCATTACTTGTTTGTAATCCTCCGAAGTTTTTTTGTAGTTGGGCCTGACTTTTTTGTGTTTCAGCAAGTTGGCGCGTTAGTTGAATATAATTGGTGTGGGCAGCAATATAACCAGCAGGAAGGGAATTAGTTGTGGAGGAGGAGAGAAGTGCAGAGGGATTTGTTGGAGAAGAGGGAAAGGGTTGAATAGGGTTTACTGTGTGCGGTGTTGGGGCGTTTGTTGTTCGTGGCTCATTTTTGATTGCAAGATATTCGCGAACATCCTGGGCATGTGCTTCAAGATTCCAGGTAGGTGTGGGTTGAGAAGAAGGAACAGAAGATGAGGGTTTTGAACATCCGATAAGTGTGGTGAGAACTGCGAGTGCACTGAGGTTTTTAATGAAGTTTTTCATGGTTTTGTTATAACCACCTCACTCTTCCTGGGCTCTTTGGTCTAGACCCCTTGTTCGGTATTTAAAGGTTCTGTTTGATACTACTTTTCGTTGGTACTCGTACGTTTTATAAATACTGATTTCTTTCTTTTGGTATGCATATTCACAAACGCACCTTGCTGGTAGGAGGGATAGGTTTATTAGTCGTTCTTGGAGTGTGGTATGCTATGGTTGGAACTTCTTCAGGATCTCTTGTAGTGCTTGAAACAAGTAAAGGGGTTATTGAAATTATGCTGGCGAAAGATATGCCTCTCACGACTGGTAATTTTGTTACTCTTGTTCAGCAAGGTTTGTATGATGGGACCCGATTTCATCGCGTTATTGAAGGGTTTATGATTCAAGGTGGAGATCCTCTTTCGAAAGATGTGAGTAAGGCACGCCTTTGGGGGACCGGAGGTTCAGCAGCTATTAAAGATGAATTCGGTTCTTTGAAAAATATACCTGGCACGATTGCAATGGCAAATGCAGGCCCGAACACAGGTAGCAGTCAATTTTTTATTAACACGGCAGATAATTCTTTTCTTAATGGGAAGCACCCCGTATTTGGTACGGTTACCAAAGGCATGGATGTGGTTGATGCTATTTCGGGAACTGAAACCAATGCGCAAGATAGGCCTTTGGAAGATGTTATTATTGTGAAAGCGTATGTGAAGTAATCATTAAGCACATCCTTTGTTTAATTGAGTCAACGTTCGATGAATGCTGATAACTAATATCCCTATCACCCCATAACTTACTTCTTTACCTTGGAAGGGCAAGGCTGCAAAGGCACTCCCCATACCGAGTATTGCGGCTAGCCCTATACCGCAACAGGTAGCACATCCAGGGACAATGGCCCCTACAAATATACCTATTTTTGTAAGTCCTGAAATTTTTGTTTTTGTCGTGAGTTGATAATTGTACAGTAATAGTGTGCATATTATTCCGATAAGTATTCCCGTTAAGATGAGCGTTAGGAGCATAGCGGGGAGCATTGTTGTAGAGAATCCTTTTATTAGCGTAAGGCTATACAAAATAAGTGCACGAAATGAGGCTTGTTTACTAAATGAAAGGATATTTCCCATATTCAGCATAAGGGCATTGAAGAGATAAAATCCGCTTAGTCCAAGTAGAAAAGCACCCATATATTTTGGCTGTTTTAGTATTTTATAGAGTAACGTTAGTTTATTCATTGAGTCCAAACGATGAGGTGAATTGTGCAATTGATTGGTATTCAGTAAGATAGTGCATTCCTTTTTCGGTAATGTGATAGGTTCGACTCGTAGGGGTTTTCTGTTCTTTGATAAATTGCTTTTGCTTGAGTTCGGCAAGGTATTCTTCCATCATTCCATGAGAGAGGTTCGATTTGTAGAGAATATGAGTTGGTTTAATTCGTCCACTTTTCATTTTAATGACTTCAAGGATGTCTCTGATGATCTCTAGTCTAGTTCTTTTTTTGTTTGCCATATTTTTTTGTTTGTATGAGTGCATACCAGAAGGTTCCATAGGCTGCTAATTCAAAGAGATGCCCTATGACGTATGCTTGATAGAATCGTGGAGAAAACATAAAATCAATGCTACTTACTAAGAGGAAAATGAAACCGATAAGGAGGGTTTTGGTACACGGGTTCTTGTTTGCAGTATAGCATCCCCAGTAATGATAGGCAATATAGGTGAGAAAGAAGAGGGCAACTACCCGAGATGTAGCGAATTTTTGAATACTAATCGTAATGATTGTGAGGCTCAGACCAAGGAGGAGATAATACACTCCCGGTTTTTTGATATGGAGGGTTGCATAGACGAGACTGACCAATCCTGCGATGAACAGACCGGTATAAAGGTAGAGTCCCCCTTGACCAACTTCTCGTAAGCAACCAATACATATCCCTTCTACTGCATTCCCAATGGTCGCAAAGATAAAGGAATTAACTCCTGCCCAGATAATGTATGAAACGCTAATAAAGCCGAATCCTATTGCGAGATGTTTGATAGATTGTTCTGCTGAAATGCGATAGACTCGATAGGCTTGGTAGGTAATTAATGCTGCAATACATGCATAGAGAATTTCCATACCGATATCAAATCCAAAGAACCAAGCAGGTACCTGATAAGGGGTGTTCATGGGTTACTAAGGCTGAAGATGTATTTAAAGCTCTCTGGAAGATACTTCCTTATTTCTTTTCTTGACTTTTCTTTCCTAAGTGTCTAATATATTCCATTTCTCTTGGATATAACAAAAACACCAACATCCGGTGAGGAGGTGCTCTATGGATGTTACTATTACGGGGAGGCGCTTGGCGTCTCCCCTTCTTACTCTTTCTAGTATGGGGGCAGATCAGCCATGGTCTGCTCTCGATAATTCTTTTTTACGCTCTTTTTTGTAATGACTCGAACGCTTCAAACCTTGCTCTTTAAGGCAAGGCGTTCGTGAGCATCCAAAACACGAATGCTCAAGATCGTGTTTTTGACACGTCTTGTGCAATGACTGGATTTTCTTTTTTGAACCGTTGTATGAAGGTATTGAGAAGGGAAACTTCTCCGCTTTTAAGATATATGTATCCGATGAGTGAGGAGAAGAGCGCCCCGAGATTATTGACCATCATGTCTCCCATGGTGTCTACCAATCCTGATTTTTGCATATTCAATCCAAATGCTTGATCCATACAGAATTCAAAAATCTCCCATATCCCTCCGCTTGCTGCTGCAAGCGAAAAGGCAAAGAGGGCGATCATTCCTGGAGCAGCATTCAGGTTTTTTCTCCGCGAGAGTACTACGAGTGCGAGGAATCCGACTAATCCAATCATCGCTCCGGTGAGCGTATGAAGCGCTAGATCCCACCACCAAAACGTTGCGTAATACCCCCGTAGTTCTCCTAAGAAAATGGACCCATAGACTAAGAAAATGAACCCTATTTCAAATTCTATGGGTATGTCCAAGGTATATCTTCGTTCAATAAAAACGGCAAGGAACGTGAGGATTAAGGTACACACTACAATGCTTCCGACATACCAGTTTTCAGATATAATTGATCGGTAGAGCGCAAGGACAAGTGTTATGCGCACAAACCAGAGCAACACATAATAAAATTTTTCTAAGGGGATGGTATGTACCGTACCTGCAGAGGGTTTCTTAACCATTCCTCTTCACACACACAATTCTTGATAAATGTACGCTTTGCCGTAAGGGTGATTATCGGGGAGCGATCTTTACTCTCTGCTGGAATGATTTTGTTGATCGACCGTAGACCTTTGTTACTCCATATATCAGAAGTAGGATAATAATAATCCCCACTATTATTGACGTATAGTTTGTAGAGGGAGTGGATGGTTGTTGGTTGATTGCTTCAGTTGATTGTTCTTCAGTAGTGCTTGCTGTCGAGAGGACCTCTTGTTTTATTGTTTGTATAAATAGCTGTGCCTTTCCTATCGTTATCCCTTCATAGCGTATGAGCAGATCATCCTGGCCGTCTGCATTACTATCCACCCTCATATCTGCTCCTGCTTGTGCCGATAGGTTGAAACTCTCCGAGTGTAGTGTTATTCGGGCACTGGTGGCATTATACCAGAATACTTTCAAGCTGTGCTCTTCGTTATAGAGTGTAAATAGAACAGTATCCTTGTAGGAAAGATTCAACGTTATTCCCTTTTCAAGAGTATTCTTTGTGATCGAATAGTTCTGAGCATTGGTTCTTTCTCCACTGCTGCCCCCCGAACTAGAGGAAGTTGCGACTGTTGGTGCAGTAATGGTAAACGTTACGGTCCGAGATGAGTCTCCGTTTCCAATCGTATCCAGACAGAATGCTCTCAAGCTATGTGTTCCTGCGCTCAGGTCGCTGAGTGTTCCATTAAAGTGTGTTTGGGAATCGTTCGTGAGCGTCACCATGGTGGTGTTTGAATCTAATGTATAATTACAGGTACCATTCTGATTGATCGTAATATTGATGAGGATACTTGCCCCGACAGTATATGTCGTGCTCGTAGGAGAGCTTATGGTTACGTTTGGCGCAGACACATCGCTTATATTCTCCATTCTTAATTGGTAGAGTTTATCATCGTAGCTTCCCATGTATATATATCCGTTTGCGATTGCTGCAGAGGAAGCCACCGGGCCTCCTGTTGTGACATTGGCTATCGCTTGACTGATATTTGACGCATTCAATTGATAGATTTGATGGTCATTGCTTCCGATGTACACATAGCCATTTGCAACTGCTGGTGAAGAAGAAATAAATCCTCCAGTGGTGAAATTAGCAATCATTTGACTGATATTCGATGCATTCAACTGATAGAGTGTTCTATCATCTGATCCGACATAAGCGAATCCGTTTGCTATTGCCACAGATGAAAAGACCTCCATGCCTGTAGTGAAATTAGCTACTCCTTGCGTGATATTAGAGGCGTTGAGTTGGTAGAGTTTATTATCGTAACTTCCAATATAGAGAAATCCGTTGTATACTGCGGGTGACGAGGCAATAACTGATCCTGTTGTATAGGTCGCATATACTTGTGATATATTGGTCGCGTTGAGTTGGTAGAGTTTATTATCGTAACTTCCAATATAGAGAAATCCGTTCGCAATAGCGGGAGTTGAATAAATGGCGGCCATGGTGTAATTCGCTATCAACTGACTCACATTGGACGCATTCAATTGATAGAGCCTACCGCTCATATCTCCAATATAGGCGAAACCATTTGAGATGATTGGAGAAGATTGTATTGAATCGTTCGTTGTATAATTTGTTATATACTGACTCACATTGGACGCATTCAATTGATAGATTTGACGGTCATTGCTTCCGATGTACACATAGCCATTCACTACCGCTGGCGATGAGGGGCCACCAGACCCTATGGAATAGTTAGCGATCATTTGACTGACATTCGATGCATTTACTTGATACAATACGCCGCTATGAGTACCAAAATAGACATATCCATTCGCCACTGCCGGTGTTGCTTCGATATTCCCTCCAGCATCAAATGTAGCATTATTTAATCCCCAGACTAGGCTATATGTAACGCCATCCCAACTGGTGTGGTTTAACCAACGCGCTTTCATCGCCCATTCTGCTAATGAGCCTTCAGAATTTGCAGACATGACAAAAAACGACAGATATGCGATCATTATCGTACTTACTGCTACACTAATTATCACTCTCTTATTCACCAGATACCTCACTAATTTTACTTTATAATCCTTTCTAAGTGATACATGAGAGAAAACGCCCGGACCGGTCCACAAAAATAGAATTCTATTTTTGGGAACTTCAACTTACAGTGAAGTTGTAGTAATCGAACCTGTTGCAGGGTCGAGTAGTGAGAGGTAAAACCTCTCAAGACGCCCGGACCAGGAATCGAACCTGGGTATCCGTAAGGAAACGAGTTTTCTTGAGTGCATCGTCTGGGGTGATGCGTGAGGGGTTTCCCCTACGCTTTCGAGACTCGCGCAGTGCCATTGTGCCATCCGGGCTTGGTTAGATGCGTTATTGGTAACTTTTAAACATTCTTTCCGAGTGTTTTTAATCTCTCGTTTCTTTGTATAGGTATGCGACAACGGGTTCTTTCGGGTGTGCTTTTTTCTTTGTTGATCGCCAGTATCCTTTTATTTTTTCTCCTTCCTTCTCGCTCTGGAGTGCAGAACGAATCTGTGCAGATACCAGAAGGGATGGCGAGTGCGGTTTTTGCAGGGGGATGTTTCTGGTGTACTGAAGCAGACTTTGAGAAAGTATTTGGCGTTCAGGAAGTGATTTCAGGATATGCAGGAGGAAGTGAACCCTCTCCTACCTATGCGCAAGTATCTGCCGGAATTACTGGTCATCGAGAAGCAGTGTTAGTACTGTATGATCCCTCCATTGTGTCCTATCGAGAATTAGTTGATTATTTTTGGCGTCATATTGACCCTATGGATGAGGGGGGTTCCTTTGTTGATCGAGGAATGCAGTATACATCGGCTATTTGGTATCGTACGGAAGAGGAACTTCAGCAAGCGGAACACTCTCGTGCAGAACTTATACGCTTGGGCATTTTTACACAACCGATTGTAACTCCTTTTCTTCCGTTCACTACATTTTATCTTGCCGAGGACTATCATCAAAATTATTCTCGTGTTAATGCTTTAAAATATCAGTATTATCGTGCTCGTTCAGGGCGGGATGCTTTTTTGGAAGCAACGTGGGGAACGCCTTTTTCCGGTTCTTCTTTTGATGAGGTTACGTTACGGGAACGTCTGACGGCGATACAATATGCCGTAACTCAAGAAAATGCTACTGAACCTCCCTTCAAAAATATGTACTGGGATATGCATGACGCTGGATTGTATGTTGATGTTGTATCTGGGGAGCCCCTCTTCAGCTCTTTGGATAAATATGATTCAGGTACGGGTTGGCCGAGTTTTACTCGTCCGTTGGATGTACAGCATATAGAGAAAGTTCTAGATACTTCTTTATTTAGTACTCGTGTTGAAATACGGGGAAGAGTCAGTAATGCCCATTTAGGGCATCTGTTTTCAGATGGTCCGGCTTTGACCGGATTACGTTATTGTATGAATTCTGCTTCTCTTCGGTTTGTTCCCCTCTCTGATTTTGAAGAAGAAGGATATGGGCAGTATCGTGGATTGTTCAATAGCTCTATAAACTGACTTTTTCTTCTCTTAGTATGACACGCATTTCAGGTCCACCAGAAACACATAATCGTCATCGCATGCCTGTTGCGAAACAGGTGTTAGAAGTTATTCGCGTATCAGATATTGTTATTTTTGTGTTAGACGCACGAAATCCTCGTGCGACACGACAACCGTTGTTAGAACAAGAGGTTTTGGATCAAGGAAGACAGATTGTGCATGTATTGAATAAAGCAGATTTGGTTGATTTACGCACGTATGATCCTGCGTTATTGGAAGGATTACACAATCCTATTTTTATGTCCTATGCGAAGAAGATTGGTATGGGTAAGTTAATGCTTAAATTGAAGATACTTGCAAAAAAAGCAAAGAAAGTGAATAACTTTGAACGTATTCATGTGGGTATTATTGGGTATCCGAATGTGGGGAAGAGTAGCTTGGTTAATTTCTTGGCTCATCGACATGTAGCAATTGCTTCTGCTGAACGAGGATTGACCAAGGGAATGCAGAAGGTACGTATTGGTCCAGGATTGTTATTATTAGATACGCCGGGGATTTTACAAGATACTGAAAAGAATCCGGATGATGTTGCGACGAAAGTACGACATTTGATGGTGGGTGCAGAGAGTTGGGATCGGTGTCGGGATCCGGATATGGTGGTGCATCGGTTGTATCAAAAACATCGGAAAGCGTTTGAAACATTTTATTCATGCACGACTGACGATGGGGACACAGAAGTGTTGTTTGAACAACTGGGACAGCGGTGGAAGATGTTGAAACAGAAAGGGCAGGTTGATGAAGTGAGGGTTGCGCGACATCTCTTGCGAGATTGGCAAGAAGGGAAGATTAAGGTTTAACCGAGTCGCGTGAATCTCGGTACGCGTTTACCTTTATGTTCTACTGAACTGAGGAATTCATCTAATGATTGTGTCCAGATGGGATTTTCTCCATATGTTGGGTCAGTATAGTTGCCTTGATAGATGACCACTTGTTCTGCTGTTCGACGATCCCTCCCTAAGCAGAGTATTGTGTACTCGTTACCTTCATAATGCAGATACCGATGCCCTACTTCTGCGCTCATATTTTTTCCACCTTGGGCCCTTGGGAGGTATCCGTGAGAATGAAGCCTGCTTCTTTGATTCTCGTGCGGAGAATATCTGCTTCGGCCCATTGTTTGGTTGCTCGTGCTTCTTCTCGGGCTTGGACAAGTGCTTGCACTGCTTTTGGTACGGTTACTTTTTCTTCTTTCATATTTTTTACTTCAAGACCGAGAACTTCATCAAAGTGTTCGAGGAGGGCGAGACGTTTTTGCGAGTTGAATGAGATATCATCGAGCGTTTTGAGGAATACTTGTAAGGCTGCAGGGATGTTGATGTCGTTTTGGAGGGTGCTGGTGAATTGTGTTTGATAGTCTTTTGTTTTGTCTGCGCCTTTATGTGTGGTTGCTTTGAGTTCGATAATCTTTCGTTTCACGCGTTCATAGGCTTGCTTAGCTGCCTCAAGGTTTTCGAATGAGAATTGTAAGGAAGAACGATAGTGTGTTTGTAAACAGAGATAGCGATAGTGTGCCGGGAGGTATCCTTGTGTGATGAGTTCAGGAAGGGTGTGGATGTTGCCGAGGGATTTGGACATTTTTCCTTCTTTCATGGTGAGGAATCCCCCATGGAGCCAATAGTGTACGAATTTTTTACCTGTTGCTGCTTCTGACTGAGCAATTTCATTGGTATGGTGCGGGAAAAGAAGGTCGATGGCCCCGGTATGGATATCGAATGAAGTGCCGAGGAGTTTCATAGACATTGCCGAGCACTCAATGTGCCAGCCCGGGCGACCCGGGCCAAAAGCAGCTGGCCAGACAACGTCTCCATCCTCAGGCATGTGAAACTTCCAGAGCGCGAAGTCATGCGCATGTTGTTTATCGTACTCATCCCCTTTGATTCGTTCTTGTGACTTTTTTTGTTTATCAAGGTTGGCAAGTTTTCCATAGTTTTTTGATTTGGCGATTGAGAAATAAATGCCGTCTTGCGCTTTATAGGCATATTTTTTCTTTATGAGGGTTTCAATCAGAGTGATCATTTCGGGAATGTATTCGGTAGCACGTGTGATATGCGTAGGGTGAAGAATGTTGAGTGCAGTAAGGTCGGCGAGAAAGAGGTCTTCGTATTTCCGTGTTAAGGCTCGGAGGGGAATACCTTGCGCTTGACTTGCCTTGATTGTTTTATCATCTACATCTGTCATGTTCATAACCTGCGTTACGGTATAGCCGAGGTACTGAAGGGAGCGTTTGAGGACATCATTGAAGAGATAGGTGCGAAGGTTGCCGAGATGTGCTTGATTGTAGACGGTCGGGCCACAGGAATAGAGCGAGACTTTTCCTTTTTTCAATGGCTTAAATGGTTCTTCTGTTCGTGAGAGGGAATTGTAGAGCGTGAGCACATGCTTTGCCATATGTCTTCTTGGTTTTGTTCTCTTTAAGGGTTTCGGCAGACTTACAAGCTAGGATTTTTGGGTATTTCTATGGAACAAGATGCACTTGTGCGTTGGTATACGCGTAGCCCTTTGGCAAAAAATCGTTGGTAGAAAGTATGCGCTTACAGATAGCTTTGCGTGCGCATGAAGAGGGTTTGACGTCGGAAGCATTCAAGTAAGAACTTGTAAGACGGAATGGGGATAGTTTTGTATATTTTTGTGATAACGAATCATACATTGCTCCGTCTTCTTGTTGGTTACAGCAACCCCAGTAGGTTTAAATAGCGTCATTTCCGCATTTGTGTATTGGATACGTGGGAACGCCTTGACTTGTTCTCGTGTGGCATTACCCCGAAAAAATGGAATTATTTATAAAACTTGGACTCTCACCTACCTTGTGTAAGGCTCTGGCGGATGCCAAATTCACCGAACCTACTCCTATTCAAGCAGGAACGATTCCGTTAGGATTAGCGGGTAAAGATGTGTTGGGTGGTGCTTCAACTGGTTCGGGAAAGACGTTAGCGTTTGGTGCCCCTATTATTGAAAAAATTACTCCTGGTGCGGGTGTGCAAGCGTTGATTATGGTCCCTACTCGTGAATTAGCTGAACAAGTGTCTCAGGAATTGCGGAAATTCAGTCGGTATTTTGATATTGTGACTGAAGCAGTGTATGGTGGGGTTGGTATTGAACCCCAAATGCGTCGTCTTCGTCATGCAGAGATTGTGGTGGGAACTCCCGGACGATTATTGGATCATCTTGAACGTCGAACGCTTAATTTGAGTATGGTTCGTTTCTTAGTTTTGGATGAAGCAGATAGAATGTTGGATATGGGATTCGTGGATGACGTTACTTCTATTATTGAACATTGTCCGAAAGAACGTCAGACGTTTTTGTTCTCGGCTACCCTTTCTTCAGACATTAATCAAATTGCCAAGCGCTATATGAAACATCCGGAACAAGTAGCTATTGATAGTTATGTTGACCCGAGTAAATTGAAACAGATCTTTTATGATGTACCCAAGGAATTGAAATTCTCATTATTGTTCCATTTGTTACAACACGAACACCCGGGATTAATTATGGTATTTTGTAATACTCAACGCAATACTGATTTTGTTGCGAACCAATTGTCTGCACAAGGCATTGATGCAACGGCGATTCATGGTGGGCTTTCGCAAAATCAACGTACGCGAGTTATGGAACATTTCAAATCGAATAAAGTGTCCGTGTTAGTCTGTACGGATGTTGCCGGACGAGGATTAGATGTGAAAGGTGTGAGTCATGTGTATAATTATGATATTCCGAATGCTGCAAAAGATTATGTACATCGTGTGGGACGAACTGCTCGTGCAGGTGCAGATGGTATTGCGATTAATGTTGTCTCCGTGTATGATTACGATAATTTCCGTGAAGTCTTGAAGCATGCGGATATGAATATCGAACAAGTGGCACTTCCTGAGTTTGCTCGTGTTTCTATTGCCCCTACGGAACATGATCGTCGGTTTGGTCGCTCAGGTGCTGGAGGGTATAGTCGTGGTGGTTCTCGTGGTGGAAGCTTTGGTCGAGGGGGTTCTCGTGGAGGGGATCGCAGAGCGGGCAGTTCACGTGATGTGCGAAGAAGTTTCAGAAGTGGTTCTCGAAGTAGTGGGAGAAGTTATGGGGGCAGTTCAGGCTCTCGTGGTGGCGGATCCCGGGGTCGTTCGAGTGATGGGGAACGAAGTTCTTCAGGATATTCACAACAGTCGAGTTATCGGGCTTAACGCTTTAGTCTTATTTTTCTTGTTAGGTATCTGATGTTCCTCTTTGTTTTATCTTCAAGGAATTTTTTATCATTTCTATTCTAGTTTTTGTATGAATATTTCAAGCTCTGCAAATGTTTTACAGGCGTGGAGGGCTTGTCTCTTTTGTGCGGCTTGAGGGAAGTCGGAGAGGAATGAGCCGGCGACTTGTTTGATACGGTGGAAGTCTTGGAAGTTGTACTGTTTACAATACGCAATGTATTTGGCGAGGTATGGGCGGTTGCGCGCAAAGTCTTTTTTCAGGATTGTGCCGTCCTTTGCGTAGGTGATGCAGCGGACGAAGAGATCGGGGTCGCCCATCGCTGCGCGTGCGATCATGACGCCATCACAGAGCGTGAGCATTTGTTTGGCACGTTCAGGAGAAGTGACGTCTCCGTTGCCGATGACGGGGATTTTGAGGGCTTGTTTTATTTTTGGAATCCAGGACCAGTCTGCAGGCGTTTTGTTTGAGTGGGTTGCAAGACGACAATGTACAGTGATGGCTTGTGCTCCTGCTTTTTCTACGGCTTGAGCAACTTCTAAGGCGTTGTATTCTTTGAAGCCCAGACGTATCTTGACAGTGGTGGTGATCCCGGCTTTGGTGAGGAGTTTTACTATCGAAGCGATCTTCTTCGGATTGGTCAGAAGATAACTGCCTGCTTTATTTCCGGTGATTCTGATGCTCGGGCAGCCGCAATTAAGATCGACGATATCATAGGTCTTGAGAATCGGGAGTGCTTTCTTGAATTCGGCGAGCGTGTTGCCCGTTACTTGGATTATCTTGAGATCTTCTTGGGGTGAAGTCTCCATAAGTTTCTTCGTTGGTGCGTTTTCATGCGTGATGGCATCCACATAGAGCATCTCGGTGCAGGTGTAGCCTGCGCCTGCTTCTTGGCAGATGAGACGATAGGGGAGATCGGTGACATCGACCATAGGGGCACAGAAGAGTCGATTCTTGAGTGTGTGGGGGCCTATCTTGAGTGGTTCGAGGAGAGAGGACATACGTGGTTCTATTATTTTTGCCTTTTAAGCGTACTGTTATCTGATGTCTGTTCACTATACTCAAGATTATTAACCTCTCTTGTTCTTCCTTTTTCATGGAAAAAGATATTGATCGGATTCAGAAGAACCGCGATACGGAGATTGTGATTCGGATTGATGACTTTGGAGGGAAACCAGGGGTGACGATACGTGAATTTGTGAAATCACCGGCATATACTGGTTTTACGAAAGCAGGATTACGAATTCCGGGTGCGAAGTGGGAATTGTTTATGCGTTCGTTGTCGAGTATTGATGCTGCAGAGCTTCGTGTGCCGGATGGTTTAGAGCCGGGGAAAGATGCTCCCGGTTCTCGCTGAAGACAGATCAGGGATGTAGATCTTCACGTACTGAATCATGTTTCAACTTAAACGGGCGTATATTCATTCCTTCGGTGAGTGCTTGTTCCAACCCACATAGATACGCCATCCGCTTTTGTCCTTCATCGTCTGCTAAGATAAGGTATATTTCATTTGCAGTCACAAGTGATTGGGTAATATGTTCCCGATGTCTGTGCGCATATAACAACGGTGCGTTCTTTGGACGTGTGCAGGACGTCCCAAACTTGACGTCATAGATAATGCTTGTTCTTTGGAGTTTTCCTTGTGCATTGGTTCGTATTGCTTCACTCTCATCCAATAGTGCTTGTTTGACAAGCTGAGTGAGACGACGGTAATGTGCCGGGCTGTTAGACATTTCAATCTGTAAATCTCCTACTGCGTTTCCAAATGATTCACGTACACTCATGGTTTATTTTGAAATAAAGAGGGGTTTAAAAAGAGAGTGGCATTCACCAGCGTGGATGGCTTGGAACAATGACCTTACGACAACCAATAGTAACTGTATGCGGACACGTGGATCATGGCAAGACCAGTTTACTGGATTGCTTTCGTGGTTCGGGTGTTCAAGCAACTGAAGCGGGGGGCATTACCCAACGTATTAGTTTTACCAAGTATCCACAAGAACAGTTATTAAAATCCTGTCCGTTGATTCAGAAGGCTGGCATTACGTTGGATATTCCTGGATTCTTATTTATTGATACCCCGGGGCATGCCGCGTTTACGAACCTTCGTAAGCGTGGAGGGGCGTTGGCAGATTTAGCGATTGTGGTGGTGAGTATTAAAGAAGGGATTAAACCTCAGACGGCTGAGGTGTTGCAATTACTTAAAACGCATAAGACCCCGTTTGTAATTGCTTTAAATAAAGTCGATACGATTTCTGGGTGGAAGCCACATCCTTTGGTGCGTGAAAGTGTGGATGTGCAGGCAATTCATGTACGGCAAGAATATGATATTTGTTTGTTACAGTTTCAAGCATCGTTGGAAGAGCACGGATTTATGTCTGCCCCGTATTGGGAAGTAAGCGATTTTACGAAACATGTCGCGTTGGTCCCCTGTTCTGCTCGGACGAAGGAAGGGATCTCTGAATTATTATTTGTACTTGCAGGTCTTTGTCAGAAATTCTTGAAGGAACGATTGACATTGAACGAAGCTGCGAAAGGAGTTATTTTAGAAGTGAAGAAAAATAAAAATCAAGAATGGGCTGAAGCGATTTTGTATGATGGGACGTTGGATGAGGGGGATGAAGTGGTGATTGCGAGTTTTGGAGAACCGATTGTTGCGAAAGTACGGACGATTGCTGAAATTGTGCCGTTATCCCATCATTATCGGACTGCTTCAAGCATTACTGCTGCTACCGGCGCTAAAGTACAGTTTACCGCCTCTGCTGCAATTCTTCCTGGGATGCCATTTCAAGAAGTGAAGGGAGATATGCAGGAAATTGTTGCAGGTTTTAAGAAAGAAGTAGGAGGGATTATGGCGCTTGATTCGTTGGGAATCATTGCTAAAGCTGATTCGTTGGGAAGCTTGGAAGCATTGTTAGTGTTGTTACGACAAGAACGTATTCAGGTGTTGCATGCAGGTATTGGTTTGATTGGCAAGGGGGATTGTGCCCAAGCGAAGGCCAATCTTGAAAGGGCACCCGATAATGCAGTGATAGTTGGATTTAATGTGGGGCTTGAGAGTGATGTGGTTGTACCTTCTGGAGTGAAAGTTATTACGCATGAAGTAGTGTATAAACTGATTGAAGATGTAGCGAAGTGGCGGAAGGAACGTCAAGATGCATTGCTGAAAGAACGGTTATTGGGATTGGCTACGATTTGTAAAGTTGAAATTTTATCTCAGCACGTCTTTCGTAATAGTAATCCTGCGATCTTCGGCGTGCGGGTGGTGGGGGGTATTTTGAAAGAGGGTATTCATCTTATTGATGTACAAGGGAATGAAATGGGGCGTGTAAAGGGTGTGCAACATGAAAAGAAGGCAGTCAAAGAAGCCAGGGAAGGAAATGAAGTTGCGTTGTCGTTATCAGGAGCTAATTTTGAACGGCAACTTGCAGGGAAACAGTATTTATATGCCTCTCTCTTGCCAGGGCACGTGAAGGCATTGAAGAAGGCAAAGGATTTACTGTCTGCATCTGAATTGCAAGTGGTGCAGGAAGTTATGCAGATATTGGGATTGAGTGTGTAATTAATTGCGTCTAGGGATTGTTTGTTCGTAGTTGATGGGTGTTGGCGCTTGTTTGATTGCTCGGTTTAGTTCATAGGCAAATGCGAAAGGCATGGCAATGATGATACCGAGATAGAGATGATCTGTGGCACTTCTGAGTAATTCCATTTGATGATCACGATCTTTTAGTTTTTGATACTGATTATTGACTGGTTCAGCAAAGGCGTTCCAACTGGTATTCAGCATCTTTGCAAGATTCTCTGTGAATTCTCGGTTATTCATACTGCAGGGGTCAGGAATAGCTTTAAAAAGGCTTTGGGATAGGATGATTTTATGCCATGTAAAGTGATTATTGGAAGCAAGGATGGAAAAGCCTGGCGCTGTGAAATTGATCCTGAAGTCGTGAGCGGTAAGCAGGTTGGAGACACACTTGAAGGTGTTGCGATACATGCAGGTCTTGCAGGATATTCTTTGTTAGTTACGGGTGGAAGCGATAGCTCGGGATTTCCTTTGAAATCGGATGTTGAGGGTATTGGATTGAAGCGGGTGTTATTGAGTAAGGGTTGGGGCATGCAGGATAGTCATCAAGGTATTCGTCGGAGAAAGACTGTTCGTGGGAAACAATTATCTGCTACGTTGGCTCAGTTGAATATGCAGGTTACCAAGACTGGAGCTACTCCCCTTGCAACGGTATTTGCTGATCAGAATAAACCTGCTGAAGCTCCTGCTCCTAAAGTTGCTGTTGCTTCTGTTGCTTAATACGAGTCTTTAAAAAAGGATTCTGACACTCTCGATTATATGGTTGTAAAGAAAACGCTTGTTTCATCTGATGTCTTACCTGTGTTAAATGTGGCTATTGTGGGGCATATTGACCATGGAAAGACGACTTTGTTACAAAAAGTAAGTGGGAAATGGACTGACACACATTCTGAAGAATTAAAGCGAGGGATTACGATTAAATTAGGATATGCTGATATCATTTTGTCCGAGGATAACGGCAGTTATAATCGTGCAGGGAAGGGGACGCCGATAAAGCACGTGAGTTTTGTGGATGCTCCAGGGCATGAGATGTTAATGGCCACTATGTTATCTGGTGCGGCGATTGTAGATGCTGCTATTTTAGTGGTCTCTGCAAAGGAAGGGATTCAGCCTCAGACGCGTGAGCATTTTATGGCGTTACAAGCGAAGCGTATTCCCTATGTGATTGTAGTTCAAAATAAAATTGACTTAGTGCAGAAAGAACAAGCACTCGCCAATTATGCTGAAATTAAAACTTTGTTGGGGAAGACGTATGCTTCTGCACCTGTTATTCCCGTATCTGCACAACAAGAAGTTTTGATTGATGAAATTTATCGGGCACTTGCTGAAATTCCATCCATTGTACGTCCTGTTGGGGGAGATCCTGTCTTTTTGGTGGCTCGGAGTTTTGATGTGAATAAGCCTGGTGCGACTCCTGAGAAGCTTGCAGGAGCAGTATTGGGTGGAACATTACGTTCGGGCACCTTAGTTGTTGGACAGAAATTAGAAATTAAACCAGGGATTTTAGTGAAAGAAGCAAATCAGTATCATTACAAAGCGTTGACCACGACCGTACGGAAATTATTTAATGGGAGCACCAGTGTTGATTCATTAACGCCGGGTGGAAGTATGAGTATTGAAACAACGTTAGATATGTCGTTGGCAAAGAATGATGCGCTTGCGGGGTGTCTGGCTGCTCCTCCAGGGATCTTGCCTGATGCACAGACCAGTGTAAAACTTGCGTATTCCCTCTTTCCTTCTTCTGCTGGCAAGGTCATTGAACCGTTGAAGGCAAGTGAGATGGTCCTCTTAAGTGTGGGAACGAGTATGGCTGTGGGAATCATTAAACGTTTGACTGCAACGAATGCAGAAGTGACGTTGAAGATTCCGACGATTGTGTTCAAGGGCGATAATGTAGCGATTTCACGGCAAGTCGCAGGACATTGGCGACTTGTCGGCTACGGTACCGCCATCTAAGTCCCCAAGCCTTCGCTTCTCACGAAGCTTCAGACATTGGCGATTAGTTGGTTGGGGAACTGCACAGTAAGATTTGAGATATTCTTGAGGTATCGTGTGTTCGTTTTGTTGTGATGTTGAGGACAAGGAAAATATTTTTTGTGAGTAGCATAATGTTTAATATGGTTCTTTTTACTTGAGTGAGTATGGGTGTGTTACAGGATATTTGTGCGAAGATAACCGGGCCGTGTGTGGTGGTGGCCGGGGCAGGTACGGGGAAGACGTATACGATTGTAGAGAAGATTGTGCATATGGTGCGTGAGAAGCATTATACTCCGCAGGAGATTATTGCCATTACGTTTTCAAATGAGGCTGCGGCGAACTTGGGAAGTCGGGTGACGGCTGCGTTGGGACAGACGGGGGTGACCATTCGTACATTTCATGCGCTTGGGGCTGATTTATTGCGGACCCATGGTGAGATTATTGGGGTGCCCAGTGATTTTCGTATTTTGACACCTGATGATGCCAAATTATTATTGCATAAGTCCTTACGTGTGGTGCCTGGATTGTGTCATCAGTATGTGCACAGTTTTTCACTTGCTCGGGATAAAGGCATTACCTCTATTCAAATTGACGGGTATCTCCAGAACGCGTTGGGAGGGCAGACGATTGACGCACTGACTGCAGTGCATATGGAAGCCAGTTTTATGTTACAGACCTTGCCTCCCGGGAGCGATAAAACGGTCAAGCGTGGATTACAGGAGACAATTGAGCGTGCACGTACCTTGCTTTCGTTGCATAAATTTTTGTTATGTTGGAAAGCGTATGATAAATTGAAGAAAAAACATCATGCACTTGATTATGCGGATTTACAAGATTCTTTTTTGGCGCTCTTGCTGGCGAAACCTGCCTGTGCGATGTGGCAGTATGTAATCGTTGATGAATTTCAGGACACAAATGCAGTCCAATTGGCCCTTTTGCAAAAACTTGCTTTGCATCGGAACATCATGGTAGTAGGAGATCCGAATCAATCGATTTATCGTTTTCGCGGAGCTCATGGGGATGTGTTGCATCAGTTTATTGCCTTGTTTGGAGTGGGAACGGATGCGACGTTTACCTTGGATGCTTCATTTCGTTCACCGAATACGGTGTTACGTGCTGCACATCGTGTGATTCAACGTAATTATGCGAAACCTGCAGACTGTTTCTTGGTAACGCATGCTACACAGCGTGAAGGTGCTCCGGTTGAAGTGTATGAATGTAGTTCAGGCGTTGGTGAAGCGCGGAAAGTGGTTAGTTTGGTACAAGAAGAAGTGGGGAAGGGGAGGAAACCTGAAGACATTTGTTTGATTACTCGGACGCATCAACAAAGTATGCTTTTTCGTCGGGCATTTGATGAGGAAGGTATTGCGTTTATGACGGCAACTGCAGGTAACTTATTACAACATCCGGTGGTGAAGACAGTGATTGATTATCTTACGGTTGCTCATTTGATTCAGACGAAGAAAGAAGGGGGCGTGCAGTCTTGGTGGGATCTCCTCTATCAGCTTGGTTTTCCTCGTGATGATTTGTTGGTGCTTGCGCGTTTGTTGAAAGAGAAAACGAAACCTACGTTTGTATCTCATGAAGTGTTTGCATTGTTATCTGGTCTTTCTCTCAGTGAACAGGGCAAGCGCTTGCTTGCTTCGTTACATGAACGTATTGTTGCGCTCCTTCCGTTACTTACCCAGCCGTTGAGTGAGTTGTTACCCTTGGTGTATACGCAGACAGGAATTGTGCCGTCTGAAGAAGGAAAACGACGAGCAGAAATTGTTGCGGTGCTTGCCCGTTTTCAGCAAGAGGCGCTTTCGTATATGGGTGTGTACGGTCCTGATCTGGGAAGTTTCTTGCATCATATTGAATTATTACATGTGCTGGGTATCGTGCTTCCGGGACCTTCCCTTCGGAGCACCGGGGTACAGATTATGACCGGGCATGCGACGAAAGGATTAGAATATCCGGTGGTGATTCTTGCTTCTCTTGCAGGTAAACGTTTTCCACTTGAGCGGTTGACGCATACTCCTCTTCTTCCTGAGACGTTGTTTCCTGAATGTGCTCCGTATCTCACACTCCCTTCTGCTGAGCAAACTGAGGCAATTGAACGATATGAACGCGAGCATTTGGTGCGTGATGAACGACGGTTGTTCTATGTTGCGTGTACACGCACGAAAGAACGATTGATTCTGACCTATGCTACCTCGTATGCAGAGAAACCTGCTGTGCCGAGTGTCTTTTTAGAAGAGTTGGACTATAAGACGCATACGGAAGTGCGTTTTGTACACGATGCTGTGGTGGGGATGCCGTTTGCCACTCCTTCTACGCCCTTGACCTTTGCTTCGTTAGCTTTTGAATCAGTTTCTCTTGTTGCGTCTGTCGTACCCGAGCAATTGGTGTTTTCTCCTTCTTCGTTATTGCAATTTACCACGTGTCAGAAAGCATATGAATACAAATATGTGTTACACATGCCTGATAGGAAGCCGGTTTCGTGGGAAGCAATGCAGTTAGGTAGTTTTGTACATCTCGTTATTGAAGACGGCGTGCGCGCGAATTATCCTTCGTTTGCGCTCTTTGAAGAGCGTGCTTTACATCTTCATCTTGATCCGACCTGGAACATGGTTCAACTTGATCAGGCGCTTGCCATGATTGCCGTCTTTTATGAACGTAATAAACAGAAGTATGCCCCTTCATCACTCATGGAACAAGAATTGTGTGCAACGTTAGGGGAGTTTCAGTTCATAGGATATGCTGATCGGATTGATGTTCGTTCTGATGGATTGGAGATTATCGATTATAAAACGGGGAAGACGCCGGTGGGCCCCCGGCATAGGAATTGGCAACTAGGGTATTATGTCCTTGCTGCTGAACAGCAAGGGTTGGGAAAAGTCACAACCGTTACATTGGATATGTTACAACAGGAGAAACCTTTGACGTTTCGGATTGATGAGAAAGGGATTGCTCGGGCAGTTCAGGGCACTATGCAGTTTAGTGTTTCTGAAGTTGCGCAGGAATTGATTATGACTGCTCAGGCAGTCATGGATGCGTATAAAACGGGGTTTCAAACATGCCCGTTGGAGAAAGGGTGTGAATTTTGTAATGAATATATGTATGGGGTGTAAGCCTTATATCTCAAGATGTGGAAGATGTGGTCTTCGATATCGTTTCTTTTTGAGGGTTGCTTGAGCATAGAGGTGTTGTATTTCTATTAAATGGCGAAACGCCATATCTACTGGTGCTCGATAGGTGGGATCTTCTTGTTCTTTTTGAGTAAATCCTATTTTTTTGAGTATTTTCCCCCATAGTTCATCTTGTTGCGTTGAAGGGGCAATTGCTTCATATAACCAGAGATCAACTTCTTGTGCGAGTTCTCTTCTTTCCCCTTCTTCAAATATTAAAATATTTGTTCTTTTTCTTGAATTGGGAACTTGTATTTTTCCGTTAACATTGAGTGCAGGATCTGTTTGATAGACCAATTGTTCGTCTGAAATAACCCAAAAACTATAATCTTCTTTACTTGCTTGTATTATTCCAGGAAGTAATCCTATAGTTACTTCTAATTTTCCTTCCTTAGTTCGTATCGGGATACTCCCTATTTGCATTACTTCTCCAAAAAAATAGAGCTTCGCTTTTTTCTTTTCTCCTTCTTCTTTACGTACTCTTAATTTTTCACACCGATGAACAAACATACGATAATCTTCTGAGCCTGTGTCATATTCTCTTTGTATTACAAAGCAATTACGTGAAGAAGTATGAATGGAATTATTTGTTTGTAAACCAATCATAGAGCACCTTTGTTTTCTTCCCTTATAAGTTTTTATTTGCTTTTGAAATAGAATGAGCCAAAGAGTGTTCCGAGTGTTGCGCCGAGGATGATGAGGCTGTAGATTTTGAGTGTGCTGAGGACTGCGGTGAGGAGGGCAAGGAGGTATGCATTGAGGAATGCGGGATCAGTTGGGAGAAAGGGCGTAAGATAGCGAAGACCTAAGACTGCGAGAGCTAAGAGGAGGAATCCGGTGATGCCTAGTGCAACGGTTGTCCAGGCGAGAGCTGAGGCCCAGGAGTCATGATTGAGTGCAAGAAGGCTCAGGATGAGGACGAGTGCGAGTATGAACGTGATCCAGGTTATTTTTTTCACAAAGATGATTCCTTTTTTTGCTTGCGAGAATCCAGTAGTCAGTTTTGATTCAGTTTGACTTGTTACGTGTGATGTAGTATTCTCTACCGTTGCAGTAATAAGATTGACTGGAGCGTTTGGTTTACAGATTATTTTTCCGTTTTGGAGAGGTTGTTCTGCTGGTTGACAAGGGGGAAGCGCACCAAATATGGTTGTAAATTCACTGTCTGGAAGGGCCAGGTTAAAATCTAATGTCTGAGAAGTATCTGAGAGATAGGAAGTGATCAGGGGGAGATTAGTGGAAGCCAGCGTGGTTATGGCTGCAGGAGGGATAGAACTATTCGATTCGGTAGATAGTTCTTTTATCAGTCCGGCAATGAGGCCCGAATCAGTCAGTGCGTGCATTTGTGTTTTTTCTTCTTGTAATGTTTGACTGGCAAAACCAATGGTTGCGCATGAGAGCGTGAGGAGTATCATTCCAACGAGGAATACTGAACCTGTTGTTTGAAGTACCCCCATGTGTCCTCACGAGTGGAATCGGTATAAAAAACTGTCGCCCCGGAAGCTTTTTAAAGCAACTCAGGAACTATGAATTATGTTCTATTTAGTACGCGTTGAAGACCACGTTCGTGTGGAACCTAAGCATTTTGCTTTAGCTACCAGTAAGGCTATTGAAGCACAGCTTTGTGAAAGTTATCTTGATAAAGTCTTCAAAGATCTCGGCTATGTTATTTCTGTTGTTTCGGTGGATACTGTTGAAGATGGCGTTATTATTCCAGGAGATGGTGCCGCTTATTATCGTACGCTCTTCACTGTTGTTGCCTGGAAACCTGAATTGCATGAATTAGTGTATGGTACGATTGCTGAAATTACCGGCTTTGGTGCATTTATGGCAATTGGTCCTGCACAAGGGATGATTCATATTTCCCAAACGATGGAAGACTATGTGTCGATGAGCAAGACGGGTACACTTTCTGGTAAAGCTACGAAGCGTGTTCTTTCTAAAGATGATGAATGTATGGCCCGTATTGTTGCTATTAGTTACAAATCTGGACAACCGAAAATTGGTTTGACGATGCGTCAACCGGGTTTAGGCAAAGTTGAATGGGTCGCTGAAGATAAACGTAAGAAAGAAGCAAGTGCAAAAGCTGCTGAAAAAAAGACTACCAAGAAGAAAAAGGGAGATGCGAACTAATGGCCGTTAAAGCATGTAAGGCTTGTAAGCATATTGTAGAAGGTTCATCCTGTCCTGCCTGTGGTGGAAGAGAATTTGCAGATAGTTTCAAAGGACGGGTGGCTATTGTCCAACCTGAGCACTCTGAAGTTGCGAAACAATTAAAACATGAGAAAAAAGGAGTATTTGCCCTTAAATTATAACATGGAAACTCGTTCAGACCATACCAATACTTTGTTACATCGTCGAGATGTTGTCGTCATGCTTGAAGCTCCTTCCAATCCCGGTCTTCCCGCGGTTGTTACTCAGTTAGCTGAACATTTCAATTCTTCTCCTGAAGCTGTTGCGGTGAAGACTGTCAAAGGTTCGTATGGTACCCATGCTCTTATTATTACTGCTTCGATTTATGATTCGGCTGATTCTAAAGCTCGCATTGAACAGAAACCTTATGTTAAGAAGGAGAAAAAAGCATAATGGCTGAAAAAGGAAAAGAAGGCAAGAAGAAGCATGTGAATAAGCCAACCAGTAAGAAATATTCTCATTACGCTTCAGGGAAGTCAACGCATAAACATTGTCCGAAGTGTGGTCAAGGTGTTTTCTTAGCCCAACATAAAGATCGACAATCGTGTGGTAAGTGCGGTTATACTGAATTTGCACGTAAGTAAGGATATTCCTTTTTCTTCTGTTTCCTTCTGAGTTTTGTTACGAGGGGTAACGTTTTTGATATGATTAAAAAAGAATAGAATCTCACCTCTTTTTGGCGATTCGGATAGCCCCTTGTGCCTTATACAAGGACTTAGTTCAAGGGAGCTTGAAGAATCATTCTCTAACTGGTCAGAAACGTGCTCCATGAGAGAGAAACGCTCTGAAATTATAAACCCATAGGGAAGAGGCCTCATCAATCAAGAAGAGCGATGAAACGTCTTCCCCTGGGAAAAAGAGGTGATACTACTTTACAGTTACAGGGGTATTTAAACCTTTCCTTTCTGTTGTAACTATCAAATGAGAACATATGGGGGGGAAAGCTACAAATAGCTTCCCGTTGTACGTGTTTGATGGATGCAGCAGAAGGAGTATCATCTAGAGTGTTGGAGGGAGTCTTTGGTGAAGTGCAGGGAGGAGTAAAAGTGGGACAAGAACAGATTCAGGACTTATTGTTTGGAGATAAATTGAGTTGGCAAGACATTATCTATGATTTAGTGCATACCGAGCAATTAGATCCGTGGGATATTGATCTTTCATTGCTTTCTGCACGGTTTTTAGTACGTGTGCGCTCTTTGGAAGAAGCAAATTTCTCTGTTTCAAGTAAAGTGCTTTTAGCTGCTTCGTTGTTGTTACGTATGAAATCTGAGTTATTATTATCTTCAGATATTGAACGTTTAGATGCAGTTTTATTTGGACGAAAAGAAGAGAAAAAATATAGTCAGGATAGAATTGTCCTCGATGAAGAGATTCCTGGGCTTATTTCTCGTACCCCTTTACCACGGTATAAGAAAGTCAGTTTGGAAGAAATTATGCAAGCATTGGGCCATGCGATTAAAACAGAAAATCGAAGAATTCAACGAGTTATTGTTGCTCGTCAGCAAGAATATGAAACAGCACTTTCTATGCCCAAGCGAAGACTTCATTTAGGTGATGCGATGCAGACTGTGCATACAAAGCTTGAGAAGCATTTTGCTTCTTCAACTGAGAAATTGGCTTTTTCTTCTATTGCTGGAGTTGGGAGAGAAGAACAGGTTGCGACGTTTGTTCCCTTATTACACTTGGATACTCAACATAAAGTCTGGTTGGAACAAGAGGGACATGTGGGTGAAATTTGGATTCTTTTGAAGCATTTATATGAAGCTCAACATAAAGAAGCTCTTCTTCAGTTTGCTTTAGAGGTTGATGCTGCTTTGAAAGAAGAAGGTATTGTGGAGCCCCTTTCAGATGATACCGGCGATGATGCTGTTGCAGTGACTGAAATTATCGTGAATGATTTTAAACAACCGATTGGGGATTCATTTAGATAATATTTAAATAGGCTTTCAAAGTATTTTTTATATGGCTTCGATACAAATACACGAGCATCCTTTTCTTGAATGTGCTCCTTATCGTCTCCGCGTTGACTTAACATTGCAGGAGCGAATAATTCAGATTAATGCTCGTAAAGTGTATCAAATTGGAAATAGAATGGATTGGGGGGAAACAGATGCTTGGAGACAAGAGGGCATTCGTGAATTGCCTCATCCCCCTATAGGGTATTGCTATTTCTTTAATTCAATACGGCATAGGGTGGAGCTTCAGCCTATGGATGGAGTATCTTATCGGCATGTTCGTCGCAGTGTTGATGACGCAATTGATATAGAACATCATCCGGGAGCCCAGGTACGTTTACATATGATTCAGAAATTGGCACAAGCAGAAAAAAGGGATATGCAAGAAGCTATTGCACAAACGTATGTTCAAGTTGCAGAAAAAAAAAAGTTTAGCAGTAAAGCAACTAAGAAGAAAGCTTTGCTAAATACGAAATAAGCTGCTTCTCAGTGAGTTCTTTTTCTATACCTGTTTTCATATCTCTTAGTTTCCATTTCTTTTTCTTAATCTCGTCTTCACCAATAAATATTGCATAAGGGATACCATAGGCACTGGCGTATTCGAGGCATTTACCTGGTTTATCATAGAGTAGATTTACTGAGATGTTTTCCTTTCTTAGTTTCTGGGCAAGGATACGTGTTGCTTTTTCTTGTTGAATAGAAATGAGTTGCACAAGTGCGGGAGGTGGGACAACGAGGGAAGCGAGTTGTTCTTGGCAGAGGCCCATGAGTGCTTCAATGCTAAATGAAATGCCCACTGCAGGAATGTCTCGATTGAGATACTTACCCACTGTTTTATCATACCGCCCGCCCCCACAGAGAGCGGTCTTGGTGCCCGTAATAACGATTTCAAATACATTTCCGGTGTAGTAGCTAAATCCACGCATGAGACTGGGCTTAAAAATGGCCTTTATACCTTGGGCTTGTGTTGCAGTCATGAGTGCTTTGAGTTCTGCTGCCCCTTCGAATTTATTTTTTTCAAAGAATGAGATGTCTTTTTCCATAAGTTTGAATAAGGTGACTACTTGATTGGCGTCACCATATTTCTTGAGGTTCATTTTGACAAGGTCTTCTCCAATTTTATCGATTTTATCGATTTCTCGGAAGACTTGTTTTTTTTGCATGAGTTCACAGCTTTCTACGAGAGCATTGCTTAATTGGCGATTGTTGAGGGTGACTGTTGCTTCGATGCCTAATTCTGTGAAGATTTGCATAACTACTGCGAGGCATTCTGCTTCTGCTTGAACGCTTCCATCTCCGAGGATATCAATATCACATTGGGTGAATTGACGTGTTCTGCCCAGGCGAATTGGTTCGTCTCTGAATTGCTCGCCGATTTGATAGCGTTTGAAAGGGAGTTTGAGTGTAGGATTTAATTTGAGAATACGCGCGAGTTGGAAGGTGAATTCATACCGCAAGCCAAGATTTCTTCCTGCACGGTCTTTCATTCTGAATCGATCGGAGATTGCTTCGTCTTCTTGTTCACCCGGTAATGCTTCAGGGCGCATCAGTTCATCATACTCCACGATTGGTGTTTCAATTGGTTGGAATCCGTAGAGTCGATAGACTTTTTCAACTATCTGTTTTATTTGTGCTCGTTGCGCAGAGATCGGAGGTAAGTAATCTTGAAACCCTTTGACCGTATCGACCTCAATGTTCATAGTAGCACCTTGTTTGAGGGTTTTATTAAGGTTATGGGGGCTGGAGTCTGACTTCTTTTCTGGGTATCCCACTGTCCCACGTAATAGGTAAGTATGCCTGTTTTGCACTCGTAGGTAACCCCCATCGTTCTGCAGAAATCTTCTCTACTTCTTCCTCCTTCCCAGCGTTGTTGTGTGGTATACTCATAGAATGTTAGTGTTCGCTCATCCCCTGTTTCATTAACCGTTGTACTATCGGTATATCCTTGGAGGACGAGCTCTCTTGAATAGAAATCTCGGAGTATAACGGGCGTTCTCCCTTTTTCTTGTATGCGGCGTTTTATTTCGATTCCTTCATTATGGGTCAATAGAATCATGGTGCTTTCCCCCTTGAAAGAGTGGCGAGAGCGAAAGGCGAGAATTGAACTCGCTCCTGAAGCTCCACATGCTTCTGCGCTACCGTTACGCTACAATCGCCTATGAAATTCCAGAATTTAGAAGCAGGAACAGTGAAAACAATCAGCGTTAGGTAACGCCTGTGCTCCGGGGTTTACTGAAGATATGAGAATTTGAGAGTTGGAACTAATGAAAACAACCAGTAGCAAGGGCTACCTGTGCTCCAGAGTAAATTGCATTGACTTTCATAGTTATTCTATCCCTTGAGAAGTTATAAATGTTCCGGTTGATGTGTGATTTTCTTCGAAAGTATCTGATGCACGTTCTTGATGAGGGGTTCAGAATTGAAGATTATTTTCGTCTGTTTCGTGTTTCATGCCCTTTTTTGTTTTTAGTGCCCTGACCACGTCTGAAGAGAGGAACGACTGATCGGAAGTCGATTGTGTTTTTAAGGGGAATGAGTGGTGGGAGGCGTTGTTTTTCAATTTTAATCGTTGCTTCTCGACCAATGAGGCGCAGTTCCCCATGTTCTCCTGATGAGACGAAGCTGATAGCAGTTCCGTTTTTCCCCGCTCGTGCAGTTCTTCCTACTCGATGAATGTACTCGGTGCTTGTTTGAGGCATATCGTAGTTGTAGACATGACTCACATTGAGGATATCTAATCCGCGTGCTGCGACATTTGAACAGACCAAGATTGAAATTTCTCGTTTATGGAATGTTTCGAGATGTTCATTTCGTTGAACTTGTTCTAATCCTGCATGAATCGCAAGCGATTTGAGGCCGTAATAATTGAGGTTCATGGTGAGGCGATCAACGGTTCGACGAGTATTGCAGAAGATCATGACAATGCCCTTTGTTTTCTTGAGGAGATGAACTATCAAGGGGAATTTCTGTTCATGCGTGACATCATAGTAGGTGTGATAGAGTTGGTCGGGGTTCACATTTGTTTCTGTTTTGATATGGAAGGGAGTATGCATGTATTTTTTTGCTATTTGTTTGCTTTCTTTTGAGAGTGTTGCTGAGAAGAGGAGGGTTTGTCGTTTGGTCGGGCAGGCTTTGAGAATAGCGTGTACTTCTTTGTTGAATCCTGCTTCAAGCATTCTATCTGCTTCATCAAGCACGAGATATTGAAGCTTTGTGAGGGAGAGGCTTTTTGTTGTCAGATGGTCCAGGATTCTTCCCGGTGTTCCAACAATGATGTGTGCACTTCGTATCTCTTGTCTTTGTGTTGCAAGGTCTACTCCCCCGGTAAGTTCCGTTATGTGTATACTGAGGGGCTGGGCACATTTTTGTAAGGTTGTCGTTACTTGGAGAGCCAATTCTCTCGTGGGGGTGAGAATGAGTGCTTGGATGCCTCCCCATTTGGTACAGGTGTTGAGTATCCCTGCGCCAAAGGCGAGCGTTTTCCCTGATCCGGTGGGGGAACAGGCGAGGATATCTTTGCCGTTGAGTACTTGCGGGATCACTTTTGCTTGTATGTCCGTTGGTTCGGTATATCCTTGAGATTCGATTGCAGTCACTAGTTCTGCGGTGAGTCCGAGTTGGTTGAATTTCATAGCTTTGGGAGAGAGATGAGGGCTATAAAGGTGTGGTTTAGGGTTTCTTTTGTAAAGTATCTGATGTACGTTTGGTGAGGGGTTCAGGAAAGTAAAAAGGAAAAAGTACTCCCACTCACGAGCTTAGAAAAGCGAGGGGTGGGAGTCGAACCCACTCTAACGGCGCCACAGGCCGTTGTGCTACCGTTACACCACGATCGCCATGGTCTCAATCGGGATTGGGAGTTTTTTAAACTATTGCCTGCAATAGTTTACTGTTTCTCTGCGATTTGAGAGGTATCTGATGTACGTTTTGATGAGAGGTTTTGGTACGTCTACTTTTTCTTTCAGTAACTTTATTAGGCATTTCTTCTTTCTTTGTATCATGAAGTATACGTTTAGTATTATGGGTGTATGTGCTCTTTTTGGTTTGTTCCAGTGGGGCATTCCCGGATTTACGGATGCGTTGTTGTTGACTTCTGATGCCTGGAGTGAGCCCTGGCGATTTTTCACGGCGATGTTCTTGCATGGGGATATTCAACACTTCTTTTACAATATGCTCGCGTTACTTGTTTTTGGTTTAGTGCTTGAACATGATCTGGGGAGTAAGCGATTTCTTTTGTTGTATGGGTGTGCGGGAGTGGGAGCTAACCTTGTTTCCGTCTTTTTCTATCCTGCGTCTTTGGGTGCGTCGGGTGCAATCTTCGGGATGATTGGGGCATTGGTGGTGATGCGGCCCGGGATGATGGTGTATGTGATGGGCTTGCCGATGCCGATGCTTCTTGCGGGTCTGGTGTATGTGGGTGTTGATCTCTTTGGATTATTTGTTCCTTCGGGGACGGCCAATCTTGCACATTTGGTCGGTATGGCGGTTGGTTTAATGTTCGGGAGTATCTATCGTTCTCGGAGTGCGCGTGTTTCTGATCGTCCGCTTGTTGTTGACGAGCGCAGTATGCGCCAGTGGGAAGATAGGTATCTGTAATCGTTACTGTTCGTCTTTGTGATAGAAATCTAATATATACACGATATTTTGTTCTTTGTTGTACTCGTATGAAAGCCTGTGTGGAGCAATATATAATTCTCGTGTTCCCTTTCTTACGTTTCTCATAGGTTTTCCAATTTCTGGATCTGATTTAATTTTTTCTATTTGTTTGATGATACGCTCTTTTGTTAGTGGATCTTTTATTTTTGTGAATAATCTCTTAAACTGTTCATCGATAATAACAGTCACCATGTACGCATTTCTTTAATGAATTCGTCAAATTCCATCCTCTTGTACTTTCCTTGTTCTATACGTTTGTATGCCGCTTCTGTTCTCCGAGCAAATTCTAACTCTTCGGCTATATTCTCATCGAACTTATCTGCCTTTTTGATAATAATCTGGTCATTGCTTCTGATAATCACGAGTTTGTCTCCTTCGTCTATTCCTTTTCGTAAATCTGCAGGAATAACTATTTGACCTTTCGAACTCATACGTGTAATGTCTATTTGTGCCATGGTAAGATTATTCTTACAAACTATATAAACGCTTCGTTTCCTTGCTTCTTTTCTCTTTTTCTACCCAGTGATAAGCTTTTAAAAGCACCTGGGCGTGACATGAACATGCCCTTGTCGTCTAGAGGTCAAGGACGAGGCCCTTTCGCGGCCTAAACCCGGGTTCAAATCCCGGCGGGGGCATATTACTTTTATGAACACGTTTGTGTGTCTTTTTTGAGTGAGGGGAAACGCATATAAAGGGGATTTCTACTCATATTCATGCAAGTCAATGATTTAATCTTTAAAGAACTGTTAAAACGCGGATATTCTTTGGAAGGGAACACGCGCGTTTGGAATATTGCTGATTCGAAGTTATGGTATTTGACTCCTGAACAGGCAAAGGGATATCTCTCGCTTGATTCCGAACCTAATTATCGGAATGCAACCGGACAACCGCAAGGGCAAGATTTATTGAAAGAAAGCGCTCAAGAGATCTTGGAATTGGTAGGTGATGCAGTGTTTAATATTGTAGATCTGGGTTGCGGAGATGGTAAAAAGGCAGCTTCTCTTATTATAGAACTGAAAAAACAACGCCCTACTCTTAAGTTGCGCTATTGTCCCGTTGATATTAGTGGATATATGGTTTCTGCTGCTATTGAAACCTTTTCTAAGCTTAAAATTGGTGAAATTGTTGAGTTTAAGTATAATATTTCTGATTTTGAGAACTTAGAAAACATCACTCCCTTGTTGCGTAAAGAAGGGTTCAAACGGAATGTAATTTTACTCTTGGGAAATACCTTGGGTAACTTTGAAGTTAATGAACTGCTCTATGAAATTCGTACAGGGATGACGGACGGAGATGTCTTTATTGTTGATACTGCTATTGATGATCATAAACAAGAAGCTCGTGCAGAATCATATCGTTTAAACAAACAAGCAAATGAATGGATGATTCATATTCCGTTGCAACTTGGCTTGACCCGGAAAGAAGTAGAGTTTGGAGCTCGTTTCCGTAATCAACGCATTGAAATTTATTATTCTATCTTAGTTGATAAAAATATTAAGTTTCAGGATAAATCGGTGCGTTTCACGAAAGGGGATCAGATTATTGTTGCGGTTGGGTACAAGCATGATCTCTCTGACTTGCTTACGTACCTCAATATGCATTTTGATGCGGTTACCGTGAAGGTTTCGCACGATAAGTCGAAAGTGTTGGCTATTTGTACGAGATAGTTTTGTGTAAGAAGTAATTATTTTTGTAGTTCGAGTCCTTGTGCAGTCCGTCTTTCTTGTTCTCTTTGTTTGAGATGTTCTTTACGTGCTTCGTTCCATTGCGTATAGTTGTATTGCAATTGGCAGGGTTTGTCGGGATCTGAATAAGTGAGAAGTCCTTCTCTGAGTTTTATATAATCTCGATAGACTCTCGGGTTGGTCTGTCTATTGTTTAACCAGCCCTGTATATAGGTTGCTTCTCGTTGCATGAGGGAAGGATCAAGCCTAAATATCTCAACTATTTCTTTATCTTCGATTATTTCTTTGACACGTAATGCGTCCACCCTTTCAGGAATACATATTTCAATTGAACAGTCTTGTGAATTTTCACGCACTAAAAGGTATAATCCGTTCTCCACATCCGTAGTTTGTTTAATCATTTTTCTTATATATGGCGATTATTTTTAAAGATAGTGATGGTCCTGCCAAGATTTGAACTTGGGACCCCCGCTGTCCTCAGGCGTAGGGGGAAACCCCTTACGCATCACCCCTAAACGGGAGACGACAACCTCTTCCTTATGGAGGAGGCTCATATAAGAGCGGTGCTCTAAACCGGGCTGAGCTACAGGACCGATGAAGCAAACGGGGCGAGGTTCTTTAAGGTTACGGTTTAGTAATGTTCTCGTCGTTGTGCGCGCATCACTACTCGTGTTTGTGCTTCCTGTGCGAGCATGTTAAAGAGGGGCAAGATACTTCGTTGGGTGCCTAGTTTACCGGTGCAGGTTATAGGGAGACCTAATTCGGAGAGTAACGAGGGTTTAATACCAAACATATCGGCAACGTCTCCTGGTTTGAGATAAAAAGTGTCTGTTCGTTTGAGCGCCCAACGTGCGAGATCACTTCCGGACACTTTTCTTGTTTTGTTTATGAGGCATGAGGGAAGGGTGCCTCGGGTGGTGTTGTCTCGGATACGTTCTTTCTTTTTTCCGGTATGCTGGGCTGCTTCTGCAAGGGTATATCGTTCGAGAGGATTCAAGCTATGCTCTTGGAGATAGCGTTCAATACGAGCAGGGAGATAGTCCCGGGTGAGTCCTTGATAGAACTCATCGTTCTTTTTGGGGAGGAACGTGTGTTCGAGTGTAGTGTTATGTACTTTTGCAAGTAATGCTCCTAACTGGTAGGTGTCCAGATAATTTTGAGGTGGCCAGCTATGTGTTGGCTGGTTTTTGGCAGGTTGTACAAATCCTGCTTTGAGGATTCGTTCGGCGAGCGGATGATCACAGACAAGCCAATCAGTGAGTGTTTCATGGGGAATGAGGTGCCATTCGCGTACACGAGGAGGGGCTTGTTTATTTCGTCTCCGTTGTTCAGCAATGTGGTGCTGTTGTTTTGTAAAGTAATCAAACCAGCTTACGCCCGTGTATGCGTTATACAGTGTTTCGAGTCTTTCTTCTGGTTTCTTTTTTTCGAGCTGTGGGGGACTTATTCCCTTTGAGCCAATTATAATCTCTTCACATGGTTTTTCCCATTGCATACTAATGACGCTTGCAAGTGTGTTTGTTTGATAAGGGATCCGTTCCCCTTCAAGTGGTCTGTGTATTCCTTCATGTACTAAGAGTCTTGCTTGTTCGAGTTGTCGAATACAATAGGCACTCATCCCTAGTTTTCGTTGTACTCCTCGCCCATAGTAGTCTTCCCCCCCTATTACTAAGGGGCAGGAGAGGGAGGGAACCACGGTTTGTTGATGTTTGATAAGGATGCGGAGATCTAGTTCTGAGTTGAGCATACTTTTTTCTCCCCTCAATCTATATATACTTTATCGCAATTTTGTATCCATGATTATTGGTGTGACCGGATTGATTGGTTCGGGAAAGGGGGCGGTGGCGACTATGTTGGTTGCGCGAAGTTTTATTAGATTTGGGTGTTCAGATATTATTGCCGAAGAAGTTCGTACGCGAGGATTGGAGGTCACTCGTGCGCATTTGATTATGGTGGGGAATGAGATACGTGAACGTGAAGGGTCGGATGCTTTGGCGCGACGTATTATTGCAAAGATACAGGTAGGGAATAACTACGTGGTGGAAGGGTTTCGGAATATTGCAGAAGTCAAGGCATTTCGTGAACTTCCTGACTTTTTATTGTTAGGGGTCGCTGCTGGAAAACAACGTCGGATGCACTGGGTATTTGATCGCAAGCGTGTGGGTGACCCGAATACTCTTGCTGAATTTGATGCGCTTGAACAACGGGACTTTTTACAATTTACACCCCATGGACAACAGAATGCTCTGTGTTTTGCTCTTTCTGATTACTATCTTTCGAATGAAGGGACGTTAGCGGAATTACGTACACAGTTATTTGCTGCGTTGCATCAGGGTACCAAAGCACCGGTTTCTTTATAATTGGAGTGAGCGTATTGGCGTATTGGCCTATGTCGTCTCTCGTGCTCATTTCAATGGAAAGAATATTTTTGAAGTGATTCATGTCGTGACTGGCTCTCATTTGATTTGCCCTGCAGCCGTTACAACCTATGAAGCATTATGTCAAGAAATTGCCTGTGTTCGTTTTCGAGTGAAACTGTTTCATTTGACGTTGCTTCATTTACTCCACGATCGGATGATTCGAAGCACTATGAATCTCTTGCTTCTTCTCAGCAGAAAGCCCTTGATCGTATAGCTGACTCGTATCGGACACGAAAGAATGAGTTGCCGAATGGGAAGTTTCTTCCTGACAACTGGTCAGCGTAAGAATTAAGTAGGCTTCTTTAATCATTTCTGGTATGTTATTGGGTCTTGTTGGTCGTCCGAACGCGGGAAAAAGCACGTTTTTCAAAGCGGCGACGCTCGTGGATGTGTTGATTGCCAATTATCCGTTTGCGACGATTAAACCGAATACAGGAATTGCGTATGTGCAGATTGCGGATCTTGCTGCTGATTTTGGGAAAGTGAGTAACCCGCGTGAAGGATATGTGAAGGCAGGGAAGCGGTTTGTACCGTTTCAACTTATGGATGTTGCAGGATTGGTAGAGGGAGCGAGTGAAGGGAAAGGATTGGGGAATGCATTCTTAAGTGATTTATCTGCAGCTGATGCCTTCTTGCATGTGGTTGATATGAGTGGGGAGACGGATAGTGAAGGGAAGCCGGCAGAGAATCATGATCCTGCTGCAGATATTCGTATTATTGAGCGAGAATTGGACTTGTGGTATCATGGGATCTTGGGAAAAGTCTGGACTGTGTTTGCACGGACGATGGAGATGCAGAAGCAGAAATTTGAACAGGCAGTGGCGAAGCAATTTTCTGGATTGAAAGTGAGTGAAGATGATGTTCGTGCAGTAGTGTTGAAGTCAAAATTGAATCAGGAGAAGCCGACTACCTGGACGGGGCAAGAAGTGTTTCAGTTTGCCCAGTTGTTGCGGAAGTATACGAAACCGATGATTATTGTGGCCAATAAAGTGGATAGACCCAATGGAAAGGGGAATTACGAACGGATGAAAACTCTCTTTGATTATTCTATTATCCCTGTGTTTGCTGATGGGGAATTGAGTTTACGTCAAGCGGATAAAGCTGGACTCATTGACTATGTGCCTGGCGCTTCTTCGTTTACTTTGAAGGAAGGGCTGAATGATAAACAGAAAGAGGCGTTACAGAGTATTCAAGAATTAATGACCACGTTTGGAAGTACGGGTGTGCAAACGGTGCTGAATCAGGCCGTGTTTGAGGTCTTACAGTATGTTGCCGTCTATCCTGCGGGATTGAAATTGGTCGATAGTAAAGGAAATGTGTTGCCTGATTGTTATTTGATGCCTCCCGGTTCAACGGCGCTTGATTTTGCATTCCGTCTCCATAGTGATATTGGGCGAGATTTTGTCAAGGCGATGCATATTAAGACCCGACAAGCAGTGGGGAAGGATTATATCATCAAGAGCGGGGATGGGTTAGAAATCCTGACGAAATAAGATATTTTTATAAACTTTAACTCTTTTTGATGACTGTGGTTATATCTTCAAGTAAAAAATTAACGCGGAATATAACTTTTAAGCAGTATGTAACACAATTCCTTCGGTCTCAAGAAGGTTATATCTCCATTAAGGAAGCGTTGAGAGAAGCTGAGAAGAAGTGGCCACGAGTTCGTTAGCTGGATATTATTTCAGTCGTTTTCGTGAAAATAATCCTACAAATTTATCATCTAATTTGTCTGAGTGTGACGATTTGAGATTGATGACTGAGCGACGAATGATAGACTCGGCACATTCGGGAACTGATTGGAGTTCACGTTTTGCTCGCTTTTCTAAGCGTTGATAGACTTCCCGATCGACTGAAACGGTGAAGGAGGTACGTGCCATTATTTCTTCCGTTCAACATATACTTTCTGAACTGCAAACGACTTGTAGATGCCTTCTAAGATGTCAGTGCCGGCATAGCCTGCAAGCAAACTCAAGCGTTTATCAAAGTCAAAGATGATGCCTGTGAAGACGCCAATGATAATGGCAATCACGATTGTAATGAGGTAATAGTGCCAGAGGATACGTCGTCTGAGGGAAAGTGCTTTCAATAAACCTACGACGCCCCTCGTGAGTCCACCGAGTGCGCCTAAGAGAGCAGCAGCAACAATCACTTCCATTATGACGAGTGAGCGATTGTTGTATATAAGAGTTACGTTTCTACTTCTCTACCGCATACAATCTTAAAAAGGATGTTCTTTTCTCAAGGAGATGGGGATGAAGATTACAGTCAAAGCGCGGTTTAATACATCGCATGAGAAGCTTGAAGCGTTCGGGAATAATATGTATCTGGCCTATCTTATGCTCCCTGAAGATGCAGAGAGTGGGAAGGTCTTGGCGATGTTGTTATCTAAGAAAATGGGTGTTCCTCCGACTCGTGTGGAGTTTGCAGGGAAAGATGTACGCGGTTATTTTGTGTTTGAGTATTTGTAATTTTTGTTATTTTACTGGTTTGATATCGAGTGTATGTTCTTGATGAAGAGTTTAGGGCAGCCAGGTGTACTTTTCTGAGTATTCAGGTTTATCCTCCTGAATCCTTAAATAGGGATGATTTCTTCTGATGCGATGAGAGGTGTGGTATGAAGTATGTGTATGCGCCGGAGTTACAGGCACGAATGGAAGTGATTGTTGGTGCGTTAGGTATGGATCATGTGATTATTGAACGGGTGAAGTGCTATCGAAGTAGTGGGAGTAGCACCAAACGGACCATTGCGCGATGTCATACGATTGGAAAGCTCATGCAACAGACGATTGGATGTCAAGCACACTATGCGATTGAATTTTTAGAGCGGTTTGGTCGAATGAGTCAAGAGGAACAAGATAAGGTGATTATTCATGAGCTGTTGCATATTCCTAAGACGTTCGGTGGGGGGTTCAGACAGCATGACTTTGTGTGTGAAGAGAACATTGAGAAGCTGTATACCCAGCTTATGCGCTTGGAAGGGAAGCAGGTACGTTCTCCTACACCTGTTCGTTCACTTCTTCCTTCTTTTTTCAGAGTTTCATTTTCAGGATCGTAGGAGAACTTCTTTTTTGTCGTCGCTAAGTCTACGAACATGTTTATATACTTGTAGATAATGATTGTGCTGAGGGATTGAAAGAAAAGTGGTGCATGAGAAGTTTACGTATAAAGATGGCAAGCAGTATGGACCCTATTTGTATGAAAATAAACGTGTTGATGGGAAAGTAATTACGTCGTATATGGGAAAACAGGGGCCTTTCCCTTTGCGTTATTGGATTGGTTTTTTTATACTTATTTTGGTTGTTGTTGTCTTACTTGGTTTCGTCTCTTTTACACCCGCTCCTTCCACTAGTCAGGTTTCAGTTGAGTTTGATCCTGTTTTTGTCACCGGAGAACCTTTGGCAGGTACTGTAAAATTTAATCTTAAAGCGGGTGAATTAGTGCCACAAGATGCGAGAGTGGTATTGTGGAGTGGAAATCAATCTGCGGAATTTTTATTGTCTGAAGTATCAGTACAAGCTGATTTGTTATCAGGGGCTTTTTTTGCTGAGGGAGTCTCGTTAGAGGGAAATGGGGAAGGATACGGGGCGTATGGTACAAAGGTGTCTCGTCCTACACTCGATTTTCAATTACTGATTACCTCTTCTGTTGATGATTCTTCTTCTGAAGAAGATTCTGAGGCGCCTTCTTTGGGTGAGGTGTCAGGGGGAGTTGTTGAACAGATAGGTAGTGAAGAAGATACCTCTGAAGCTGCTTCCGAGGCTTCTTCTGAAGAAGCGGCCAGTGCTGTAACCGGTAATGCGATTATTGAACGCGCTTTTACGGTAGATGGACAGGTTTCTGTCGATGAACCTTTCTCGTATACGCTTGAAACAGGACAAGAGGCATCTCTTGTGCGAGGAAGTGTACGTGATGGCACAACTGCGTTACAGGATGATCTTCTATCTGTTGCTACTTCTGCTTCGTCTGTTGGGGTAACAACCGACTATACGCTCGAAGAGCAAGGATTTGGGGAAGAGTATCTGGGCGAATATGAAGTGGTGTTGACGTTGGACTTAGCGTCATTTGATTTTGTTGCTATCTCTCCGGTATTTACGGTTCAGTTAGCTTATGCAAATGTTTCTATTGCGACTGCTTCGGTTGATTTGACGGTTGTTCCTACTCAGAATGCGAGTGTGATAGATGGCCCTTTATCCGGTTTGTTTGATAATACCACTTTCAATGGAACAATTGCGAATGATACCTTGGTGAGCGGTTTTAATATTTCTGCCCCTTCTCTCTCTTTCATAGGGATTATTCCCCTCCAGCGATTGAGCATCAATGATTCTCTTATTTTGGATACTTCGGTTTATTTTGTTGGTGCAGAGAATGTTACGTTGAATGGGGAGCATGTGCATGCAACGAGTGTAGACTTGAATCTAACAGTACGTGCAGATGAAGGATTTAAGGGGGCTATTCGAGCGACGGTTACGGGTTGGAACGGAACGGACTCCGTTACAAGTAATCAATTTACGGTGTTAGTTTCTTCAGGAGCTACACGTATTACGACTGCTCGTACTCAGATTAAAGTGGGTGAACCGGTGCACTGGGTGACAAATATATCGTTAGATACTCCTGAAAATGTTACGTTTGCATTACCTCCTGAAACATATAATATTACGGTTATTGCTCATACTGCAGAAGGGACACAGGAAATAGTGAATCCTTCTTCTTTATTCACGGGAGAAGTGACTGTTGATATTGATCTAGACCGTGAATTCTTTGTAAAACGTTGGTTCCGTGCATTGTTTAAAGGAATTACCGGCAATGTTGTAGATGAGGAAACTATCCCCGATGTAACACTTACCTTAGATGCACCTGCGGCGATTGGGTATGCTATTTCGTATTATACGGAAGCGCCTACTGCGAACGAAACCAGTACTGCACAGGGCAAGGACATTGTTATTTCTGGACCGGACACGGTACATTATACGGATGTGATTGCATTTACTACGTTAGATAATACGTTCTCGGTTGGAGACCACGGGAAGATAGGATTGTATTGGCATACGATGGTTGGTGAAATGGGGACTGAACTGAAAGAAGTTGCCGATGTGCCTGCACTAGAAGTGATTGAGACGACTGATGCTACTGTTGATTCTGATATCGTGGTGAATGAATCTGAGCCTGTTGAGGAAGAAGCAGCTGTTTCGTTGTTTGGTAGTTTGTTATCGGGGAATGTGATCATTCAGATTGCTAATGAAACCATTTCCAATGTGAACACCACATCCCTTGTGCGGGTTACCTCTTCGTTACAAGCGATGCCGTTTGATGCGTATGATGTCGATGGAGATGGATACCTGGATTATATGGAATGGGTTGTCCCTCATTTATCCGATCAAGTTTTTAGTTTGGTGTTTACGAGTGCTAATTCTTCAGTGCCTGGAGGGAATATTACGTTTGAAGGAACGACTAATCAATTTTCACATCTGACGATTTCTTCTCTTGCGCCTTATGATTCTTTAGTCGGTTATTGGCCTTTTGATAGGAACGATGTTGCTAACGGAATCGTGTATGATTATACTCGAGAAGAAAATGATGCAACGGGTAGTGGCGGAATAAATATTGCTGGTCAATCCTGCCTTTACGGTATGTGTCTTGATTATGACGGGGTGGATGATTATTTAGATGCTACTAATGATTCAAGTTTACAAATATATGATAATGGAACAATAATGGCTTGGATTAATAATACTCATTATGAAACAGTTTTTGGTTATCAGTTTATTGCCTCTAAAAAATATAATTACGGTCTCCTTACAAATAATGGTAACTTTGCGACCTATGACTGGGGAGATAATGCACCAAGAGATAGTGGTGTACCGGTTAATGATAGTAACTGGCATCACGTAGCCGTAAGCTGGGTTGATGGCGTTGCTGATGCAACTCAACTCTATGTCGATGGAATCAGAGTAATGAATACTACGGTAACCATAGTTCCAAATGGACAACCTTACGTTTCTCTTTGGCTAGGTTCGACTTGGGGTAATGCGCAAATGAAATTTCTTGGTCAAATAGATGAAGTAATGGTATTTAATAAATCTTTAAATGATTCAGATATTCTGAGCATCTATCAGAATCAATCAGCACGATTTGTTGTGCGAGGAGAGCAAGAAACAAAATTCTTTAATATTAGTCAGGGCTTGACCTCTCTTAACCTTTCATTACAACAGTATCTGCGAGCAGGGGGAACGAATATTTCTGCGCGTGTGGGGGCGTGGGATAGTTCGTTGGATTATAATATAAGTGATTTGAATAGCACGGCGAATAGCCTTGTATTATATTATAATTTTGATAATCGTTCGGCGATTGGAGAGAATCAAACGTTAGTTGTTGACCGAAAGGGAATGAGTAATGGTTCGGTATTTGGGGGAAATGGTACGATTGCAAACGGCATTTTTGGTCGAGCTTTACAATTTGATGGGGTTGATGATTACGCTTTATTTTCCGATACAATTTTGCCTGCAGATAATTTACCTCGAACCGTTGCTTTGTGGGCAAAAACGATATCTGATTCGACTGAAATCTATGCCTTTTCTTATGGAACGTATTCTAGTAATGCTGATTTTATGCTTGGAATGCATAGTAGCCGTATCGTTGTTGCGAGTCAAGATTATGCATTATTTGGTGTTGGGACGCTTATTAATAATGGGGAATGGCATCATTTAGTTGTTACTCATGATGGCACTATTTCTACGTTATATGTCGATGGCTCTTTTGATGTTGCAGGGCCGCTTACCTTTGCAACAACGTTAAATCAAGGTAAGATTGGAGGGCCTTCAAGTAATGCTGCTTATTGGGATGGGTCAATCGATGAAGTCATGATCTTCGATCGGTCGTTAACAAGTGCAGAAGTGAAAGAGTTGTATGTGAAAGGGCGGGCTTTGTGGAGTTATACTGCGTATCAAAATTTATCTGGTTTGTATTCGGCAGATAATGAATCGAGGAATACCTTTACGATTGCTTCTCTAACGACGCATATTTTGCCGAACTTTTTGTTAACGAGTGATGCGAATCGTTTTTATTCTCCGGTGTTGCAAGCGACAAAAAGTGCTCCCGCAAATGTAACGGTTGCTCAGGGGCTTGATACGTGTACGTATAGTGGTAGTGGCAATTGGGCGGTGACTGCAGGAGATAATTGCACGATTACTTCCAATGTGAATCTTAATAAAAATAATTTTACGATTACAGGTGTTGGACGGTTTACCTTGAACGGGGCAAATATTAGTAACTTTACGAAAGGGAAAATTGCAGGAACTTCAGGAGTGAATGCTGTTGCCGTACGTGTTATTAATGGGGGGAAATTTGTGACTTCCTTTGTGTTAGGCCTCTTTTCTTTACTTGGTAGTTGGTTCATGCTTCCTGTTCTCCTACAAGGTTTATCGTCGGTGAAAGCACAGACATCTTTATATAGCTCGAAGCAGATTCTAGGAGGATTACAATGATGGTGATGCGAGGGATTTTTGTTCTGGTAAGTATCGTGTTCTTACTAGCTGTTGTTTCTGCTGCTGATCCAGGGCACGGTGCAAGCGTGATAAGTGCAGGGACTTTTGAATCGGGTGCGTATATCTTTCCGGGGAATCTGAGTATTGTAGGAAACTTATCGGTAGGTTCAAGTATTTTATTTGTGAATCCCACTGTAGGATATGTGGGTATTGGGACTGCAACCCCTCTTTCTGCTTTGGATGTACGTGGGCATGTGAATGTTTCAGGTAACGTGACTGCTACGTACTTCCTCGGTTCGGGACAATTTTTGACCGGTATTTCGAGTGGGGCGTATAACGCAACCTATGCTTCCTTCGCGTACAATCAAACCTATGGAGGATCAACCTTCAACAGCACCTATGCAGCAAATGTTATCAACGCATCATTCAATCAAACCTTAACTGATGCATTGTACTCCACGACGTACAATGCCTCGTATGCTTCTTTCGCATACAATCAATCTGATGGCTCATATAACGCATCGTATGCTTCGTATGCATACAACCAAACACTTGCTGCTATTTCCAATCTTGTTTCACAATATCTCAATCTCTCTGGGACGAATGCAAATCAGAATCTCAATGTTGGTGTGTACAACATCACCGCTGGAGCATTCATCGGTGATGGGCGATACCTTCAGAATATTTCTACGTT